>NZ_CP109445.1:3062500-3755000 GCF_036227245.1 Streptomyces sp. NBC_01477
CCGGCGCATGTCGACCCGCGGTATGTGGCCCTCGCTCGCGGGCCCCGCGGTCCGCAGCGGTGTGCCCTCGGCGCGGTAGGCGTCCAGGGCGCGCAGTTCGTGGCCCGGCAGCAGGACACCGTCGGCCCGCACCACACGCCACCAGGGCACCCCGCTGCCGTACAGCGCGAGCGCCCGGCCGACCTGCCGGGGGCCGCCCTCGCCGAGCCATTCCGCGATGTCGCCGTAGCTCATCACCCGCCCGGCCGGGATCAGGTCGACGGTGTCGAGCACCCGCTCCGCGTAGTCGCCGGGCGCGCCGGGGTCGTACTCCTCGCTCATCCGCCCCATCCTGCCCCAGGCCGCCGACACCGGGGGGTTCCGGTGCCATCCGTATGGTGGTCATGCCACCATCGTCCCGGCGGTGACTGGTGATACGTGATCAAGAAGAGACCGAAGCGGATCAGCCGGGCGCGGACAAGGCCGGAGGGGCCTCCCGCGCCCGTAAAGCGCTGCCCGCGCCCGGTGGCGGCGCAGCGGACGGTGCCGCGGCCCGCGCGTCCCGCGACAAGGCGAAGGCCACGTCCGAGCGCGACGGCGACGCAATGAGCGACGGCAACGGCCGCGACACAGGCCGCGGCAAGGACGAGGGCACGGACGAGGGCACGGACGGCGACGGCGACGACGCGCGCGACGGCGAGCACAGCCACACCGTGGTCCCCGAGCCCGGCCCCACCCCGGTCGCCGTCGACGAACCGCTGCTCGCCGCCCGGGTGCACCGGCCCGCCGACCTGATGCGTTTCCTGTTCGGGCTGCTCGGCATCGCGGTCGTGCTCGCCATCGCGGGCTTCGCGCACGCGACGACGACCGGCCTTGAGACGGACATCACCAAGGGCACCGACCACGCGCCCGACGCGCTGGCGTCGTTCGCGGGCCTGACCGCGAGCGTCGCGGTGCTGATCGTGCCGGTCGCCTTCGCGATCGAGCGGCTGGCCAAAAGGGACGGGCTGCGTATCGCCGACGGTGTGCTCGCCGCCGTGCTGGCGCACGGCACCGCCCTTGCCACGGACCTGTGGGTGACCAATTCGGCGCCCGGCCCGATCCGCGAGGCGCTGACGCACAACGCTCCGTCCGGGAGCGGCATGACCGATCCGGTGCACGGGTATCTGGCGCCGGTCATCGCCTATGTCACGGCGGTCGGCATGGCGCGCCGCCCGCGCTGGCGGGTGGCGCTGTGGTTCGTGCTGCTGCTCGACGCCTTCGCGGTGCTGGTCGGCGGCTATACGACGCCGTTCTCGATCGCGGTGACCGTCCTGATCGGCTGGACCATCGCCTACGGCACGGTCTACGCGGTCGGTTCGCCCAACGTGCGCCCCACCGGGCGGCAGCTGCTGGCCGGGCTGCGCCGGGTCGGTTTCAGCCCGCAGACCGCCCGCAGGGTCCAGGTGGACGGGCCCGAGACGGCGGACTCCGACCGCGGGCGCGGCTATCTGGTCACCCTGGAGGACGGACCACCGCTCGACGTCACCGTGGTGGACCGCGAGCTCCAGGCGCACGGGTTCTTCTACCGCGCCTGGCGGCGGCTGTCCCTGGTCGGCGGGATCACCCAGCGGCGCAGCCTGCTCTCGCTGCGGCAGGCGCTCGAACAGGAGGCGCTGCTCGCGTACGCGGCAATCGCCGCGGGTGCCAACGCGCCGAAGCTGATCGCCACCTCGGAGCTGGGTCCCGACGCAGTGATGCTGGTCTACGAGCACATCGGCGGCCGGCGGCTCGACGCGCTGACCGACGAGGAGATCACCGACACCCTGCTGCGCGAGGCCTGGACGCAGGTGCGGGCGCTCCAGTCGCGGCGCATCGCGCACCGGCGGCTGGTCGGCGAGTCGCTGCTGGTGGACCGCTCGGGCCGGGTCTTCCTCACCGACCTGCGCGGCGGTGAGATCGCGGCGGGCGACATCGTGCTGCGGATGGACGTGGCGCAGCTGCTGACGACGATGGCGCTGCGGGTCGGCCCCGAGCGCGCGGTGGCGTCCGCGGTGGCGGTGCTCGGCCCCGACGCGGTGGCCAGCTCGCTGCCGCTGCTCCAGCCGATCGCGCTCAGCCGCGCCACCCGCGCGCAGCTCAAGCAGTTGGCGAGGGAGCGGGCCCAGCGGGAGCGCGAGGCGGTGCTCGCCGCCTCCGCGGCCGAGAAGGAGGCCCGCGAGCAGCAGCGTGCCGAGGACGCGGCGGCGGCCCGCAGGACGGCACGTGCGGGCCTGGACGGGGCGTCCGGCGCCGAGCGGGCCGGCACGGAGGGGAAAGAGGGCAAAAGCGAGGAGAAGCCGGCCTCCAAGGCTGAGCGCAAAGCCGAGAAGCGGGCAATAGAGGACGCGCTCGAAGAGGCCCGCGAGGAGGATCTGCTGTCCCGGATCCGGCAGCAGGTGCTGCTGATCCGGCCGCAGGCCCCGGTCGAGCCGGTCCGGCTGGAGAGGATCAAGCCGCGCACCCTGATCACGGTGATCGCCGGCGCCTTTGCCGCGTATTTCCTGCTGTCGCAGCTCAGCTCGGTGCCGATCGGGCACGCCATCGCCAATGCCGACTGGCGGTGGGCGGCGATCGCGGTCGCGGGATCCGCGGCAAGTTATGTCGCCGCCGCATGTGCGCTGGCCGGCTTCGTGCCGGAAAGGCTGTCGCTGGTGCGGACGGTGCAGGCGCAGATCGCCGGGTCCTTCGTGAAGCTGGTGGCGCCCGCCGCGGTCGGCGGAGTGGCGCTGAACACCCGTTACCTCCAGAAGGCCGGGGTGCGGCCGGGCCTGGCCGTGGCAAGTGTCGGCGCCTCGCAGCTGGTCGGCCTCGGCATGCACGTGCTGCTGCTGATGACCTTCGGCTTCATCACCGGTACGGAGAAGACGCCGTCGCTGTCGCCGTCCCGTACGGTCATGGCGGGCCTGCTGACCGCCGGTGTGCTGGTGCTCGTGGTCACCGCGGTGCCCGCGCTGCGCAAGTTCGTCTCCACGCGGGTACGGGCGCTGTTCGCCGGTGTCGTGCCGCGCATGCTGGACGTGCTCCAGCGGCCCGGCAAGCTGGCCACCGGGATCGGCGGCACCCTGCTGGTGACGGTCACCTTCGTGATCTGCCTGGACGGCTGCGTACGGGCCTTCGGCGGCAATCTCAGCTACGCGGCCGTCGCGGTGGTCTTCCTGGCGGGCAACGCGCTGGGCTCGGCCGCCCCGACGCCCGGCGGTGTCGGCGCGGTCGAACTGGCGCTGACCGGCGGTCTGATCGCGGCGGGCCTGCCCAAGGAGGTGGCCACCCCCGCGGTGCTCTTCTTCCGGCTGCTGACCTTCTGGCTGCCGGTGCTGCCGGGCTGGCTGTCCTTCACCCAGCTCAGCCGCCGCGGGGAACTGTAGCGCCGACCTGTGGCGCCGGACGGGCGCACAGCGAAGGGGCCGGCGCCGAAGCGCCGGCCCCTTCGGGCGTTCCAACCGCCGATCAGTAGATCGGCTTGTGCGGCTCGACGGTGTTGACCCAGCCGATCACGCCGCCGCCGACGTGGACGGCGTCGGAGAAGCCCGCGGACTTGAGGACCGCGAGGACCTCGGCGCTGCGCACACCGGTCTTGCAGTGCAGCACGATCCGCTTGTCCTGCGGGAGCGTCGCCAGGGCGGCGCCCATGATGAACTCGTTCTTCGGGATCAGCTTCGCGCCGGGGATGGACACGATCTCGTACTCGTTCGGCTCGCGGACATCGATGATCTCGATGTTCTCGCCGTCGTCGATCCACTCCTTGAGCTGCTTGGGAGTGATCGTCGACCCGGCCGCCGCCTCCTGCGCCTCCTCGGAGACGACACCGCAGAAGGCCTCGTAGTCGATGAGTTCGGTGACCGTGGGGTGGTCGCTGCACACGGCGCAGTCCGGGTCCTTGCGGACCTTGACCGTGCGGTACGTCATCTCCAGGGCGTCGTAGATCATCAGCCGGCCGACCAGCGGCTCGCCGATGCCGGCCAGCAGCTTGATCGCCTCGGTGACCTGGATCGAGCCGATCGAGGCGCACAGCACGCCGAGCACGCCGCCCTCGGCGCAGGACGGCACCATGCCGGGCGGCGGGGGCTCGGGGTAGAGGCAGCGGTAGCAGGGGCCGTGCTCGGACCAGAAGACCGAGGCCTGGCCGTCGAAGCGGTAGATCGAGCCCCAGACGTACGGCTTGTCCAGCAGGACGCACGCGTCGTTGACCAGGTAACGGGTCGCGAAGTTGTCGGTGCCGTCCACGATCAGGTCGTACTGCGCGAAGATCTCCATCACGTTCTCGGCTTCGAGCCGGGTCTCGTGCAGGACGACGTTCACCAACGGGTTGATCCCCAGGACCGAGTCGCGGGCCGACTCGGCCTTGGAGCGGCCGATGTCGGCCTGGCTGTGGATGATCTGGCGTTGCAGGTTCGACTCGTCGACCTCGTCGAACTCCACGATGCCGAGCGTGCCGACACCGGCGGCCGCAAGGTACATCAGGGCCGGCGAGCCGAGACCGCCGGCGCCGACGCACAGCACCTTGGCGTTCTTGAGCCGCTTCTGCCCGTCCATGCCCACATCGGGGATGATCAGGTGACGCGAATATCTGCGGACCTCGTCAACGGTGAGCTCGGCGGCCGGCTCGACCAGGGGTGGCAGCGACACAGGGACCTCAGCAATACGTTTGGTCGGTCTCAGACGGTACGGACTCCACGTGCTCGCACACGCGCATCCCTGCAACACTGCCACGCCGGTCTTCATTCCAAGACACCCGGTCCGAGGACCGAGACATCCGACGGTCACATCGTGGGCGGCGGCCGGTCCGCGGCCCCGCCGCCGGCCGCGGGGACCACCCGGTCCCAGTATCCGGGCGGCCCCGCCCACGGGTCGGTCCCGTGCCCCGGACCGGGGGCGCGGGATCCCGTACGCCGCCGGATCCCGGTCACACGCGGCATGCCGCCTCCATCCACACGTCGGCCAGCGACTCCTCCAGGCCGATCCGCGGCCGCCAGCCCAGCCGGTCGCGTGCGGTACGGACATCTGCCTGCTGCCACAGCCCGCACCCGTCGGGATACGGCGGCATCGTCACGGCGCCGGGGGCCTGCGTCTCGTCCAGGTCGCGGACGGTGCCCTCGTAGCCCGCGACATGGGCCAGCGCGGCGGCCATGTCCCGCATCCGCACCGCCCGCCCGCTGCCGATGTTCACCACGCCCTGCGCGGCCGACAGCGAGGCGGCGTGCACCGCCCTGGCCACGTCGCGGGCGTCGATGAAGTCCCGCTGCACGGCCAGGCCGCCGAGCCGCAGTTCGGGGTCGCCGTTCTGCATCGCCCGGCGCAGCGCCTCGGCGACCCGGCCCATCGGCGCGCCGGTCGGGGTGCCGGGGCCGACCGGGCTGAACACCCGCAGCACCACCGCGTCCAGGCTCGACCCGAGCACCAGCTCGGTCGCGGCGAGCTTGCTGACCCCGTACGGGCCGCCGGGCCGCGGCGGGGCGTCCTCGCCGGTGGACGAGCCCACCGGCGAGGGGCCGTATTCCGAGCCGCAGCCCAGCTGGACCAGCCGGGCGGCGATACTGCTGCGGCGCATCGCCTCGCAGACCGTGGCGACGGCCACGGTGTTCTGCCGGGTCAGCTCGCGGGCGGCGCCACGGGTGGTGCCGGCGCAGTTGACGACGACGCCGGGATGGACCGCGTCGAGGAAGCGGGCGAGCACGCCGGGCGCGCCGCTGGACAGGTCGAACCTGACGTCGGCGTCGTCGCTGCGGCCCAGCGCGGTGAGCTGGACGGCCGGGTCGGCGAGCAGCCGCTCCGCGACATGGCGGCCGAGGAAGCCGTCGGCTCCGAGCAGCAGCACTCTCATCGGGAGCCTCCGAGCGGTGCGGTGCGGAGCTGCCGGTGTCGGGTCAACAAATGCGTGATCAAGGGTCTCTTTCTCCTGGTCGGTGTGACAGAGGTCAGTGGCGCCCGGCGAGCGGCGGGCGGTGGGCGGCGGCCCGGGCGAGCAGGCGGAACGCCCGGGCCGCCAGTACGAGAGCGGCGGCGCCGCAGGCGGCGGCCTCCGCGGTGCCGCCGGGCGGCGCGAGGTGGCCGGGGGCCGCCGCGAGCACGAGGGTCAGCGCCTCGGCGGCGCAGGCCGCGGCCAGGGCCGCCGCGGCGGTCGCGGCGTGCCCGTGCACGGCCAGCAGCCGGGCGGTGAACAGCAGCACGCCCAGCGCGGCCGGCCCGGCGAGCGGCGCGGACCCCGCCACGGCGGCGGCCAGCAGCAGCGCGGTCTGTACGGCGGCGTGCCCGGCCAGGGCCGCGGCAAGGCGGGGGCGTACAGCGTCGGCGAAGTCGGCGAGGCCGTGGCTGGGGCCGAGTTGGGCGCGGGCGGCGACGGCGAACCAGCGGGCCAGGGCCGCGGCGGGCAGCAGGCCGAGCGCCAGGGCCGCGAAGGCGGCGGTGCCGGCCCCGGTGTCGAAGCGGCCGCGGCCCGCGAGCGCGGTGACGGCCTGCGGGCCGTAGAGGGCGAAGCCGAGCAGGCCGTACGTCCAGGTGGCCGCACCCGCGCCATGTGCGATACGCAGCGGGCCGCCGCGCAGGGCCGCCCACAGGGCGACGGCCGCCAGCACCGCGGCCGGCGCGGCTGCCGCGGGGAACCTCGCCGCCAGGACGCAGCCGGCCCCGGGCAGCAGGTGCACCGCGACGGTCCGCCCGCCGAGCCACGCGCCGCCCGCCGCCGGCTCCCCCGGGGCGGCCACCCGCCCCGCCCGCGGCACCCTTGCGTACAACTCCTCGGCCAGCCCGAACACATCACGGTGCCGCAGCCGCCGCGCCTCCCCGTCATTGACCCCGCACGCCTCAAGACCCGCGGCAATCTCCCACGCGTCAACTGCCCCCGCGACCATGGCCCGGTGCCGGTGCATCACGGCCAGCACGGGGTCGGCGCCGCCGCGGCGGGGCGGCGCCACGGCGGGCAGGCGGCGGCCGCCGGGGGGGCGCGGCGCCGCCGCCGCGGCCGGTACGCGGGCGCCGCCGGGGGCGTGGCGGGGCGGCTGCGAAATCGATTCGGCACAGCGGCCCGCGCCGGGGCGATCCCGCGGTTCGGGGAGCGGCTCGCCCACACGGCGCACGGCGGACGGCGCGTCCCCGCCGGGACCCGATCCTGGTACGTCCACGCCACGCTCGGGGCCCGGCCCGTCGACGCCAGAACCCGGGCGCGCAGAGTTCGGCGGGGCTTCGGATATGGGGGGCAGGGCAGGTGGGGGCGGGGTCGGGCGGGGGGGTTCCGGGGTCATGGGGGTACGGCTCCGCGGCAGGTGGGTGGGGAAGGGCGGCGCGGCGGTCATCGGCGGGCCGGGACAGCGGTCCACGCGGGGTCGGCGGGAGTCGGGGCCAGGCGGGCCGGCGACAGGGACTCCGCCGGGGTGGTGAAGGGGCGCGGGGCGCCCTGGGCGTCGAGCAGCGGCAGCCGGTGTACGGGATGGTGGGCGACCACGTCCAGGTAGCTGTCGGCGAAGGCGTTCACGCAGGCGGTGACCGTGAAGAGGGTCAGCGCCCGCTCCCTGGCCGCCGCGCCGAGCCGGGCCGCGCGCCCGGGGCCGCGCAGCAGGCCGAGCGTGGCCTCGGCCAGTTCCTTCGGATTGCGCGGCGGCACCACCAGACCCGTACCGCCGATGACCTCGCGTACCGCGCCGACGTCCGTGGACACGGTGGGCCGCCCGCAGAACATCGCCTCGACCAGGCTCAGCGGAAAGCCCTCCGCGCTGCTGGACAGCACGACCACGTCGCCCGCCGTGTAGGCGTCCGCGGGCTCCGGGACGCCGGGCGAGCCGATCTCCTCGAAGCTGACCGGGCTCTCGCCGCCGGCGGTCGCGTCGGCCGCCTCGTCGGGGAACAGCTGCGCGGCGAGCGTACGGCAGTGGTCCAGATAGCCGGCCGCCCGCTGGTCGGCGGCGCGCAGGTGGCAGACCCGCAGCCGGGCCCGCGGCTCCTTCCGGCGTATCGCGTGGAAGGCGTGCAGCAGCGCGATGAGGTCCTTGGCCGGGTCCGCGCGGCCGACCCACGCGACCGTCGGATCGGCGTGCGCGGCCCGTCCACCGTCCTGCGCCGCGGCCTCCGCGGCCGCGCCCGCCCGGGCGAAGCGCCCGGCGTCGATGCCGGGGTGGATGGTCCGGGTCCTCTCCCGGGGCGCGCCGCAGCGCTCCTGCCAGCGCCGTACGTGGGTCGAGCCCTGGGTGATCAGCGCGGCCTGCCGGTAGCTCTCGCCGGACAGCAGCCGGTGGTGGTCGCCGAGCAGGGCGCGGACGGCCGGAGGCAGCCCGGCGGCCCGCTGTGCGAGCAGCGCCTCCCGGGTGCGGACGGTGTATTCGGTGACGATCAGCGGGGTGCCGCAGAACCGTTTGCCCAGCAGCCCCGGCAGCGTGGCCGGGCCGCCGGACACCGCGTGGCACACATCGGCGGCGCCCAGCGCGTCCGGGCCGTACCAGGGCGCGGACAGCGGGCGCAGCTGGCGTTCCAGCAGGTCGGCGGCAGTGAGGAGTTCGGTCACGACGATGTCGCCGAGCAGCGGGCGTACGCCGGGGGCCCGGCACGCCGACTCCAGCTCCGCGAGGGCGTCGTCGCCGCGCAGCATCGCCGGAAGGGCGCCGGCGGCGTCCAGGGCGAGGTCCGCGAGCGCGTAGAGGCCGCTGGCGAAACGGTCCGCCCGCTCGACCGCGCACATGCCGGCGCCGCCGGCCAGGGCTGCCGCAAAGTCCCGGAAGCCGGTACGGAAGGCGGCGCGGGCCGCCTTGGCCGCGGCGCGCCCGCCGCCCTGCGCCTCCGGGGCGGGCGGCTCGCCCCACAGCCGCTCCTGCCGTACCCGGCGGACCTGCGGCGGGGTCTCGACGGTGCCCGCGGCCCCGGTGCGCGGTGACCGGCTCAGCGCGTAGACGTCGAAGACGTGGTGGGGCATGCCGCGGACGAGGCGGTCGCACCACGCGCCGGCCTCACCCCTTGCGTACGGATAACCGCCCTCGGTAAGTAACCCAATCCGCACGGGTCCGCCCCTTCTCGTCCTGACTCCGGACGAGTTGGTGTCCCGCCCGGCGGGACGACCGTATTGCGCGGTACGGCCCGCTCGGCGGACGGTTGTCCGCGACACCACCAGAAGGGGTGAATGGGCGTAACTTCTCCCGCCGTCACGCGTTGGTGTGGCCCGCGCTTTCGCCTACGGCCGCGTTTCGGCTGAGCGCGCGGCTCCCGGCGCCGCTGCGGGGCTCGGGTCCTCTGCCGCAGAGGGCAGCACACCAGGGGCGCGGGGAACTGCGCGACAAGCCCCCACCGGGGGCAGGTCCCCGGACATACCCGGGGAGGCAGGACGGGGGGCTAGGGGAAAGGCCAGGCGTTGGGCTTGCAGGTGGGACCGCCGTCGAGGGAGAGGAACTTCGTCTGCTGCATCATCACGGGGGCCGGGGCGCCGCCCCGCGGACACCCCACGTGGCCGTGGCCCAGACGGTGCCCGACCTCGTGGTTGATCAGCATCTGGCGATACGCGTGCATCAGGTGCGCCCCATACGTGTCGGCCCCCTGCGCCCAGCGATACGCGTTGATCATGGTCCGCGGCGTGGACGCCGCGTCGCAGGAGACGTTCTCGACGGTCGTGTCGAGCCCGGACTTGGCGCACCACTTCGCCGTGGTGCCGGGGCTGGCCAGGGTGACGACGATGTCGGCGTGGCCGGTCGAGACCCGCTCGAAGGTCATCGTGCCGCCGTGGCCCCAGCTGCGGCTGTCGTTGAGGGTCTTGTAGACGGTGTCGCTGAAGAGCCCGCCGTCCAGCGGGAGGCCCCGCTCGACGTCGACCCGGAAGGTCATCACCTTGCCCTTGCCGGGCGCGGCCTGGTGGCCGGGGACGGTGTCGAAGGCGCCGGAGAGCTTGAGCGCGGGGTCCAGCGGATACTGCAGGTCCATCAGCTGGTCGTAGCCGGCCGGGGCGACCGAGGGGCTCGCGCTCGGCGTCGTACGGGCGTCGGAGCGGGACGCCGCGTCGTCGGAGGAGCGGGTCGGCTTGTCGGCGCCCGGGTCGGACCCGGGGCCGTCGTTGCCGCCGCCGGTGAGCTGGCCGCCGGTCGCGACGGCGACCACGGTGACCACCGCGGCGGCGGCGATGCCGCTGATCGTCCAGCCGGCCTTGCCGGGCTTGCGGCGCCCGCTGGGCTCGGGTTCCGCCGGGGGCGGCTCCGCGGCCGGGGTGTCCGGCGGGGCGGCGGACGCGGCGGGCACGGCGGGCGGCTCGAAGGCGTCGAGGAATTCCTGCCGCGGGCGCGGCACCGTACGGCCCAGCGTCTCCACCTGGTGGCGCGGCGACCGCAGCCCCGCGGTGGCCGCGGCCGTGGCGGTGTCGTGCGCGGCCCAGCCCTCGGCCCAGTCCTCGACGGGGTCGAAGGGCAGGTCGCGGCCCCGGCTGCCGGAACCGCTCCACGCGCCGGGTGTGCCCCACGCCCCGTGTTCGCGGTGCTCGGGGTGGGCGGGCGGCCGGGCGGCGAGGTCCTGGGGGCGTACGGCCGCGAAGGCGCCGCTGTCCCCGAAGGGGTCGAACGGCTCGCCGGAACCGCGCCTGCGGCGCCCGCTGCCGGGGGTGCCCAGGGCGCTGCCGGGCGGCGCGAACGTGCCGCCGATCGGGGGTACGCGATTGTCGCGACCGTCCTGGTCGTCCTGCGCGCTGTGTCTGCCCACGCCCTCGATCAGCTCCCGCCAGCCGCAGTGCTCATGTCCGTCGTCGACGTGACCGTACCGTCGGCCGCGCCGGTCCGTGCGCGCGTCGCGATGTCGTCCCGCAGGTCGCGGAAGGCCCTGTCGACCAGGTAGGGGTATTCCATCATCGCGACATGGCCGGCGCCGGGGATGGTCAGCAGCCGGGAGTCGCGGAAGGCCCGCGACGCCCTTCGGGCCATGCGTACGGACACGAGCTTGTCGCGGACACCGTAGATCAGCAAGGTCGGGGCGAGGACCCGTTCCGCCTGCCGCCACAGGGAGTGCTGGCCGCCGAGGGTGTAGGAGTTCACGATGCCGCGGGTCGAGCGGATCATGACGTCCCAGAAATACGGCAGGTCGAACCGCCGCTGGTATTCGTCGGCGGCGGCGGCCCGCGCGGTCTCGCCGACGACGGCCGGGTCGCCGTAGATGAGCGAGAGCAGCGCCGTGGTGCGGCGCTCGGGCGCCCATTCGCGGGTGGACCGGGCGTAGAGCGCCGGCAGGCCGGGGACGGACAGCAGCGCGGTGGGTACGGCGCTGAGCTGGGGCGGCACCTCGGGCAGCGCGGGTGAGATCAGCGTGAGGCTGCGGACCAGGTCGGGCCGGGCGGCGGCGACCTTGACGGACACCGCGCCGCCCATCGAATTGCCGAACAGGTGGACCGGGCCGCGGCCCTCGGCGTCCAGCAGCTTGACGACGGCGCGGGCATGGGCCGCGATCGAGTAATTGCCGTCGTCAGGCGGCGGGGAATGGCCGAAACCCGGCAGGTCCAGGGCGTGGCAGTCGAGGCTGTCGGCGAGCGAGGCCATCAGCGCCGACCAGTTCTGCGACGAGCCGCCGAGGCCGTGCACGAACATCGCGGGCTCGGCTTCGCCGCCGCCTTGCCGCGGCGCGGTGTGGGCGCGCGAGCGCACCACCAGGCCGAGCCCGGGCAACTGCACGGTCCTTGCCGTCTCCCCGGCCGTGAGCACCGGCCCCGCCGGGGGTACGACCGCCGGTACGGCGGCGGCTTGGGAGTAGTCCGTCGAAGCCATGTACCGATGTTACGAGACGATCACGCGTACGACTGTGCGTTCGGCGGCACAAGGTCGCGCATACCCGCGCGGAATCGGCCGTCCGCGGGTGCGCGCTCCTGTCCGGGGGCGCCCGTACGCGCTGCGCGCGCGGCCCGGGGCTCCTACGCTCCAAGGAGGGGGTTCCAGGAGGGGGAAGGGCGGGGACCGAGGGAAGGAAGGCGCCATGTCCGACGAGATCGCGCACATCGAGCGGGAAGCCGACGAGGACGACAACGCCGCGCAGAGCGCGCTCGACGACGACCTGGAGGCCCCGGAGGCCGACAGGGCCGAACAGCAGGCCGAACTGCTCCAGCACCGCGACGACCCGGTGACCGCCAGGCCCGCGGACCGCGACGGCGAGGCGGACCCGGCGGACACCGCGGAGCAGCGCCGGGTGGTCCCGCTGGACGAGGACGACGACTACCGCTGACGCCGGCCGCCGCCGGCACCGCCGAGCGCGCGGAACGCCGCGCGGAGCGCCTCACCCGAAGGACACCGGCAGGACCGCCCGTATCCAGAAAGTGAGAATGTGCGCCCGTACGGCGCACAGGGTCGTTACTCAAAAGTACGATGGCCAGCGCAGCGTTCTTTTCGTTCGGTCTTTCGTTCGTTCCGCAGAAATGGGAGGCGGCGTGACAGCCATCGAGCAGACCCAGGCACGACCACGCGGCACCCGCTTGCCCCGCAGGGCCCGACGCGAGCAGTTGCTGGGGGCGGCCCAGGAAGTCTTCGTCGCGCAGGGCTACCACTCGGCCGCGATGGATGACATCGCCGAGCGGGCCGGCGTCAGCAAACCGGTGCTCTACCAGCACTTCCCCGGCAAGCTCGAACTGTATCTCGCGCTTCTCGACCAGCACTGCGAGTCACTGCTCCAGTCGGTGCGCGGCGCGCTGGCGTCCACCACGGACAACAAGAAGCGCGTCGAGGCGACGATGGACGCGTACTTCGCCTACGTCGAGGACGAGGGCGGCGCCTTCCGGCTGGTCTTCGAGTCCGACCTGACCAACGAGCCGGCGGTCAGGGAGCGGGTCGACAAGGTCGCGCTGCAGTGCGCGGAGGCGATCAGCGAGGTCATCGCCGAGGACACCGGCCTGTCCCGCGACCAGTCGATGCTGCTGGCGGTGGGCCTCGGCGGCGTCTCCCAGGTGGTGGCCCGCTACTGGCTGGCCAGCCGCAGCGATGTGCCCCGGGACACCGCCGTGCAGCTGCTGACGTCGCTGGCGTGGCGCGGCATCGCGGGTTTCCCGCTGCACGGCACGGAGGGCACCGGCGGCCAGAACGGCTGACGGCGCCCCGGCCGGGCCCGGCCGGTGTTCGCTCACGGCGTGCACGAGGCGCGGATTCACCGCCCCCGCCGCGGGCTAGTCTGGGCAGCGTACGGCGCGACCAACCGCGCACACCGCCAGACCATCGGAGGTATCCAAGCCGTGGAGGTCAAGATCGGCGTGCAGCACGCGCCGCGCGAGATCAACATCGAGAGCGCGCAGTCGGCGGCCGAAGTGGAGAAGGCCGTCGCCGACGCGCTGTCGGGCGACGCGAAGCTGCTGTCCCTGGAGGACGAGCACGGCCGCAAGGTGCTCATCCCCGCGGACCGGCTGGCGTATGTGGAGATCGGCGAGCCGGCCGCCCGCAGGGTGGGATTCGGCGCCGCTCTCTGACGCGGAGTCAGCGGGGGCGGCAACCGGACGGGTCCGGTTGCCGCCCCTTCGTTTTGCCCGGGTCCCTCCAGGGGTAGGACGAGTAACGGAACGGTCCGCAACGCCGCGTCACCGGAGGGGAATCGATGCTCTGGCAAATCGTCGCCTATGCCGCGCTCGGCCTGCTCGCGGCCTTCGCCGCCGCCCGGCTCTTCCCCGCCCGCCTGCCGGCCCCCGCCCTGCTCCTCGGCACCGGCCTGGTCGCCGCGCTGACCGGCGGCCTGGTCACGTACACCGTCTTCGGCGGCGGCCACCCCGGGGCGGGCCTCGCGGCGGCCTTCGCGACGGCCGCCGCGGGCCTGAGCGTGCTGGCCAGGCCGGCCAAGCGCGGGCGGCACGCGAAGGTCACGCCGACCGGGGCCTGACCGCCGGACCACCCGCCGGCCCGCCCGGGGCGTTGGCGCGGCGCGTGCGTGACCGTCCACCCGCCCGGGGCGTACGGCCGCGCCCGGCCGCCGACCCGGCCGCGCGAGCGCTACGCGGCGAGGCCCAGTGCCGCCATCCGCTTGGTGTGCGCCTCGGTGATGCGGGAGAACATCCGGCCGACCTCGGCCAGGTCGAAGCCGTCGGCGACACCGCCGACCAGCATCGTGGACAGCGCGTCCCGGTCGGCGACGACCCGCTGCGCCTGCGACAGCGCCTCGCCCATCAGCCGCCGCGCCCACAGCGCGAGCCGGCCGCCGACCCGCGGCTCGGCGTCGATCGCGGCCCGTACCTTCTCCACCGCGAAGGTGGCGTGCCCGGTGTCGTCGAGCACCGCGAGCACCAGGGTGCGGGTGTCGGTGTCGAGGCGGGCCGCGACCTCGCGGTAGAAGTCGGAGGCGATCGAGTCGCCGACGTAGGCCTTGACCAGGCCTTCGAGCCAGTCGGACGGTGCCGTCTGGCGGTGGAACTCGTCCAGCGCCGCGCCGAACGGCTCCATCGCGTGGTTCGCCGACTCGCCGATGTCGGTGAGCCGGTCGCGGAGCCGCTCGAAGTGATGGAATTCGGCGGCGGCCATTGCCGCCAGCTCCGCCTTGTCCTCCAGGGTGGGCGCGAGTTTCGCGTCCTCCGCGAGCCGTTCGAACGCGGCCAGTTCGCCGTAGGCCAGCGCACCGAGCAGGTCGACCACCGCGGCGCGGTAGCGCGGGTCGGCGGACGCGGACGTCCAGTCCTGGGCGGCGATCCCGGTGACCGGCGCGGCGGACTCCGCGGCGGACTCGGGTGCGGGCTCGGCGGCGGGCGTGGTGGTGTCGTCAGGCGTGTCCATGCAGCGCACAATAACCAAGTCCCGCGCACCCGCCGACACCCTCCACGTGACCCGATGATGTCCCTAACGAAACATTTGATCGGGTGCAGCTACGTGTTTCCGAGGTAGAGTGGTAATGCACCCGCCGTTAGTCGGCCTGGTTCCGATCGTCGGCGGGCGACGTATGCAACACCTTGGATGCCCGGTCGGTGGCCCGATCGGCTCCGAACCGACCGCCCTCCTGACATCGGGAGGGGCGCCCACTCGCGGCTCGAGCGAGGGCAGCGGTCCCGCGCTCCACAGCCCCTCGAAGGCTGTACGACACCTCTGCGCGGTCAGTGACCTGCGCCGGATCCCGGTGCGCCCGGTTGCTCGACCCCCCTTGCCGCACAGTGCCGCGTCTCACAGAAGAGGCAAGCATCCTGTCCACCATCACTTTCCGCAGTCTCGGCATTCTTCCCGAGACCGCCGAAGCCCTTGAGGCTGTCGGCATCATCACTCCCTTCCCCATCCAGGAGATGACGCTCCCGGTGGCCCTCGCGGGCAACGACGTCATCGGCCAGGCCAAGACCGGTACGGGCAAGACCCTCGGCTTCGGCCTGCCGCTGCTGGAGTCGGTGACCGTGCCCGCCGACGTCGAGGCCGGGCGCGCCACCCCCGAGCAGCTGACCGACACCCCGCAGGCGCTGGTCGTCGTCCCGACCCGTGAGCTGTGCCAGCAGGTCACCAACGACCTGCTGACCGCCGGCAAGGTCCGCGCCGTCCGAGTGCTCGCCATTTACGGCGGCCGGGCGTACGAACCGCAGGTCGAGGCGCTCAAGAAGGGCGTCGACGTGGTCGTCGGCACCCCGGGACGGCTGCTCGACCTGGCCGGGCAGAAGAAGATCAGCCTGCGCGATGTCCGCACCCTGGTCCTCGACGAGGCCGACGAGATGCTCGACCTGGGCTTCCTGCCGGACGTCGAGAAGATCATGGGCATGCTGCCGGTGAAGCGGCAGACGATGCTGTTCTCGGCCACCATGCCGGGCGCGGTGATCAACCTGGCCCGCCGTTACATGTCGCAGCCCACCCACATCAGCGCGACCGCCCCCGACGACGAGGGCGCGACGGTGGCGAACACCACGCAGCACGTCTTCCGCGCCCACTCGCTGGACAAGCCGGAGCTGGTCTCCCGCATCCTCCAGGCCGAGACCCGCGGGCTCGCGATGATCTTCTGCCGCACGAAGCGGACCGCCGCCGATGTGGCCGAGCAGCTGGAGAAGCGCGGCTTCGCCTCCGGCGCGGTGCACGGCGACCTCGGCCAGGGTGCGCGCGAGCAGGCGCTGCGGGCGTTCCGCAACGGCAAGGTCGACGTGCTGGTGTGCACCGACGTGGCCGCGCGCGGCATCGACGTCGAGGGTGTCACCCACGTGATCAACTACCAGACGCCGGAAGATGAGAAAACCTATCTGCACCGCATCGGCCGCACCGGCCGCGCGGGTGCTTCGGGTACGGCGATCACCCTGGTCGACTGGGACGACATCCCGCGCTGGCAGCTGATCAACAAGGCGCTCGACCTGTCGTTCAACGACCCGGAGGAGACCTACTCGACCTCCCCGCACCTGTTCGAGCTGCTCGGCATCCCGGCGGGCACCAGGGGAATACTGCCCCGGGCCGAGCGGACCCGGGCCGGGCTCGACGCGGAAGCGGTCGAGGACCTCGGCGAGACCGGCGGACGCGGCGCACGCGGCCGCCGTCCCGCGGGCGGCGGCGGGCGTTCCGGCCCGGCCGCGGCTCCGGCTCCCGCCGAGGAGCGGCCGGCCCGCACCCGGACCCCGCGGCAGCGCCGCAGGACCCGTGGCGGCGAGGCGCCGCAGGCCGTACCGGCGTCGACCGAGGCCGCCGGGTCGGCGACCGAGGCGACCGCGGTGTCGGCGGTGTCCGCTGTGTCCCCGCCGGCCGCCGAAGGGCAGCAGGCCGGTCCGCGTACACCGCGCCGCCGCCGCAGGACCCGTAACGGTGCGGGGGCCGCGGTGACCCCGGTCGCCGAGGCCGCCGAGGCACCGGCCGAGGTCGTGGCCGTGGCCCCGGTCGTGGCCGTGGACGAGACCGCGGAGGCCGCGCCGAAGGCGCCCCGCCGCCGTACGCGCAAGGCCGCCGCCGAGGCACCGGCCGAGGTCGTGGCCGAGGCACAGGCGTCGGACGCCGCGGTCGCCGAGCCGGCCCCGCGCCGCAGGACCCGCAAGGCCGTCGCCGAGGTACCGGCACCGGCCGCCGCGCCGGAGGCCGACGCGGTCACCGAGGAGGCCCCCAAGCGGCGCCGTACGCGCAAGGCCGTCGCCGACGTGCCCGCGCCGGAAGCGGACCTCGCCGTCGCGGTCGTCACCGAGGAGGCCCCGAAGCGGACCAGGACCCGCAAGGCCGCGGCCGAGGTGCCCGCGCCGGCCGCCGCGCCGGAGGCGGACGCCGCCGCCGAGGAGGCCCCCAAGCGCCGCCGTACGCGCAAGGCCGTCGCCGACGTGCCCGCGCCCGCGGTCGCTGCCGACGAGGTCGTGGTGAAGGCGCCGCGCCGCCGTACGCGCAAGGCGGTCGCCGAAGTTGCCGCCGCGGTGGCCGAAGACAGCTGATCCGTACGCCACACGGCACCCACGGGACACCCCCGGCCCACCAGGCCGGGGGTGTTTCATGCGAGAAGCAACCTGTCGGACATAAGCACCGCGTAATCTCGCTGCATGAGCCGACCGACCACCCTGGATCTGCCGGAGCACGCGTCAGCGCACCGGCTCGACACCTCCCGCGGGTCGTTCGCGGTCCTGGACGCCGCGCCCGCCCCCGACGCACCCGCCAGGCACGGCACCGCGCTGCTCGTACCCGGCTTCACGGGAAGCAAGGAGGACTTCGCCGACCTGCTGGTACCGCTGTCCGAGGCGGGTTTCCGGGTCGTCGCGGTGGACGGCCGCGGCCAGCACGAGTCGGGCGGCCCGCGGGACGAGGCGGCGTACGCCCAGCGCGAGCTGGCCGCTGACGTCTCCGCGCAGGCCGCCGTGCTCGCCGCCGAGGACGGCGGCGCCCCGCTGCACGTGCTGGGCCACTCGCTGGGCGGCCATATCGTGCGGGCGGCGGTGCTCGCCGACAGCGCCGGGCCGTGGGCGTCGCTGACCCTGATGAGTTCAGGCCCCGCCGAGGTGGCGCCCTCCCAGCAGGTCAGGACGCAGCTGCTGATCGACCATCTGCCGACGATGGACATGGAGGCGGCCTGGCGGGCGATGCGCGCGCTGGACGCCGACCGCGGCGACGGCGCCGCGACCCCGGCCTGGCTCGACGACTTCCTGCACCGCCGCTGGGTGTCCACCGCCCCCGAGCAGCTGATCGCCACGGCACGCCAGTTGATGACGGAGCCCGACCGGGTCGACGAACTCGCCGCCGTGCCGCTGCCGAAGCTCGTACTGTCCGGCGAGGTGGACTACGCCTGGCCGGTGCCGCTGCTCGACGCGATGGCCGAGCGGCTGGGCGCCCGGCGCGTCGTGATCAAGGGCGCGGAGCACTCCCCCAACGCCGAGCGGCCGGCCGAGACGGCCGCCGCGCTCATCGCGTTCTGGGCCGGCGAGGGTGCAGCCAGCACTAAGTAGTCGAACCGCCGAAAGAGTTTATTTAGGGTAGGGAATGTTTTGAAGGGGGTGTTCGTTGACCACACATGTAACGAGGGACGAAGGGAGAAGCCCCATGCGCTTCGAAATCATGCGACTCGACGACCGGAACGGCGACGCCGTGGACAGCACTGTCGTGGAAGCTTCCGCCGTCAACAAGATCGTGCAGCAGGCCGCTGCCCTTGGCCAGCGCATCTACATCCGCCCGGCGGACTGATCCGCCCGACTCACGCAACGGCGCCCCGTACAGCACGTCCGTACGGGGCGCTTTCGCATGTCGCGGCAGGTCCGGGAGCGGGGCGGGTCCGGACCGGGCTGGGCGGATCCGGGGGTCGGGCGGGGGCCGGGCGGGGGCGGCGGGCAGGCCTCAGCCCTGGCCGTGGACGAACCCGAAGACGCCGTTCGCGACGGACTGCACGGCGATCGCCGACAGGAGCATGCCGGACAGCCGGGTCACCAGCACGACCCCGCCTTCCTTGATCACCCGGATGATCGCCAGCGAATAGCGCATCGTCAGCCACAGCACCGCGTGCATCGCCACGATCGCCAGCCACACCGAGGTCTGCTGCGCGAAGCCGTCCGCGTGCTGCACCGCCAGGATCACCGTGACGATCGCGCCGGGGCCGGCGAGCAGCGGCATCCCCAGCGGCACCAGCGCCACATTGACGTCCTTGGTCTGCGTCGGCTCGTCCGCCTTGCCGGTCAGCAGGTCGAGCGCGATCAGCAGGAGCAGCAGCCCTCCGGCGACCCGCAGCGCGGGCACCGACACGTGCAGGTAGTCGAGGATCTGCTGCCCGCAGACCCCGAAGACCGCGATCACCCCGAAGGCCACGCCTGCGGCCTGCAACGCCATCCGCCGCTGCACCTTCGTGGCCCGGCCCGAGGTCAGCGCGAGGAAGATCGGCGTGATGCCGGGCGGATCCATGATCACGAACAGCGTGAAGAAGACGGACCCGAACAGGGTGAAGTCGAACATGGCGATGCTTTCGTCGTCAAAAGGTAGCGCCGCGAGGGCGCGGGAGGGTCGTACGGGGCGCCCACTGCCGCAGAGGGCACGTTTCAGGAGCACGAGGAACGGCGGAGCGACAAGCGCGCAACCGGCGGGTGGTCAGGGGCGGCGGCACGCGGCGCCCCGGAACGGCGCCGTCAAAAGCTAGACGGCGGAGATCGGTACCGCCCCCGTGGCCCGCGCGGCGATCTCCGCGTAGACCTCCGGCGCGGTCACGCACTCACCGAGGACGACCGTCTTCCGGCTTCCGTGGTAGTCCGAGGAGCCGGTGGCGAGCAGCCCCAACTCCCCCGCGAGGGCGCGCAACCGGGTCCGCGTCGCGGGGTCGTGGTCGACGTGGTCGACCTCGATGCCGTCGAGCCCGGCGGCGCCCAGTGCCGCTATGACCTCGTCGGACACCGTCTCCCCGCGCTTGTGGGCGCCCGGGTGGGCGAAGACCGTGACGCCGCCCGCGGCCTTGACCAGGCGTACCGCCTCGAAGGGGTCGAACTCCTGCTTCTCGACGTAGACCCGCCCGTCGTTGGCGAGCCATTCCCGGGTGAAGGCGTCGGAGACTGTGGCGACGACGCCGAGTTCGACCATCGCCGTGGCAATGTGCGGCCGGCCGACCGAGCCGTCCCCGGCGATCCGCTCGACCATCTCCCAGGTGATGGGCACGCCCAGCGCCCGGAGCTTGTCGACCATCCCGCGGGCGCGCGGCACCCGGCCGTCGCGTACGAGTTCGCGTGCCTCGTACAGCCGCGGCTCGGCGGGGTCGAAGAGGTACGCCAGCATGTGCATGCCGATGCCGCCGATACGGCAGGACAGCTCGGCGCCGGTGACCAGCGTCAGGTCCGTACCGTCCAGGGCGGCGACGGCCGCCGCGTAGCCGCCGACGGTGTCGTGGTCGGTGAGCGCCACGACGTCGAGCCCGGCAGCGGCGGCGTTGCGCACCAGTTCGGCGGGGGTGTCGGTGCCGTCGGATGCCGTGGAGTGGGTGTGCAGGTCGATACGCACGGCACGGGCTCCCGGGGACGGCGCGGACAAGGACGAAGCCAAGGATAGCTCCCGCCCGGGCCTGCGATTCCCAGGGCTTCGGCGACTCAGGCCAGCAGCCTGGGGGTCAGCGCCCCGCAGGGCAGCAGGTCGACCTCGGCACCGGCGTCCCGCAGGTCGGTGAGGACCAGCTCGTCGTACATCAGCAGGCCGGTCTCCTCGGGCCAGACGATGGCCCACAGCCACAGGCCGCGGGCCTCGCCCGCGAAGACGACGCGGTCGTCCGGGGCGCCGTCGACGTGCCACAGGGCGGTCGGGCGGCCGGCGGCCAGCACCTTGGCGTGCGGCGGCTTGTCCACGCACATGGTGGGACCCGGGTCGGGGCCGTCGATCCCGGCGTAGCGGGCGCCGAGCCCGACGCCCAGCTCCTCGGCGATCAGCATCAGCTCGCCGGGCCCGCCGAAGGGACCGGGTCCCGAGCAGGCCACAGCGGTGGCACGGCCGCCGCTGCGGTCGTCACCGGCGTTGGCCACGCCGGAGAACAGCCAGCCGACGGGCAGCGGCCACGGCATCCACACCGGCACCTGCGCCCGGTGGACGACCACGCCGAGGCCTTCGACGCTCGGCGGGACGACGGCCTGGAGCGGGTGCACGGTGCCGTGCAGATCGCATTGCCAGGAGTCGGCGAAGAGGCCGGGCGCCCTGACCCTGCCACCGCACTTCGGGCAACTGGGTTCGCCCCTCATAAATCACCACGGTCCTCCCAGACCGTGCCCGCGTCAAGGACGATCACCCGTCCGGAGCCACCCATTCCGCTGGGCGCGGGAGTTGTGGGGTCCCCTTCTGCAAGGAGGTGCCCACCCGGGGGAGCCGGGGGCGTCAGGCGAGGGGGACGGTGGGGCGGTGCGGGTCACGGAGGTCGGTGCCGTGGGTGAGCCAGCGCGACCGCAGCGCCTCGGCCCCGTGCACCCGCTTCCACGCGGCCTCATTCGGGGTCATCGGGAGCAGCGGAAAGAAACGGACCGGCTCGCTCGGCTCGGGAAGGGCGAGATCGTCGACGAGCCCGCCCGGCTCGGCGACCAGGACCGAGGTGAAGGGCGCCCCCGGCCACAGCGGCCCGCCGAGATCCATCGCATTGCCGGGGGCCAGGACGACCCCCTCGACCTGGGGGGACGCGGCCACGACGGCCAGCGGACGCAGCACCGCGGACGTATCGGCGCGCCCGGCCCTGACGGTGAGGACGACCTCGGCGCGCGGCCCGCGCAAAGGGTCGGCGAGCGGGGCGACCGGGTCGGCCATGGGCTGGGCGGACATCCCCAGGGTGGCGTACCGCAGCAGGTCGCCGTCGGCGTAGCGGAGCACCTCGATGCGCTCGGCGCCGAGGAAGGTGACGGCCGCGCGGGCGTCGGGTTCGCCGAAGGCGGACCTCAGCCGTGCCTCGACCGTTGCCAGGATTTCACCCATGCGGCGAGCATAGAACGCGTAAGGATCGCACCGACCGCGACATCGTCGTCACTCAGGCTTGCTAAGGTGGGCGTTCGCGCGTACGTCATCCCCCAGCGGGGAACGGCCGGAGGAGGTGGGGACTGACATGGATCCCAGTCGACCGTGCAGTACCAGCCGCTCTTCCCTTGCCGCTGCTGCCCCGCACGCCGTGTGACCCGCTGAGCCCCCGCGTTCCTTACCCGGCCTCCACGCCGTGAAACGCGACCTGCCTCGGCCTGCCCGCGGAGCGTACCCGCTCGGGAAGAGCGCCCTGAACTGCCTCGTGATCACCCAATTCTGATCCACCAGCAGCATTTTCAGTTCAGTGCGGCGTGATGCCGTCGGCCAGTCCGTGAAGGAGCTTGCCATGTCGATGATCCGTGATCTTCGCGCAGTCGTGCGTCCCGCGCTGCGCAAGTCCCCCGCGTCGTACGACTACGGCCCGACGCGTGACGCGGTCACCGGTACGAGCGCGGTGGTGGACTGCGCGGTCTACCGCGACGGGGTGCGGTGCACCGACAGCATCGGTCCGCACGCGGCGCTGGAGACGGTGCGGGCCGGGCGCGGGTCCGAGCAGTGCGACGGCAGCGACGGCTTCGTGTGGATCGGCCTGCACGAGCCGACCGAGCAGGAGTTCGCGGGCATCGCGGAGGAGTTCGGGCTGCACCCGCTGGCCGTCGAGGACGCGGTGCACGCGCACCAGCGGCCGAAGCTGGAGCGGTACGACAATTCGCTGTTCACCGTCTTCAAGACGATCCGCTACGTCGAGCACGCCGAGCTGACCGCGACCAGCGAGGTGGTGGAGAGCGGCGAGGTGATGGTCTTCACCGGCCGGTATTTCGTGATCACCGTGCGGCACGGCGGCCACGGCTCGCTGCGGGCGCTGCGGCACCGCCTGGAGGACGACCCCGAACTGCTGGCCAAAGGGCCGTCGGCGGTGCTGCACGCCATCGCCGACCAGGTGGTGGACGACTACCTGGCGGTCTCCGACGCGGTGCAGGACGACATCGACGAGGTCGAGATCGATGTGTTCTCCGCCGAGCCGGGCAAGTCCTCGCGCGGCGGCGACGCGGGCCGGATCTACCAGCTCAAGCGGGAGGTGCTGGAGTTCAAGCGGGCGGTGTCACCGCTGCTGCGGCCGATGCAGCTGCTGGGCGAGCGCCCGATGCGGCTGATCGACCCGGAGATCCAGAAGTATTTCCGTGACGTCGCCGACCATGTCGCCCGGGTCCACGAGCAGGTCACCGGCTTCGACGACCTGCTGAACTCGATCCTCCAGGCCAACCTGGCGCAGGCCACCGTCGTACAGAACGAGGACATGCGCAAGATCACCGCGTGGGCGGCGATCCTGGCCGTGCCGACGATGATCACCGGCGTGTACGGCATGAACTTCGACCACATGCCCGAGCTGCACTGGGAGTACAGCTATCCGACGGTGCTCGCCTCGATCCTGGCGATCTGCTATGCCATCCACCGCGGCTTCCGCCGCAACGGCTGGCTCTGACGGCAGGCGCCGGGACCGCTACACGCGCTTCCGGCGGTCGGCGAGGATCACCAGGGCCAGGCCCGCGAGGATCACGCCGAGCGCCGGATACGCGGCGGCGGGCGGTGTCTGCCCCAGCCAGAGCGCGGCGATCAGGGCCGCGCCCGGGGTCTCCAGCAGGATCGCGGTCGAGGTGGTGGACGGGCCGAGGCCGCGTACCACCCGGTTGAGCAGCGAGTGCCCGAGCAGCTGGGCGACCACGGTCAGGGCGGCGATCTTGAGCCAGGTCCTCCCGTCGTAGCCGCCGAGCGCCGAGCCCGACACCAGGCACGCGCCGAGCAGCACCGCGGCGGTGGTCGAGTAGCAGACGTAGGTGTACGCGGTCGTGGTCGCGGTACGCCGCACCTCCGCGCCCAGCAGCATGTAGCCGGCCGCCGCGAGGCCCGCGGCCAGCGCGAGGGCGTCCCCGGCCAGGGCGCGGGTGTCGGTGGACATGTCGATGCCGGTCAGGATCAGCACCCCGACCACGGCGAGCGCGGTACCCGCCCACACCAGGCCGGGCGGGCGGTGGCCGCGCATCCGCAGGATCAGGGTCGTCCAGATCGGGGTGGTGGTGCACAGGGCGGTGGAGGTGGCGACCGACGTCATGGTGAGGCTGGGCAGCCACAGCCCGAAGTGCAGCGCGAGCACCACCCCGGCGCAGCCGGACAGGGCGAGCGACCTGCGGCCCATCCGGCGCAGTTCACCGCGGTGCCGCCACAGGGCGACGGGGCTGAGCACCCCGACGGCCATGGCGTTGCGCCAGAAGGCGATCGCCAGCGCGGGCGCGGCGGTCGCGGCGATCAGCGGCGCCGACATGGACACGCCCGCGATGGCGACGGCGAGCAGCGTGAAGTCGGTGCCGCGCGACGCCGCCTCGGCGCCCTGCGCGGCGGCGGCCGGGTCCGTGCCCGGGAGCGCGGCGGAAGTGCTCTGCGGGGCGGTCACGGGTCTCCTGGGGTGCGGCGCGGTGCGGACGTCCGTACGGGTGTGCGGACATCCGCCCCAGAGTAAGGCCCATGGGCGCCCCGAGCACCTGTCATTCCAGTCCCCGGACCGGCCCGGGGACCCGGCGCCCTACGCTGAGCACATGACGAGCGAGTACGCCGCCCTCATCGAGGAGGCCACCAAGAAGTCCGGCCTGGTCTGGGTGAACGGCCAGGCACTGTGGCACGCCTGGACCGACGGGGCGATGTACGTGCTGTGCGGCGGCCCCACCGAGCAGCCGGTGCCCGCCGGGCTCGCGGACGGCGCGACCGCGTCGGTGACCGTACGCAGCAAGGACAAGGGCGGCCGGCTGATCAGCTGGCAGGGCCGGGCCGAGCTGCTGGCCGCGGGCTCGGAACCGTGGTCGGCCGCGGTCGCCGAACTGCGGACGAAGCGGCTCAACTCCGCCGACGCCGACACCGTCACCGACCGCTGGGCCCGGGAGTGCGCGCTGTTCCGGCTCGCCCCGGACGGCGCCCCGGCCGAGCACCCGGGCGCGATGCCCGACACCTCGGGCGCCGCGGTACCGCTGCCGACCCCGGCCACCACCCGGCAGCCGATGCCGGCCGGCCTGCCGCGGCTGCTGGCCCGCCGCCGCTCCCGGGGCTGAGCCCGCTACTTGTGCGAGGGCGTCGGCACCGGGCTCGCGCCGACGGTCCTGCCGTAGTCCACGACATCGGATCTGGGCGGCGCGGCCAGGGTGAAGTCCTCGCCCCAGTCGACCAGCGTCAGGGTGCCCGCGTTGCCGGCCCGCTGGTAGCGCAGCGGGTAGGGGTCGCCCTTGAGCGAGACGTCGAGGCTGCCGCCCTTGGAGCCGGTCAGCTCGATGGTCCTGGTGTCGCCGACCTTGCGGTGCGCGCCGACGTCGAGGGTGCCGTCGAGCACGAACAGGTCCGCGAGCAGCACCTTCTTGTCGGTGAAGCCGCTGAACTGCCGGTAGGCGGGGTCGCCCGGCGGGACCTTGACGTATTTGCCGCTGAGCTTGGCGGCGGCGTCCTGGCTGTCCTTGTCGTCGCCGCTGCCGTAGAAGTCGGCGCCGGCCTTGAGGTAGAGGTCGTCGCCGACCCTGAGCAGCTGGAAGGTGTCGCCCTTGGTGGTGACCTCGCCGACCCCGCCGTCGGCGCGCAGCCGCATGTCGAGGCGGTACGTCTGCCCGTTGCTGACGACGGTGCCGGTGAGCCGTACCGCCTTGGCGGACCGGGCGGCGGCGCCGGCCTTCTGCTCGATGGTCCGCGCCGGGAGCTTGGCGACGCCGTTCGTACCGGCGTCCGGGTCGCCGCCCAGGCCGAGGCAGCCGCTGAGCAGCGGGGCCGAGGCGAGGCCCGCGAGGACGGCGGCGGCGGTCCTGCGACCGTGATACACGTGGACTCGACCCCTCGGAGACGGCGACTGCGGGCGTGGCAGAAGCTACCGCAGCGTACCCCCGGGGAGCACCCCGCAGGGCGGGCAAGATCCGCCCGGAGTAGCCTGGCCAGCGACGACGGCGAACTCGGAGGAGGCCCCTGATGGTCGCAGGCGCCCCCCGGGTGTTCGTGTCGCACCTGTCGGGTGTCGCGGTCTTCGACCCCAACGGCGACCAGGTCGGACGGGTCCGCGACGTCGTGGTGATGCTGCGGGTCGGCGGCCGGCCGCCGCGGGTGCTCGGGCTGGTCGTCGAGGTGGTCAGCCGGCGCCGCACCTTCCTGCCGATGACCCGGGTGACCGGCGTGGAGTCCGGCCAGGTGATCACCACCGGTGTGCTGAACATGCGCCGCTTCGAGCAGCGCCCCACCGAGACGCTGGTGCTGGGCGAACTGCTCGACCGCAGGCTGCGCTGGGTGCCGCAGGGCGGCGGCGCCACCAGCAGCACCACGGGCGAGGACGCGGGCGAGGAGGTCACCGTGCTCGACGTGTCGATGGTCCAGCTGCCCGCCCGCCGCGACTGGGAGATCGACAAGGTCTTCATCCGGCGCGGCAAGAGCGGCGCCCTGCGCCGCAAGGGCGAGGCGCTGACCGTCGACTGGTCGGCGGTCACCGGCTTCCGGCTGGCCGAGGACGGCCAGGGCGCGGAGAACCTGGTGGCGACCTTCGAGCAGCTGCGCCCCGCCGACCTGGCGAACGTCCTGCACCACCTGTCCCCCAAGCGGCGCGGCGAGGTCGCCGCCGCCCTGGACGACGACCGGCTGGCCGACGTCCTGGAGGAGCTGCCCGACGACGACCAGGTCGAGATCCTGAGCAAGCTCAAGGAGGAGCGGGCCGCCGACGTCCTGGAGGCGATGGACCCCGACGACGCCGCCGACCTGCTGGCGGAGCTGCCCGCCGACGAGCAGGAGCGGCTGCTCACCCTGATGCAGCCGCAGGACGCGGCGGGCGTACGGCGGCTGCTGTCGTACGAGGAGCGCACGGCAGGCGGGCTGATGACGACCGAGCCGATCGTGCTGCGGCCCGACGCGACCGTCGCCGACGCGCTCGCCAGGATCCGCAACCCCGACCTGTCGCCGGCGCTGGCCGCGCAGATCTACGTGTGCCGGCCGCCCGACGAGACGCCGACCGGGAAATACCTGGGCCTGGTGCACTTCCAGCGGCTGCTGCGCGACCCGCCCTTCACCCTGCTCGGCTCGATCGTGGACACCGACCTCCAGCCGCTGGCCCCGGACACCGCGCTTCCGTCGGTGACCAGCTTCCTGGCCACGTACAACATGATCTCGGCCCCGGTGGTGGACGAGAGCGGGTCGCTGCTCGGCGCGGTCACCGTGGACGACGTGCTCGACCACCTGCTGCCCGAGGACTGGCGGGAGACCGAGCTGCGCGACGCGGAGCACCTGCGGGGCGTGCCGGGAGGTTCCGATGGCCGCTGAGGACCGCGACCGTTCCGCGCCGGCCCGGCACCCCGCGGGCGCCACCGCCGCGCCCAGGCCCCGGGCGCGGCTGGACCAGCCGCGCGCGGTCCGCCGCAGGTGGCTGCCGGTCTACGACCCGGAGGCCTTCGGCAAATTCTCCGAGCGGATCGCCCGCTTCCTGGGCACCGGGCGCTTCATCGTCTGGATGACGATCACCATCGTCGTGTGGGTGCTGTGGAACATCTTCGCGCCCCGGTCGATGCAGTTCGACCACTACCCGTTCATCTTCCTGACCCTGATGCTGTCGCTCCAGGCGTCCTACGCGGCCCCGCTGATCCTGCTGGCGCAGAACCGGCAGGACGACCGCGACCGGGTCAACCTCGAACAGGACCGCAAGCAGAACGAGCGCAGCATCGCCGACACCGAGTACCTGACGCGCGAGGTCGCCGCGCTGCGGGTGAACCTCGGCGAGGTCGCCACCCGGGACTGGATCAGGTCGGAGCTGCAGGACATGCTCAAGGAGATCCAGGAGCGCCGGCCGCACCCCGCGCGGGGTGACGAAGCCGACGGAAGGGGCCGCTGATCGGCCCGCCGCCGCCGCCGTACCATCGACCTATGACCACCACGACGTACGGCTCGGGCACCACGCCGACCGCCACACCGACCGACGAGGCCGTGCGCGCCGCGCTCGGCACGGTGAACGACCCGGAGATCCACAAGCCGATCACCGACCTCGGCATGGTCAAATCCGTGGACATCGCCGCGGACGGCACGGTCGCCGTCAGCGTCTATCTGACGGTGTCCGGCTGCCCCATGCGGGACACCATCACCGAGGCCGTCACGACGGCCGTGGCGGGCGTTCCCGGGGTCTCCTCGGTGCGGGTGACGCTGGACGTGATGAGCGACGAGCAGCGCCGCGCGCTGGCGACGACGCTGCGCGGCGGGCAGGCCGAGAAGGAGATCCCGTTCGCGCAGCCGGGTTCGCTGACCCGGGTCTACGCGGTGGCCTCGGGCAAGGGCGGCGTCGGCAAGTCCTCGGTGACGGTCAACCTGGCCGCGGCGATGGCCGCGGACGGCCTCAAGGTCGGCGTGGTGGACGCGGACATCTACGGGCACAGTGTGCCGCGCATGCTGGGCACGGAGGGGCGGCCCACGCAGGTCGAGAACATGATCATGCCGCCGTCGGCGCACGGCGTGAAGGTCATCTCGATCGGGATGTTCACCCCGGGCAACGCGCCCGTGGTGTGGCGCGGCCCGATGCTGCACCGGGCACTCCAGCAGTTCCTCGCCGACGTCTACTGGGGCGACCTGGACGTGCTGCTGCTCGACCTGCCGCCCGGCACCGGTGACATCGCGATCTCGGTCGCGCAGCTGGTGCCCAACGCGGAGATCCTGGTGGTGACCACCCCGCAGCAGGCCGCCGCGGAGGTCGCCGAGCGCGCCGGGTCGATCGCGGTGCAGACCCACCAGAAGATCGTCGGCGTCGTCGAGAACATGTCGGGCATGCCGTGCCCGCACTGCGACGAGATCGTCGACGTCTTCGGTTCGGGCGGCGGCGACCGGGTCGCGGAAGGCCTCACCCGTACGACGGGGGCCACGGTTCCGGTCCTGGGCCGGATCCCCATCGACGTCCGCCTCCGCGAGGGCGGCGACGACGGCCGCCCCGTCACCCTCTCCCACCCCGACTCCCCGGCGGGCGTGGCCCTGCGCTCCATCGCCACGCAGCTCGGCACCCGCGCGAGGGGCCTGTCCGGCCTGTCCCTGGGCATCACCCCCCGCAACAAGTTCTGACCGGGGTACCCCTGGAGGGCGAGCGTCCTTCCGGGGTGCGGGGAACCGCGCGAGAAGCCCCCGCCGGCGGTCCGGCGACCGTCGGCGGGGGCAGGCGGGGCGGAACCCCGTGAAGCGCTACGCGCCGTCGTACGCGCGGATGTCGGGAATGGCCGCCAGGGCCAGCCCGTACGCGCTCATGCCCCGCCCGAACGCGCCGAGGTGGACGCCGCGCGCCGAGCCCGCCAGCACCCAGCCGTACTCGGACTCGCGGTAGTGGAAGGGGGTCGGCTCGCCGTCGACCGGCAGGGTCAGCGCGGCCCACGCGGAGCCGGTGAGGTCGTCGGCCAGCTCCCAGGCCGTGGCGGTCTGCTGGTCGAGCCAGTCCTGCCGCAGGGCCCTCTCCATCGTGGTGGGCCAGGTACAGGCGAGCAGGCCGGAGCCCGCGAGCCAGGCCGCCGAGGAGACCGAGGTGGCCTCCAGCAGCCCGGTGCCGTCCGCGGTACGCCGTCCCGGGCGCTGAGCCACCGTCATGACGACCGCGAACCGCAGCGTGTCGTCGGCCGGACCGGCCTTGAGCGTGGGCTCGTCACCATGCCCTATCGAGCCGTATTCGACCGTCCCGTCCCCGCTCGCCCCGGTCGTGTGCAGCCAGCGGCGTCCGGTGAACGCCTCGTCCAGCCCGTACCACGGGAAGTCGGCCATCAAGTAGCCGTCGACCGCCCCCTGTGTCGAACCGGTCTTCGTCTCCATTTGGGTCGCGCCTCCTCATTGCCCTTCTGGGCGACTCGCCATCTTGCCCGACCCTGGGCGGGTTACGGGGCAGAAACAGCGCGGGGTGACGGCGAACACAGGGACAATGATCACCTGATCGGGCGAAAAACCCTTATCCGGTTGACTTCGGGACCGGCCCGGAAGCGGATCGGGACCGGCCCGTGAGCGGGCGGCACGGAAGCCGGCGGCAGGGAAGCGGGTGGCGACGGAAGGTCAGGTCGCGTCGGAGTCGAACGGCGGCGGCTCGTCGTCGTCCAACTGCTCGCGCTTGCGCAGCCGGTCGGGTGTGCTGGGACCCGGCGTGCCGGCCGCCGCCGCGCTCCTGCGGGCGGCGGGCGCGGTGTCCACGCCGTTGACCGCGTCCGTGACCTCGGCCATCTCCTTGCGCAGGTCCAGGCTGTTGCCGAGGTCCCGCAGCTCCTTGAGGCCGTACTCGTCGTCGTCGCTCATCAGGTTCTTGCGGATGAACGTCTTCGGATTCAGGTCCTCGAACTCGAAGTCCTTGAACTCCGGGCCCAGCTCCCGCCGGATGTCCTCCTTGGCGCTGTCGGAGAACTCCCGCACCTTGCGGATGAAGGCCATCGTGTCCTGGATGACCTTCGGCAGCTTGTCGGGGCCGAAGACGAGCACGGCAAGGACTACGAGCGCGACCAGCTCAAGCGGGCCTATGTCGAAGAACACCGTGCAGCTCCTTGGGACGTCCGCAGCCGGGAGGGCTGAGTCCGGCGGACTTTACGTTACCTGCCCCCGCGGGCACTGCGGGAGTGGGCTGCGGCCAACACTACGTCGCGGCGTGGTGAAGGTCTCGTCTCAGCGCAGTGCCGCGGAGCTGCCCACAGAGCCGTTCAGCGCGTGGGCGGGGCCGATGGTGAACGCACCCGCCGGGACCGCTCCGGGGGACGCCTGCGGGCTGCTGAGGGCCACGGAGGTGACCGATGCCACGGCCGCCGCCGACGCCAGCGCGGTGGGCGAGGGGGCACTGGCCTGCCGCAGCCGCCGCTGCTCGCGCGCGTCCAACAGGTCGCGGGGGGTGGTGCCGTGGGTGTCGGTGACCGAGTTGGCGGCACTGAAAGGAGTGACCGCGGGTCCGTCGTCCGGGTGAGCGCCGCTGTCGACGCCGGCCTCCATCGGCAGCGCGCCGCCGAGGGCGATGGCGGCCATCGAGAAGGCGCCCGCGGCGGCGAAGGCGAACCGCCGGCCGCGGGAGGCCTGCGCGGCGGCGGGGGCGGCGGCGCCGCGGGGATCGAGCGGACCCTGGTCGCCGGTGAGGGTGCGGGCCAGCTCATGGACGCGGAAGCCGCGGGCGCCCTTGCCGTCGCCGGGCGCGACCAGGTCGGGGGCCGGGTCGAGGTAGGACATCTGGCGCCGGCCGCCGGAGCCGAAGACACCGGAGCCGAGCAGTCCGCCGTCGAAGGGTCCGCGCCGGCCGCCCTGCGGTACCTCGTGGACGCCGCCGAGCGCGCCCTTGCCATCGGCGCCGGTGCCCGTGCCCGTGCCGTCGCCGCCGTCCTTCGTGCCGCAGGCCCCCAGGCCCTGCAGCCTGGCCAGCAGCCCGGCCGAGATCGTGGGCAGCTCGGAGGCCGCCACCACGCTCTTGAGCCGGCGCTGCTCGGTGGCCGCCGCCTTGCACTGCGGACACGTGGCCAGATGCGCCTGCACCCGGTCGCGGGCGTCGTCGGCCAGTTCGCCGTCGACGAACGCGGCGAGCCGGTCGCCGAGATGCTGTTCGGCGGGCGCGGCGCGCTGTGCGCGCTGCTCGCCGAAACCGCTGCTGCTCACGTTCTCCCGCCCTCCAGGCCAGGTTCGGGTGCGGCGGCAGCGAAAGCGGGAACCGGCCGGGCGCCGGGCGCCCGGTGCTCCAGAGCCTTGCGCAGGTGGGAGCGGCCCCGGTGGATCCGGCTCCGCACCGTGCCCAGCTTCACGCCCAGCGTCGCCGCGATCTCCTCGTACGACAGCCCCTCGATGTCGCAGAGCACCACGGCGGCCCTGAACTCCGGTGCGAGGGTGTCCAGCGCCTGCTGGACGTCCGCGTCGAAGTGGGTGTCGTTGAAGTGCTGCGCGGGGGACGGTTCGCGGCTGGGCAGTCGCTCAGCCGCGTCGTCCCCGAGGGCGTCGAACCGGATGCGCTGGCGGCGCCGCACCATGTCGAGGAACAGATTGGTGGTGATGCGGTGGAGCCAGCCCTCGAAGGTGCCGGGCGTGTAGGTGGACAGCGAGCGGAAGACCCGGACGAAGACCTCTTGGGTGAGGTCCTCCGCATCGTGCTGGTTGCCGGTCAGCCGGTAGGCCAGCCGGTACACCCGGGCACTGTGCGTGCTGACGATCTCCTCCCAGGAAGGAGGCGTCCACGCCTGAGGGTCCCCGTCGGTGGCGAAAGTCGCGGTCGAGGAGTCGTTGTCGCGTGAACTGTCATCAGCAGTCTTGGTCACGGATTTCGGCTGTCCGGCCGACCTGCGAAAGCGCGCGAGCACCTTCCGGTCACCGGCCGCAGCCGCACCTCCCCTGTCGGCTCTGGTGGTGTCCAGTAGAGCCTCTACCATATCCACCTCGCCCGTTAGCTCCGGATAAATGCAGTGCTGCCTCGGGGCCGGGGGCCCGCTCCGCTGTCGCGGACGCCCGCCCTTGTGCCTTCGCTGTGCCTAACGCGCGGTCCCATCAGCGGGTTCCCCGACCCAACGGATAGGGTCGCCCGGGCGGGGCCGCACACGGTCATTCAGACGGTCATCGGGCACAGTCGGGTACGAGGAGAGGGCCATTACCGGCAACCGGCAGGCGAGCTGGGCGTTCGCCGACGCGTTCGTCGCCGAGGACGACGCCCTCATACGCGCCAGGGCCCGCTCGCACGCGTCAGGGCTGCGGCCCGTCTCCCCCGGCACCGGTGCGGCGCTGCGGCTGCTGGCGGCGGCGGGCAACGCGAAATACGTCGTCGAGATCGGCACCGGCACCGGCGTCTCCGGTATCCATCTGATGCGCGGGATGCGCCACGACGGGGTGCTGACCACCGTCGACACCGAGCCGGACCGCCAGCAGCTCGCCCGCGAGGCCTACCGCGAGGCCGGCTTCGCCGCGAACCGCTCCCGCTTCATCCCCGGCGCCGCCCTCGACGTCCTGCCGCGCCTCACGGACGGCGCCTACGACCTGGTCTTCTGCGACAGCGACCGGCTGGAGTACCTCGACTACCTCGACGAGTCCCTGCGCCTGCTGCGCCCGGGCGGCGTCGTCTGCTTCGAGGGCGTCTTCGCGCAGGGCCGCGCCCTGGACGCCGCCCACCAGGACTCCGAGTCCCTCGCGGTGCGGGACCTGATGCGGGCCGTCCGGGACAGCCCACGACTGTCCCCGGTCCTGCTCCCGACCGACGACGGCCTCCTGTGCGCCGTCCGCCGCCCCTGACCGCCCCGCCCGGGTGCCCGGCGGGAAGGCGGCGCAAAAGGGGGCGCGGCCACGCACTGTGTGTACGTGGCCGCGGCGATGTCACGGGGACCGCTGGTCTCAGACGATGGCCTTCTTCAACGCATCGCCGAGGGCATCCGCCTCGTCCGGGGTCAGCTCGACAACAAGCCGCCCGCCGCCCTCAAGCGGAACGCGCATAATAATGCTCCGCCCCTCCTTGGTCACCTCGAGCGGGCCGTCACCCGTCCGCGGCTTCATGGCCGCCATGCTCGTTCCCCTTCCTGAAACCAGCTCGGACTCGAACACATTGGTTCTCGGCCATTATCCCGCATCCACCTGCCCGATGACCAACAGCGGTGGCACTCCGTTCCTCAATCGACACCCGCAAAACCGGTCAATTCGCCGCCGGGCCCGTGCCACGCCCGGCCCGGGGGCACTGATGGCGCTCAGAAACACTTGACGTAGGTCACATGACCTCCGGTCCGCGGGTCCGGCATCCTGGCCTGGACCGTTGCCGCGACGAAGGGGTTACCGCCATGGCCGACAGCGTGCTGTACGAGGTGTCCGAGGGGCTCGCCACCGTCACCCTGAACCGCCCCGAGGCGATGAACGCGCTCGACACCGGCACCAAGGTGGCACTGCGGGACGCCCTGCGGGACGCCGGCGCGGACCCGGCGGTCAGGGCGGTGCTGCTCACCGGCAGCGGGCGGGCCTTCTGCGTCGGCCAGGACCTCAAGGAGCATGTCGCGATCCTCGCGGCGGGCGGCGGCATGACGACGGTCGCCGAGCACTACAACCCGATCACGCTGGCCATCGCGACGATGCCGAAGCCGGTGGTCGCCGGGGTGAACGGGGTCGCCGCGGGCGCCGGCGCCGGCTTCGCCTTCGCCGCGGACTACCGCGTGGTCGCGGACACGGCGTCCTTCAACACCTCCTTCGCCGGCGTCGCCCTGTCCACCGACTCCGGGATGTCCTGGACCCTGCCCCGCCTTGTCGGGCACTCGCGCGCCTCCGACCTGCTGCTCTTCCCGCGCGCGGTGCCGGCCGCCGAGGCGGCCGGCCTCGGCATCGCGAACAAGGTTGTGCCGGCCGCCGACCTGCCGGCCGAGGCGCTCGCCGTCGCCCGGCGGCTCGCCGCGGGGCCGACCGTCGCGTACGCCGCCATCAAGGCCGCGCTCGCCTTCTCCGCGTCCCACTCCCTGCCGGAGTCCCTCGCCGAGGAGGCGGGGCTCCAGACGGCGGCGGGCGCCTCGGCGGACCACCGCGAGGCGGTGGCGGCGTTTCTCGCCAAGCGCCCCGCCGTCTTCGAGGCACACTGACCGCGCCCGTGCCCCGGTGCGGGCTCAGCGGGCCGAGCAGTCGGCCAGGTGGTCGTTGACCAGGCCGCAGGCCTGCATCAGGGCGTGGGCCGTCGTGGGGCCGACGAAGCGGAAGCCGTGGGCCTTGAGCGACTTGGACAGGGCCGCGGACTCCGGTGTCGTCGCCTGGATGTCGGCGGAGGTGCGGGGGACGTGCCGGGTCGCGGGATCGGGCGCGAAGGACCAGATGAGGGCGTCGAGGCCGCCGTCGTCCCGCAGGGCCTGCGCGGCGAGCGCGTTGGCGATCGAGGCGTCGACCTTCGCCCGGTTCCTGATGATGCCGGGATCGGCCAGCAGCCGTTCCCGGTCGGTGTCGGTGAAGGACGCCACCGCATCGATCTCGAAGCCCTTGAAGGCCGCTCTGAAGGTCTCCCGGCGGCGCAGGATGGTGATCCAGGACAGCCCGGACTGGAAGGCCTCCAGGCAGACCCGCTCGAAGAGGGCGTCGTCGCCGTGCACCGGCCGGCCCCACTCCTGGTCGTGGTAGGCGACGTAGTCCGGCGTGGACAGCCCCCACGGGCAGCGTGCGAGGCCGTCCTCGCCGATCACGACACCGCCGGGCTCACTCACCGGCGCCGCCGCTGCCGTTGCCGCCGTTGCCGCCGTTGCCGTTCAGGTGGCCGCCGTAGCCCGGCTCCTCGGGGGCCGGCGGCTCCTGCTTGGTCAGCGTCGTGCCCCGCGCGGGCGCTCCCGCGAGCGACGACTCCAGCTCGGCGATCCGCGCGTCCCGCTCGGCCAGTTCCGCGCCGAGCCGGTCGAGGACCTCGTCGACGTCGAGCATGCGGTAGCCGCGTACGGTCACCGGCAGGCGTACCGCGTCGATGTCGGAGCGGATCAGCGGACGGTCGGCGGGCAGCCGGTCGTCCAGCCGGTCGGTGCCGGCGTCCCGCAGCGGGCCGCCTTCGCCGAGCACGGCCATTGCCACCGCGGCGACCACCGCGACCAGCGCGATGAGCATGAACCAGAACACGTCGATCTCCCGGAGTCCGCCCTCAGGCCTGCCGTACCCGCCAGGCCGTCCATGTCAGGCACGATCGTGCCACGATCGCATGAGTCTGAGATGAGGAGCGGCAGTGGCACTTCGGCTGGGCACCCGGGAATTCGGCGAACGGGAGCCGGTGATCATGGCGATCGTCAACCGTACGCCCGATTCGTTCTACGACCAGGGCGCGACCTTCACCGACGAACCCGCTCTCGAACGGGTCGCGCTGGCGGTCGCCGAGGGCGCCGCGATCATCGACATCGGCGGGGTCAAGGCGGGGCCGGGCGCCGAGGTGTCGGCGGCCGAGGAGATCCGCCGTACGGCCGACTTCGTCGGCGAGGTGCGCAGCCGCCACCCCGAGGTGGTGATCAGCGTCGACACCTGGCGGCACGAGGTCGGCGAGGCGGTGTGCGCGGCGGGCGCCGACCTGCTGAACGACGCCTGGGGCGGGGTCGACCCGAAGCTCGCCGAGGTGGCCGCCCGGCACGGCGTGGGCCTGGTCTGTACGCACGCGGGCGGCGCGCAGCCGCGGACCCGGCCGCACCGGGTCGGCTACGAGGATGTGATGGCCGACATCCTGCGGGTGACCTGCGGGCTCGCCGAGCGGGCGGTGGAACTCGGGGTGCGCAGGGACGCGATCATGATCGACCCGGGGCACGACTTCGGCAAGAACACCCGGCATTCGCTGGAGGCGACCCGCCGCCTTCCGGAGATGACGGCGACGGGCTGGCCGGTCCTGGTGTCGCTGTCGAACAAGGACTTCGTCGGCGAGACACTGGACCGCCCGGTCAAGGAGCGGCTGACCGGCACCCTCGCCACCACGGCGGTCTCGGCTTGGCTGGGCGCCCAGGTCTACCGGGTGCACGAGGTCGCGGAGACCCGCCAGGTGCTGGACATGGTCGCCTCGATCGCCGGCCACCGCCCGCCCGCGGTCGCCCGCCGCGGACTGGCGTGACATCGCGCGCCGCCCCCAGGGGCCGTTACGCGCTCTCCTTGGTGACCCGCTCGACCGCCTCGTCCACGTCGTCGGTGACATGGAACAGCTCCAGGTCGGCCGCCGACGCCTTGCCCTCGGCGATCAGGCTGGCGCGGATCCACTGGACCAGGCCGCCCCAGTATTCGCTGCCGAACAGCACGATCGGGAAGCGGGTGACCTTCTTGGTCTGGACGAGGGTCAGCGCCTCAAAAAGTTCGTCCAGGGTGCCGAAGCCGCCCGGGAGCACGACGAAGCCTCGTGCATACTTCACAAACATCGTTTTTCGGACAAAAAAGTAACGGAAGTTCACACCGATGTCGACGTAGGGGTTGAGGCCCTGCTCGAAGGGCAGCTCGATGCCGAGTCCCACCGAGACCCCGCCGGCCTCCAGGGCGCCCTTGTTGGCCGCCTCCATGGCGCCGGGGCCGCCGCCGGTGATCACCGCGAAGCCGGCCTCGGTCAGCGCGCGGCCGATCCGCACACCCGCCTCGTACTCCGGCGAGTCGGCCGGGGTGCGGGCGGAGCCGAAGACGCTGACCGCCGGGCCGAGTTCGGCCAGCGCGCCGAAGCCCTCGACGAATTCGGACTGGATGCGCATGACCCGCCACGGGTCGCCGTGCACCCAGTCCGAGGACGGGCCGCGGCTGTCCAGCAGCCGCTGGTCCGTGGTGCCGGTCTGCACCTGGCCGCGCCGTCGCACCACCGGTCCTGTGTGCCGCTCCGGCCAGCCCTTGCCGTACGGCAGCTCCTCCGCCGCCGCGTTCGCCGCCGCCGCGGCCTCCTGGGCGCCATCCGGGACGCCTCGTGCTTCTGTCATATCGGCAGCCTACGCATCACGGTGCCGCGGACGGCGCCAAAGGGACCGCCCGCGGCGCTTCGAGGCGGGCGCTGACCCAGGTGAAGGCGTCGGGGAACATCCGGCCCCAGGTGTTCCAATTGTGCCCGCCGTTGCTCAGCCGCAGGGTGCTGACCTCGGTGGGCGACTGGGCGGCGCCGGTGATCCAGTCGGCGAACTTCGGCGGGCTCTCCGGGTCCTGGAGGCTCGACTCGACCAGCAGCCGCACGTCGGGGCGGGTGGTGCGGGCCAGCCACAGCGGGGAGCGCACCCCCTTCGACGGGTCGTCCGGCGCGAGGGCCGCGCCCGCGGCGAAGGTGTCGGGATGGGCGAGCGCGAGCCGGGCCGCGCAGTAGCCGCCGGTGGATATGCCCATCACCGCCCAGCCGCGGGGTGCCGGCAGCGTACGGAAGTTGTGCGAGATCGTCTGGACCACGTCGTCGGTGAGCCAGGTCTCCACCTTGCTCTTGCCCTCCACGTCCGCGCAGCCGGTGTTGACCCGGTCCGGGGTGATGGTGGGCAGCACCAGGATCGCGGGCTCCGCGCGGCCGGCGGTGATCTGGTCCTGCATGATCCGGCCGAGCCGCATCCCGCGCAGGAAGCTGTGCGGGGTGCCGGGTATGCCGTGCAGCACCTCGATGACCGGGAAGCGCGTATGGGCGAATTCCGGCTTCCCGTACTGCGGCGGCAGCCAGACGATCACATCGCCCTTGGTGCCGCTGTCCCAGCCGTGCACGGTGGCCCGCTCGAAACCCTGCGAGTACGCCGCGAACTTCACGCGGTAGTCCGGTACGGCCGGTGTCGGCGAGGCGTGCGCGACGGGCCGGTCCTTGCCGCCGCTGTTGGCGTGGCCGAGCAGGTCGTCCCACGAGGCGTAGAAGCCGTACTGGTTGTTCACCGTCGCCATCACCACGAATATCGCGGTGACCTGGCACAACACGATCATGCCGACCCGTGCGGCGACCCGCAGCGGGCGCGGGCCGCGCACCCGCGGCCACAGCACCACCGCGCCCGCGACCGCGCCCACCGCGGCGGCGATGAGCAGCGCGGCGAACACACCGCTGGTCAGTCCCACGACGCAGCCGACCTCCCCCCGGTCCCGGATCGGACGTATACGATCACACCATGCCGGGAGGAAGGACCGCCGCGCACCCCAGTTCGGTTGCCCCGCGCGCGCGAGTCGTACGTCTCAGTCGGTCAGCCAGGCGGTGAGCTTGCGTTCCGCCTCCTCGATCGCGGCCACCACGACGTGCTCCTCGCGGGTGTGCGCCAGCGTCGGGTCGCCCGGCCCGTAATTCACCGCGGGGATGCCAAGCGCCGAGAAGCGCGCCACGTCCGTCCAGGCCTCCTTGGCCGCGGGGGCGGTGCCGATCACCTCGACGAAGGCGGCGGCGGCCGGATGCGACAGGCCCGGCAGTGCGCCGGGAGCGCTGTCGGTGAGCACCACCTCGAAGCCGTCGAAGACGGTACGGACCCGCTCCAGCGCTTCCGCTTCCGTCTGGTCGGGCGAGAAGCGGTAGTTCACCGTGACCGCGCACGTGTCGGGAATCACATTGCCCGCGTGGCCGCCCGCGATCATGACGGCGTTCAGCCCCTCCGGATACGTCAGCCCGTCGATCTCCACCCGGCGCGGCTCGTACGCGGCGAGCCGGGCCAGGATCGGGGCGGCCTTGTGGATCGCGTTGTCCCCCAGCCAGCTGCGCGCGGAGTGCGCGCGGCGCCCGGTCGTCTCCACCCGCACCCGCATGGTGCCCTGGCAGCCGCCGTCCACCCGGCCCTTGGTCGGCTCCAGCAGTACGGCGAAGTCGCCCGCGAGCCAGTCCGGGTGCCGCTCGACCAGCCGCTTGAGGCCGTTGGCCTCGGAGGTGATCTCCTCGGCGTCGTAGAAGACGTAGGTGAGGTCGCGGTTGGCGTCGGTGAGGGTGGCCGCCAGCCGCAGCTGGACCGCGACGCCCGACTTCATGTCGGTGGTCCCGCACCCCCACAGCACGCCGTCCGCGTCCAGCCGCGAGGGCAGGTTGTCGGCGATCGGGACGGTGTCGATGTGGCCGGCCAGCACGACGCGCTCGGCTTTGCCGAAACGCGTTCTGGCGACCACCGCGTCGCCGTCCCGGTCCACGGTGAGGTGCGGTTGCGCTTTCAGCGCTGCCTCGATCATGTCCGCGAGGGGCTTCTCCTCGCGGCTCACCGACGGTACGTCCACGAGGGTCGCTGTCAGCGTTCCCACGTCTGTCTTGAGGTCAAGTCCGCGTGCCATGTCCCGCACTCTAGGCGCTCCCGCGCCCTCGGGTGATCGGCTCCCTCGCGGTGCCAGGCGCCCGCGTCCCGCCCCTGGGGGCTGCCCCCCGCGGTGACCTCCGCCCTTCCGGCCCGGGGGGCTGAGCGCGCAGTTCCCCGCGCCCCCGGGTGAGTGCCACGTGCGGTGCGTCGCTTGTCGGCTGCGCCATCACGGCTGGGCGCGCAGTTCCTCGCGCCCCTGAGGGGGTGCCACTTGCGGTGGCGGTGCTTCCTTCCCGCCGTCGCGGCTGGGCGCGCGGTTCCCCGCGCCCCCGGGGGGGGTGCCACGTGCGGTGCGTCGCTTGACGGCTGCGCCATCACGGCTGGGCGCGCAGTTCCCCGCGCCCCTGAGGGGGTGCCACTTGCGGTGGCGGTGCTTCCTTCCCGCCGTCGCGGCTGGGCGCGCGGTTCCCCGCGCCCCCGGGGGGGGTGCCACGTGCGGTGCGTCGCTTGACGGCTGCGCCATCACGGCTGGGCGCGCAGTTCCCCGCGCCCCTGAGGGGGTGCCACTTGCGGTGGCGGTGCTTCCTTCCCGCCGTCGCGGCTGGGCGCGCGGTTCCCCGCGCCCCCGGGGGGGGTGCCACGTGCGGTGCGTCGCTTGACGGCTGCGCCATCACGGCTGGGCGCGCAGTTCCCCGCGCCCCTGAGGGGGTGCCACTTGCGGTGGCGGTGCTTCCTTCCCGCCGTCGTGGCTGGGCGCGCGGTTCCCCGCGCCCCCGGGGGGGGTGCCGCTTGCGGTGGGGTCGCTGCTTTCCCGCCGTCCTGGTTGCCCGCGCCGTTCCTCGCGCCCCTACGGGGGTCGTCCTCTGCGGCAGAGGGCAAGCCCCAGGGGGCGCGGGGAACTGCGCGGCCGGCCGGGACGCACCGCGACTGCGCAATGCCACCGCACGTGGCAATCGCCCAGGGGCGCGCGCGACCACAGGCCAGCGGGACTGTGCACGCCACAGGAAGTGGCACCCACATGGGGGAAGCGGGCCCGCGGCCCGCAGGGGCTGGCGCATCCGGGGACGTCAGTGCACCCGGTACGCTCTGCCCGTGCCCACGTCAGGCGCCTCCTCGGGGCGCGACCAGAACCGCCCGCGCCGCCGCGCGCTCAAAGCCCTCAGCGCCGTCCTCGTGCTGGCGGCAGCCGCCCTCGTGGTCTACGAACTCACCGGCAAATCCTCACAAGAAGCCGGCTGCGTCGTCCGCTCCGACGACGACACCCTCAAGCTGACGCAGTCCCAGGCGGCGAACGCCGCGACCATCGCCGCGGTCGCGACGGCCCGCGGCCTGCCGGAACGGGCGGTCACCATAGCCCTGGCCACCGCCTTGCAGGAGTCGCGGCTCGACAATCTGGACCACGGCGACCGCGATTCGCTCGGCCTGTTCCAGCAGCGCCCCTCGCAGGGCTGGGGCACCGCGCAGCAGATCCTCGACCCGGTCTACTCGACCAACTCCTTCTACGACAGCCTGGTCAAGATCGACGGCTACTCCCGCCTCCCGCTGACCGTCGCCGCGCAGAAGGTGCAGAAGAGCGGCTACCCGCAGGCGTACGCCAAGCACGAGGCGGACGCCACGATGCTGTCGGCGGCGCTGGTCGGCCGCAAGGCCGGTGCGCTGAGCTGCCGGACCGGCGCGGACAAGGAGGACAGCGCGGGCGGCGCGCCGGGCGACCCCGCGGTGGTGACGACCCTGCTGGAACGGGAGTTCGGCACCCAGGCGCGGCCGAAGACGGCCGGGGAGCCGGCCCGTACGGTGGCCGTGCCGGCCGCGCCGGCCGGCGGCGGGGCGGCCGGGGACACCGTCAGGCGGGGCTGGCAGCTGGCCCAGTGGTCGGTGGCGCACGCGCACGACCTGAAAGTCGCGGCGGTGTCCTTCAACGGCATGCAGTGGCAGGCGGCCCGCTCCGGCAGCGGCTGGCGCAAGGCGCCGGAGGACGCGGGCGGCAACAGCGACGGCGCGGGCGGCGGGTTCGTCCGGATCACCGTCGCGCAATAGCGCGGGCTGTCACCCGACCGGGAGAACATACGCGGCGGCGCACCGAAGGCCGCCGCGAACCACCCGTCCGGGGGCCGGGAGCATCATGCCCCGGCCCCTCCGCGTGCTCGGCCGTCAGGCGGCCAGCCGGGCCACCGCCGCAGCGACGCGCTCGTCGGTCGCCGTCAGGGCGACGCGGACGAAGTCGGCGCCCGCGGGGCCGTAGAAGTCGCCGGGGGCGACGAGGACGCCGCGTTTGGCCAGGTCCGCCACCGTCTCCCAGCAGCCCTCGCCGCGGGTCGCCCACAGGTAGAGGCTGGCCTCGCTGTGCTCGATGCGGAAGCCGGCCGCCTCAAGGGCGGTACGCAGCGCGACGCGGCGGCGGGCGTAGCGCTGCTTCTGCTCCACCGCGTGGTCCCGGTCGCCGAGCGCGGCGACCATCGCGGCCTGGACGGGCTGCGGCACGATCATGCCGGCGTGCTTGCGCACCGCGAGCAGTTCCGCGACCACCGCCGGATCGCCGGCCAGGAAGGCGCCGCGGTAGCCGGCGAAGTTGGACCGCTTGGACAGCGAGTGGACGGCGATCAGCCCGTCGTGGCTGTCGCCGCAGACGTCCGGGTGCAGCACAGAGACCGGCTCCTCGCCCTCCCAGCCCAGCTCGATGTAGCACTCGTCGGACACCACGAGGACGCCGTGCTCGCGCGCCCAGCCGACGATGCGGCGCAGCTCGGCGGCGCCCAGCACCCGCCCGGTGGGGTTGGAGGGGCTGTTGAGCCACAGCAGCTTGACCCGCGCCGGGTCGAGTTCGGCGACGGGGTCGTCGTAGCGGACCGGCTCGGCGCGGGCCAGCAGCGTGCCGATCTCGTACGTCGGGTAGGCGAGCTGCGGGTAGCCGACCTGGTCGCCCTCGCGCAGGTCGAGCAGCGTCGGCAGCCAGCCGACCAGTTCCTTGGAGCCGATCAGCGCGAGCACATGCCGCGGGTCGGCGCCGGTGACCCCGTGCCAGGTGCGCAGGTAGTCCGCGGCGGCCTCCCGCAGGGCGGCGGTGCCGTACGTCAGCGGGTAGCCGGGGCTGTCGGCCGCGGCGGCCAGCGCCTGCCTGATCACCTCGGGCACCGGGTCCACCGGGGTGCCGACCGAGAGGTCGACGACGCCGTCGGGGTGCGCCGCGGCCGCCGCCTTGTACGGCTCCAGGCGGTCCCACGGGAAGACCGGCAGACGGGCGGAAATGCTCACGTGCTCACACTCTCACTCTGCTCGCACGCCACTGCCCCGTACGGCGCTGCGGCGCGTACAGGGCGGTGGCGGAAGGCGCCCTCGGGCGCGGCGTGCTCTGCTGCGTACCTGGTGCGCTACTGGTTCTGCGGGGACAGCTCGGCGATGAAGGGGTGGTCGCGGTCGATCAGCCCGAGCTTGGATGCGCCGCCGGGCGAGCCCAGCTCGTCGAAGAACTCCACATTCGCCTTGTAGTAGTCCTTCCACTCCTCCGGGGTGTCGTCCTCGTAGAAGATGGCCTCCACCGGGCAGACCGGTTCACACGCGCCGCAGTCGACACATTCGTCCGGGTGGATGTACAAGGACCGGGCGCCCTCGTAGATGCAGTCGACCGGGCACTCTTCGATGCACGCCTTGTCCTTGACGTCGACACAAGGCTGCGCGATGACGTAGGTCACGCTGTCGTTCCTCCTCGATAGGGCTCATCTCGCGCGGGAGCGCGGCGTCGTCGATGCCCGCACCTAGTATCTCCGTTCCTGGGCACGAACCGAACAGGAGGGGCTCACATGCCAGCGGATTTCTCGGCCGGTGCACGACTCGAAGTTCGTATCACGCCCGCTGACGTGGGAAAACGCGTATCTGTGCGGCAGTTGGCCGAGGTCACTGACGGGCATCCTACGTTCACCGATACGGTCGGTGTTCTCGAATCCTGGGACGGAGGAGTGGTGTACATCACGCGGAAGACAGGCGTAACCGTCCGTATCGCGGAATCCGCCCTCGTCGCAGGCAAGATTGTCCCGCCGGCGCCCGTACGGCGCGTCGCCGTGCCGGCGGTGACCGACGACGAGCTGGACGCGGTCGGCGCCCGGGCGTGGCCCGCCACCGAGACCGCCCCGCTCGGCGACTGGACGCTGCGCCACGCGGGGGGCTTCACCCGGCGGGCCAACTCGGTCCTCGCGGGCGGCGACCCCGGGATACCGCCGGACGAGGCACTGGCCGAGGTGGTGCGCTGGTACGGCGAACGCGGCACGACCCCGTACCTCCAACTGGCCGACTCCTCCCCCTACGCCGCCGAGGCCGACGCGCGCGGCTGGGTGCGCGAGGGCGACACGCTGGTCAGGACCGCGCCGCTGGCCCCCCTGACGCTGCTGCCCGAGAGCCCCGCGGGACCCGTCACGCTGGCCAGGACGCCGGACACCGCGTGGCTGACCGCCTACCACCGCACGGGCGGTCTCGCGGACGCCGCGCTCAGGGTGGTCACCGGCGGGCCGTCCGTCTGGTTCGCCACGATGCCCGGCGCGATCGGGCGGGCCGTGGTCGAAGGACCGTGGGCGCTCTTCGGGGCGGTCGAGGTCATACCGCCGCACCGGCGGCAGGGCCTGGCCACCGCCGTCATGGGCGTACTCGCCCGGCGCGCCGCCCAGGAGGGCGCCACGGCCGCGTATCTCCAGGTCGAGGCGGACAACGCGGGCGCCCGCGCCCTCTACGACCGGCTCGGCTTCACCGACCACCACGGCTACCACTACCGGCGACCGGCGGCATGAACCCACCTGCGCCCGAACCCGTACCCGAACGGTTCGCCGCCGCGGCCCGGGAGGAGCGGCCCGACCTGGCGGAGCTGTGCCTGCTCATCGGGGCCCGCGCCGACCCGGCGCTGGACGGCGCCGCCGCCGACGCCGCGCAGATCGAACTCGACCGGCTCGCCGGGCTGCTCCCGCACGGCCTGGCCACCCCGATGGACTGGGCCGCGGCCCTGCACCGCGTGCTGGGCGCCGAGCACGGCTTCCACGGCGCCCCCGGCGACTACCAGCGGCTGTCCTCCTCCCTGCTCCAGGAAGTGCTGCGGCGCCGCCGGGGCCTGCCGATCCTGCTGTCGGTGGTGTGGATCGAGGTCGCCCGCCGCGCCGGCGCCCCCGTCTACGGTGTCGCCCTGCCCGGCCACTTCGCCGTCGGCCTCGGCGACCCCGACGGCCCGCACGTGCTGGTCGACCCCTTCCACGGGGGCCGCGTCATGTCCCACGCCGACGCGGAGATCCTCGCGGCGGGCGCCGACGTCTTCACCCCGGCCGACCCGCTGGACGTCGTCCAGCGCATCCTGAACAACATCCGCGCCTGGGCCGCGCCCCGCCCCGAACACCGCCCGGTCCAGCTCTGGACCCTCGACCTGACGCTGCTCCTCCCCCGCCACCCCGCCAAGTTGCGCTACGAGCGCGCGCAACTGCTGGTCATGATGGGTGACTTCCTCGGCGGGGCCGCGGAGATGGAGTCCTACGCCGATGTCATCGGCGCCTTCGACCCGGAGTCCGCCGGGGTCATCCGCACCAAGGCGCGGGCCGCGCGGGCGCACCTCAACTGACGTCTGCCGCCCGGCGCCTGCTAGAGCCAGCCCTTCTCACGGGCGATACGGACCGCCTCCGCGCGGTTGCGGGCGCCGGTCTTCTGGATCGCGGTGGACAGGTAGTTGCGTACCGTCCCCTCCGACAGGCCGAGCCGCCCGGCGGCCTCGGCGTTGACGCTGCCGTCCGCCACCGCCGTCAGCACGTCCCGCTCCCGCGCGGTCAGCGGGTCCGCCCCTTCGGCCAGCGCCGCGGCGGCCAGCGTCGGGTCGATCACCCGCTCCCCCCGCAGCACCCGCCGCACCGCCTCGGCGAGTTGCGCGGCCGGCGCGTCCTTGACGAGGAAGGCCGCGGCTCCCGACTCCATCGCCCGGCGCAGATACCCGGGCCGCCCGAAGGTCGTCACGATCACGACCTTCACCCGCGGGCACGCCGTACGCAGCAGCGCCGCCGCCTCGATCCCGGTCATCCCGGGCATCTCGATGTCCAGCAGCGCCACATCCGGGGTGTACGCCCTGGCCGCGTCCACGACCTCGTCGCCCCTGGCCACCTGCGCGACGACCTCGATGTCGTCCTCCAGCCCGAGCAGTGTCGCCAGCGCCTCCCTGACCATCGACTGGTCGTCGGCGAGTAGCACCCTCACGGGTGGCGCGTCGGTCATGGGCCTCAGCGTAGGGTCACCCGGTGATACGCATCAGGGCGACCCGGTTGCCGCGGACGGTGAAGGCGAAGTCGGACGGGCCGTTGAAGCCGTTGCCGCCGACCTGAGCGCTCACGGTGGTCGTGTCGCCCTCGGTACGGCAGCCGGTCACGTCCACCCGGACCTGTTTGCCGATGAATTCGGCGTCGCTCCAGCCGCGGATCGCGTCGTGGCCGCGGAATTCGCGGCCCCAGTCGTCGACGGCGCCGTCGTCGGTGAAGGCGGCGAGGAAGTCTTCGATGGCCCCGGCGTTCGCGGCTTCCAGCGCTGCCGCGACGGCGATGGGCAGGGGTGCGTGCGTCATGCCTGCCTCAACGAATGCGGCCTCCGGCCCGGCACCCGCCGAACAGGTTCACCTCTCGCGGTGTCCCGTACCCTTCCGGGGCCTCGCCCCCCTGCTCCTCGCGGTGCGCCGCTGCCCGCCTGCGGCTGTCTCCGCCCCTGGAGTGGCGGCTGCCTGTTTCCACACGACGGTCCTCCGTGGCTTGTCGCGCAGTTCCCCGCGCTCCTGGGTGATTGCCACGTGCGGTGGCACTTCGCACGTGCGGTGCGTCTCGGCTGGGCACCGCGCAGTTCCCCGCGCCCCTGGGAGACGTGCCCTCTGCGGCGGAGGACGAGCCCCGTGGGGGCGCGGGGAACTGCGGCCAGCCCCCGCCGGGCCGCAGGCATGCGGCGGCACCGCGGGCAACGGTCACCCGGGGGCGCGGACCTCGCGCGCTGGGGAGCCCATTCACAGGGTGACCGTTGCCCAGATGCATTTGCCGCCCTCGGTGTAGCGCGTGCCCCAGCGGCGGGCCGTGACGGCGACGAGTTGGAGGCCGCGGCCGAATTCGTCGTCCAGGAGGGGGTGCCGCACCCGCGGCGTCGCCTGGGACCCGTCGTAGACCTCGCAGGTCACGGAGCCGTCAGCGAGGTGCAGGAGGCGCAGCCTCAGGAAGCCGGCGACATCGTCGCCGACATCCGTACCGATGCCCACCGCGTGCCGCACCGCGTTGCCGATGAGTTCGCTCACGACGAGCGTCGCCGTCTCGGTGAGGTCGCCGAGGTCCCACGCGGCAAGCTCCTCCGCCGCGAGGGTCCGCCCGCGCTGGGCGGACTCGGGCGTACGCGGGAGGTCCCACGCGGCGATCCGGCGGGCCGGCACCCGCCCCACGGCCAGCGCCAGCAGAACCGCGTCGTCCTGCCGCTCCGGGTCCGGCGGGAGCTGTTCGTTGATCGTGTCGCACAGCGTGTCGAGCCAGGGGTCGCGGCGGGAGGCGTCGGCCGGCAGCGGGGCGGTGGCCGCGTAACGGGTGAGCAGGTCGGTGAGGGGCGCCGCGTCGCGGTTCGCGGTGTCGAGGAGGCCGTCGCTGTAGAGGACGAGGACGCTGCCCTCGGGCAGTACCGTCTCGGTGACCGGCGCCGGGACCTGCGCCTGGCCGAGCGGCTGGCCGGCCGGGAGGTCCGCCTCGCGGGCCTTGCCGCCGGGCCGGATGACGATGGGCGGCGGGTGGTCGGCGCCCGCGATCCGGCAGTCGCCGGTGGTGGCGTCGTAGAGCACCAGCATGCACGTGGCGGTGAGCGGCCCGAGCCGCCCCGCCACATCGTTGAGGTGGGCCATGATCTCGTCGATGGGCAGGTCGAGCGTGGCGACGGTGAGCGCGGCGTGCCGGATGATGCTCATGGCGATGGCCTGTTCGAGGCCGTGGCCCTTGACGTCGCCGATGACGGCGAGCGTACGGCCGCCGGGCAGCGGGATCGTGTCGTACCAGTCGCCGCCGACCTCCTCCCCCGCCGCGAGCCGGTAGCGGGCGGCGCTGCGTACGGCGATGGTGTCGGGCAGGTCGCCGGGGAGCAGTTCCTGCTGGAGGCGTTCCGCCCGGCGTCTGGCCTCCTCGTAGAGCCTGGCGTTGCCGAGCGCCTGGGCGATGATCACCCCGACGGTGCCGAGCAGCGTCTTCTCCCGCTCGGCGAAGTCGCGGGGCGCGGGCCAGCTGATGATGCACGAGCCGACCCGGCGGTCGCCGACGATCAGCGGCAGTACGGCCCAGGCGCCCGTTCCGCCGTGCCGTGCGAGCGGGGTGAGCTGCGGCCAGTTCCTGTCGAGTTCGGCAAGCGAGGAGAAGAACCGCGGCACCGCCGTGTCGGTGGCGGCGGTGAGCCGCTGCGGCCAGCCGGGCGCCTCCAGCTCCGCGCAGAACTCCGCCGAATAGCCGGTGGCGGCGACCAGCCGGGGCACCGGGCCTGTCAGGTCGTGCACGATCAGGCCGCGCGCGGCGACCAGCGGCAGCACGTGCTCGGTGATCGCCGCGACCACGTCGGAGGTGTCCAGGGCGCGGATCAGCGCCTCGTTCAGCTCGGTCGTCAGGCGGCTGCGTTCCGCCTCGGCCTGCGCGGCGGCCTTCTGCTCGGAGATGTCGGCCATCTGGGTGGCGACGAAGCCGTTCACCTCCACGGCACGCACCAGCCAGGAGGAGGGCGGCCCGCCGTCCGCGTCGTCGTACGTCAGCTCGGCGGTCGCCGCGGCCTCCGGTGCGGCCCGCGCACTGGCCAGCAGTTCCGGGATGCCCCTGCCCGCGAGGCTCGGCTGCTTCTCCCAGGGGACCTCGCCGGTCATCTCGGCGCCCGCGCCGCCGCCGAGTTCCCGGGCGGCCCGGTTGGCCCATTCGACGCGGTTGTCCGCGGACAGGACGTGGATCGGGTCGGGGTGCAGTTCGAGCAGGCCGACGAGCCAGGCGAGCCGGCTGCGGCGGGCGGTGACGTTCCAGATGGTGCCCGCCCTGCGGACCGGGTGCCCGCTGTCGTCGTATTCGAAGCCGGCCCGCAGCTCCACCCAGCTGATGGCGCCGTCCGCGCCGACGACACGGTATTCGACGGCGTACGGCTGCCCGGTCGCGATCGACGCGTCGATGGCCGCCTGCGCGTCGGGCCGGTCGTCGGGGTGGACGCGCTCCATCCAGGTCTCGATCCGGTGGTCCCAGGTGGCGGCGTCCAGGCCGGCCGCGGGGATGAGGCTCTCGGTGACCTCGTCGATGTCCAGCAGCCCGGTGTCGAGGTCCCAGCTCCAGGTCCCGACGCCGACCTGCCGCATCACCTGCTCCCGCACCGCGATCGGCTCCAGCCACCAGGGGGCGCCGCTGGTGCGCCGGTGCCGGGCCCGCGAGAGCCGGGCGCCGAGGGCCGCGGCGACCCGGACGAGGAAGCGCTCGCGCCCGGCGGCCGGGGCGGCGCCGGTGAGGACCGAGAGGGCGCCGACCGGCTCCCCGTCGAGCACGATCGGCGCGGCCAGCAGGCCCCCGGACAGACCGGTGTCCCCGTCCGCCGCCGCGGGCCACCGCGGGGACCAGGTCACGCAGCCGCGCGTCACCGCGTGGGTCGGTGCCGTGGCCGCGGTGAACGGCAGCTCGTCCCAGCGGTGCGCCAGCGGCCCTGGCAGCCCGTTGACCGCCACGAGGCGCAGGGTGCCGTCCGCGGCGCCGCTGAGGTGGACAAGGCCGCCGAAGCCGCTGAGGGCGGCCACGGCCTGCTGGAGGGCGAGCCGCAGCAGTTCGGCCTCGCCGAGGCCTTCTGCGGTTTCGAGCAGGCGCAGCCGGACGGCCTCCGCCGGGTCGTCGCCGGGTTCGCTGTGCGCGGCTGCCATCAACGCATCACCTGCCTCACCCTCCACTCCCATTCTTGCGCCGATCGCCACGCATCGCCCTGGCGGGCAGCCGTCCCCCCATCCGCCGTCACGTGCGGACGGACCGCACCACCGTCGGGGGCCTCAGCCCCCGCTCACCCTCATGTGCGGACGGACCCGCACGACCCCCGGCCGGGGGCGCCCCCCCCACCCAGCGTCGTACGCCGACGGACCGCGCCCCAGGGGGCGACCAGCCCCCACGCACCGTCGCGTGCGGACGCACCGCACCACCCCAAGGGCGCGAGGAACCGCGCGACCAGCCCCCACCGGGGCGCGGGTCGTCACCGACCCGAAGGGTCTCCTCGGTCCGCTCCGGACCACCAGCCGGTGGTGGGTTGCGCGCGCAGTTCCCCGCGCCCCTGATGGGCACCCCCTGCGGGAGGGGAGCCGCCAGAACACCCGCGCCCCGGGGAAGGGCACCCGGCGGTATGTATGACATCTGTCATGCGGAAGACACGACCTCCGCCACTGCCGCGCGCAGCGCCACCCCGCCAAGCTGGACGTATGACAGCGACAGCGACCACGAATGGCGCGACCGGGCGAACCGCGGGCACGGGGGCGGTGCCCGTCGCGAGGTTCACCGCGGTGAACAAGAGCTACGGCGACGTGCACGCGGTGGCGGATCTGAGCCTTGAGCTGCACGCGGGCGAGACGGTGGCGCTGCTCGGCCCGAACGGGGCGGGCAAGTCCACCGCGCTCGATCTGCTGCTCGGGCTCAAGAACGCCGACCGGGGCGAGGTGCGGGTGTTCGGCACGACGCCCGCGCAGGCGATCACGGCCGGGCGGGTCGGAGCCATGCTGCAGAGCGGCGGCCTCATGGAGGACGTGACCGTACGGGAGCTGGTCGGGCTCGCGTGCGACCTGCACCCGAAGGCGTACCCGGTCAGCCAGGTGCTGGCCGGGGCGGACATCGCGGACATCGGGTCGCGGATGGTCAACAAGCTGTCCGGCGGCCAGGAGCAGCGGGTGCGGTTCGCGCTCGCCACGGCCGGCGCGAACGATCTGATCGTGCTGGACGAGCCGACCGTCGGGATGGACGTCAGCGCGCGCCAGGCGTTCTGGGCGACGATGCGCGGCCAGGTGGCCGAGGGGCGGACCGTGCTGTTCGCCACGCACTACCTGGAGGAGGCCGACGCCGTCGCGGACCGCGTCCTGGTGATGCACCAGGGGCGGCTGATCGCGGACGGCACGGCCGCGGAGATCAAGGCGCGGGCGGGCGCCCGGCGGATCACCTTCGACCTCGAAGGGCCGGTGGACGAGGCCGCGCTGCGGGCGCTGCCGCATCTGGTGGGCCTGGACATCACCGGGCCGACCGTCCGCATCCGCTCCGACGACGCCGACGCGACGACCCACGCGGTCTACGGCCTCGGCCTCTACCCGCGCAATCTCGAGGTGGCGGGCCTGGGCCTCGAACAGGCCTTCCTGGCCATCACCGACGCGGCCACCGCCGCGAACGCCGGCACGGCGGGCACCACGAACGCCGACACCGCCGCGCGCGCGGACACCGCCGCGGCCCCGAAGACCGCCGACGCGGACGACAACGGAGCGGGCACGCGATGAACACCCTGGTCAGGCTGGAAATCATCCGCACCCTGCGGAATCGCAAGTTCATGTTCTTCTCGGTGCTCTACCCGGGCCTGCTGTTCCTGATCGTCACCGCGGGCGCGGGAAAGACCAAGAAGCTGGACGGCGTGGACCTCACCGTGGCCGCGTACTACATGGTCGCGATGGCCGCCTTCGGCGCGATGACCGCCGTGCTCATGGGCAATGCCGAGCGCATCGCCCGCGAGCGCGAGAAGGGCTGGGTGCGGCAGCTGCGGCTCACCGCGCTGCCGGGCCGCGGCTATGTGACGGCGAAGATCGCCTCCGCCGCGACCGTCAGCCTGCCGTCGATCCTGATCGTGCTGGTGCTGGGCGCCGCCGTGAAGGGCGTACGCCTCGACGCCTGGCAGTGGGCGGCGATCCTGGTCAGCATCTGGGCGGGCAGCATGGTCTTCGCCGCGCTCGGCGTCGCCATCGGCTATGTCGCGACCGCGGACGTGGCCCGGCCGATCTCGATGCTCTGCTACTTCGTGCTGGCGATGCTCGGCGGCCTGTGGGTGCCCTTCACCACCTTCCCGCACTGGCTCCAGACGCTGGCCGGGTATCTACCGGGCCGCGCGTACGCCGCCCTCGGGCAGTCCATCGAGTTCGGCGACGCCCCGCACGCCAAGGACGTCACCGTGCTCGTCTGCTACCTGGTGCTCTTCGCCGGTACGGCCGCCTGGCTGTACCGCAAGGACACCAGGAAGGCGTAGCGGGAAGGACCGGAGGAGCGGGCACATGAGCGTCGAGGAGACCTGGGCCGGCACCGAGCCGGCCGCCGGCCGGCGGCTGCCCGAGACGCGCCGGCAGGCGCTGATCAGACTGATGTGGATCGGCGTGTGGCTGCTCTACCTGGCCGCGCCCGTCACCGACCTCTTCGGCGGCCACCACTCGGCGGCCGTCACGGCGCTGGCCGGCGCCGGTCTGGCCTGCTTCATCGTGGGCTACCTGTCGCTGGTCTTCCTGCCCGCCCACACCGGGGAGCGCTCCGCGCCCTGGGTCTACGCGCTGCTGGCCGCGCAGACCGCGCTGTCCTTCGTCCTGTCGGCCGGCCTCGGCAAGAACTGGCTGGTGCTCTTCGTGTACGTGGCGGTCTCCTGCGGGGCCGCTCTGCCCGCGGCACAGTCCCGCTGGGCGGTGCCCGGCGTCACCGCGGTGCTGGCCGGTACCGGCGCGTGGGTGGACCGGCCCGGCGACCTCTACCCGTCGCTGGTGGTGCCCGCGCTGCTGGGCGGCTTCGCGATGCTCGGCGTGACGCAACTCGTCCGGACCATGCGGGAGTTGCGGGAGGCTCGGCGCACGGTCGCGCACCTCGCCGCCACCGAGGAGCGCCTGCGGCTGGCCCGCGACCTGCACGATCTGCTCGGGCACTCGCTGTCCCTGATCACGCTCAAGAGCGAACTGGCCGGGCGGATGCTGCCGGGCCGCCCCGAGGACGCGGCGCAGCAGGTAGCGGACATCGAACAGGTCAGCAGGCAGGCGCTGGTGGACGTCCGCGAGGCGGTCAGCGCCTACCGCCGGCCGACGCTGGCCGGCGAGACAGCGACCGCCCGCAGGGCGCTGGCCAGCGCCGGGGTGGCGGTACAGATGCACGTCCCCGACCTGCTGCCGGGTCTTGACACCGATACGGAGGGCGCGCTCGCCTGGGCGCTGCGGGAGGCCACGACGAATGTCGTACGGCACAGCGGCGCCGCGCTGTGCGTGTGCGCGGTGACGGTGGATCCGGAGGCCGGGCTCGCCGTCCTGACCGTCTCGGACGACGGGCGCGGGCCGCTGGGCTCGCGGCCGGGCAACGGGCTCACCGGGCTGGGCGAGCGCCTCGCCCTGGCGGGCGGCACGCTGGTGACCGCCCGCGCGGGCGACGGCGGCTTCACGCTGCGCGCGACGGTCCCCCTCGCGGCCGTTCCCGCCCGGCCTTCCTAGCCGGGCGGCACGGGGGGCTCACCCCGCGTTCTGCAAGGTCACCGTCCGGTCGGCGGGGTTCTCCGCCCCGAGCGCCTGGATCAGCGCGGTGGCCACGTCCTTGGGGGTGACCGCCGTCTTCGTGCCGTCGCCGCGCTCCAGCATTACCCCGTCGAACCTGCTCCCGTACAGCGTCTGCATCGCGTCGAGGTCGATGTGCGGGGCGAGCTTGCCGTCGGGGGTCGCGACCATCGTCAGGAACTGCGGCAGTGTCGTGTTGAAGGAGATGAAGTGGTTCGCGTCCGCGCGCACCGTCACCTTGCCCGACATCGCGGTCTTGCCGAAGCCGTTGACGGCCCGGTCGATCTCGGCCTGCGAGACCTTGGGCGAGGTGGTGGTGGCGCTGAGCACCACCGGGGTGTCCGCGCCGGTCTCCGCGCGGGTGCGGTAGGCCGCCTCGACCTGCGCGGTCGCGGCCACCAGGTCCAGGGTCTGCCGGGGCTTGCCCGGGACCGCGATCGCCTTGTGGTCCTCGAAGCGGACCATCGCGTCGCTGCCCGCGCTGCCCTTGCCGGCCAGCGACTGGAGCGCGACCTTGAGCTTGTCCTCGTCGACGACGAAGACCGGGGCCGCGGTGCGGCTGCCGCCGAAGAGCGAGCCGATCACCGAGACCGGGTTGTAGTCGGCGTGGGCGACCGCCCGTACGGTCGCGTCGGTGTCGATGGACAGGCCCGCCACCGACGGCTTGAGGCTCTGCTTGCGGCCGCCGATGGTGAGCGCGAGGGGGGCGGTGGCGCGGTTGCCGAGCGCGGTGTCCAGCATCTTGACGGCCGCGTCGCGGTTCTGGTTGCCGATGTCCACCCCGAGCGCGGTGGTGCCCTTGGGCACATCGGCGTGGTTCATCAGCAGGCCGGCGCCGTAGGCCAGGACGACGACGCCGACGGCGGCGACCCCGAGCAGCAGCGGCTTGGAGCGGCCCTTCTTCGCCGGCCGGGCGGCGGTGGCCGCGGGCGCCGGCGGCTTGCGGGCCGGGGGCACCGCGGCGGCGGGCTCCGGCTCGGCGGCGCCCTTGCGCGGCTGCCGGGCGGTGCGGGACTCGTCGGCCGGGACCGCGGGGATGCCGCCGACCAGGGTGTCGCTCGACACCCGGTCGTTCCCGCCGCGCGCGGGCGGCCGGAAGCCGTTCGCACCGGCGGGCGGCCGGGGCGTGTCCTGCGTCAGCGGCGGTACGTTCATCGCGCCGGTGGCCGGGCCCGAGGTCGGGCCGTACGGGATGCCCAGCGGGTCCTCGCCGCCGGCGAAGGGCTGGTCGCTCGGGCGCGGCACCCCGGGCGGGAAGTCGGCGGTCCCGAACGGCTGCGACCCGGTGTCGTACGGCGACCGGGTCTCGTCCACGACGGGCATCGCGGCGGTGCTGTCGAAGGCCGGGTCCGCGCCGAAGGCGGCCTGCGACCCGGTGTCGAACGGCGAACCCGTACCGAAGGGCGGTGCCTCGGAGGTGTAGGGGGCGGCGAAACCACCCGCCGGGGTGTCGTGCGGGCCACGGGCGGCCTCGGACTCACCGGGCGCCCCGCCGACCGGCGGCGGCAGATACGGGGTGTTCCCGGTCGGCTCGCCCTGCGCTCCCCCGGGCTCGGTCCGCGGGGATCCGCCCCAGGTGGTGTCGGTCCGCGTGCCCGGCGGGGTCAGCCCGGGCGAGGGTCCCGCGGCGGCGGGGTTGCGGACCGGCAGCGGTACCGCCCCGGTCGGCTCGTCCCGCCCGTAGGGAGAGGCCGGTGCGCCCCCCGGCACGGGCGCGCCGCCCGTGGGCTCGTCCGGCCCGGAGGCCGGCGCGCCCTGCGGCGGCGCCGACGCCTTGCGCGGGGCGAACCAGTCGCTGGTCTTCTCCGGCTCCGGCTCGGCCGGCGCCTCCGCCTCGGGGGCGGGCGTGGCCTGCGCGGGTGCCTCGGCCGCCGCGGCGGCGACAGCGGCGTCGTCGACGGTGGTGCGGACCACGACCGGCGGGATCGGGCGGGAGCCGGGGATGTTGATACGGATCCGGGTCGTCAGCGTGGTCTCGGTCCTGGGCTCGCCAGGCGCGGGCGCCTGCGCGGGCGCGGCGTCCTGCGCCGCGCCCTGCTGGCCGCCGTCGTCGTCCGGTGCCCCCGCGGGCCGCGTCCGCTCCTGCGGGTGCAGCGAGGGGAAGGGGCGGCTGCTGCCGTACGGCGGGGTCCCCGAGGGATACGCGGCACCGCCGCGACCCTGGGGACCGGAGGACGAACTGTCTGTTTCACGAGTCAAAGCAGGCTCTCCCGGTTAGCTACGCCGCCCGACACTGTTCTCCGATTGCGGCTCGCCGGCGGGCCCCACCATACCGACCTGCCGGTGGCCGCGACCCTGGTCGGCCGCAACGCTCGCGCTCAGCCAACCATGCGCTCGCCCCTGCCCGCCAAGTCAGGCGGTATTCGCCCCGGATGAGGTCAGTTGGGGCAGAGTGGCGCAGATCACCGCGGCCAGGGCGCCGCCGAGCAGGTAGAGGTACGCGCCCGCGCCCGCCGCGAAGAGGAAGTCGCCCTCGGGGCGGGTGGAGCTGAGCAGCAGGACCGAGATCAGCCAGAAGCCGGCCGGCACCGCCACCCCGACCCGGCTGCCGGTGGCCTTCAGACCGCCGTAGAAGAGCGCCGCGCAGCCCGCGAGGGACAGCAGCAGGCCGCCGGGGAACAGGCCCGCCTGGACCAGCGCCCCGGCCGCCGCGACGAGGGCGCCGAGGACGGCGAGGCCGGCGTAGCCGAGGATCCGGCCGAGCGTGATCGGGGTGGTCATGACGCGCTCCCGCCGGCCGGGTCCGAGGGGTCGAAGAGGTCGTCCGCCGGGCCGTCGGCGCTGCCGCCCGCGAGCGCGTCGCCGCGGACCTGGCGGTAGCACTCGGTGGCGAAGAACGGCTGCCCGAGGTCGTTGGACAGCGCGAAGAAGGGTCCGTCCACGGCGATCTGGCTGGCGTGCGCGCGCATCGCGGCGGTCTTGCGGTCGCTGTACGCGCTGCCGTCGATCGCCACGGTGACCAGCTTGTCGTCGACCACGCCCGGCACGTCGTCCGGGGTGGCGACGCCCTCGAAGGGGAAGTCCCTGCCGGCCGCCGCGAGGCGGGCGAAGCCCTCCTCCACGACCGAGCGCGGGGTGCAGATCTCGTAGACCCTGTCCACCCGGTGGCCCTGGTCGGCGGCCAGTTCGTAGCCGCGCAGCGCGACCCGGTGGGCCTGGATGTGGTCGGGGTGGCCGTAGCCGCCGTTGTCGTCGTAGGTGACGAGCGCCTGCGGGCGCACGTCCATGATGACCTCGGCCAGGTGGCCCGCCGCCTCGTCCAGGTCGGCCTGCCAGAAGCAGCCGGGCACCTCGTTCTGCGCGACGCCCATCATGCCGGAGTCGCGGTAGCGGCCGGGGCCGCCGAGGAAGCGGTGGTCGGCGACGCCGAGTTCCGACATCGCCGCCGCCAGCTCACCGATCCGGTACTCGCCCAGGGCGTCGTCCCGGTCCGAGGCCAGATGTGCCAGCTCGGGCGGGATGACCTCGCCCTCCTCGCCGAGTGTGCAGGTGACGAGGGTGACGAGGGCACCTTCCGCCGCGTACTTCGCCATGGTGGCGCCGTTGTTGATCGTCTCGTCGTCGGGGTGGGCGTGGACGAGAAGCAGACGGCGCGCGGGTGGTGCGGGCGGGGTGGTTCGGTCGGTCATGGCGGAAGCCTACGACCCCCGCCGGTGGCGCTCAGAACTTGATGTCGGAGATCATCCCCGCGACATTGTTGGTGAGGTCGGTGATCTGTGGTGCCCAGGACGAACTCGCCAGGTAGAAACCCAGCAGCGTGCAAGCGATGGCGTGCCCGGTTTTCAGACCGGACCTGCGGATCAACAAGACCACGACGATCAGCAGCAGCAGCACCGCCGAAATCGAGAGTGCCACAGCGGCTCACCTCCAGGTACGCAGGGTTCATGTCAGTTGCCACATGGTTATTACCCACCCACGGCAACGGATCATAACTTTCCGTGCCACCGCATATGTCGGAGCACGGAAGCACACGGGGGCGCATGACCAGATCCGGCCACCCGCGCCCCGGGGCGCGTTTTCGACTCCGGGTGCTCCGCCGCTGGTAGGAGGCCCGCCACGCCATCCGGCGTTTATCCGGAGGCGATTGTCGGCGCGACCCCCTACTGTCGCGGGTATGACGTACCTCTCATTCCCGCGGCAGCACGCACGGACGCAGCGGTTCACCCTGGGGGCGCCGCGGTCCTTCGCGGTCGCGCCCGGGGGCGAGCGGGTGGCCTTCCTGCGGTCGCGGTCCGGTACGGACACCGCCCAACTGCTGTGGGTGCTGGACCTGCCGGCGGGCGAGGGGGAGCCGCGGGAGCGCGTGGCGGCCGATCCGGCGACGCTGCTCGGCGGCTCCAGGGAGGACCTGCCGGCGGCCGAGCGGGCCCGCAGGGAGCGCAGCAGGGAGGGCTCCGCCGGCGTGGTGTCCTACGCGGTGGACAGCGCCGTGGAGGTGGCCGCCTTCGCCCTGTCCGGGCGGCTGTTCACGGCCGGGCTGGCGCCGGAGGGCGGCGGGGCACGCGAGTTGGCGGTGCCGGGTCCCGTGGTGGACCCGCGGCCCTCGCCGGACGGGCGGTGGGTGGCCTACGCGTCGGGGGGCGCGCTGCGGGTGGTCGGGGCGGACGGCGGCGGCGGGCGCGCGCTGGCCGAGCCGGACGGCGGGCAGGTGACGTGGGGCCTCGCGGAATTCATCGCGGCCGAGGAGATGGGCCGCTCGCGCGGCTTCTGGTGGGCGCCGGACAGCTCCGCGCTGCTGGCCGCCCGGGTGGACGAGTCGGGGGTGCAGCGGCGCTGGATCTCCGAGCCCGCGCAGCCCGACCGGGCGCCCGCCGAGGTCGCCTATCCGGCGGCGGGCACGGCCAACGCGGAGGTCACCCTCGCGCTGCTCGGCCTCGACGGCAGCCGGCGGGACGTGGCATGGGACCGGGAGCGCTTCCCGTACCTGGCGGCGGTGCACTGGACGGCCGCAGGCCCGCCGGTGCTGCTGGTGCAGGCGCGCGACCAGCGCACCCAGCGGTATCTGACGGTGGACCTCGCGACCGGCGCGACCGGGACCGCCGTCACCGAGGAAGATCGAATTTGGCTGGATCTTTTCCCCGGTGTGCCCGCTCTGCGACCAGACGGGACACTGCTGCGGATCACCGACGTGGACGGCGTCCGGGTGCTGATGGCCGGTGACCGGGCGCTCACCGGCGGTGAGTTGCACGTCCGGGCGGTACTGGACGCGGACGGCGGCGACATCCTGGTCAGCGCCTCGGCGGGACCGGACGCGGCCGACCCGGAGACCGGCCAGATCCACGTCCACCGGGTGACCCCGGACGGCGCGGTCCGGGTCAGCGACGAGCCGGGCGTGCATGTCGCGGTGCGCTCCGGCGAGGTCACCGTCCTGGTCTCCGCGGTGCCCGACCGGCCCGGCTCGGCGGTCCGGGTGCTGCGCTCCGGGCGTACGGCCGCCGTCGTCGCCTCGTACGCCGAGGCACCGTCGCTCACCGCCCGGGTGCGCCTCACCGAGGCCGGCAAGCGGCGCATCCCGTGCGCGGTGCTGCTGCCCACCGGGTATGCCGAGGGCGACGGCCCGCTGCCGGTGCTGATGGACCCTTACGGCGGTCCGCACGGCCAGCGCGTGCTGGCCGCGCACAACCCGCACCTGGTCTCGCAGTGGTTCGCCGACCAGGGCTTCGCGGTGATCGTCGCCGACGGCCGCGGGACACCGGGGCGCTCCCCCGAGTGGGAGAAGGGCATCTCCGGCGGGCGGCTGGCCGAGGTGGTCCTCGACGACCAGATCGACGCGCTGCACGCGCTCGCCGAGGTCCACCCGCTCGACCTCGGCCGGGTCGCCATCCGCGGCTGGTCCTTCGGCGGCACGCTGGCCGCGCTCGCGGTGCTGCGCCGGCCCGACGTCTTCCACGCGGGTGTCGCGGGGGCTCCGCTGACCGACCAGCGGCTGTACGACACGCACTACACCGAGCGGTATCTCGGCCACCCGGAGGAGCAGGCCGCGGCCTACGACCGCAACTCGGTCGTCACCGCCGACGGGATTCCCGGACTCGCCGAGCCGGCGCGGCCGTTGATGATCGTGCACGGCTTCGCCGACGACAATGTCCTGGTGGCGAACGCGTTGCGGCTGTCCACGGCGCTGCTTGTGGCCGGCCGCCCGCACGAGGTGTTGCCGCTGTCGGGCGGCATCACGCACATGACCCCGCAGGAGCAGGTGGCGGAGAACCTGCTTCTCCTCCAGGTGGACTTCCTGCGCCGCTCGCTCCGCACCGGGGCGTAGTCCCCGCAGCTCCCCCCGGTGGCGGGCCGGTCGCCCAATTCCCCGCGCCCCCAAGGGGCAGCCACTTCCTGTGGCGTTCACAGTGCCGCCGCGCTGTGGTTGCGCGCGGTTCCCCGCACCCCCGCGGGGCTCGGCTCCTCTCCCGGACAGGGCAAGCATCAGGGGCGCCGGGGGTACCCCCAGTGAAGCCCAGGGGGCGGAACCGCGCGGCCGACCGGGACGGCGCAGCCGGCACGCACCCACCGCAAGTGGAACCCCCCAGGCGAAGCCCTGGGGCGGAACCGCGCGACCGGGCCCACCACTCAGCGCAACCGCCCCCGGTGGGAATGGCGTGCGGTGACCAGGAATCGCGGTCCGTATATCGGTCAGACGACAGCTTTGTTGCTCGCGTGTTAACGCAATTCGCCCGGGCAAGTCCGACAAGTCCCCCCCAGTCGGGGGCTGTCAAGCACGCCTGGACGTCAATCTGCTCAATGTTCGCTCAAGAAGCAGACGATCACGCTTTCTTCCTTCCACGCCCCCTTGACTGGAAGTTGCTTTCATTGCGACAGTCCGGGCAACTCGCGACGCGTCAGCCCGTCGCGCCGTCCCAATCCTGTAGCGGGGGCTATCGCGATGACGAGTTCCACCGAGACCACGGTCTCCGGCACGCCCGGAGAGCCGGATGAGGTCACCGCCGCCCCGCCCGCGGTCGCGGCCGAGCTGGTCGGCCGGTCACCCGGCCAGTTGATGTGGCGTCGCTTCAAACGCGACCGCACGGGGGTCATTTCGGCCTACGTGGTCGCGTTCTTCTTCGTGATCGCGATCTTCGCGCCGCTCATCGCGAAGCTGTACGGCAAGAACCCGTACACGCTGTACGGGCAGAACGAGCCCGGCCTGCTCAACGACTTCGGCTACCCGATCGCGCCCAACGGCGGTATCAGCAGCCGGTTCTGGTTCGGCATCGAGCCGAACCTCGGGCGGGACGTGTTCACCCAGCTGCTCTACGGCATCCGCACCTCGCTGGGCATCGCCGTCGCGGTGACGATCGTGGTGACGGTCACCGCGATCCTGCTGGGCATCTCGGCCGGCTACCTCGGCGGCCGGGTGGACTACTTCATCGGCCGGCTCACCGACCTGCTGATGGCCTTTCCCGCGCAGCTGTTCTTCGTCGCCGTCATGCCGGTGGTCACCGCGATCTTCGTGAGCCCGACCGACGAGACGCCGACGTATCTGCGGGTGGTGGCGCTGATCACGGTGCAGTGGTTCCTGGGCTGGATGGGTCTGTCCCGACTGCTGCGCGGCCAGGTGCTGAGCCTGCGGGAGCGGGAGTTCATCGAGGCGGCCCGGGTCACCGGGGCCTCGTCGTGGCGCATCGTCCGCCGCGAGCTGCTGCCGAACCTCGTCACGCCGATCCTCGTGCAGAGCACGCTGATGCTGCCGAGCTTCGTGACCGCGGAAGCCGGGCTGTCGTTCCTGGGTGTCGGGCTCGTGGAGCCCACGCCGGACTGGGGACGCATGTTCGCCCGCGGCGGTGAGGTCTATCAGAACGACCTCACGTACATGTTCTTCCCCGGGATCGCGATGGTGATCTTCATCGTCGCGTTCAACCTGCTCGGGGACTCGGTCCGGGACGCCTTCGACCCGAAGGCCGCGCGTTAGGGACACCGTTGTGGGGGCGGCGCAGCCCCGCACCGGACCGGCCAGGCAGCTCACAGCATCAACGAACAGGGGTGCAAGAACCGATATGAGACTCTACATGCGTAGAACCCGAGCGACGCTGGTGGCGGTCGCAGCCGGCGCGCTGGTCCTTACCGCGTGCAGCAGTGGCGGGGGCGGCGGTGACAGCACCGGCGAGAACAAGGACGCCAAGGCGAAGCAGAGCAAGAGCGCCCAGCAGTTGGCGGGCCAGATCACCTTCGGTGACGACGCGGCGTCGAAGGGCCCGGCCGAGCCGGTGCCCGGCGCGGTGAGCGGCGGCACGATGAACGTCCTGGAGCGGGACAGCTACACCCACCTGGACCCGGCCCAGATATACGTGCAGAACGAGGGCCAGCTGGCGACGCTGATACACCGCGGCCTGACGACGTACAAGCTGGACAACAAGGGCACCTACACGGTGGTCGGCGACCTGGCCACCAACAGCGGTGAGCAGTCGGACGGCGGCAAGACCTGGACGTTCCACCTCAAGGACGGCATCAAGTTCTCCGACGGTACGCCGATCACGTCCAAGGACATCCGCTGGTCGGTGGAGCGGATGTTCGCCCCGTTCGTGACCAACGGCCCGGTCTACCTCCAGCAGTGGCTGGCCAACGTCAGCGGCACCGACTACCGCAAGCTGCTGCCGGACGGCCCGTACAAGGGCAAGCACCTGCCGGACTCGCTGCTGGCCACGCCGGACGCGAAGACCGTCGTCTTCCACTTCGCCAAGCCGCAGACCGACGCCCCCTACCTGTTCGCGATGCCCGGCTACTCGGTGGTCGATTCCGCGAAGGACACCCAGCTCAAGTACGACAAGGCGCCGGTGGCCTCGGGTCCGTACATGATCAAGAGCTTCGACCAGGGCAAGTCGATGTCCCTGGTGAAGAACCCGAACTGGGACCCGAACAGCGACCCGGCCCGGCACCAGTACGTGGACGGCTTCGCGATCACCTTCAACCACCAGTTCGAGGACTCCACCAAGCGGCTGATGTCCGACTCGGGTGAGAACCAGAACTCGGTGAGCTTCTCGAACCCGGTCGACACCGACAACACCCCGACCGTGGTGGGCACGCCGGCGATCTACAAGCGGACGGTGGCCGGTTACCAGCCCTTCGTCGGCCAGATCGACTTCAACATGAAGAAGGTCACCGACCTCAACGTCCGCAAGGCGCTGGCGCTGGCGATCCCGACCAAGCCCGTCTACCAGGCGCTCGGCGCGACCTACGGCGCCGAGTACGCGGGCGGCTACATCAGCCCCGCGCTGGCCGGCTACCAGAAGGCCGACCCGCTGGGCAAGGTCGCCAACCCCAACGGCGACCAGGTCGCGGCCAAGAAGATCCTCACGGACGCGGGCAAGCTGAACACCAAGATCACCTACGCGTACGTCAACAGCACGCAGGGCCAGCAGTATTCGGTGGCCATCGCCGCCGCGCTCAAGGCCGCGGGCTTCGACGTGCAGCGCAAGGAACTGCCGTCCGACACGTACTACGACCTGATCGGCAAGGTCGACAACCCGTACGACATCTACTCGCAGGCGTGGGGCGCCGACTGGCCCAGCGCGCTGACGGTGATCCCGCCGGTCTTCGACGGCCGGACCATCTCCGACCAGGCGCCGAACTACTCGCACGTCAACGACCCGCACATCAACAGCGAGATCGACCGGATCTCGGCGATCACCGACCCGCAGCAGGCGCAGCAGGCCTGGTTCGCGCTGAACACCTACATCCTCACCAAGGTGATCCCCGCCGTGCCGACCGTCTACTACAAGCAGCTCCAGCTGTTCGGTTCCAAGGTCGGCGGTGCCGTCTACAACAACATGTTCTCCGGCATCGACGCGACCAAGCTCTACCTCAAGAAGTAACCACCCCGCGCACAGTCCCCGTGGGGCCGGACACCGTCCGGCCCCACGGGGGCGCCGCCCGGTCCGCCACCGCCGCCGTCCTCAGAGAGCTGCGACCGCCATGCTTCGATTCCTCGTCCGCCGGACGCTCGGCGCTGTGGTCATCCTGCTGTTCATCAGCGCCTTCACCTTCTTCCTGTTCTTCGCGATCCCCCACGATCCGGCGCTGTTGTCCTGCGGAAAGAACTGCACGCCCGACAACCTGCGGATCATCCACCACAATCTGGGCCTCGACCACCCGGTGCCGGTGCAGTACTACAACTTCATGACGCGGATCTTCACCGGTCACCGCTTCAGCACCGGCAACTGCCCCGCGCCCTGCTTCGGCTACTCCTTCGCCAACAGCGAGCCGGTCTGGCCGACCCTGATGGACCGGCTGCCCACCACGCTGTCGCTGGCCGTCGGCGGTATGGCCGTCTTCCTGCTGATCGGCCTCGGTACCGGCATGCTCGCCGCCTGGAAGCGCGGCACCTTCGTCGACAAGGCGTTCAGCTCCGCGTCGCTGGTGCTCAGCTCGATGCAGATCTACTTCGTCGGCCCGATCGTGCTGGCCCTGCTGGTCTACAACAACCACATCCTGGACCAGCCCAAGTACGTGCCGTTCACCGACAATCCGGTGGCCTGGTTCAACGGCCTGCTGATCCCCTGGTGCGTGCTGTCGATCATCTTCACCGCGAACTACACCCGCATGGCGCGCTCCACGATGATCGAGCAGCTCCAGGAGGAGCACGTGCGGACCGCCGTGGCGAAGGGCATGTCCAGCCGCTACGTCTTCTTCCGCTACGCCTGGCGCGGCTCGCTGATCCCGATCGTCACCATCCTCGGCATCGACCTCGGGTCGCTGCTCGGCGGCGCGATGATTACCGAGTGGACGTTCCAGCTCACCGGGCTCGGGCGGCTCGCGCTCGACTCGGTGAACAAGACGGACCTGCCCATGCTGATGGGCGTGATGCTGTTCAGCGCCGCCCTGATCGTCCTGTTCAACATCATCGTGGACGCCGCCTACGCGTTCATCGACCCGCGCGTGCGGCTGTCCTAGGAGACCGTCAGTGACCACCATGACCAAACCGGAGGAAGATGCCGCCCCGGCCGCGTCCGACGCTTTTCTGTCGGTCCGCGACCTGTACGTGCGGTTCTCGACCGAGGACGGCGTCGTCAAAGCCGTCGACGGGCTGTCGTTCGACCTGGAGCGCGGTCAGACGCTGGGCATCGTCGGCGAGTCGGGCTCCGGCAAGTCGGTGACCAACCTGACCGTGCTGGGCCTGCACAACCCCAGGACCACCGAGGTCGCCGGCGAGATCGTGCTGGACGGCCAGGAGCTGACCGGGGCGAGCAACCGCACCCTTGAGCGGCTGCGCGGCGACAAGATGGCGATGATCTTCCAGGACTCGCTGACCGCCCTGTCGCCGTACTACACGATCGGGCGGCAGATCGCCGAGCCGTACATCAAGCACAAGGGCGCCAGCAAGCGGGAGGGCCGCGAGCGGGCCATCGAGATGCTGGAGAAGGTCGGCATCCCGCAGCCCAGGATGCGGGTGGACGACTACCCGCACCAGTTCTCCGGCGGTATGCGGCAGCGGGCGATGATCGCCATGTCGCTGGTGTGCAACCCCGACCTGCTGATCGCCGACGAGCCGACGACCGCGCTCGACGTGACCGTGCAGGCGCAGATCCTGGACCTGCTCAAGGACCTCCAGCAGGAGTTCGGCTCGGCGATCATCCTGATCACCCACGACCTGGGCGTGGTGTCCAAGGTCGCCGACGACCTGCTGGTGATGTACGCGGGGCGGGCCGTGGAGCGCGGTTCGGTCCGTGAGCTGATCAGCGAGCCGCAGCACCCGTACACCTGGGGGCTGCTGGGGTCGATGCCGCGGCTGCTGTCGGACGTGTCGGAGCCGCTGAACCCGATCCCGGGGGCGCCGCCGAGCCTGCTGTCCCCGCCGCCCGGCTGCGCCTTCCACCCGCGCTGCGGCTTCACCGACCTGGTCGGTGGCGCCCGGTGTTCGGTCGAGCGGCCGGAGCTGCCGCTCGGGCGCGGCTCCGCGTGCCATCTCACGGACGACCAGAAGCGGTCCGTGTTCATCGAGACGATTCAGCCGCGGCTCGGCTGACCGGTCACTGGGGCAGGCATCACATGAGCAACGACATCTCACTGTCCAAGGCGCCGGCCGGGGCCGCCGCCGCGGAACAGCCCGGCGAGACCCTGCTGCAGGTCAGCGGGCTCACCAAGTACTTCCCCGTCATGGGCGGCTTCCCGATCAAACGCCAGGTCGGCGCGGTGCAGGCGGTGGACGGCATCGACCTGGCCGTGCACGCGGGCGAGAGCTTCGGCCTGGTCGGCGAGTCCGGCTGCGGCAAGTCCACCACCGGGCGGCTGATCACCCGGCTGCTGGAGCCCACCTCTGGCAGCATCAGCTACCGGGGCCGGGACATCACGCACGCCACCCGCAAGGAGCTGGCGCCGGTCAGGTCCGAGATACAGATGATCTTCCAGGACCCGTACTCGTCGCTGAACCCGCGGCAGACGGTGGGGACGATCGTCGGCGGCCCGATGGAGATCAACGGGATCAACCCGCCGGGCGGCCGGGACAAGCGGGTCCGCGAGCTGCTGGAGACCGTCGGGCTCAACCCGGAGCACTTCAACCGCTTCCCGCACGAGTTCTCCGGCGGCCAGCGGCAGCGCATCGGGGTGGCCAGGGCGCTGGCGCTGGAGCCCAAGCTGATCGTGGCCGACGAGCCGGTCTCCGCGCTCGACGTGTCGATCCAGGCCCAGGTGGTCAACCTGCTGCAGAAGGTGCAGCGGGAGCTGGGCATCGCGTTCCTGTTCATCGCGCACGACCTGGCGATCGTCCGGCACTTCTCCGAGCGGGTCGCGGTGATGTACCTGGGCAAGATCATGGAGGTCGGCGACCGCGACTCGATCTACCAGCGCCCGCGCCACCCGTACACCCACGCGCTGCTGTCGGCGGTGCCGGAGGTGGAGCTGGAGGAGGGGCAGCAGGAGCGGGAGCGGATCCGGCTGGCCGGTGACGTGCCCTCGCCGATCAACCCGCCGTCGGGCTGCCGCTTCCGCACCCGCTGCTGGAAGGCCCAGGACAAGTGCGCGGAGCAGGAGCCGCCGCTGGTCCAGCTGGGCGGCGCCGCCGACGGGCATCTGACCGCCTGCCACTTCCCCGAGGAGCCGACGATCGCCGCGCGCGGCGAGGACATCGTGATGGACCCGGCACTCGCCGCGTTGGAGGACGCCTCCGACCGTCCGGAGTGAGCCGCCGTACGGACCGCGCCGAACGGCCCCGGCGCGGTCCGTACGGCTCGTGCGCGGCTCGTGCACGGCGTACCGGTACGGCAGCGGGCCGGCTCACTTCCCGCGCGGTACGACCTGCCGCTCCTCCGCGAAGTGGCACGCCGAGTCGTGCTCGGCGGGACCCGCGGTGCCGCGGAAGACCTCGGGCACCGCGAGCAGCGGCTCCTCGACCACGCAGCGCTCCTGCGCCTTCCAGCAGCGGGTGCGGAAGCGGCAGCCGGACGGCGGATCGGCCGGCGAGGGCACGTCCCCCACCAGGATGATCCGCTCCCGGTACTCGCGCGCCTCGGGGTCGGGCACCGGCACCGCCGACAGCAGCGCCTGGGTGTACGGATGGGTGGGGTGGGAGTAGATCTCCTCGTCGGCGCCGATCTCCACGATCTTGCCCAGGTACATCACCCCGATCCGGTCGGAGATGTGCCGGACGATCGACAGGTCGTGCGCGATGAACATGTAGGACAGGTTGAACTCGTCCTGGAGCTTCTCCATCAGGTTGACCACCTGGGCCTGCACCGACACGTCGAGCGCCGAGACCGGCTCGTCGGCCACGATGATCTCGGGCCGCAGCGCCAGGCCCCGGGCGATGCCGATGCGCTGGCGCTGGCCGCCGGAGAACTGGTGCGGATAGCGGTTGATGTACTCCGGGTTCAGGCCGACCACGTCCAGCAGGTCCCGCACCCGCTTGCGCCGGTCGCCCTTGGGCGCCACCTCGGGGTGGATCTCGTACGGCTCCCCGATGATGTCGCCGACCGTCATCCGCGGGTTGAGCGAGGTGTACGGGTCCTGGAAGACCATCTGGATGTTGCGCCGGACGGTTTTCAGCGCCTTGCCGGACAGCCTGGTGATGTCCTCGCCCCGGTAGCGGATCTCCCCCGCGGTCGGCTGCTCCAGGTTCATCAGCAGCTTGGCGACGGTGGACTTGCCGCAGCCGGACTCGCCGACGATGCCCAGCGTCTCGCCGGGGAAGAGGTCGAAGGACACCCCGTCGACCGCCTGGACCGCGCCGACCTGCCGCTTGAAGACGATGCCCTGGGTCAGCGGGAAGTGCTTGACCAGGTTGCGCACTTCGAGGATCGGCTCGCGCTCGGCGGGAGTGCGGTCGGGCGGCTCAGGCCTTGTCGGCTGCGACGCTGTCGTCACCGAGGGTCTCCTTCCAGAAGTGGCAGGCGCTGGCCCGGTCCTGGCTGACCCGGTAGAGCGGCGGCACGTCGGTGCGGCAGATCTCCCGCGCCCGCGGGCAGCGCGGGTTGAAGGCGCAGCCCGGCGGGATGTGCAGCAGGTTCGGCGGCAGGCCCTTGATCGCGTACAGCTCCCGGCCCTTCTGGTCCAGCCGCGGGATCGAGTCGAGCAGGCCCTTGGTGTACGGGTGGGCGGGCGCCCGGTAGATGTCGTGGACCGGCGAGGTCTCCACGATCCGGCCGGCGTACATCACCGCGATCTTGTCGGCGACGTCGGCGACCACCCCGAGGTCGTGGGTGATCAGGATCAGGCCCATGTTGTACTCGCGCTGGAGCTCCGCGAGCAGGTCCATCACCTGGGCCTGCACGGTGACGTCGAGCGCGGTGGTCGGCTCGTCGGCGATGATCAGGTCGGGTTCCAGCGCCATCGCCATGGCGATCATCACCCGCTGCCGCATACCGCCGGAGAACTGGTGCGGGTAGCTCCTGATGCGCTCCTTGGCGGCCGGGATGCGGACCCGCTCCATCAGCTCGATCGCCTTGGCGCGGGCCTGCTTGCGGGACATTCCGCGGTGCACGGTGAACATCTCGCCCAGCTGCTCCCCCACGTTGAGCACCGGGTTGAGCGAGGACAGCGCGTCCTGGAAGATCATCGCCATCCTGGCGCCGCGCACCTTGCGGCGCTCCTCGGTGCCCAGCGTGAGCAGGTCGCGGCCCTGGAAGAGGATCTTCCCCTGGGTGACGAAGCCCGGCGGGGAGTCCAGGATGCCCATGATCGCCTGGGCGGTGACCGACTTGCCGGAGCCCGACTCGCCGAGCACCGCCAGCGTCTCGCCGGCGTCGACCGCGTATTCCACGCCGTTGACGGCCCTGGCGGTGCCTTCCCTGGTGCGGAATTCCACGTGCAGATCGCGTACGTCGAGCAGCGGGCCGATGCCCGTACCGCCGTTCTCCGTGCTCAGCTCGACACTTGTGGCCATATCGGCGGGCTCCTCAGCGCAGCTTGGGGTCGAGGGCGTCGCGCACCGCGTCGCCGAGCATGATGAACGCCAGGACGGTCAGGCTCAGCGCGCCGGCCGGCCACAGCAGCATGTGCGGGGCGTTGCGGATCTGGCTGGACGCGTCGGAGATGTCGATCCCCCAGGAGACGGTCGGCGGTTTGAGGCCGACACCGAGGTAGGACAGCGTGGCTTCGAGGGCGATGTACGTGCCCAGCGCGATGGTGCCGACCACGATCACCGGGGCGACCGCGTTGGGCGCGATGTGCCGCAGCAGCATCCGGGAGTTGCCGGCGCCCAGGGCGCGGGCGGCCTGGACGTAGTCGTTCTCCCGGGCGGTGATGACCGAGCCGCGGGCGATACGGGCGATCTGCGGCCAGCCGAGCAGCACCATGAAGCCGACCACCGGCCACACCGTGCTGTTGGTGACCACCGACAGGAACACCAGGCCGCCGAGCACCACGGGGATGCCGAAGAAGACATCGCTGATCCGGGACAGGATCGAGTCCCACCAGCCGCCGAAGAAGCCGGCCAGGCCGCCGAGCACGCTGCCGAGCAGCACCACGCCCGCGGTCGCGCACACGCCCACGGTGACCGAGGCGCGGGCTCCGTAGACCACCCGGGTGTAGACGTCGCGGCCCTGCGTGTCGAAGCCGAACGGGTGGCCGGGCGCCGGCCCTGCCTGCGCTTTGAGCAGGTTGGCCTGCAGCGGGTCCTGGGTGGCGATGGTGCCGGGCCACAGCGAGATGAAGACCAGGAAGAGGATGATCAGCACCGAGATGATGAAGATCGGGTTGCGCCTCAGGTCGCGCCAGGCGTCCGACCACAGGCTGCGCGGCTTGCCCGTCGGGCCGCCCGCGTCCTGGCCCTGTCCCGGCTCGCGCTCCAGGGCCGCCGCGTCGGAGGCTGCCAGGTCCATGCCGCCGCCGTAGCCGCCGCCGGGCGCGATGGGCCCCTGCTCGGGGTCCAGCGGATTGCTGTCAGGCATAACGGATCCTCGGGTCCAGGACCGCGTAGAGCAGGTCGACCAGCAGGTTCGCGATCAGGAACACCAGCACCAGGATGGTGACGAAGCCGACCACGGTCGGCGCGTTGTTGCGCAGGATGCCCTGGTAGAGCTGGTAGCCGACGCCGTGGATGTTGAAGATCCGCTCGGTGACGATCGCGCCGCCCATGAGGAAGCCGATGTCGGTGCCGATGAAGGTCACCACCGGGATCAGCGAATTGCGCAGCAGGTGCCTGACGATGATCCGGCGCCGCGGCAGGCCCTTGGCGACGGCGGTACGCAGGTAGTCGGCGCGGGTGTTCTCGGCGATCGAGGTGCGGGTCAGCCGGGTGACGTAGGCCAGCGACACCAGGGCGAGCACGAGGCCGGGCAGGATCAGCTCGTTGAAGGGCGCGTCCGGCGACACCGAGGGGCTGGTCCATTTGAGCTGGACGCCGAAGAGGTACTGGAGCACGTAGCCGGTGACGAAGGTCGGCACCGAGATCACGATCAGGGTGAGCAGCAGCACCCCGGTGTCGACCGGCTTGCCGCGCTTCATGCCGGTGAGCACGCCCAGGGTGATGCCGATGATGATCTCGAAGATGATCGCCACGATGGTCAGCCGGATGGTGACAGGGAAGGCGCTGCCCATCAGGCTGGTGACCGACTGCCCGTTGAAGGCCGTGCCGAAGTCGCCGGTGAAGATGTTCTTCATGTAGATCAGGTACTGCTTCCACAACGGGTCGTCGAGGTGCAGGTCGTGCCGGATCTGGGCGGCGGTGGCCGGGTCGGGCGCCCGGTCGCCGAAGAGCGCGGCGACCGGGTCGCCGAGCGCGTAGACCATGAAGAAGATCAGGAACGTGCTGCCGATGAACACCGGGATCATCTGGAGCAGCCGCCGGATCACATAGCGTCCCATGCGGAGCCTTCCGGGGAGTTCCGGGGAATGTGGGGGCCGGGGGCCGCCGCTGCCGGTGCGATGTCCGGTGCGGCGGCTCCCGGCCGCGGTGTCACTTGACCTTGATCTCGTTGTAGACGGGCACGCTGAACGGGTTCAGGGCGACGTTCGAGAGGTTGGCCGAGTAGCCGGCGCTGCCGTTCTGGTACCACAGCGGGATCGCGGGCATGTCGGTGACCAGCTGCTTCTCCGCGTCCTGGAACTTGCTGACGGAGTCGGCGGTGGAGGAGGCGGCGTTCGCCTGGTTGACCAGCTTGTCGAAGGTGGCGTTGCTGTAGTGCGAGTCGTTCGAGGAGGCACCGGTGAAGTACTGCGGCTGCAGGAAGTCCTGGATCAGCGGGTAGTCCATCTGCCAGCCGGCCCGGAAGGGGTCGTTCATCTGCTTGCTGGTGATCCGGTTGCGGAAGTCGGCGAAGGTGCCGACCGGGGCGCCGACGCAGGCCTTGTTGTTGCCCAGGGCGTTGTTGATGCTGTTGCAGACCGCGTCGACCCAGGTCTTGTGGGAGCCGGTGTCCGCGTTGTACGAGATGGTGATCTTGCCGCCGGGCAGGCCGCCGCCCTCGGCGACCAGCTGCTTGGCCTTGGCCGCGTTGTAGGTGCACTCGGCGCCGCACAGCCCGGCCTTGTAGCCGCCCGCGCTGCCGAGCACCGGGGAGGTCCAGTCGGTCGCCGGGGTGCGGGTCTGCTGGAAGATCGTGTCGGTGATCTGCTTGCGGTCGATCGCCATCGACAGGCCCTGCCGGACCTTCGCGGAGTTCGCCGACGACCAGCGCGAGCTGTACAGCGGGAAGGCGATGGTCTGGATGATGCCGGCCGGCACGTTGATGTAGCGGTCGCCCAGGTCGCTCTTGACGTTCCGCAGCTGCGCGACCGGGATGTCGTCGACCAGGTCGATGTTGCCGGCCTGGAGGTCGGTGTACGCGGTGTTGTTGTCGGTGTAGACCCGCAGCTCCACCCCGCCGTTCCGGGCCGGGTCGGGACCCTTGTAGCCGTCCCACTTCTTCAGCTCCATCTTGGAGCCCTTGGTGTACGACGAGATCGCGTACGGGCCGTTGCCGACCGGCTTGGCCAGCCACGCCGTGCGGTTGCTGAAGAACGCCTTCGGCAGCGGGTAGAAGGCCGCGTAGCCCAGGGTGTCGGGGAAGAGCGCGAACTTCTGGTTCAGCTTGACCTTGAACTCGGTGTCGGAGACCTTCGTCAGACCGGACAGCGTGGTGGCGGTGGACTTGGCGCCGTCGGTGTCCGGGTGGACCTTGTCGTAACCGTCGATGTACTGGAAGAAACTCGCGTTGAGCTGGGCGTTCTTCAGCAGCGTGTCGTAGTTCCAGGCATTGATGAAGGAGTCCGCGTTGACCGGCTCGCCGTTGCTGAACGTCCAGCCGCTCTTGAGCTTGATGTCGAAGTTCTGCGAGTCCGAGGTCGTGATCGAGTCGGCGATCATGTTCTCGGCCTTGGCGGTCTTCGGGTTGTACTGCTTCAGGCCGCGGAAGATCATGTCCAGCACCTTGCCGCCCTGCACCTCTGTGGTGTTGGCCGGCTCCAGCGGGTTCTGCGGGTCGCCCCAGGAGGCCCGTACGATGCCGCCGCCGCTGCCGCCCGTCGAGCTGCCGCTACCACCGCTGTCACTGCTGCCGCCGCAGGCGGCGGCCGTCAGGGCGACGGCTGTCACGCCGACGGCCCACTTCACGCGCGTGGCTCCGCGCATCGCGTGCCTCCTCATGGGTCACAAATGACACTTCGTTACCCATGACACAGCAATTGCGGCAAACCCGCACTTCTACTCCTGCGTGTCGCGTACCCAATGCGTTGGCCAGAGCGCGACACGACGTCAGAAGGGGCGCCCCCCGGCGGGGGCGCCCCTTCTGACGTCGTTGCGGCGGGACCGGATCAGGCCGCGCCCACCACGTCCTTCTCCTCGGCGAAGTGGCACGCGGACTCGTGCGCCGCCGGAGTGTCGGCGTTCACGAAGCGGGTCGGGATCGCCAGCAGCGGCTCCTCCGTCGCGCACCGCTCCTGCGCCTTCCAGCAGCGGGTACGGAAACGGCACCCGGACGGCGGGTTCGCCGGCGAGGGCACGTCGCCCGACAGGATGATGCGCTCCCGGTGGTCGCGCGCCTGGGGGTCGGGCACCGGCACCGCGGACAGCAGCGCCTGCGTGTACGGGTGGGTGGGGTGCTCGTAGATCTCGGCGTCGGTGCCGATCTCGGCCATCTTGCCCAGGTACATCACGCCGACCCGGTCGGAGATGTGCCGGACGATCGACAGGTCGTGCGCGATGAAGATGTAGGACAGGTTGAACTCGTCCTGGAGCTTCTCCATCAGGTTGATGACCTGCGCCTGCACCGACACGTCGAGCGCGGAGACCGGCTCGTCGCAGATGATGATCTCCGGGTTGAGCGCGAGGCCGCGGGCGATGCCGATGCGCTGGCGCTGGCCGCCGGAGAACTGGTGCGGATAGCGGTTGATGTACTCCGGGTTCAGACCGACGACGTCGAGCAGCTCCTCGACCCGCTTGCGGCGGTCGCCCTTGGGCGCCACCTCGGGGTGGATGTCGAAGGGCTCCCCGATGATGTCGCCGACCGTCATCCGCGGGTTCAGCGAGGTGTACGGGTCCTGGAACACCATCTGGATGTTGCGCCGGACCGCCTTCAGGGCGCGCCCGGACAGCTTGGTGATGTCCTGGCCCTTGTAGAAGACCTCGCCCGCGGTGACCTGCTCCAGGTTCATCAGCAGCTTGGCGACGGTGGACTTGCCGCAGCCCGACTCGCCCACGATGCCCAGCGTCTCGCCGGCGTAGAGCTCGAAGGAGATGCCGTCCACGGCCTTGACCGCGCCGACCTGCCGCTTGAAGACGATGCCCTGGGTCAGCGGGAAGTGCTTGACCAGGTTGCGCACCTGGAGGATCGGCTCACGGTCGGCGAGCACGGCCGCGGCGGACTCGGCCACCAGCATCTCGGGCGCGGTGACCTCGCCGGCGACGGTCTCCGCCGCCGCCGAGGACTCGGGGTCCTTGGAGAGGGTGGGCTCACTCACCGAGGGTCTCCTTCCAGAAGTGGCAGGCGCTGCCGCGCGCGGGGCCGACCGGGTGCAGCGGGGGCACGTCGGTACGGCAGATGTCCTGCGCCATCGGGCAGCGCGGGTTGAACGCGCAGCCCGGCGGGATACGCGTCAGGTTGGGCGGCAGGCCCTTGATCGCGTACAGCTCCTGGCCCTTCTGGTCCAGCCGCGGAATCGACTGGAGCAGGCCCTTGGTGTACGGGTGGGCGGGCTTGGCGTAGATGTCGTGGACGGGGGCGTCCTCGACGATCCGGCCGGCGTACATCACCGCGATCTTGTCGGCGACGTCGGCGACCACGCCCAGGTCGTGGGTGATCAGGATCAGGCCCATGTTGTACTCGCGCTGGAGCTCCGCGAGCAGGTCCATGACCTGCGCCTGGACCGTCACGTCGAGGGCCGTGGTCGGCTCGTCGGCGATGATCAGGTCGGGTTCGAGGGCCAGCGCCATGGCGATCATGATGCGCTGGCGCATACCGCCGGAGAACTGGTGCGGGTAGTCGCCCACCCGCTCCCTGGCGGCCGGGATGCGCACCCGGTCCATCAGCTCGATGGACTTGGCCTTGGCGTCCTTGCGGGACAGGCCCTGGTGCACCCGGTACATCTCGCCGAGCTGGTAGCCCACGCTCAGCACCGGGTTGAGCGAGGACAGCGCGTCCTGGAAGATCATCGCGATCTTCCGGCCGCGGATCTTCCGCCGCTCCTCGCCGGACATCTTGAGCATGTCGCGGCCCTGGAAGAGGATCTCGCCCTTGGGAATCCGGGCCGGCGGCATGTCGAGGATGCCCATGACCGCCTGCGCGGACACCGACTTGCCCGAGCCGGACTCGCCGAGCACCGCCAGCGTCTCGCCGGCGCTCACCGAGTAGTTGACACCGTTCACGGCCTTGGCGACGCCGTCGCGGGTGTGGAATTCCACGTGCAGGTCGCGTACTTCCAGCAGCGGCGCCAGCTTCGCGTCGGGTGCGGGAACGTCCGATATATCGTCGATGACAGTCAACGTACGCCCTCCTAGCGCAGCTTGGGGTCGAGGGCGTCGCGGACCGCGTCGCCGAGCAGGATGAACGCCAGGACCGTCACGCTCAGCGCGCCCGCGGGCCACAGCAGCATGTGCGGGGCGTTGCGGATCTGTTCCGCGGCCGAGGAGATGTCGATACCCCACGAGACGGCCGGCGGCTTGAGGCCGACGCCGAGGAAGGACAGTGTCGCTTCCAGCGAAATGAAGGTGCCCAGCGCGATGGTGGACCATACGATGACCGGAGCCAGCGCGTTCGGCGCGATGTGCCGCAGCAGCAGCCTGCTGTGGCCCGCGCCGAGTGCCTTGGCGGCCAGCACGTAGTCCTGTTCCTTCGCGGTGATCACCGCGCCGCGGGCGATACGGGCCAGCTGCGGCCAGCCCAGCAGGATGATGAAGGTCGACACGGTGGTCACCGAACCGCCCTTGACCGCGGAGAGGAAGACCACACCGCCGAGCAGGATCGGGATGCCGAAGAAGATGTCGCTGATCCGGGAGAGGATCGCGTCCAGCCAGCCGCCGAAGTAGCCGGCCAGGCCGCCGAGCAGCGCGCCGAGCACGGCCACACCCAGCGTCGAGAAGATGCCGACCTCGACCGAGGCGCGGGCACCGTAGACGGTACGGGTGTAGACGTCGCAGCCCTGCTGGTCGAAACCGAACCAGTGGCCGGCGCTGGGGCCGTTCTGCGAGTCGATCAGGTTGCACTGCAGCGGGTCGCGGCTGGCGATCAGGCCCGGCCAGATCGATATGACGATCAGGAACAGGATGACCAGGGCCGATATGTAGAAGACCGGCTTGCGGCGCAGGTCGTACCAGGCGTCGGTCCACAGGCTGCGCGGCTTGTCGCGCTTCTCCGGGTCGCCGAGCAGCGCGGCCGGTCCGCCGGTGGCGGCGACGGCGCTGTCGAGGATCACGGAGTCGGTGTTCTCAGGCATACCGGATCCTCGGGTCCAGGACCGCGTAGAGCAGGTCGACGAGCAGGTTGGCGGCCAGGAAGATGATCACCAGGATCGTCACGAAGCCGACGACGGTCGGCGGGTTGTTGCGCACGATGCCCTGGTAGATCTGGTAACCCACGCCGTGGATGTTGAAGATCCGCTCGGTCACCAGCGCACCGGCCATCAGGTTGCCGATGTCGGTGCCGAGGAAGGTCACCACGGGTATCAGCGAGTTGCGCAGCATGTGCACGGTGATCACCCGGCGCCGCGGCAGGCCCTTGGCCACCGCCGTGCGCAGGTAGTCGGCGCGCGAGTTCTCGGCGACCGAGGTGCGGGTCAGCCGGGCCACGTACGCCAGGGAGACACCCGCGAGCACGAGGCCGGGGACGATCAGGTCCTTGAAGGGCGCGCCCTCGCCGACCGACGGATGGACCACACCCCACCTGACACCCAGGAGGTACTGGAGCACGAAGCCGGTGACGAAGGTCGGGATCGAGACCACGAGCAGCGTCATCGCCAGTACACCGGTGTCCAGGAACCGCCCGCGCCGCAGACCGGCGAACAGGCCGAGCGCGACACCGACGACCGCCTCGATGACGAAGGCCATGACGGTCAGCCGCAGCGTCACGGGGAACGCAGAACCCAGCAGGTCGGTCACCGGCTGGCCGTTGGCCGCCGTGCCGAAGTTGCCGGTGAAGATGTGCCCCATGTAGATCGCGTACTGCTGCCACAGCGGATCGTTCAGATGCAGGTCGTGTCTGATCTGGGCCGCGGTTGCGGGGTCCGGCGTACGGTCTCCGAACATGGCGGCAACGGGATCACCGAGCCCGTAGACCATGACGAAGATCAACATAGTGGTTCCGATGAAGACCGGAACCATCTGGAGCAGTCGCCTGATGACGTAGCGCCCCATCTGCCCTCCAGGGATCGGGCAGACGTCGGCCGGGGCTTTTGGCCCCGGCCGACATCCACACCGCGAGCGGTTGTTTGTCAGTTCCCCCGCAAACGCGTCCGGACTTCTCCCCTGTCGGGCGCGCCTACTGCAGGTGGTGCTGGTTCAGGGTCAGTTGACCGTGATCTCGGTGAAGACGGGAACGCTGAACGCGTTCTCGGTCACGTGCGAGACCTTGGACGACCAACCGGCCTGGCCGTTCTGGTACCAGAGCGGAACGACCGGCATGTCCTTGAAGACCTGAGCCTCGGCCTGCTGGTACAGCGAGGTCGCCTTGGCGGTGTCGGCTTCGCCGTTCGCCTGCTTGATCAGCGAGTCGACCGTCTTGTTGCTGTACTTCGAGTCGTTCGAGCTGCCGCCGGTCGCGTACAGCGGCGTCAGGAAGTTGTCGATCAGCGGGTAGTCCATCTGCCAGCCGGAACGGAACGGCTGGGTCATCTGGCCCTTGGTGATCTGGTTGCGGAAGTCCGCGAAGGTGCCGGTGGGGGCGCCGACGCAGGCCTTGTTGTTGCCCAGCGCCTGGTTGATGCTGTTGCAGACCGCGTCGACCCAGACCTTGTGGTCGGAGTCGGCGTTGTAACCGATCTTCATCTGGCCGCCGGGCAGGCCGCCGCCCTCCTGGACCAGCTGCTTCGCCTTGGCCGGGTCGTACTTGACCGCGTCACCGGCGAGGGTGCTGCTGTAGCCGCCCGCCGCGCCCAGCACCGGGGAGGTGAGGTCGGAGGCCGGGGTACGGGTGCCGCTGAAGATCTTGTCGGTGATCGTCTTGCGGTCGATCGCCATCGAGATGCCCAGACGGACCTTCTCCATGCCCGGCTTCTTCCACGCCGCCTCGTACATGGGGAACGAGAACGTCTGGATGATGCCGGCCGGCTGGTTCAGGTAGCGGCCGTCCAGGTCCGACTTGACGTGCGAGAGGTCCGCGGACGGGATGTTGTCCAGGACGTCGAGGTTGCCGGACTGCAGGTCCGCGTACGCCGTGTCGGCGCTGGTGTAGACCTTGAGCAGGACACCCTTGTTCTTCGGCTTGTTCGGACCCGTGTAGTTCGGGTTCGGAACGAGCTTCATGCTCGCGCCCTTGGTGTAGGACTCGACCATGTACGGGCCGTCACCGACCGGCTTGTTCAGGTAGGCCGCGTGGTTGGAGAAGAACGTCTTGGGCAGCGGCGCGAAGGCCTTGTAGCCCAGGCGGTCCGGCCACGTCGAGAACTTCTGGGTCAGCTTGACCGTGAAGGTGTGGTCGTCCACGACCTTGAGACCGGACATGGTCTGCGCGGTCGGCTTGGCGCCCGGGTCGTCCGACGGGTGGACGGCCGCGTAGCCGTCGATGTCGGCGAAGAAGTACGCGTTCAGCTGCTTGTTGGTGACCAGCGCACCGTAGTTCCAGGCGTCCACGAAGGAGCCGGAGGTGACCGGGGTACCGTCCGAGAACTTCAGGTCCGGCTTGATCTTGATGGTGAAGTTCTGCTGGTCGGTCGTGGTGATCGAGTCAGCAGCCTCAAGGTTGGCCTTGCCGGAGGCGTCGTACTCCTTGAGGTTCATGAAGATCATGTCAAGGACCTTGCCGCCCTGCACCTCATTGGTGTTGGCAGGCTCGAGCGGGTTCTGGGGGTCGCCCCACCACGCTCTGACGATCCCGTCGCTTGATCCGCTGCTGGCCTTGCCCTTGTCCTTGTCCGAGTCGTCGCTCGAACTGCAGGCGGTCGCTGCGAGAGCGATGACGGCCGCACCTACGACCCACTTGGCGCTCTTGGCACCGCGCATGGGTTTGCCTCCTCAGGAGTCACTGTCGATACGTGAAAGGAAGGCCGGACGCTCACTGACACCCCTGACAGCGACTACGGCCTTCCTGTGCTCGTGAGTCGGCGCTCCCCATCAGCGCGTGACCCATTGACCCGAGCTCAACTTCGTCCCACTATCGGGCACGTTTGAAGTCGGATCGACACAGGGTTGGTCTCGCTTTGGTCACATCAACGGTGAGCACGTTCCAGAATCCGGACATTATGGAACGTAGACAGACACCGGCTAAATGGGCAGTGTGACCTATCTAACGGTGATTGATGTCCGGAAAGCGGACGCCATGAGGCCGCACAAGAGGGGTCCAGGGAAGCCTGGACCCCTCACCGTTTCCTTGGTGGTTCAGTGAGCGTCAGCGCTTGGCACGGGACGCCGCGCGGCCCCGCTCCTTCTGGTCGAGGACCACCTTACGGATCCTGACCGTCTCCGGTGTCACTTCGATGCATTCATCGTCCCTGCAGAATTCCAAGGACTGTTCAAGAGAGAGCATCCGCGGCGGCACCAGGGACTCGGTGACGTCGGCGTTCGACGACCGCATATTCGTGAGCTTCTTCTCCTTGGTGATGTTCACGTCCATGTCGTCGGCACGGGAGTTCTCACCGACGATCATGCCCTCGTAGACCTCGGTGGTCGGCGAGACGAACAGCACCCCGCGCTCCTGCAGATTGGTCATCGCGAACGCGGTCACCACGCCGGCCCGGTCGGCGACCAGCGAGCCGTTGTTACGGGTGCGCAGCTCGCCGAACCACGGCTCGTGGCCCTCGAAGATCGAGTGCGCGATACCCGTACCGCGGGTCTGGGTCAGGAACTCGGTGCGGAAGCCGATCAGGCCGCGGGACGGCACGATCCACTCCATCCGGATCCAGCCGGACCCGTGGTTGGTCATCGTCTCCATCCGGCCCTTGCGGCTCGCCATCAGCTGGGTGATGGCGCCCAGGTGCTCCTCGGGCGAGTCGATGGTCATCCGCTCGATCGGCTCGTGGAGCTTGCCGTTGATCTCCTTGGTGACCACCTCGGGCTTGCCGACGGTCAGCTCGAAGCCCTCCCGGCGCATCGTCTCCACCAGGATGGCCAGCGCCAGCTCACCGCGGCCCTGCACCTCCCAGGTGTCGGGGCGCTCGGTCGGCAGCACCCGCAGGCTGACGTTGCCGATCAGTTCCCGCTCCAGGCGGGTCTGCACCAGCCGGGCGGTGACCTTGTGGCCCTTGCCGCCCTTGCCGACCAGCGGCGAGCTGTTCGTACCGATGGTCATCGAGATGGCCGGCTCGTCCACCGTGATCAGCGGCAGCGCGATCGGGTTCTCCGGGTCGGCCAGCGTCTCGCCGATCATGATGTCCGGGATACCGGCGACCGCGCAGATGTCACCGGGGCCCGCGCTCTCGGCGGGCTTGCGGGTCAGCGCCTCGGTCATCATCAGCTCGCTGATGCGGACGTTGGCGATGGTGCCGTCACGCTTGATCCACGCGACGGTCTGCCCCTTCTTCAGGTGGCCCTGCTCGACCCGCAGCAGCGCGATACGCCCGAGGAAGTTGTCCGCGTCCAGGTTGGTGACGTGCGCCTGGAGCGGGGCCTCCTCGTCGTAGACGGGCGCGGGGACGGTGGACAGGATCGCCGAGAAGAACGGCTCCAGGCTGTCGCTGTCGGCCGGCACCGTGCCGTTCTCCGGCTTGGTCAGCGAGGCGATACCGTCTCGGGCGCACGCGTAGACGATCGGGAACTCGATCTGGTCCTCGTCCGCGTCCAGGTCGAGGAAGAGGTCGTAGGTCTCGTTGACCACCTCGTCGATCCTGGAGTCCGGGCGGTCGGTCTTGTTGATGCACAGGATCACCGGCAGCCGGGCCGTCAGCGCCTTGCGCAGGACGAACCGGGTCTGCGGCAGCGGTCCCTCGGACGCGTCCACCAGCAGCACGACCGCGTCCACCATCGACAGGCCGCGCTCGACCTCGCCGCCGAAGTCGGCGTGTCCCGGGGTGTCGATGATGTTGATCGTGACCGGGTCCCCGCCGTCCTTGGGGTGGTACTTCACGGCGGTGTTCTTCGCGAGAATGGTGATGCCCTTCTCGCGCTCCAGGTCGTTGGAGTCCATCATCCGGTCGTCCAGATGCTGGTGTGCGGCAAAGGCCCCGGCCTGCTTGAGCATGGCGTCGACGAGGGTCGTCTTGCCGTGGTCGACATGGGCGACAATGGCGACGTTACGAATATCGTGGCGCGTGGACATGCGGCGGCGCTTCTCCCGGAATCGTGGATGGCGTCGCGTTCCACTTCGACGCGCTCGCCCTTGCCGGGCAGAAGTCACGCCGCGGCCAAATCCCATGGTACGTGCCAGCACCCCGGGCTGCGCCCGGCCAAAGGACTCCGGGGCCCCGCCGTGGCCGAGCGCGCGGTTCCCCGCGCCCCTGAAACGTGCCCTCCGCGGCAGCGGAACCGAGCCCCGAAGGGGCGCGGGGAACTGCGCGACAAGCCACGGCGCACCGCCGGGCACGGACGCAGCGCCGCCACCCCGGGGGCGCGACCGGCCACGACGGACCGTCGGACGAGCACCGGCGCCCACCGCCCCGGGCGGGGCCGAGGCCCCACCGGGGCGGTGGCGGAGTGCCGGGAGCGCCCCCTGAGGGGGTTACTTGCGGAAGCCCATGTCCTCGTAGCGGGGTGTCTGGAAGCCGAAGGCCCCCGCGTTGGCGACCGTCGTCCGCAGGGCGACGACGGCCGGCCGCTGGTAGAGGGGGACCGAGCCGGCCGCGGCCCAGATACGGGAGTCGGCCTGGGCCGTGAGATCACGCGCCGCGGAGGCGTTCAGCTCGCTGCCCGCCCGGTCGAGCAGCTGGTCGATCTGATCCGTACCGACCCTCGTGTAGTTCTGCGCGACGGTCAGGGACCCGTCCGGCGCCGGCACGGGCTTCGCGTAGATCGGCGTGTCGTCGGTGGCGGGGTACGCGCTGCCCGGCCAGGAGTAGAGGGCCAGATCGAAGTCGCCGGCCGCGATGTGGTCCTGGAAGTAGCTCGCCCCGTCGACCTTGGTGATCTCCGTGCGGATGCCGATCGCGGACAGCATCTTCGCGATCCGCCCGCCGACGTCGTCCAGCGTCGGCGAGCCCGTGGGCAGCACGAACCGCAGGCTGAGCTGCTTGCCGCTCCTGGTGACCGCCCGGCTGGGCTCGACGACGGTGAGCGCGCCGGAGGCGGCGCTGCGGCCGGGTCCCGCCGCCTGGTCGCCGGCCTTGGCGGTGGACCGCTGCCAGCCCGCGCCGGCGAGCAGCGCCTGCGCCTGCTGGACGTCGTTGCTGCCGAGCGCCGAGCTGTGGTCGGCGTACCCGTCCTGCGAGGGCAGCACCAGGTGGTTGCCGAGCGGCACGGCCGGCAGGCCGAGCGGCTTGAGCACGGCCTTCGCGATGGCCTTGCGGTCGATCGCCCGGGCCACCGCGTGCCGTACCCGCTCGTCGGCCAGCGGCCCGGCGCTGCCGTTGAGCGCGAGCTGCGCGTAGGCGGCGTCCGGGGCCTTGCGGACCGCCAGGCCCCTGGTCCTCTTGACCGCGGCCAGCGAACCCGGGTCGATGTCGGCCAGGTCGAGGGTGCCGGCGGCCAGTGCGGAGGCCCGCTTGGCGCGCGGCACCGCGGTCAGCACCAGCTGGTCGAGCTTGGCGGGCCGGCCCCACCAGGAGGGGTTGCGGACCAGGGTGACCGTACCGGCCTTGGCGTCGACGCCCTTCACCGCGAAGGGGCCGGCGGCGACGGGCAGCTTGGTGCGGGCTCCGTCGTTGAAGGCGTCGGCGCTGCCGGTGACGGACGTGGGGTAGAGCGGGCTGAACAGCGAGCGCCAGTCGGCGTAGGGCGTGCTGAAGGTGACCTGGATGTGCTGCGCGTCGGCGCCCTGCTTGATCGAGGCGATCCGGTCGTAGCCGGCGTTGCGCGACGTCCAGAAGGCGGGGTTCTTGCCGTTCAGCGCCTTCCACTGGGCGGTGAAGTCGGCGGCGCCGACCGGGCGCCCGTCGCTCCACCTGGCCTTCGGGTTCAGCTGGTAGGTGACGACCTGGCGCGGCTCGCTGTCGGTGACCTCGGCCTTCCGCAGGAAGTCGGGGTCGGCGGAGGGCCTGCCGTGGGCGTCGAGGCGGAACATCGCGGGCAGGGTGGCGCCGGCGATGGTCGCGGTGTCGGTGTCCGCGTCGGCCTGGAAGGCGTTGAGGGTGCCGGGCACCGCGTCGGTGGCCCAGCGCAGGGTGCCGCCGTCGCGTACGCCGGCCCGGGCCACGGTCGCCACGTCGGTGCCCGCCGTGCCGGCCGCGTGGTTGCCGCCGCCGCCCGACGAGCAGGCGGTGACGGTGAGGGTGGCGCCTGCGGTGAGCGCCACGGCGATGCGCACCGCGCGCGCCCGGGGCGCCGAGGTGACAGCGGTCGGGTCCGCACTGCGGTTCATGAGATCGCTCCTCCGCGGCCCGGGCGGCCGGCCGGAGGCGCGGCGTACGCCGGGGCGTACTCATCTGATCGGATGGGCTGATTAACCGGTGGTCCGGTTATTCGCACCCCCACTCCAGACGACGCCACCGGCGCCCCGGCACCGACCCGCCGACGGGCCCGGCGCACTCCACCCGTCCGGCCCACCGCGGGGCGTGTCGCGGTATTCCGTGCAGCCGTCTTCACAAGGCGCGGTGTGACGCGCAACACTCGCATCCGCAGCACCGTCCCGTACTGCATTCATCACGGCGGCAGATGGTGAGGACTTTCCATGTCCCTGCACGATGACCTGACGTCGGTTCAGCGCCGGCTCGACGACCTGATGCGCTGCGTCGCCCGCCTCGACGAGCACAGCGGCGACACGCTCGACATGCGCCGGGTGCGCTCCGCCGCCGCCCATCTGCGGGAGAGCCTCGGGCTGCTCCACGACTCGGCACCGGCCGCCGCGGGGCAGCGCACGGTCGAGATGGTCTCCATCCCGGACGCGCCGTACGACCGCGGGCTGTGGGCGGACGCCGAGGACGAGGGGCTCGGCTCGCCGCACCGGCACGCACCGTAATCGCGCCGCGCCCTCGTGCGCCTCAGGCGCGCGCCGGCACCCGTCGCGCGCCCCCGGTCTCTCCCGTACGGAGTCCTCCTTGGCCACCGGAACCACTCCCACCACTCCTGCCCCAGGCGGTGTGCTCGCACCGGGGCGCGCCGCGATCTCCGCCCGGCATCTGCGGACCGACCGGTGGTGGCTGTCACCGCTGGTCACCGCGGTCGCCCTGTCGATATTCATCGTGTACGCGACGTGGCGGGCCTTCGCGAACGGCGACTACTACTCGGCGCCCTATGTGTCGCCGCTCTACTCGCCCTGCCTCGCCTCGAACTGCACGGACATGAACGGCGGCGCCGACTGGCACCTGTTCGGCGACTGGTGGGGCCTGTCCCCCGCGCTGCTGGTGCTGATCTTCCCGCTGGGCTTCCGGACGACCTGCTACTACTACCGCAAGGCCTACTACCGCGGCTTCTGGGCGTCGCCGCCGGCCTGCGCCGTCGCCGAGCCGCACGCGAAGTACACCGGCGAGACCCGGTTCCCGCTGATCCTGCAGAACGTCCACCGGTACTTCTTCTACCTGGCCATTCCGGTGGCCGGCATCCTGACCTACGACGTGGTGCTCGCCTTCCGGGACGAGGACGGGCACTGGGGCCACGCCGGGCTCGGCACCCTGGTGCTGCTGCTGAACATCACGCTGATCTGGGCGTACACCCTGTCCTGCCACTCCTGCCGGCACGTCATCGGCGGCAAGCTCCGGCACTTCTCCGCCCATCCGCTGCGCTACCGGCTGTGGCGCTGGGTGGGCGCGCTCACCGCCCGCCACATGCTGCTCGCCTGGTCCTCGCTGATCAGCGTCGGGGTCGCCGACCTCTATGTGTACCTGGTGGCCAGCGGCGTATTCGACGATCCGAGGTTCTTCTGAGATGACACAAGTCGAACGGCACGCGTACGACGTGGTCGTGGTCGGCGCGGGCGGCGCGGGGCTGCGGGCCGCGATCGAGGCGCGGGAGCGGGGCATGCGGACCGCGGTGATCTGCAAGTCGCTCTTCGGCAAGGCCCACACGGTGATGGCCGAGGGCGGCATCGCGGCCAGCATGGGCAACGTCAACTCGAACGACAACTGGCAGGTGCACTTCCGCGACACCATGCGCGGCGGGAAGTTCCTCAACCAGTGGCGGATGGCAGAGCTGCACGCCAAGGAGGCCCCCGACCGGGTGTGGGAGCTGGAGACCTGGGGCGCCCTGTTCGACCGCACCGCGGACGGCCGGATATCGCAGCGCAACTTCGGCGGCCACGAATACCCGCGGCTCGCGCACGTCGGCGACCGTACCGGCCTTGAGCTGATCCGCACCCTCCAGCAGAAGATCGTCTCGCTCCAGCAGGAGGACTTCGCCGAGACCGGTGACTACGAGGCCAGGCTCAAGGTCTTCCAGGAGTGCACGGTCACCCGGGTGCTCAAGGACGGCGACAAGGTGGCCGGGGTCTTCGGCTACGTCCGCGAGTCGGGCCGGCTGTTCGTGATCGACGCGCCGGCGGTCGTCCTGGCCACCGGCGGCATCGGCAAGTCGTTCAAGGTGACGTCGAACTCGTGGGAGTACACCGGCGACGGGCACGCGCTGGCGCTGCTGGCCGGGGCGCCGCTGATCAACATGGAGTTCATCCAGTTCCACCCCACCGGGATGGTCTGGCCGCCCTCGGTCAAGGGCATCCTGGTGACCGAGTCGGTGCGCGGCGACGGCGGGGTGCTGCGCAACAGCGACGGCGAGCGCTTCATGTTCGGCTACGTGCCCGACGTCTTCAAGGAGAAGTACGCGCAGAGCGAGGAGGAGGCCGACGGCTGGTACACCGACCCGGAGAACCACCGCCGCCCGCCGGAGCTGCTGCCCCGCGACGAGGTGGCCCGCGCGATCAACTCCGAGGTCAAGGCCGGCCGCGGCACTCCGCACGGCGGGGTCTTCCTCGATGTCTCGACCCGGCTGCCCGCGGAGGAGATCAGGCGCCGGCTGCCGTCGATGCACCACCAGTTCAAGGAGCTGGCCGATGTCGACATCACCGCGGAGGCGATGGAGGTCGGCCCGACCTGCCATTACATGATGGGCGGGGTCGATGTGGAGTCGGACACCGCGGCGGCCCGCGGGGTGCCGGGGCTGTTCGCGGCCGGCGAGGTGGCCGGCGGCATGCACGGCTCCAACCGGCTGGGCGGCAATTCGCTGTCCGACCTGCTGGTCTTCGGCCGCAGGGCCGGGCTGTACGCGGCCGAGTACGCCGCCGGGCTCGGCGAGGGGCGCCCCGCGGCGGCCGAGGAGCAGATCGACGAGGCCGCGGCCGAGGCGCTGCGGCCGTTCGGCGCGGCGCAGTCCCCGGCCGGCGGCGACGAGCCGGCGGAGAACCCGTACACCCTGCACCAGGAGCTGCAGCAGGTCATGAACGACCTGGTCGGCATCATCAGGCGCGGGCCGGAGATGGAGCAGGCGCTGGAGCGGCTGGCCGGGCTGCGGGCCAGGTCGCGGCGGGCGGGCGTGGAGGGGCACCGGCAGTTCAACCCGGGCTGGCACCTGGCGATCGACCTGCGGAACATGCTGCTGGTCAGCGAGTGCGTGGCGCGGGCCGCGCTGGAGCGCACCGAGAGCCGCGGCGGCCACACCCGAGACGACCACCCGGGGATGGACCGCGGCTGGCGCAAGGTCAACCTGGTGTGCGAGCTGGCCGCCGGGGCGGACGCCGGCGCCGACGAGCCGAAGCAGGCGCGGATCGGGCTGCGGCAGCGCCCGACGGATCCGATACGGGCCGATCTGCTGGCCCTGTTCGAACGGGAAGAGCTGCTGAAATACCTGACGGACGAGGAGCTTGACCGGTGACCCACACAGCGCACTTCAAGGTCTGGCGGGGCGACACCGACAGCGGCGACCTGCGGGACTACGAGGTCGAGGTGAACGACGGCGAGGTCGTCCTCGACATCATCCACCGGCTCCAGGCCACCCAGGCCGCCGACCTGGCGGTCCGCTGGAACTGCAAGGCCGGCAAGTGCGGGTCGTGCAGCGCGGAGGTCAACGGGCGGCCCCGGCTGATGTGCATGACCCGGATGTCGGTCTTCGAGCCGGACGAGACGGTGACGGTCACGCCGCTGCGCGCCTTCCCGGTGATCCGCGACCTGGTCACCGATGTGTCCTTCAACTACGACAAGGCCCGGCAGGTCCCGGCCTTCGTCCCGCCCAAGGGCGTGCCGGCCGGCGAGTACCGGATGCAGCAGGTCGATGTGGAGCGCTCGCAGGAATTCCGCAAGTGCATCGAGTGCTTCCTGTGCCAGGACACCTGCCACGTGGTCCGCGACCACGAGGAGAACAAGCCGGGCTTCTCCGGGCCGCGCTTCCTGATGCGGATCGCCGAGCTGGACATGCACCCGCTGGACGCCGCCGCCGACGGCGGCCTGGTGCGGGCCGCGTCGGCGCAGGAGGACCACGGGCTCGGCTACTGCAACATCACCAAGTGCTGCACCGAGGTGTGCCCCGAGCACATCAAGATCACCGACAACGCGCTGATCCCGCTCAAGGAGCGCGCCGTCGACCGCAAGTACGACCCGCTGGTGTGGCTGGGCAGCAAGATCAGGCGCCGCCAGGCGTAGGGCACGGGCGTACGACCGGGCGCCGCACATAAGTCGCGTACCGCACATCCCGCGCATAGCCTCCGAGGACAGCCACGCGGTGGAGACGTGGCGCGGCGAAGGGCGCGGTGCGCATGAGGCGGCGAGTCCTACGGTGGTGCGCGGCGCTGGGTGCGCTCGGGCTCGCGGTGCTGCTCCCGCTCCCGGGCCTCGCCCGCGCCGACGACCCGGTCGCGCTGTCCAGGAGCGGCCGGGTCACCGACAGGGTCGGCGCGCTCCAGGGCCGGACGTCCCAGGTCACGACCGCGCTCGACCGCCTCTACGACACCCGGCACCTCCGGCTCTTCGTCGCCTACGTCAACGGTTTCTCCGGCCGCAGCCCGCAGGACTGGGCCAATACCGCGGCGACCAGGAGCGGGCTCGGCCGGCAGGACATCCTGCTGGCCGTCGCCACTCGCGACCGGCAGTACGCGGTCTCCGCCGACCAGGACTCCGGGCTCACCCAGGCCCAGCTCGACGAGGTCGGCTCCACCGCCGTCGCACCCGCGGTGCGGCAGAACGACTGGGCGGGCGCGGCGGTGGGCGCCGCGAACGGCTGTGACGCGGCGCTGGCCGGGCGTCCGGTCGCCGCCCCCGCCATCGTCCCGGGCGCGGTGGACCCGGGCGCCGGCACGGCGGCCGACAACGGCGCCGCCGACCTGTGGATCCCGGTGGTCGCGGTGGCCGCGGCGGGCCTGCTGATCGGCTACGCCGTCAAGCGGCGGCGCACGACCGCGGCGGGACGCGGTCCCGAGCCCGCCGGCGCCGGCGGCGCGCCGGGTCCCGGCGGGCGCGGGCGCCGCTACGCCCCGAGGCCGACGCCGCTGCCCGAGCTGGACGCGCAGGCCGGGCAGCTGCTGGTGGCCACGGACGACGCGGTGCGCACCAGCCAGGAGGACGTCGGCTTCGCCGCGGCGCAGTTCGGCGAGGCGGCGGCGCAGCCCTTCACCGAGGCGGTGGACTACGCCAGGGGCGAGCTGGCCGCCGCCTTCCGGCTGCGGCAGAAGCTGGACGACGCCTTCCCCGGGGACGACGCGGCCAGGCGGCAGACGCTGGACGAGATCCTGTCGCGCTGCACCCAGGCCAACCGGCGGCTCGACGCGGAGTCCGAGGCGTTCGACCGGCTGCGGGCGATGGAGGCGAACGCGCCGCAGGTGCTGGAGCAGGCCGAGGCGAAGGCCGCCACGCTGCCGGGCCGGATCGCGGCGGCCGAGACCGCGCTCGCGCCGCTGGCCGCCGATTACGCCGACTCGGCCGTCGAACCGGTCGCCGGGCATCCCGCCGAGGCCCGCGACCGGCTGGAATTCGCCTACGCCAGCCTCGACCAGGCCCGTGCGGCGATCGGCACCGACCACGGCCGCGCCGCCGTCTTCGTCCGCGCGGCCGAGAGCGCGCTCGACCAGGCCACCACCCTGGCCGACTCCGTCACCCGCCGCGCCGACGACGTGCACGCCGCCGACGCCCGCCTGCGCGCGGCCCTGGCCGAGATGGACGCCGGCCTGGCGCGGGCCCGCGGGCTGCTCGGCGCGGACGGCGCCCCCGGCGGCACCGCGGACCTGCGGGGGCGGATCGCCAGGGCCGAGACGGTGGCGGCCGGCGTACGCGAGGAGCTGGCGGGCGGGCGGTACGACCCGATCGCGGCGCTGCGGCGGGTGGAGGAGGCGGACGCGGGACTGGACGAGCCGCCGGCCGGGGCGCGGGAGCAGGAGGTCGGCGGGCGGCGGGCGCGCGGGCTGCTCGACCAGGCGCTGCTCGCGGCCCGCAGCGAGGTCGCGGCGGCCCGCGACGTGATCACCACCCACCGGGGCGCGATCGGCAGCCAGGCGCGTACCCGGCTCGCGGAGGCCGAACGCCGCCTCCAGCAGGCGCGGACCGCGGCCCCGGCCGACGCCACCGCCGCCCTGACGCACGCCCAGGACGCCGACCGGCTGGCCCGGGAGGCGCAGCGGCTGGCCCGGCGGGACGTCGGCGGCTTCGGCACGGACTCCTGGAGCGGTCGCCGCGGCGGCCCGGACATGAACGGCATCGGCGGGGCCATGCTCGGCGGGATCATCCTCGGTGAGCTGTTCGGCGGCGGGCGCGGCGGCAGCGGCGGTTTCGGCGGCCTGGGCGGTATGCGCAGCATGGGCGGCGGCGCCGGCTTCGGCGGCGCGGGACCCGGCAGCTTCGGCGGCGGCGAGACCCGCGGCCGGATGGGCGGCGGCGGACGCTTCTGAACGGACCCGCGGCACCGCGGCGGCACCGCGCCGACTGACCGTCCGGCCCGGGCGGGCCACCTGGCCCGCCGGCTGCCTGGTCCGGCCGGCCGGGGGCCGGGGTCAGAACATGCTCAGCAGCTCGTCCACGGTGGGGGTGACGACATGGGACTGGCGTCCGGGCAGGGCGAGTTCGAACCATACGGTCTTGCCCCGGTGGGTACGCCTGCTGCCCCAGCTCTCGCTGAGCATGGTGACCAGTTGCAGCCCGCGCCCGCCCTCGTCGGTGTCGCGGGCGCGGCGGCGGCGCGGCTGGACCAGGGCGCTGTCCCACACCTCGCACACCAACGTGCGGTCCAGCAGCAGCCGCAGCCTGATGTCGCCGTAGCCGTGCCGCAGCGCATTGGTGACCAGCTCGCTGACCAGCAGCTCGGTGGTGTCGACCAGGTCGCCGAGATCCCAGGCGAGCAGCTGCTCGTGGGCCACTTCGCGGGCTCGTGCCACCGAAGTGGGCTGCGGCTTGAGCGTCCAGTCGCCGACCTGGTCGGCCGGCAGGCCCTGGATCCTGGCCATCAGCAGCGCGATGTCGTCCTCGCCGTGCGCGGTGTCCAGGGTGGCGAGCACGTGGTCGCAGATGTCCTCAAGGGGCCGGTCGGGGCCGTCGAGGGAGAGCCGGAAGGCGTCGAGGCCCTCGTCCAGCGGCAGGCTGCGCGATTCGACCAGGCCGTCGGTGTAGAGGGCGAGCAGCGCGCCCTCGGGCAGCTCGACCTCGCTCTCCTCGAACGGTTCGCCGCCGACGCCCAGCGGTACTCCCCTGGGCAGTTCCAGCAGCAGCGGCGACTCGCCCGGCTCCACGACGGCCGGCGGGAGATGGCCCGCGTTGGCGATGGTGCAGCGGCGGGTGACGGCGTCGTAGACGACGTAGACGCAGGTGGCCAGGTAGACCTCGGTGAGGTCGGATTCGCCGCGCTTCTTGGTCTTGCCCGCGCGGCCGGGGGTGGGCGCGCCCAGGCCGCGTACGACCTCGTCCAGGGCGCTCATCACCTCGCCGGGCTCCAGGTCGAGCATCGCCAGGGTGCGGACGGCCGTCCGCAGTTCGCCCATCGCGACGGCGGCCCGCAGGCCGCGGCCCATGACGTCGCCGACGACCAGGGCGGTGCGGTGGCCCGGCAGCCCGATGACGTCGAACCAGTCGCCGCCGACCTCGGTCTCCATGCTGCCCGGCAGATAGCGGCAGGCGATGTCGAGGCCCGCGGCCTCGGGGTCGTCCGGCGGCAGCAGGCTGCGCTGGAGGATCAGGGCGCGTTCGTGCTCGCGGCGGTAGAGGCGGGCGTTGTCGATGAAGATCGCCGCCCGGGCGGCCAATTCCTCGGCCAGCATCCGGTCGCGTTCGGTGAAGGGCTCGCTGCCCTTGGCGCGGGAGAACTGCACCAGGCCGAGCACCATGTCGCGGGCGACCATCGGCACCACGAGGGTGGACTGCACCAGGGCGCCGCCCAGGTCCTGCCCGCCGTCGCCGTCGAGCACCTGCGGCTGGGCGGTGCGCAGCGCGCGGGCGCTGGCGGAGCTGAAGCGGTAGCGGTGGACCGAGCCGACGGAGACCGGGCCGTCGTCGGCCGACACGTCGTCGTCGTCGCCGGCCATGGCGACGGGCGCGTCGGACACCGAACTGGCGAAGGCGACCCTGCGCAGCTCGCCGCTGCCGTCGGTGGTGCCCGACAGGTCCTCGGCGCCGGACAGCAGCGCCTGGTAGAGGTCGACCGAGGCCAGGTCGCAGAAGTGCGGCACCGCCACGTCGAGCAGTTCGCGCGCGGTGGTCTCCAGGTCGAGCGAGGTGCCGATACGGGCGCCCGCCTCATTGAGCAGCGCCAGATTGCGGCGGGCGTGCGCGGCCTCGCGCTCCGCGCGCTGCCGGCCGGTGACGTCCATCGCCAGGCCCGCGACGCCGATCGGCCGTCCCGAGGAGCTGTGCAGCCGGTAGAGCGAGATCGACCAGCGGCGCCGGCCCGGGTCGCCGGGCACGGTGCCGACCAGCGGCATGTCGAGGACCGGGTCGCCGGTCTCCAGCACCTGGCGCAGGGCGGCGGACAGCCGGTCGGCCTCGACCCGGGACAGGAAGTCGTGCGGGCCGCGCCCGCGGTGCTCCTCGGCGGGGCGGCCGAAGACGGTCGCGAAGCGGTCGTTGACCCGGATCAGCCGCAGCTGGTTGTCGAACAGCACGAAGCCCATCGGGGACTGCCCGAAGACCGCCTGGGAGGCGGCCAGGTCGGTCTCGATCTGCCGCAGGGTGGCCACGTCGACGGCGATGCACAGGGCGCCGCGGTCGGCGGGCATGACGTACACCTCGGCCAGGCCCTCGCCGCCCGACGCGTCGTTGTACGGCACGAGTCCGGTCCACTCGCGGCCGTTGAGGATGTCGGCGAGCCGCTCGTGCCCGCGCACCTGCACATGCGGCGGCGCGAAGGCGGCGATGGGGTCCCGGCCGAGCGCGTCCTCCGCGGAGACGCCGAAGAATTCGGCGGCGCGTTCGCTCCACTGCTCGATACGTCCGTCGGGGCCGAGCGAGAACGACGCGACTCGTATGTAGTCGTAGATGGAGCCGGGCGGGCTCGACTGCCAGACCGCGGTCTGTGCCGCCGCGTCCGTACCGTCTCCTGGCGGAACCGCCCCTGCTGGCATGTCGCTCACTCGCCCGACCCCTCCAGCTCAGCACACATGGACCGGTTGGAGCTGAGTATTCAGCATGCGGACCGTCCAGCACACGGTCTTGTCGATCACAGCATCATCTCGGCTCGTGGGGCACGGGGGCCGTCCCCTGAACACCTCGGTCGCACCTTTCGCTCTCGTGTCTTCGGAATACCCGGCACACGCCCCGCGAACCATTTCGGTGATCACAACGGGTCCGCCGTGGCAGCGGTCACGGGAACAGTCGTCACAGCTGTCACGGAAGTGCCAGTTCGAACCACACGGTCTTGCCCAGCGGACCGTGCCGCGTCCCCCAGCGCCGGGACGCGCCGGCCACCAGTTGCAGCCCCCGGCCGCCCTCGTCCTCCTCGGTGGTCTCGCGCTCGCGCGGCGGGTCGGGCAGCGGATCGGACACCTCCACCAGCAGCGAGCCGCCGCGCACCATCCGTACCCCGATCGGGCCGTGCGCGTACCGCAGCGAATTGGTGACCAGCTCGCTGACCAGCAGGACCGTCACGTCGGTCAGCTCGGCCAGCCCCCATTCGGCGAGCGCGTCCCGCACCCGGCGGCGGGCCAGCCGTACCGCGCTGGCCTCGGCGGGGAAGCTCCAGGCGGCGGTGGAACCGCGCGGCAATGTACCGAGGCGGGCCATCAGCAGGGCCACGTCGTCGGGCTCGCGGCCGGGCTCCATGGTGGCGAGCAGGTCGTCACAGGCGTCCTCCAGGGAGTCCAGCGGGCGGCACAAGGTGGAGCGGAGGCGTTCCAGGCCGGTGCCGATGTCGTGGTGCCGGGACTCGACCAGGCCGTCGGTGTAGAGCACCAGGACCGTGCCGTCGGGGACGTCCAGCTCGGTCGTCTCGAAGCGGACGCCGCCGACGCCCAGCGGCACCCCGGGCGGCAGGTCGTCCAGCAGCCGCGCCTCGCACCCGCCGGACCCGGAGTCCGGCTGGACCAGCACCGGCGGCGGGTGCCCGGCCTGGGCGATGGCGCAGCGCCGGGTCGAGGGGTCGTAGACGGCGTACACGGCGGTGGCCATCCAGCCCTCGGCCTGGTTCTGGGCCAGGTCGTCGCCCAGCTCGCTGACCCGGCGCAGCAGCTCGTCGGGGGCCATGTCCAGGCCCGCGAGGGTGCGTACCGCCGTACGCAGCCGGCCCATGGTGGCCGCCGCGGGCAGTCCGTGGCCCATGACGTCGCCGACGACGAAGGCGACCCGGCCGCCGGCCAGCGGCAGCACGTCGAACCAGTCGCCGCCCACCTCGGCGGCGCTGCTGCCCGGCACGTAGCGATAGGCCACGTCGACGCCCGGTGCCGCGGGCGTGTAGCGCGGCAGCAGGGCGCGCTGGAGCATCAGGGCGCCCTGGCGCTCGCGCACGTACAGCCGCGCGTTGTCCAGCGCCGCGCCCGCCCGGTCGGCCAGCTCCATGCCGAGGGCCACGTCCTCCTGGTCGAACGCCTCGCGGGCGCCCGTCCTTCCGACGATCAGCAGCCCGAGGACGACGCCGTGCGCGCGCAGCGGCAGCACCAGCATCGACTCGATGCCGACGGCGAGGGTCGCGCGGACCTTGGGGTCGTCGGGGAAGGCCGCGTTCGTCAGGTCGTCGCGCGAGCCGAAGAGCTTGGGCTGTCCGGTGGCCAGCACGTGCCCGAAGGGCGACTTGCGGTCGTGGGACACCGCCTGGCCGGGCCTTATCATCCGCACCACGTCGGGGCTCCACGAGATCGCCCCCACCCCGGTCTGCCGCATCGGCGTGCTGTCGGTGTACGGCGCCACGGGCAGCTCGCCGCCCTCGGCGAGCTGGTAGTGCAGGTCCACCCCCGAGTAGTCGCAGAAGGTCGGCACCAGCACCGCGGCCAGCTCCTCGGCATTGCGCCGTACGTCGAGCTGGCCGGCCAGCCGCGAGCCGACGTCGTTGAGCAGCGCCAGGCGGCGGCGGGCCCGCTCGGCCTTCGCCGCGGCCTCGACGCGCTCGGTCACGTCGATCACGGTGGCGCTGATCCCGAGCACCCGGCCGGCCCGGTCGACCAGCCGGTGGTACGACAGCGACCTGTGCCCCTTGCCGACGGGCGCCGGCGAGACCAGGTCGATCACCGGCCGCCCGGTGAGCAGGACGTCCCGCTGGAGCGCGGCCAGCGACTCGGCGCTCTTGACGCCCATCACGTCCGCGACCCTGCGGCCGATGTGGTCGGCGGCGGGCACGCCGTTCATCCGGGCGAGCGCGTCGTTGACGCGGACGTAGCGCAGCTCGCTGTCGAACATCGCGACGCCCAGCGGGGAGGAGTCGAACAGCGAGTCCAGGGCGGCGAGGTCGTGCTCAAGGGTCCGCAGCCGGCTGGTCTCCACCATCGACGCCAGGACGAAAGGCCGCCCGTCCCCGTCCACCAGCAGCGAGGCCCGCGCCTCGACCTGCACGGTGTGCCCGTCGCGGTGCCGCAGCGACAGGATGCCGCTCCAGCGCCCGCCGCGCAGCAGTTCCCCGAGGATCTGCTCGGCCTGTCCCGCCGACGGTACGGGCCGCGGCGGCGGCTTGCTGCCGAGGGTCTGCTCCCCCGGACCGAACAGCCCGCCGACCCGCCGCCCGACGATGTGCTCGCCGGCCCACCCGAGCACTTCCTCCGCGAGAGGGCTCCACAGCAGGACCCGTCCCGAGGTGTCGAGCATGACGACGGCGACCCGCAGTGTGTCGAGCAGCGTCCCGTCGCCCGTTCCGATGGTGCCCCCGTCACCGCCGGGCGCGTCGGACGGCGGAGGCTGGGCGCGCTTCGGGGGCGGCTGGTCCGCGCCAGGGGTGTCGCCGCTGGCGGTCATGCCTCGCACCCCCGACCGGGTCGGGCGGCCGGTTCCACCCGGCCGCCAACAGGGATTTATCCCTTCTTACCCGATATTCCCCCATCCTCCCGCCCCCCGCGCCCCCACGACGTCCACCGGGAGGACACGGAAGCCGCTGACGCGGCGGGCCGGGGACCCGCGCGGGCGCGGCAATGGCGCCGGGTTCCGCGGGCGCGGCGGCTTGCGCAGGCGCGGCAATGGCGCCAGGTTCCGCGGGCGCGGGCCGCCGTGCCGGGTGACCGGCCCACGAGCCGGCAGAGGCACGCCGGACGCGGCACATAGCGGCGGGTTCTGCGGGCGCGGCGATAGCGGCGGCTCCCGCGGGCGCGGCCATAGCGGCGGGCGCGGCGCGCGGGCCGGCGGCGGTGGGGCAGCCGGGCGTGCCCGGGCCGGGTGACCAGCACCCCCGGGTGCCGGTCGTCAGGGGGTGGTGAGCCTTGTGGCGGCCCAGCGGACCGCTGGGCGGTCCTGGGGGAGCCAGTCGACGGTGTCGACCTCGGTCGAGCGGAGCCAGCGCAGTTCGTCGTGGTCCTGGAGGGGGCGCGGGCTGCCGGAGAGCAGGCGGGCCGTCCACACCTGGAGCATCAGCGCGCCGCCCGCCACCGGCCACTGGCCCGGCACCCTTTCCAGCGGCTCGACCTCGACGCCCAGCTCCTCGCGCAGCTCGCGCACCAGCGCGTCCGGCGCGCTCTCCCCCGGCTCCAGCTTGCCGCCGGGCAGCTCCCAGCGGCCCGCCAGCTCGGCGGGTGCCGTGCGGCGGGCGGCGAGCAGCCGGCCCTCGGACAGCACGGCGCCGCCCACCACCAGCCGGGCAGCCGTCACGCCTGGGCCAGCCGGGGGGCGATGCGCTCGATGACATAGCGGCGCGGTTGCGGGACGCCGTTGCCCTGGCTCTGCTCCTGGCCGTTCTGCCGGCCGCGGTCACGGTCGCGGCTGTCGAGCTGGTCGGCGATCCGCTCGGCCTCGGCCCGTGTCGCGTACCGGCCCACCCGGTAGCGGTTGGCGGCGTCGTCCTGGCGTATGAGGACCCAGACGAGGTCGGACGTCATGAGGTGTCATGCCCTTTCACTTGCACTGCCGGCCTGCGCGCCGGAAGCGGTCGCGTTCTCGGTGGGGTTGGCGGTCGAAGTGGCGGTGACGGCGGCGGTCGAAGTAGCAGGGGCAGTGGCAGTGGCGCCGGTGGACTCGATCACGCCGAGGTGCGCGATGTTCGCGCGGTCCTCGGCGTCCCGCTCCTGCTCGGCGCCGGCCGCGAACCAGGCGTCGAGGATCTCGGTGAGCAGCCCGCCGGACAGCGTACGCAGCCCGAGCGCCAGCGCGTTCGCGTCACTCCATACGCGTGCTCCGCGCGCGGCGTACGCGTCGGCGCACAACGCGGCACGTACGCCGGGAATCTTGTTGGCCGCGATGGATGCGCCGGCGCCCGTCCAGCAGCAGATGACGGCCTGATCCGCGGCGCCTTTCGCGACGGCGCGCGCCGCCGCCTCCGCACTCCAGGCCCAGTCGGCGCGATCACCGTCGCGCAGCGCGCCGAACACCTCCACAATGTGCCCGCGGCGACGAAGATCGTCAACGACCAGCCTGGCCGGGAGCTCATCCATGTCCGAGGAAACGGCGATGCGCATATGCCCGACCCTACGCCCGAGCTTCACAGCGCGGGCAGGCAATGCTGCGAAGAGGCACCGATCCGGCCATGCGTTCGACCAGAAGTCGACGGACCGTCAGCTCACCGCACGGGCAGGTGGTACACCGCCCGGTATTTCTCCGCGGGGATGACGACATCGGCGGTCTCGACCGGCCGCCCCGAGGCGAAGTACGTCCGCCGGATCTCGATCACCAGATGGCCCGGCACCCCGCCGAGCGCCGCGGTCTCGACGGCCAGCCCGGGGCGGGCGCCGACCTCCTCGGCCATGTGGTCCACCACCACGTCGATGGCCGCCATCCTGGCCACCACACCCTGCCCGCCGACCGGCCCCTCCTCGGGCAGTAGCACCGGCGTACGCCCCGTCAGCGCCAGTGGCTCCCACGAGGTGGACAGCAGCGTCGGCTCACCCTCGGTGCGGAAGAGGTAGTGGGTGCGCATCACCCGTTCGCCCGGCTCGATCCGCAACCGCTCGGCGACGTCGAGCGACGCCGTGTCCTGCACGCTGCGCGACTCCCAGGTGCCCTTGCTGCCCTCGTCCGCCTGTTCCTGCCGGTAGGGGGTGGCCTGGCCGGCCGGGCGGTAGCCGCTGCGGACGATCCGCCGGGGCCTGGGACGCTCGCGGACGTACGTACCGGAGCCGGAGCGGCCCTCGACGAAGCCCTCGGCCATCAGCACCTTGCGCGCTTCGAGCGCGACGGTGTCGGAGACGCCGTATTCGGTGCGGATTCTCGCCTGCGAGGGGAGCCGGGCGTGCGGGGGAAGCGTGCCGTCGAGAATCTTGCGGCGCAGGTCGTCGGCGACGCGCAGGTACGCAGGCTGCTCACCGAATGCCACGGGCTGCCCCTCCCAGGGGTTGACTGTCCGCGACAGCTTCGCAACCCTGGGTACTCAACCGCAAGCCTTGCCCTAAGCGTCACGCTCCGCGCATGCTTCGGCCGCGCCCCCGCCGGCGCGGCCGGTCACACCGTCGCCCACCTGCGGCTCAGACACCCACACCCGTGCCCTGCGCCGGGCTCTCGCCCGACTTCACCGAACCGGTCACCCGGCCGTCGGGGGAGCCGAAGAAGCAGATCACCGAGCGCTCGTGCTCGGCCCAGTTACTGGCCGGCGGCAGGTAGAAGTACAGCTTGTCGGCCACCCGCGGCTCCTTGCCGTCCAGGTAGGTACGGGCGTACTTCACGCAGTTGGTCTGCGCGTCGTCGGTGACCCCGTCCACCCCGGGGTACGGGTCGTCGGCGCCGGACTGGATCTCGTAGACCGCGAAGGCCTCGGCGTCGTGCGCCTCGGCGCAGTCCACGACGTCCACCGAGGTGGAGCGGGTGCCGCTGTCGCTCCCGTAGTCGGACAGTTTCTTGCCGACGGTGTTGAAGCACTGGCCGGCCTTGAGGTCGCCGACCTGGGTGTTGCCCCCGTCGAAGACGCCGACCGCGGCGAGCGTGATGAGCGCGGCGAGCCCGAGCGTCCACACACTGGAGAGCGTGATCCCGGCGACCGCCATCCCCTTGCCGCGCTCGCCGCGCCGCTTGACCTGCTTGAGGCCCACCAGCCCGAAGATCAGGCCGAGCACGGGCACGCACGGGATGAGGCCGACCACCAGCGCGGCGATCGACATGCCGTTGGTGGTCCGCTCGTGCGCGTACCAGCCCTGCTGCCCCGGGTACCCCGGCTGCCCGCCCGGCGCCGCGTAGCCGAACGGCTGCTGCTGCGCCCCAGGGTAGGGCTGCCCGTAGGGGCCGGCGGTGGCGTACGGATTCGGCGGCGGCTGCTGCGGGTACGGCTGCTGGGACTCCGGGGGCTGCTGCTGCGCGTACGGATGTGGCGGCTGCGGCGGCTGCGGATACGACGGCAGGCCCTGGTGCGGCGGCCGGCCGGGCGGCGGCACACCGTCGGGGGACGGCGGCGGCGGGGGCGGCGGGGGTATGTCCACGCGGGGAGTTTACGGTCCGCGCGGACATACGCGGCGGCGGGACCGCGGGCGGTCCGGGGGCCGCCGGGCGGCACGGGCGGAACCGTTTCCGCCGTTCCCCTTGACCGGCATTGGTCCAGACCAATACTTTCGCGCCATGCGTCGACGAATTCTCGGCCGTATGGCCGCCACGGCCGCCACACTCTCGCTGGTCGCCGTCCTGCCCGCCCTCACCGGCGGCAGCACCGCGCAGGCCCACGGCGGGCACTCCCCCGCCAAACCGTCCTACAAGAGCGTCGGTTACTTCACCCAGTGGGGCATCTATGCCCGCAATTACCAGGTGAAGAACGTCCAGACCTCCGGCACCGCCGCCAAACTCACCCACCTCAACTACGCGTTCGCCAACATCGGCGCCGACGGCAAGTGCTTCGAGGCGAACGTCGCGGGCGAGGGCGACGCCTGGGCCGACTACCAGCACCCGGTCGACGCCGCGACCTCCGTCGACGGCACCGCCGACACCGCGGAGCAGCCGCTCGCCGGCAACTTCAACCAGCTGCGCGAACTCAAGCAGAAGAACCCCAAGCTGAAGGTGCTGATCTCGATCGGCGGCTGGGGCTGGTCCACGAACTTCTCCGACGCCGCGCGAACCGCCGCCTCCCGCAAGGCACTTGTCTCCTCCTGCCTGGACATCTTCATCAAGGGCAACCTCCCGCTGCTCGACGGCAAGGGCGGCCCCGGCTCGGCGGCCGGCCTCTTCGACGGCGTCGACATCGACTGGGAGTGGCCCGGCTCCTCCGGCGACACCGACACCGTCTACCGGCCCGAGGACAAGCAGAACTTCACCGCGCTGGCCGCCGAGTTCCGCACGCAGCTGGACTCCTACGGGCGGCAGACCCACAAGCACTACGACCTCAGCGCCTTCCTGCCGGCCGCGCCCGCGAAGATCGACGCCGGCTTCGAGGTCAGGAAGATCTTCACGTACCTCGACTTCGGCACCGTCCAGGGCTACGACTTCCACGGCCCCTACGAGACCGGCACCAACCAGCAGTCCGCGCTGCGCGCTCCGCGCAACTCGCCGGTGCCGAACGACTTCAGCGACACGCAGGCCGTCGGCGACTGGCTGCACCGCGGCGCCCCGGCCCGCCAGCTCGTCCTCGGCGTGCCCTTCTACGGCCAGGGCTGGACCGGCGTCCCCGACGGCGGCACGGCCGGCCTCTTCCAGCCCTCCACCGGCCCGGCGCCGGCCACCTGGCAGGCGGGCAACGAGGACTACCACGCGCTCAAGGCGCTCGCGGCGTCCGGTACGTACGCGGTGCACCGCGATACGCGCAACGGCTTCGCGTGGCTCTACGACGGCACGAACTTCTGGACCTACGACGATCCGCAGGTCCTCGCCGCGAAGACCGCCTACATCCGGGGCGCGCACCTCGGCGGCGCCATGGCCTGGTCCCTCGACGGCGACACGGCGAACGGCGAACTCATCTCGGCGCTGCACCGCGGCCTGTCCTAGACCGGTAGCGGCGGGCGCGCGGTCCCGCCCCCGGAGCCCGGCTCCGGGGGCGGGACCGTCTCACCCGTCGAAGCGGGTCGCGCGGCCCCGCTTCTCCCACGCGGTGATGTCCTCGCGGACCTGGTCGAGGTGGCCGAGGACCGCGTCGATGCCGTCGTCGCCGAGGGGGAGGCGCAGCGGGGTCGCGTCGGCCTCCAGGGCGGCGATGATGAGGGCCGCCGCCTTGGCCGGGTCACCCGGCTGGGTGCCGTCGCCGAGCGCGACCATGGCGCGGGTGGCGCCCACCGTGGCTTCGTAGTCCGGGAGTTCGGCACTCGCCGAGGTGTTGCCCATCAGCGAGGTGCGGAAGGCGCCGGGCTCCACGATCAGCGTCCTGATGCCGAGCGGGCCCACTTCCTGCGCCAGCGCCTCGGTCATGCCCTCCAGGGCGAATTTCGTGCCGCTGTAGGCGGAGAAGCCGGCGAAGGACATCTGCCCGCCCATGCTGCTCATCTGGACGATCGCCCCCGACCTGCGGGCCCGCATCGACGGCAGCACGGCCCGTACGAGCGCGGCCGGACCGAAGACGTGGACCTCGAACAGCTCCCGCAGGTCGGCGTCCGCGGTCTCCTCGAAGGCCCCCACGTGGCCGCGGCCCGCGTTGTTGACCAGGACGTCTATCCGCCCGTGCCGGGCGATGACGTCGGCGACCGCCGAGTCGATCGCGGCGAGGTCGGTGACGTCCAGGGCCAGCGCGTCCACCTGGTCGGGGTGCGCGGCGACGAGGTCGTCCAGTGCGGCGACCCGGCGTGCGGCGCCGACCACGACATCGCCCGCGGCCACCGCCGCCTCGGTGATCGCCCGCCCGAAACCGCTGTTCGCACCGGTGACCAGCCACACCCTGTTCATTGCCAGCTCCTTGTCGGTGTCCCGCGCTGTCCCGCGCCGTCCTGCGACCCACCCTGCCGCGAGCCCCGCTTGCCGGTCCAAGACCTCTCGTGATAGCCGATGGTTATGGACGTTCACGGTCGGGACCTGCGGTACTTCGTGGCGGTCGCCGAGGAGTTGCACTTCACCCGGGCAGCCGAGCGGCTCTTCGTGTCGCAGCCCGCGCTGAGCAAGCAGATCAGGGCGCTGGAGCGGCAGTTGGGCGCACCGCTGTTCGACAGGGACCGCAAGGGCGTCGCGCTGACCGCGGTCGGCGCGACCCTGCTGCCGTACGCGCAGCGGGTGCTGGCCGAATGGGAGCGGGCGTGGGCGGCGGTCGGCGACGCCAAGGCCGCGCAGGTCAGCACCCTGGTGGTGGGCATGAGCACCAGCCCGGGCCGCGGCGGGCTGCTGCCCGCTGTCCGCTCCCGCTTCACCGCCACCCACCCGGAGACGATTCTGCGGCTGCGGCAGGTGGGTTGGGCGGACCCGACGGCGGGGCTCGCGGACGGCACGAGCGATCTGGCGTACGTATGGCTGCCGCTGCCCGACCAGGAGCGCTACGAGGTGCTGGTGGTCGCCGAGGAACCGCGGCTGGTCGCGCTGCCGGACGGCCACCGGCTGGCGGCCCGCGACACCGTCGACTTCGCCGACCTGCTGGGCGAGCCCTTCCTCGCGCTGCCGGCCGCCGCCGGGCCGCTGCGGGACTACTGGCTGGCCGCCGACAGCAGGGCGGGCCGCCCGGCGCTGATCGGCGCGGAGGTCGCGAGCACCGAGGAGACGTACGAGGCGCTGGTCGCCGGCCTCGGTGTGGTCCTGGTGGCGGCGGGCAACGCCCCGCTGATCACGCTGGGCGGCGTGACGACCCGCCCGGTGCGCGGCATCGCCCCGAGCCGTTTCGCACTGGCCTGGCCCCGCGCCACCGCCGACCCGCTGACCCGCGGATACGCCGACGCCTGCCGGCACGCCCGCGCGGCCCGGGCGTGACCGCTCAGTCCCCGGCCCGGTCCTCGACCGTGTCCTCGACGTCCTCGACGTCCTCGACGTCCTCGACGTCCTCGACGTCCTCGACGTCCTCGACGTCCTCGACCGCGTACCCCGTGCGGCGCCGCTCGCGCCTGGCCTTGCGCTCCGCCGCCCGGCGCTCCTTGTCCGCCCGCTTGGCGGTGGCTGCCGCCGCCTTCGCGTCGTCGCTGTCGCTGATCAGCTCGGCGACGGAGAAGCGGATTGCGGAGGTGCGCATGCCGTTGCCGTGGACGTAGAGGAATCCGTCACCGGTCCTGAACAGCCGCCGCCTGGCGATGCTGTGCCCGGTGCCCCCGAGGTGGTCGGTGACGACCTGCTCCAGCCAGGCCAGCGCCTCCTCCCGGGTGCCGGTGGTCTCGGCCACCACCCGCGGCTCGTAGCGGCCCTGCCTGCCCCTCGGCTCCTCGGCGATCAGTCCCCATCGTGCGGCCGTCACGGCCCTCCCCTCTCCGACGCCGACCCGGCGTCAACCGTCCTCACCCGTCCTTGCCCGCGAGCCTGCGCTGCTCTTCCTCGACGATCTGCCGGGCCAGCGACACGTCGGAGACGTCGACGGCGTCCGCCACGGCCTCCGCCACATCGCTGCGGCGCGCGTAGGCGTCGAAGAGCCGTGCCTTGCCGCGCAGGATCGCCAGCAGCCGCTCGTCCACCCCCGTGGTGCTGAGCAGCCGGTGCACCCGCACCGGCCGCGGCTGGCCCATCCGGTGCGCGCGGGCCACCGCCTGGTGCTCGATGGTGGGTTTGACCTGCGGCTCGCACAGGATCACCACCGAGGCCGCCTGGAGGTTGAGCCCGACGCCGCCCGCCTCGATCTGCGCGAGCAGCACCGCGTGCCCGTGCGCGGCGGTGAATCCGTCCACCATCTGCTGGCGCCGCGCGGGCGGGACGGAACCGGTGAGCGGCCCGTGCACCGCGGGGCCGAGCGCGTCCGCGACCGTGCCGAGCACATCGCGGAAGTAGGAGAAGACGACGACCTTGCGGCCGCTGCCCGCCGCCTCCGCGACGATCTCGCGCAGCCGCAGCAGCTTCGCGGACTTCTCCGGGTCGGCGTAGGCCGCCCGGCGCATGGCCATGAAGTTCCCGGCGAGCACTGCCGTGCGGTAGGCGTCCTGGTCGGCCGCGCTGAAGTCCGCCCACTCGTCGGTGTGGACGAGCGCGGGCAGTTCGGCCAGCACATCGCGCTGGTTGCGCCGCAGGTACGCCGGTGCCACCGCCCGCCGGAAGGCCTGCGACCCGGCGGCCCCCGCCCTCTCCGCGGCCCCCGGCCTGTCAAGCAGGCCGGGCTGCAAGTGCCGTACGAGGCTGCGGAATTCGGCGACCCGGTTCTCCATCGGAGTGCCGGTCATGAACAGCACCCGCTCACCGCGGGCGGCCCAGGCCGCGACCGCCAGCGACCGCCTGGTCTCCGGGTTCTTCACGTAGTGCGCCTCGTCGACCACGAGCATCGCCACCCGCGGTCCGCCGTCCGGCGGCGGAAAGCCGCGCAGGGCGTCGTAAGTGGTCACCGCCACACCGCCCTTGGCCCGCCATTCGGCGAACGCCTCCTGCCGCTCGGCCCCGTGCAGCGGCACCGCCCGCAGCGTGCTGCGGGCGCCGATCTCCCGGGTCCAGTTGACCAGCACGCCCGCCGGGCACACCACCAGGAAGTGCGTGCCGCCCTGCGCGGCCAGGTGCGCCAGCGCGGCGATGGCCTGGATCGTCTTGCCCAGGCCCATCTCGTCGCCGAGCAGCACCCGGCGTTGCGCCAGCGCGAAGCGCGCTCCGAAGGCCTGGTAGCCGCGCAGCGACACCCGCCGGTGGGTGCCGTCGAGCGGCTGGCTGCGTACCCGCTCGGCGACCTCGGACGGCAGGAAGCCCTCGGCCGCCGCCACGTCGGGACCGCCGCCGGACAGCTCGGCCAGCAGGCTGTAGTAGTCGGCCGATCGCAGCTCGAAGTCGACCCACGCCTCGATCTCGTCTGCCGGGCCGCGCAGCAGGTCCACGGACGCCTGCCCGATCAGCAGCGCCGTGCCGCGCTGGTCGGCCCGCTCGCACAGCTCCGCCACCGCGTCGACCGCCGCCTGCGCCCGCGCCCTGGCCTCCCGGCCCGCGAAGCGCTGCCGCAGCCACCCGCCGGCCTCCGCGGCCCGCGCGAGCGGCGGTCCCAGCTCGGCGTCGGCCTGCCGCGCCGCCTCGACGGCCCTGGCCGCGTCGGGACCGGCCTGGACGAGCCGGTGCAGCGCGATGACGAGCGCGGTCGTCCGCGGTTCCGGATGGTCGACGTCGATACGGACCGCGACGGTCTCGCCGACCGCCTCGGCGATCTGCCGGGCCGCCGCGTACGCCTGGTCCGCCGTCTGCGGCCCGACGCCGGCGATCTGCCGCAGCCCGTACCGCCCGGCGTCCAGCACCTGCCGTACGGACGTGTGACCGGCCGCCTCGATGGCGCCGAGCCGCAACCGGCCCTGCGTGACGTCCTTGAGGCGGGCGGCGGGTATCGACTCCAGCTCGTGCGCGGCCAGTTCGTCCACGAGCGGGGCAAGTGCCGTGCGCACGGCGCCGACCGCGTTCTCGTGGTCGGCGAGCAGTGAGCGGGCGGCACCGAGCAGCCGACCGCCGACCGCCAGCACGTCCCTGGCCTTCCGCCCACCCGCATCGCGCATGCCGACCCTCCCCGGTCATCCTGCCACGGCATCCCGCCGCGCCCGCCGTCACGCCGGGACGACCACGGTCAGCCACTCCGAGTCGCGCGGCAGATAGCCGTACCGTTCGGCGAGGCCCGCCACGATCGCCGGCACGTGCCCGGCACCGTAGACCACCGCGACCCGGATCGGCTCGTCGCGGCGCTCCGTGTGGATCGCGTCGAGCGCTTCGAGCAGCCGGCGGTCGCGGCGGACGGTCAGGGCGCGCTCCACGTCGTTGCCCGCGGACATCTCCGCCCGCAGTGTCGGCGGCAGGTCCTCGACCACCTGGTTCTCGTCCAGGAAGGCCCGCGGCCCGCGCAGCGCGAAGACCAGGCCCATCAGCGGCGCCAGGACCATCAGCAGCACGTACGTCGCGCGGGGCAGCTCCCGCAGGTCCGCCATCGCCTCGGCCGCGGTCACATCCGGGTACAGCACCGGTACGCCCTCGGGGAGGAGGCCGGCGTCGTTCTGCGCGACCAGGCCGTTGCGCCTGCGGCGGGGCGCGAAACGGTAGGCGAGGGTGAGCGTGCTCAAGCCCGCCGACCGGCCCTTGACGCCTTCCATCACGATCAGGTCGCAGTCGCGCAGCCGCCGGCGCACCTGCCTGTAGAAGGTCGGCGAGGCCACATGCGTCATCGGGAAGACCACGAATTCCAGCGGGGTGCCCTTGCGGCGCATCGTGAACACGGCCGACCGCACGGCGAGTCCGGTCACTTCGACGATCTGCACGACGCCCCCCGAGGCTCTTCTGCCGGAGGACGGCGACGGGCGCGACCGCGGTTCCGCCCCACCCGGCGGGCGGCGACAACCATCGGTTGTCAAGGCGGTCGAGAAGCTGTTGGACCGTGCGCGGCGGACGGTATTGGCTGGTCGCACGAGTTACGGGGCAGAACGGTCCGGCAAGGACCGCGACACCCGACCGGTCCCCGCCGGGACCGGGAACCGAGCGGCCCCGCGAGGGCCGCGCAGACCACGAGGAGCACCGCCATGACCGCCGCACCGCTCGGCCCGAAGGCCGTCGTCACCCGTTACGTCGAGGCCGTGCGCGACGGCGACCTCGATGTCGTCCGCGACAGCTTCGCCGTGGACGCCACCTGGGACTACCCGGGGAATCTGCCCATCTCGGGCGTGTGGAAGGGCCGCGACAGCATCGTCGGGGACTTCCTCGGCGGCATGGGCGGCCGTCTCAAGCCGGGCGCCCCGCTGGTCATCGCGCTCACCAACATCGTCGCGGACGGCGAGCAGGTCGTCGCCGAGTGGACCTCGGACGGCACCACGGCGGCGGGTGCCGCCTACCGCAACCGCTGCCTCGGCGTCTTCGTCGTGCGCGACGGCCGGATCGCCTCGGTCAGGGAGTACGCCGACACCCACCACGTGGCCGAGGTGCTGTTCCCCGGACCGGCCGCCGGCGCGTGACGGTTCGCCCGCGGGCGGCGCGGCGCTACCGGTACCGGTAGCAGGCGGTGTGGCCGAGGTCCGGGTAGTCGGTGGCCGCCAGTAGGTCCAGGCGCAGCCGCGGCAGAAGGCGGGGGCCTTGTAGGCCGACGTGCGCCCGCCGACCACCACGTCGGCCTGCCGCAGGACGTGGCCTCGAACGTGGGGCGGCTGGCGGGGCCGGACCTGCGCAGGCACTGGTCGAGCCGGGCCCGTCCCATCGCGTCGGGGTAGTTCATCACAGCAGAGCAGCACGCTCTGGCTGTGCCAGGCGGGCACCGGGAAGCTCTCGCTGAGCTGGTGGTCCGAGCCGCGGACGCCGCTGTCGGCGGTGCCCATGTGGCGGCTGGCCACGGTGAATTCGGCCGTGCGGCACAGCAGCGTGCTCCACACGGAGTCGTCGAGCCCGTACACGGCCCCCGCCGCCCCTACGGCGCTGGTCCTCTGCGGCAGAGGGCAGCGATCAGGGGCGCGGCCGGCCACGACGGCGCGGCCGACAAGCACGCACCGCAAGGGGCGATCGCCAGGGCGCGCGGGGAGCTGCGCGCCCAGCCCCGCTGCCGTACGCTGCGACCACACGACGCGCGCATCGGAGGCGATCACCCTGCTCACGCTGGATCTGCACCCGATCTTCCGCAACAACCGCGACCTCGACGTCGCGGTGCGCCAGGCGCTCTTCCGGGCAGCCGCCACCGGGGTGGACGTACTGCAGATCATCCCGGGCAAGGGCACGGGCAAGCTCAGGGACCGGGTGCTGGCCTCACTGGCGCAGACGCACATCAGGAAGCTGTACGCCCGCGTGGAGACCGACCCGGACAACGCCGGGCGCATCCTGGTCCACCTGCGCTGACGCGGCGGGCCGCACGGCCCCGCGCGTCACGACCGGCGGCGGGGCTTGCCGCGCTTGCCGGAGTTTCCCCTGGCGCCCTTGGCCGCCGACGCCCCGCCCTGTTTGCCCGCAGCGGGCCTGCCGCCCTTGGCGTTGCCCTTCGCGGGGGCTTTCGCGGGGGCCTGGGCAGGGGCGGGCGCCGAGCGGCCGCGGGTGCTGTTGACGGTCCGGCCGCGGACGATGCCGATGAAGTCGTCCACCAGGTCCGTGGTCGCGTCCTCCCGCCAGGACAGCGCGACGCGGGACTGCGGGGCGTCCGTCACCGGCCGGTGCACGAGGTCCCTGCGGTGGTGCAGGCGGGCCAGCGACTGCGGGACGACCAGCACCCCGACGCCCGCCGCCACCAGCTCGATCGCGTCCTCCGTGGTGGCGGGACGCTCCAGGGCCGGGCGGCCGGGCGGCAGCTCCCAGTCCAGGGTGCCGAGGGTGTCGTCGAGCGGGTGCAGCACGATCTCGTCGGCCAGGTCCGCCACCGCGATCTCGTCCACGGCCGCCACCAGGTGGTCCTTGGGGACCACGGCCACCGTCGTCTCGGTGTACAGCGGGATCGCGCTGAGGTCGGTCCGGTCGACGGGCAGCCGTACGAAACCGGCGTCCGCGCCCCGGTCGCGCAGCAGGCCGGCCGCTTCCGCGGCGGCCACCTGGACCAGGGTCAGCGGGACGTCGGGCTGCCGCTCGTTCCAGATCCGCACCCACTTGGTGGGCGTCACCCCCGGAACGTAGGCGAGCCGGAAAGCGGGAGGTACTTCCGAGCCTGTCACCCCGCAAGGCTATCGGCGATGGTCAGGGGCGCCGCACGCGCTCGTTACCCTTGGGCGTATGACGTCGCAGAAGACCACCCAGACGATGAAGCCCGCGACCGCGGCGAAGAAGCTGGGTGTGTACCTCCAGGCCACCCCCGCGCAGTTCCAGGAGGGTGTCGTCTCGCGCACCGAGCTGAACGCGCTGCAGGCCGACCCGCCCCAGTGGCTCCAGGACCTGCGCCGCGACGGCCCGCACCCGCGCCCGGTGGTCGCGGCGAGGCTGGGCGTGTCCATCGCGGGCCTGGCCCGCGGCGGTGTCGAGGAAGCGCTCACCACGGCCCAGATCGACGAGCTGCGGCAGGAGAACCCGCCGTGGCTGGAGCGGGAGCGGGCCACCCAGGCGGAGGTCCGCAAGGAGGCGGCGCGCATCAAGGAGAAGCACGCCGAGCGCGCCGCGGACCAGGCCCGCTGACCCCCGCCCCGCCCGGGCCGCGGGCGGCCGTCAGGGGCGGGCCGCCGCGACCGACAGGGTCACCACGCGGTCGAAGCGGACGTCGAGGTCCTCGTCGCCGTGGTGGACGACCAGCAGGGCGCGGTCCCGGGTGCGCTCCTTGAGGGTGCGCAGGACCAGGTCGCGGCCACTCGGGTCGAGGTTGGCGAAGGGCTCGTCCACGAGGTAGACGTCGGCGTCCTCGGTCAGCAGGGCGGCGACCCCGGCCCGCTGCCGCTGGCCCGAGGACAGGTCGGAGGGGAGCTGGTCGGCCAGGGCCGTCAGCTCCATGGCCGCGCGCAGCCGCTCGTCGGCGACCAGTTCGCGGATCGGCAGCGGGGGCAGGTTGACCGGGGCGGTCAGGCTCGCCACCCGGGGCGGCAGCGTGACCACCCCGGCGTCGGGGGCCAGCGTGCCGGAGATGATGTGCAGCAGCGTGGTCTTCCCGCAGCCGTTGGGGCCGCGCAGCAGCACGTGCTCGCCGGCCCGCAGCTCGAAGTCCTCGATCGCGATGGTGGCGCCGTCGCCGTAGACGACCCGGGCGCCGTTGACCAGCACCATCGGTCCTTCGTCGTGGTAGGGCGCCGGGCGGGAGGCGCGCAGCGTGTCGATCCGCTTGAGCACGGCGGTGTTCCTGCGGACCTGGGGGATCATGTTGATCAGGTCGAAGATGCCGGTGACCGCCCGCCACAGCGAGTTCACGAAGGCCAGGAAGCTGCCGAAGGTCATCCGGCCGGCGAAGACGAAGTAGGCCCCGACGACCATCGACGCCGTGTCCGACAGATTCATGACCAGGTCGCTGAGCGTGTTCTGCTTCTGGGTGAGCCGGTAGTTGACGAAGGTGATGCCGAGGAAGCCGTTCAGCGCCTCCTTGTTCGCCGCCCGGGTGCCGGGCACCAGCGACGGTATGCCGCGCAGCGCGTGGAAGGACTCCAGCGTGCGGGTCAGCTTGTTGATGTACCGCGCCTCCGCCTCGCGCTCCGGGTCGGTGTTGTCCTCGATCCGCTTGGCCAGCCGGTTGCTGACGAGGACCAGCGGCGGCACGATCACCAGCAGGATGAGGCTGGCCTGCCAGGACAGGTAGAGCAGCACCCCGATGAAGACCAGTGACGCGAGCGCCTGCTTGGCGATGCGCACGCAGACGTCGATGGCCGGCAGTACGCCCTCGCGGACGTCGTTGTGGACCCGGCTGACGTACGAGGCGTTCCCGGCCCCCGACAGCTGCCGCCCGTCCAGGCCGAGGGTGCGGTCCAGCAGCTCCATCTCCAGCAGCAGCATGAACGAGTTCTCGAACCGCTTGCGCCACCAGGCGACCCAGTAGCCGCCGATGTTGAGGGTGAGGCCGAGCAGCAGGTAGAAGACGCCGAGGACGATGAACTTGCGGAAGTGCCCGGCCAGGATCGCCTGGTCGAACAGCGCCTTGAGCAGCAGCGGGTGCAGCAGGGCCTCGATGCCGCTGATGACCGCCTCGACGGCCATGATGAGGCAGAACCCCGCCCGGTGCCCGCGCAGCGTGCGCCACAGCTCCTTCACCGCGACACCTCGTCCAGCAGGAAGTCGGCGGGACCGCCGTGGTTGAGCCGGTGCAGCACCCGCAGGATGCCGGCCGAGCCGGTCAGGTAGTCGCACGAACAGCGCAGCAGCCCCTCGCCGGGCACCCCGAGCGGCACCGTGCCGTCGTCCCCGCGCGGCACCCCGAACCGCTCGGCCGGCTCGAAGAGGAACACCTTCCGTACGAACTCCAGCTGCCGCAGCGCGATCTGCCGGTACGACGGGTCGCCGGTGATCCCGGTCGCGTCCAGCAGCGCGTCGGCGACCCCGGTCAGGCCGAACGCGTAGCCGGGCATGACCGACTGGCCGACGTCCAGCGCGCGCAGCACCTCGCGCGCGTCGTCCAGGTTGCCGTAGCGCAGCAGCACCTGCGCGACACCGGCCGAGCCGACCTCGACGTAGGGCTCCATGGTCCCGGCGTGCTTGAACATGATCATGCCGTCCTCGATGGGCTCGGCGTGCGCCATCTCCCAGGACAGCGCGCGGCGGCCGAGCCGCGCGTAGCTCTCGTCGCCGGTGATCTGCGACATCCGCAGCAGGAACATCGCGACTCCGGCCTGCCCGAAGCCGAGTCCGGTCAGCGGCCCCTTGGCCGAGAAGTCGTTGAGCCAGTAGGCGTGTTCACCGTCGCGCTGGACGGTGTCGAGCAGCGCGTGCGCGCACTCGCGTGCGGCGGCGAGGTCGCTCCCGTCCCCGCCGGCGAGGTAGAAGCGCAGGTTCGTCATGCCGATGCCCGCGTGGCCGTAGTAGAACGTGTGGTCGCTGCTCTGCGGCGCCCGCCGGTTGGCCAGCGCCAGCAGCTCCCTGGCCTGCGCCCGCAGCCCGAGCGATTCGGCGGCCCAGGCGATACCGGACAGGCCGTTCATCAGCCCGTCCGCGTATTCGCCCGGCTCGATGCCGGCCAGCTGCTTGCCGAGCCAGTCCAGCCACTCGGGCCTGACCGCGACGCCCGAGGCGTTCAGCGCCCACAGGACCCCGCTGGCGCCCACGCCCAGGCTCAGCGGGTTGGTGACATGCGCGAACGGGTCCACCGGGAAGAGGGTCTCCCGGCCGGTGTCGGCGACGGCCCCGACGAAGGCGGCGACCCCGGCCTCGGTGGCGGCGAAGCCCGACTGCCCTTCCACGATCGGCAGTCGCGGGGCGAGCGCGACCTCGCCGACCAGTTCCTCCTCCTGGTCGAGGAATTCCAGGACGTCGTCGAGCGTCACGCGCGCCTGCGAGAGGTCGATGAGCAGCTGGTGGATCCTGGCCGGCCAGCCGAGGCTGTCGGTGAAGACACCGTAGAGGTCGAGCACGTCCTCGCGCAGATACGACATCGCCATGACCGGGAAGATGAAGTACGCCATGGTGGACGCCAGTCCGTACAGGTCGTCCTCGAAGACGGAGGCGGCGTGCGCGCGGCGCCGGGAGTGGCTGAATCCCGGGGTGAACAGCTCGACGGGCGACTCCAGATGCGCGTCCTGCGCGTCGGACTCGGCCAGCCGGCACGCCTCCAGGTCGATCACGGTGACCGTGTAGGTCTCGGTGTCCACCAGCAGGTTCGCGGCGGTGAGGTCGCCGAGGATGACATGGCGGTCGTGGGCCGCCTGGACCGCGCGGGTCAGGCCGCGGAAGACCGACAGGTAGATCCGCAGGAATTCCCGGGAGCGCTCGGCGTCGGCCCCGGGCCGGGCCAGCGGGTTGCGCTCCAGCAGGACGGTGCGGATGTCCTTGCCCTCGATGAACTCCTCGGCGATGAAGTGGTGTTCCCAGTGCTGGAAGGTGACGATCGGCGTCGGGAAGGAGTCGAGGTCGCCCAGCCGGTTCAGGAAGGTCCACTCGCGGGCGAGGATGTCCAGCGCGTCGTGGTCCAGCCGCGGATTGACGTTGGTGTACGGGCGGGCCTCCTTGACCACCACGATCCGGTTGTCGCGTGCGGTGTCCTCGGCCTTGTACACCCCGCCGCCGTTGGAGAACTGCATGGCCTCGATCACCCGGAAGCGCCCGCCGAGCAGGCCCGAGCCGTCGTCGTCACCGGCGTGGTCGGCGGCCTTCCAGTCGGCGAACGGCCACGGCTGCCACGGTGGTTGGGCGTAGCCGATCCGGCGCTCGTCGGGGACGGGGCCGTCGGGGCCGACGATGTGCGCCACCTGCCGGCCCATCACGTCCACGCTGTGCGTGGGGAGGAACTGGCCGTAGCGGAAGTAGAGCGCCTTGGAGTCCCGGTAGCGCATGTCGGAGAGCACGTACGCGCCCTCGACGCCGTCGAGCAGCTCGGCGAGTTCGGCCAGCGTGGTCCTGAACTGGTCCTCGTCGTGCGGGTAGACGGTGATGAACTTGCCCGCACCGCCCCGGGACATGGCCTTGGAATTGAGCATCTCGAAGATGTTGATGTCCAGGGCGATCTTGAAGTCGATGTCGCGCGACGTGAGATGGCCGATCACCGCGGCGGCGACCCGGTGGACGGTGCGCTGGCCGGTCGACACGTGGATCTTCCACCCCTGCGCCGGCAGGTCGGGATTGTGCCGCCGGCTCCACCAGATGCCGCTGCGGACGAACTCGGCCCGCACCCCGGCGTCGAGCGGGGCCAGGAAGTTGTCCTCCCGCGGCTCGTAGGAGACGTCGAGCGGGTCGAAGAACAGCGTGTCGTTCCAGGCGAAGAGGAAGCGGTTGACCCATCGTTCGTCGCGCATGTCTGCCTCTGTGTGGTCGTCCGGGAGCCGCCGCGGGCGGCCGGTGGTGAGTGGCGGGACCGTGCGGGGTGCGGGGTGCGGCAGTGCGCTCCCGGGGCTGTGCGGAGGCGCGTCGCGCCTCCGCACAGGTGGCCGTCAGGCGCCCGACCGGTCGTGCTCCCTGCAGCAGGCCGCGTTGCTGCTGCTCATGCTCAGTACGGCGACCACGGTCCTGGCGATGGTCGGCTGCATGGTCTGCAGCGTGAGAACGCTCATCCGGCCTCCTCCTGGGTGACGGTGACCGCGCGGGCGCGGTCACCCAGGCCCTTGCGGGCCCGTCGGACTACTTCGGGTTGGTCTTGCAGCAGTCGCTGCTGCTGCTGGTGGTGCTGAGGATGGCTACCGCGTTGTGCACGGCGGTGGGCTCCAGGACCTGCAGCTTGAGAACGCTCATCCGGGACACCTCCTGGGTGATCGGGAGCGCGCGGACGCGCTCGGGGCGAGGAACGGGCAGGTGCCGATCGGCACACCCAGCCAACAGCGCCGCCCCGCGGACCCGCATCCGTGCGAGGTCCCCATAATCGCCCGGCGCCGCCCCCATGGCGGCGGCGCCGGGGGCGCGGGTGAATGGTGGTGTTCGCTCCCCACCCCGGTTGACGGTTTCCGGCCGATGCGCCATCGTGGTCCCCGCAGCTGAGACGGATGTCATGACCATTCACATTCACCTCAGCTCATGTGACCGCAGGTCAGTTCCGCCGCTGCATCAGTTCATCTCCGTGTCAGTCGCACACCGGGAGACGCAGATGAGGAAGCCGTACGCCGGTACCCGCACCGTGTCGGAACGATGTCCATGACGGCGCTGTTACCGTCGCCGCAGCCCGTGGGCCTGCTGCGGCCGGCCGGCCGCGAGGACGGCCGCCAGGGGGAACTGATCGGCCGGCAGGCGGAGATGCGGGCCGTCACCGCGGCGCTGGCCGCCGCACGCGCCGGGCGCGGCAGCGCGCTGTTCGTCACCGGTGAGCCGGGCGTCGGCAAGACCCGGCTGGCCGCGGAGGCCATCGCCGCCGCCACCGGGGCCGGCATGGTCACCTCGCGCGGCCGGGTCTCCACGGTGGGGTCGGCCGTGCCGTACCGGCCGCTGGTCGAGGCCCTGCTCTGCCTGGCCCGCGCGGGCCTGCTGCCGGAGCAGGACCAACTCGGCGGCTACGCACCGCTGCTGACCGGACTGCTGCCGGAACCGGGCGCCGCCGCCGGCTCGCCCGCGTCTCCCCTGCTCGTCGCCGAGGCCGTGCTGCGGCTGCTCGCGGTCGTCGGGCGGCGCGGCGGATGCCTGCTCGTCCTGGACGACCTGCACGACGCCGACATGGAGACGCTGGAGGTCGTCGAATACCTGCTCGACAACCTCGCAGAACTGCCCGCCGTCCTGCTGCTCACCGCGGGGCGCGAATCCTGCGCCGCGACCGATCTGGCCGCGCGGGCGCGCCAGCGGGGCGCCGCGGCGACCCTGGCGCTGCGCCCGCTCGGCCCCTCCGACGTGCGGCTGCTCGTCGCCGCCGAGCTGGGCGTCGCGCCCGACGGGGTCAGCGACGCGCTGGTCGACCGGGTGGTGGCCGGCGGCTCCGGGGTCCCCTTCGTGGTCAAGGAACTCGTCCACGACCTGACCCGCCCCGACCCCGCCCGGCGCGCGCCCGACGACGACCGCGACCGTACGCTGCCCGTCCCGGACTCCGTCGCCCGCAGCGTCCGGCGCCGCACCGAGCGGCTCGGCCCCGGCGGCAGGCGGACGCTGGGGGTCGCGGCCCTGCTCGGGCAGCGCTTCCCGCTGCCGGTCCTGCGGCACGCCGTGGGGTGCGACGACCGCGAGCTGTTCGCGGTGCTGCGCGCCGGGGCGGCGTCGTACCTGCTGGAGCCGGACGCCTCGGACCCGCAGTGGTACGCATTCCGGCACCGGCTCGCCGCGGAGGCGGTGCTCGACGGCCTCGCGCCCGGTGAGCGGGCCGGCTACGCGCGTCGAGCGGCGCAGGCGCTGGCCGACCTCCACCCGGGGCTGCCCGGCGAGTGGTGCGCCCGCGCCGCGGAACTGCGCGGGCAGGCCGGCGACCCGCGCGAGGCGGTCCGGCTGTACTGCGAGGCGGGGCGCCGGGCGATGGCCGAGGGCGCGGTGGACAGAGCGCTGACGCTGCTGACCCGGGCGCACCGGCTGGCCGACGCCGCCGTACCGCCCGGGCTGCGGGCCGCCGTCCTGGAGCAGCTGCTGCACGCCGTCGGCTGCTCGGCCCGCTTCGACTACGTACCCGAACTGACCGCCGCTGTCGAAGCGCTGGACGACCAGGACGTGCCCGCCGCGCGCCGGGCGGGCCTGTGCGCGCGGCTCGCCGACGTCGCCGCGCTCGCGGGCCGGCCCGCGGAGGCCCTGCACCAGCTCGACGTCGCCCGCCGGCTGCTCGGCGACTCCCCCGCCGACGTCCACCGCGCCCCGGTGGACGCTGCCGCCGCGCACGTGGAGCCGCACCGGCTCGCGCCCGACCGGCTGCACACCGCGGCCGGGGCCGCCCGCCGCGCGGCGGAAGCGGCCCGGCGCGCCGGGCTCCCCGACGTGGAGTGCGGCGCCCTGGTCCAGCTCGGGCACCTCACCGCCGAGCGTGACGAGAGCGCCGCGACCGAGCATCTGCTGCGCGCCTGCACGCTCGCCCGCCAGCACCGCCTGCCCGTCCAGCGCGTGTCGGCCGAGGCCCGCCTCGCCCTGGCCGAGGCCCGCCGCGACGGCCGCTGGGCCCGGGTCGAGCAGGCCCGGCAGGACGCCCTGCGGATCGGCGCGCTGCCGCTGGCGTACGAGACCGGGTACGCCCTCGCGCTCGCCCAGGTCGGGCGTGCCGAGTTCGGCCCGGCCGGCGAACGGATACGCGAGGCGCTGGCCGGCGCCACGCGGCTGCGGCTGGGACGCGCCCTGCCCATGCTCCGGCTGGCCGAGGCGGTGCGGTACGCCCACCAGGGCCGGCGGGCCGAGATGCAGGAGGCGCTGGCTGCGCTGGCCCCGCTGGTGGACGACGCGCCGGGCGTACGGGCCATGTCGTACGGGCTGGCGCGCGCGTTCTGCTCGCTGCTGGAGGAGGACCGCGAGGCCGCCGAGCGGGAATTCGCGCAGGCCGTCGCGTACGACACGGAGAATCCGGCGACCGGCGACTTCGGCAAGCACGGGGTGATCCTGCTGCTGGGCGTGCTGGCCCGGCGGGTGGGCGCGCAGCACTACGCCGGAGTCACCGCGGTCAGCGCGGCCGGCACCCGCTGGAACCGGCAGTTCGTCGGGCTGGCGCACGCGGTGCTGCTGGGCCGCGAGGGCCGCGCGGCGGAGGCGGACGCCGCCGCCGCGACGGCGCTGGAGGCCGCAGCGATCCACCCCATGGCACGCCACCTGTGCCTGCGGCTCATCGCGCGTCCCGCGCACGAGGACGGCTGGGGCGATCCGGTCGGCTGGCTGCGCGAGGCGGAGGAATACTTCCACGGCGCCGATGTCCCGGCCGTCGCCGGCGCCTGCCGCGGCCTGCTGCGCACGATGGGCGCGCCGGTGCGGCAGCGGCGTACGGGCATCGAGCAGGTGCCGCTCGACCTGCGCCGCTACGGGGTCACCGTGCGGGAGTTCGAGGTGGCCAGGCTGCTGGCGACGCGTATCGGCAACAAGGACATCGCGGGGCGGCTGCACATCTCGCCGCGCACCGTCGAGAAGCACGTGGCGAGCCTGCTGCGCAAGACCGGCCACCCCGACCGGGGCGCCTTCGCCACCGCCGCCGGCGCCCTGACGCCCGCGCTGCACGCGGGGTGACGGTGAGCAGCCGCCTGGCGGCGGGAGACGGGCGGCGTCTGCGGGACGGTGTGCCGTCCGGCGACGGCGAGTCCGTCGGGTCGGTGCCCGCGCCGGGACACTGAGCCGCCCCGTCGCGGCATCCGCGCGGCGCACGGGCGGACAGTGAGGCGGGAGGCGGGCGCCGGCACCGGCGCCCGAGGTGCTGAGCCGTCCAGCAGGGCAAGCCCGCGCCGCGCGCCGGCGGACGGTGAGCAGCCGCCTGGCGGCGGGAGACGGGCGACGCCGGCAACCGCGCCCGCGCGGGAGGCGGGCGTCGGCACCCGCGCCCGAGGCGCTGAGCCGTCCCACCGCGGCAACCGCGCCCGGAGCGGTGAGGCGTCAGGCGAGTCCGTGGTGTCGGCGCTCGTCCGGGCGGTACGTCGTCCGGTGGCGGGATGTCCGCGGGGCGGGGCCGCCGTCCCGGGGCGTCAGCGGGTCGCGTCCTCGTGGTGGACGAAGGCGTGGGTGACCTGGAGCAGCCAGTCGGTCTCGGCGGCGAGCGTGCCGGCCACCGGCCAGGGGCGGACCGGCTCGCTGCCAGGGCCCCCGGCGCCGGGACGGCGCCCGCTGCGGCGGTTCGCCAGCGCCGCGGTGATCGCCGCCGCCTCCCGCGCCGCCTCCCTGGCCGGGTGGCCGGCGGCGGCCGGGTCGGGACGGCCGGGGTCGAAGTACGGGCGCAGCGCGAGGTGCGCGTCCCGGATCTCGATGACGCGCCGGTAGAGCGCGAAGGTCGCCTGCCGCGGGCGGGTACGGCCGCGCGTACCGTCCCCGTACAGCGCGATCTCCGGAACCTCCGTGCACAGCGCCGACCACAGCGGCTCCAGGGCGCGGTAGGAGCGGCGGGCCCGCCACCAGCGCAGCGGGCCGAGCAGCGCGGGCCAGCGGTTCGCGGTCGAACCGCACGCCGCCAGAAGGGCGATGACCACCCCGAAGCAGGTGGACGGCAGGTCCTCGCCCAGGCCCTGGCGGCCGGTGCGCAGGACCGCGGCCATGTCGTGGGCGGACCACGCGGTCCACAGCACGCCCACGGCGGCGGACAGCGCCATCAGGACGAGCCCGGCGCGCACCGCCCCGGCCGCCTCGCGCCGGATGTGCCCGGCCAGCGCGCCGATCAGCATCGTCAGGCACCCGATGCCGTAGCAGGCGAACAGCAGCTCGTAGCCCGCGAACAGCAGCCTGCGGCCGTCCCCGACCGATACCGCGTCGGAGGTCACGGTCACGGCGGAGGCCGCGAACAGCCAGCCGGAGAGCGCCTGGACGCCGATCCCGGCGCCGACGTGGCGGTGCACGGGAGTGCGGTCGTCGGTGGAGTTGCGCAGCGTCAGCGCGATGAGCGCGAGACAGGTGAAGGCGCCCATCTTGAGCCCGTGCACCAGCGCCACCAGGAGCGTCCGCGCGTCCATCAGCCGGGACAGGGCGGCGATGCTGGTGGGCGCGTTGAGCACCAGGGCGCTGCCGATGCACAGCGCGAAGGCGCAGATGTAGCGCTGGGTCTCGCCCGCGCCGGCCGTCGACAGCCGGTAGACCGCGAAGCCCACGAAGACGGCGGCCGCGAGGTAGGCGGTGATATCGGTCATCGGCCGGAACTGCGCGGGTCGGGCCGGTTGAAGAGCGCTTCGAGGCCCGGGGCGCGGGCGGTGGCGGGCGGGGACTCCCGCAGGGACACCCGGGACAGGATGAGCGAGGCGACGATCTCGGCCTCCTGCTCCTGCGGCTCGGTGTAGACCGTGCGGCCGAGCACCCGCTCGACCAGCGCCGGCGGCAGGGCCGGCATCAGCGTGCGGGCCGCCGAGTTGAGGGTGGCGCCGTCGTCCTGGTGGCCGCACAGCAGATGCGCGGCCTCGTGCAGCAGGATGTGGTGCTGGTGCAGCGGGGTGGTGTCGGCCGCGTAGAGGATGTAGTCGGCGTCCGCAGTGGTGACCAGCAGCCCGCAGGGCAGGTTCGGCCGGTCGGTGACCGGGACCAGTTCGATCGGCCGGCCGCGGTGGGCGGCGAGCGTACGGATGAAATCCGCGATGTCGAAGGGATCCGCGAGGCTCAGCGTGTCGACGCGCCGCTGACACCGCTGCCATAAGCCTCTGCGGCTCCGGTCACTGGACAATGAGCACTCCTTCCTCTCACGAGGACGGCGGGCCGAGGCGGTGACCGGTCTGCACAGGGGTCAGCCCTCAGTGCTCGGCGGATCGCTCCCTTGTTCCCGGCGGGCAAGCACGTCGATAATGTCACTGATCGTACCCACAGCTTCGGGTGACAGGTTGACCGCACGGAGTGCGATGTTCCGCACACCGGCGTCCCGCAGGGCTGTGAGCAGCTCCAACTCCTTCGTGATGGCGGCGCCTTGGGCGTCGTCGAAGAAGTACGCGACAGGGACCTGGAAGAACTGCGCCAGCACTTCGAGGTGGCGTTTGGTCGGGTTGTCCCGGCGCCCGGTGCGCAACTGCCACAGGTAGGTGGCGGAGAAGCTCTCGCCGGTGGCCTCGCGGCACGCCTTGGCGACCTCTTCATGGCTGTACTGCTCGCGGTTGGGGCGCCGCACCGCGCGGAAGAGCGCGTCGATCCTGTCCGCGAGCGTCTGCACCGCCGGCTCGGCCATGTCGCACCTCTCGTCAACGCCAGCTTGCAGTGTGCATGTCGCGTCCGCCACACGTTAAAGGGTCACTTTATCGCCGCTGTCCACGGCCCCGGTCCGTGCCGTCCGGGAGCGGCGGGGCCGGGGGCGGTGCGGACCGGGGGCCGGGACGGCGGGACCGGGGGCCGGGACGGCGGGACCGGGGGCCGGGACGGCGGGACCGGGGGCCGGGACGGCGGGGGCGGGGGCCGGGGCAGCGGGGGGCGGGGGCCGGGACGGCGGGGGGTGCCTCTATGTCTTTCGTCAAGGCATCTCTGCCGGTTTTGGGGTAGTTCGGTGTTGTTGGGGTTAGGCGGCGAGCTCGACGCCTTTCGGTGCCCGAGTCTCATAGAAGGTGCCGTCGCGGAGCATGGCGAACAGGACGCTGATGCGTTGGCGGGCGAGTCGGAGGAGTGCTTGGGTGTGGGTTTTTCCGCGGGCTCGTTGCTTGTCGTAGTAGGTCCGGGAGGCGGGATCGGCGTTCATGCAGGCGAAGGCGGATAGGAACATGGCGCGTTTGAGCTGCCGGTTTCCGCCTCGGGGGGCGTGTTCGCCGTGGATCGAGGTGCCGGATTGTCGGGTGGTGGGGGCGAGGCCTGCGTAGGAGGCGAGGTGGGCGGCGGTGGGGAAGCTGGTTCCGTCGCCGACGGTGGTCAGCAGGACTGCGGCGGTCCTGACACCGACGCCGGGCATCGAGGTCAGGACCTGGGAAAGAGGGTGGGCCTCCAGCAGGGTGTTGATCTGGGTTTCCATCGCCCGGCGCTGGGTGTGCACGGCGGCCAGGGAGGCGGCCAGGGAGGGGACGACGATGTCGAGGGTGCCGGTGCCGGGGACGACGACGGTCTGCTCGTCGAGCGCGTCGAAGACGTCGTCGATCAGCCTGTGGGCCATGCGCGGGGCCTTCGGGCGGATCAGTTCCACGAGTCTGCGGCGGCCGGCTTTGCGCAGGGCGGCCGGGGAGCCGTGGCGTTCCAGGAGCCAGGTGACGGCCTGGTGGTCCAGGCGGGGGCCCAGGACGCGCTCCAGGCTGGGGTGGAACTGGGTGAGCAGGCCGCGTATCCGGTTGCTGGTGCGGGTGGCCTCGGCGGCGAGGTCCTGGTCGAAGCCGGTCAGCACGGTCAGCTCGGCGGTGATCTCGTCGGTCAGTTCCAGGGAGCGCAGGGTGTGCGGCATGGTTCGCGCGGCGTCGGCGATGACGGCCGCGTCCTTGGCGTCGGTCTTGGCCTCGCCGGGGTAGAGGTCGGCGATCCGTCGCATGGCCAGGCCGGGCAGGTAGGCCACCTGGCAGCCGGCGTCGCGGGCGACGGCCAGGGGCAGGGCGCCGATGGAGGCGGGCTGGTCCACGATGACCAGGACGGTGCCGAACTTCGTGGTCAGCTTGTCGAACACGGCCCGCAGCTTCGGTTCGCTGTTGGGCAGCGGCTTGTCGAAGACCTTCTTCCCGGTCGGGGTGAGCCCGTGCCCGTGGTGGGCGGACTTGCCGACGTCCAGGCCGAGGAACACGCCCACGTCTTCGATCTCGAACATCGCGCCCTTCCAGGGGGTTTGACGATGCCGGCCTCGGCTCGGGTGTCGTGCTCGCGCATCCACGTTATGCAGACCTGCCGCCCGCGAACTGTCCGGCGTTGCGCCGGACCGGGCGGTGGCCGGACCTCTGATCAGCGTCTCCGACGAACACCCCCGGACCCGGTGACACCACCCCCCAGGTCATGCCTTCGACAGGGGGCAACAGTCATGCCGGGCCCGGAGGCCAGCGATCCCGTTGCAGGACCACGAAAAACATAACGGGGCGGGGGCACGTGGACGGCCGGGCGCGACCTCAGTTACGCCGGCCCGTCACCAGGAACACCCGCCGCACGCCCGGCAGTCCGCGTACCGGCGGGGGCGCGGGCCGGCCGCCGAACTCCGCGCCGGGCTCGCCGGGTTGGACCACGTCGGCCTTGAAGCCGTGCTGGTCGAACAGCTCCTCCGGCTCGTCGCAGCCGAACAGCCACGGGCAGCCCCAGCTCGCGAACACCTCCAGCAGCCGCCGCTGGTCGGGCAGCGTCAGCGCGGCCGTGTTCACGACGTCGGCCGCGATCCGGCTTCCCGGGGCGGCCAGTTCGGCGACCTGGTCCAGTACGCGGTGCACGGCGGCCACCGGCAGGTAGTACAGCAGGCCCTCCAGCAGCCAGGCCGAGGGCCGGTCGGGTTCGTACCCGGCGCCGGTCAGGACGGCCGGCCAGGACGGCGACGTGAGGTCCACCGCGACGGTGCGGCGGTCGGCCCGCGGTGTCACCCCGGCCAGGCACGCGCTCTTGTAGGCCATCACCGGCGGCCGGTCGACCTCGAAGTAGCGCAGGCCCTCGGGCCAGTCCATGCGGTACGCGCGGGAGTCCATGCCGGCGCCCGCGACCACGATCTGGCGCGTGTCGGGCTCGTCGGCCGCGGTACGCAGGTAGTCGTCGAAGAAGCGGGTGCGGGCGGCGTTGTAGTCCTGCCTGGCGGTGCGGTACGCACCGGCCGGGGCGCCGGCAGGGACGTCTGCCGAACGCGCCGCCGAACGTCCTGCCGAACGCGCCGCCGAACGTCCTGCCGAACCCTCCGCCGAACTCGCCGCCGAACCCCCCGCCGGACTTCCCGCCGCGGTCGCGCCCAGCAGCTCGGCCAGCAGCCGCGGTCCGAGGTCACCGGCGAGCGTCGCCGCGTACGGGTCCCGGTGGATCGCGTCGGGCCGGCCGGTCTCGGCGGCCCGCATGGCGGCGGTGACCAGGGCGGTCCGTCCGACCGCGTCCAGGTGCGCTGCGTGGGTCATGGGCGTTCCCCTTCAGCCGGCGGTGCGGGGTGCCGCGATCAACGCGGAGGTCTCTGCGGGCAGTTCGGTGACCCGCTCGACGTCGAGACCGGCCCTGCCCAGCAGTTCGGTGAACTTCTCGACGGTGCGGTGCCGGCCGCCGTTGGTCATCAGCAGGTGCAGGTCCCACAGGGCGGGCAGCACCGTGGAGTCCTCGTCCACCACGACGCGGTCCAGGATGACCAGGCGCGACGCGGAACCGGCCATCGCCTTGCGGCAGTTCTCGAACACCCCGACGACCGCGTCGTCGCTCCAGCCGGCGAGGACCCGGCACAGCAGGTAGACGTCCCTGCCCTGCGGCACCGCCTCGAACATGTCCCCGGCGACCAGCTCGACGCGGTCCAGCCCCACGGAGGCGGCGAGGTTGTCGGCCGCGACCGGCACCACGTGCTCGCGGTCGAGCAGCGTGCCGTGCGCGTCGGGCACGGCGGCCAGGATCGCGGCGGTCAACTGCCCGATGCCGCCGCCGACGTCGACGAAGGTCCGGCCCGAGAAGTCGAACGCCTCGGGGACGTGGTCGAAGAACAGGTTGCCGGCCTTCATCGCCCGCTGGAACCGCCCGTTCGCGTCCTCGTGGTGGCTGAGGTAGCGGTAGAGCGGTTCCCCGTACGCGACTTCGAAGCCCGCGGTCACCGTACTGATCGCCTCGTACGCGTGTCCCCACGCGGTGTAGAACTCCTCGCCGTAGAGCAGGCACATGTCCCGCAGCGAGTCCGGCTGGTCGAGCAGGACGCGGCTGACCGCCGTGTTGCGGTAGCCGCCCTGGCCCTCGCCCTCGAACACGCCCATCGCGACCAGCAGCCGCATCATGCGGTGGATGCCCTCCTGTCTGGCTCCGGTCGCCTCCGCGAGCGCGTGGTCGGTGGTTCTCCCGGCCGCGATGTGATCCGGTACGCCCATCCTGATCGCGGTGTGCAGGCACTGGGCCCGCCATCCCCCGGTGATCAGCTCGACTGCCTCCTGGGCCGCTTTCAGGTCGACGTTCACTCAGTACCTCCTGGCGGACCGGCGACAGCTCATGTGGGGATGCCGCCTCGGTTGATGACCGGAATCCCGATGCCCAGCGCCCGGAGCTGGTTGAACGGGTTCATGAATTCCCGCTGCGTCACGATCTTTCCGTCGGCCAGATCGAACGAGTGGATGAAGTGGTTCTTGTAGTGCCCAGGGGGATACGAGGGGTAGAGAATGCTGCCCTCGCCGTCGCATTCGGCCCAGAAGCGGTTCGGGTCCTGGGTCTCGAACACGTCGATGTTGAACCAGACCCAGTCGGGGAACATCTGGAGCGACCATTCGCCGTGCGCCTTCAGCTTCTCGTGCCCGCGCGACACGATCGGCTCCTCCCGGTCCCCGGTGTACAGGCCGGCGCTGCCGTCCTCGGTGAAGAGGAGGTAGCGGGTCAGCCGGTTCTCGCCGTGCCGGCTCAGGTAGTCCTCGACCACGGCGCGGTGCCGGGCGCGTAATTCCACGTTCTCGCTGAATTCGGCCATCGTTTCCTCGCATTGTCTCGAAGGTCGGGTAATCCGGCGGGGCCGGAATCGAGGTGCGGTGAATCCGTGCGTTCCGGCGCCCTGCGGGTCTCTCCGGGCGCCGCGCCTGTCACGGCTGGAGCCGCCGCGTACGCCACCCGGCGTCGTAGCGGTCGTAGCGCAGCCTGCGGTGCAGCCGGTCGGAGTCGGCGCACCAGAACTCGACGTCCGTCGGCTCCAGCCAGTAGCCGACGTAGCGGGCCGGGCGGGGCAGGGCCGTACCGGTGGCCGCGAGGCGGTCGGCCGCCGAGCGCAGGGCCGCCGGGCTGTCCAGCGGGTCGCTCTGCCGGGAGGCGGCCGACATGGCGTGCAGCGGGATCGGGCGGCCGGCCCACAGGGCGTCGGACTCGGCCGCCGCGCACTGCTCGACCGGGCCGGAGAAGGTGAGCTGCTGGCCCGTCTCGCGCCAGTAGAGCACGCCGGACGCCCAGCCGGTGGCGGCCAGTTCGCGGCCCTTGCGGCTGGTGCTGTGGCTGGTGAACAGCAGGCCGCGGCCGGTCGCCCGGATGACGGCGACGGTCCGGCTTGACGGGCGGCCGTGCACGTCCGCGGTGGCCAGCGCGAGCGCCAGCGGCTCCCGGACGCCGTGCGCGGCGGCCTGCTCGATCCACCGCTGGACGAGCCCCATGGGTTCCGGCGGCGGGGCCTCGTACTCGGGGAAGTCGAGATCGGTCTGTCCGGTGAGGCTTTCCAGCCTGCTGCTGTCCACTGCCGACCTCTCCTATACGTAGATGGTGCCGCGCGCGACGAGCACCCCGTGCCCGCCGACCCGGACCTCGTCGACGCCGGCGGCCGAGCCCTCGGCGGTGGCCAGCATGCGCGAGGGGCGGCCCATGTCGACCCCCTGGAGGATCTCCAGCTCCTGCCCGTACGTGGCGAGCCCGTGCCGGGCCAGGTGGATGGCGAGCGGCCCGGCGGCCGACCCGGTGGCCGCGTCCTCGACGACCCCGTAGGCGGGCGAGAACATCCGGGTACGCCACCGGGTGTCGCCGCCGGCGAAGCAGTTGGCGGCCATGTCGGGCAGCCGGGCCAGCGCGCGGTGGTCGGGTTCGAGCGCGGACAGCGCTGCCACGCTGGGCAGGCCGACGAAGACGTGCCGGGGGCCGTTGCGGTAGATGTCCACCGGCACGGTGGACGACTCGACGCCCAGCGCCGCCAGCAGCTCCGCGGCGTACTCGTACGGTTCGCAGGTCGGCACCGGCTGCCGCATCCGCACCGCCGCGGTGCCGTCCTCGTCCTCGGCCACCTCGAACGGGATGACGCCCATGTCGGTCTCCAGCCGCAGCCGCCCCTTCTTCAGCGCCTCGCTGAGCGCGACCGCCGTCCCGAGCATGGGGTGGCCGGCGAACGGCAGCTCGTTGACGGGGGTGAAGATCCGGATCCTGGCGTCCCCGCCGTGCTCGGCGGGCAGCACGAAGGTGACCTCCGACAGGTTCATCTCCCCGGCGATCCGCTGCATCAGGTCGGTGCTGAGGTCGGCGGCGTCGAAGAACACGGCCACGGGGTTGCCGGCGAGCGGCGTGCGTGCGAAGGCGTCCACGACCACGTACTCGTGCATGGGATCTCCTGGGTTCGGCTGGGCGCTGCGGGTGTCCCCCGGCCCCGCGACCGCGTCGGCCGGCGGTCGGTGGGACCTCGCCTCAGGGGGCGAACACGGGGCCGAGCCCGTGCAGAGCCTCCACCGTGTACGCGCCTTCGACCACGGCTTCGATCTCGAAACTCAGACGGTGGGTGGGGGGAAAGCCGATGAGTTCGGCCGCGCGGTTCGGCGGGATGGCGGCGGGCCTGGCGGCTTCCCAGAGCATGACCGCGCCCCACCGGTTGCGGTCGCGGTCCGCCATCCAGAACTTCAGCCGCAGCCCCTCGACCTCGGCCCAGTGGTCGGCGGTGCCGTCCCGCAGGTGTTCCCGGAGGGAGTCGACGGTCGCCGCGGACCCGTCCAGGTCCCACCACGCGATGTCAACCCGCATGGCCGAGGCCCCGGGACGCGGGCGGCAGGCAGGGGCGGATACGGGGTACGCCAGTCATCGGTGCCTCTTCCCGTGCGAAGGAGGACATTGCGGTGGCCGGGGCTTTCCCCGCGGCGGCCCGCGCACGTGACGCGGTCCGTAATTCATCGGCCAGTTGACTCAGCGATACCGATTGCGATGGCGCCGGCGCCGACTTCGCGAGCAGACTAACGACGGCCCGCACGGGTCGTCCAGGCGTACCTATAGCTCCGCTTTGCGATCAGGACATGGCGGAAACCACGCCTACTTGACAATCCCTGCCCCGCCCATGATCCCCCCGCCACCTGGAATCCCCCTCGCCCCCAGCCCGCTCACCACTCCCGCCGAACCCGCCTCGCGCGACGCGGCTGGCCGGAAAGAATCAGGATTACCTTTTTCTGTTGACCGAAAACCCTCATCCGGGAAGGCTTTGCATCGAATACGGTTAATCCATTCTTCAACTTCACCCACCCCCATTTCCGGCCACCCCGCCGGCTATCGGGGCCGCCACGCCCGCCCGAGGCCCTCCGCCCCCCGGTGCGCCGTCAGCGGCAATCCGCTTGTCCGCAAGCAGCTCCAACGCCCGTTGCAGCGGTGTGGCCCCGATCCCGCCGGCCGCACGGGCGATGGTGGTGAAGGTCCGCTCGCCACTGCCGATGGCCGCCAGCACCGTACGCGCCTGAGCCTGCGGGGGGAATTCGGCAGCCAGTGACCGCTCGGCCGACACCAGCAGGGCCGAGACGGAGTCGCTCAGCGCCTCGTCGAGGAAGTCCCACAGCCCCGCACCTCGCGGCCACTCCGCGCAGATCAGCGGCAGCCCGCCGGTGACCAGCGCGGCGTCGAAGGCTTCCGCCGGCTCCAACCCGAGCATCTGCCCCACCTCGGCGGGGTTCAGCAGTCCCAGCACCATTCTCCCGGCCGCGCTGGTGGAAGGGGCGTCCACAGCTGTTCAGGGCATCCATCATCGACAGGTCGGAGCCGATGAGGACCAGCAGGACCGGCTTGGTCTCCAGTGCCCGGTCCCAGGCCCGCTGCAGCATCCCCTCAAAGGCGCCATCGGCATCCATCAGGTACGGGACCTCGTCGATGATCAGCACGCTCACCCGGTCGGCGGGCAGCGCAGCGGCCAGCACGTCGAACGCGGCGTCCCAGCTCTCCGGCCGCGCGGCGGCCACGAGCCGCGCCATCGGCAGCGTCGACGCATGGGCGTCCCGGGCCAGCCGCGCAAGGTCATCCCAGGAGGACGCGCCGGTCGCCGCGTAGAACAGGAACGGGGCGCCGGAGCGATTGGGCCGCCTCGACAGCCCCGGCCGCAGCAGGCGGAGAACAACGGAGAGCAGAAGAGGCAACGGGCAACACCGCCGAACCCCGATTCTTGAGGCGCACCTCGTGCCAAACTCGCTCTCGGATGCGAAGCGCGACAGACCCGTCACGACGAGTGTTCGCCGTCGGTCTTCGGGCCGGCCGGTGAACGCCGACCGAAAGTTCCCCGTGAGGGCGCACGGCTCTCACGGTCGCTGTTCGAGGGGGAGGTTGATGATGAGCACAATTTCACGTTTTGGCCCGGAACTCCGCCGTCTACGGCAGGAAGCGGGGCTGACTCTGACCGAGTTCTCCGTGGCACTCAACTACGACAAGGGGCACCTCAGCAAGGTCGAGCGGGGGGAGCGTTCCGCGTCCCCCGAACTGGCCCGCCGATGCGACGCCTTCCTCGGTGCGAACGGCGGGCTGCAGCGCCTGGCCGCCCGCCCCGAGACCGACTCGGACTCCACCGAGACCCCTGCCGCCCCGAGCCCGTGGCTCGTCGGGCGCCGGGCGGTCCTCGCGGCGGGTACGGGGTCGCTGATCGACTTCGGCCTGAAACTCGACGGTCAGGCGTCCCCGGTCGCCGACCCCCTCCTTCCCTCCTTCCGCGCGCAGTTCGACCAGCTGCGAAAGCTCGGCCAGTCCACCGCACCGAAGGTCCTGCTTCCCCTGCTGGAAACGCAGACACGTATGGTCACCGGACTGGCCGCCGGCGCCCCGTCCGCCACCCGGACTCCGGCGCTCCTGCTCGCGTCGCGGTTCGCGGAGTTCACCGGCTGGATGGCCCAGGAGGCCGGGGACAGCGGCGCGGCACTCGGCTGGACCGGTGAGGCCGCCGAACTGGCGCGCGCCGGGGGCGATCCGTACCTCGGTTCCTACGCGCTCGTGCGACGCGCCCTGGTCACGCTCTACGACGGGGATGCCGCGAGCACCATCACTCTGGCCCGCCGGGCCCAGAGCGACGAACTCCCACCGCGCATCCGGGGACTCGCGGCCCAGCGGGAGGCGCAGGGGCACGCGCTCGTCGGCGACGAACGCGACTGCCTCCGCAGCCTCGACAGGGCGCGGGAGCTGCTCGACAGCGACGACGCCCGCAGCGGCGCCGGGCCCGTGATCGGCACCACCCACGTGAGCGATCCGGCGGAGATGACGACCGGCTGGTGCCTGCACGACCTCGGTCGCCCCAAGGCCGCCGCCGAGGTCCTCGACCGTGAATACCGCCGCCTCCCGACCCACGCGCTGCGCACCCGCGCCCGGTACGGATTCCGCAGGTCCTTGGCCCACGCCGCCTCCGGAGAGGTCGAGCACGCGTGCACGATCGCCGGGGAGCTCCTGGGGGTGATGCCGGCTGTTCCTTCGGCGACGGTGAACAGCGACGTACGGCGTCTCGCGCGGGAGCTCTCCCGGTTCCGGAGCAGCCGGGCCGTACGCGATCTGCAACCGGCACTGGCACGGGTACTCGCCCCCGCGCACGACTGACAGCGGCTCCACCACCGGCATCGGCTCAATCCGCCCGGCTCGCCGACCACCCGGTTCTCCGGCTCGCTCGATCCCCGCAGGACCCTCTGATCCCCGTCCGACGCCACGCACCGCGCGCCCGGCTTCTTCGGGCTGTCCGCGACCAGTGACGCGCCGGGCGGCGTACCTCCCTCCGTACGCCCTCCCGCGGACGCGCCATGCCGTCACGCGGTCGGAACCTCACGGCCCGGGCTGCGGGCCGGGCCTCGGAGCCCCGGCCCGCAGCCCCCGCGCCTGTGCCCGTTCACCCCCGACTTCCTCTCCCGAAGGGAACCTTCATGCCCGACGTCTTCGTCAACTACCGCACAGGCGACGAGGAATCCGCCGCGACCATGATCGCCCGGGAACTCGCCCGGCGGTTCGGCGCCGAGCGGATCTTCTTCGCCAGCAACTCGATCGAGGCCGGACGCCGTTACCCGGTGGAACTGGTCAAGGCGGTGGAGGAGTGCGAGGCGCTCCTCGCCGTGATCGGCCCGCGCTGGGCGGAGGTGCTGGGGGCCGACGGCCGCCCCGCCCTCGAAGCCGAGCAGGACTGGACCCGCCGTGAGATCCGGACCGCGCTCGACCGCGGGATCCTGGTGATCCCCGTGCTCGTAGGAAAGGCCACGCGGATCGACCGTGCCCTCATCCCGGACGATCTGCTGGAGCTGGCGGACTGCCAGTACAAGCGGTTCGACCACCGCAACTCCGAGTCGGACCTGACGGCGCTCGGCGATACCCTCGCCAGGCTGCTGCCCGACTTGGGCACACCGGATCACGACGCCCGTGCGGCGCGGGAGCGGGCCGAGGCGAAGTCCCGCAAGAAGAAGACGGCCCAGGATGCCGGGCACACCAGGATGCGGACGCGCGATGTCGAGCAGCGCGTGCGTGGCGGCATCGGAAACCTCAACGGAGACCTGTCCGGCACCTTCCTCAACGAGCCGCAGGGGCCGGTGAACACCGGTCGGGGGCATCAGTACAACGCGCCCCACTTCCAGGGTGACAACACCGGGGTCCAGTTCACGGCAGGCGACAACAGCGGTACGGTCCACCAGCGCTTCGAGCGCGAGGGCCGGCGTTCGGACGACGGACGATGACCGAGCAGGACCACGTCACCGTCAACGATCCACGCGGCCCAGTGAACAACGGCCCGGGTCACCAGAACGTCTACTACGTCGGCGCCGACTGGATGATCCGCAAAGGGGTCGAGACCCTCCGGATTACCCGAGAGGACCGGGTGCACCTGGCCGACCGGTTCGTTCCGCCGGTGGGTTACCGCATCGCCGCCGAGCACCTGGAGAAGCCCGGATCGGTGGTAGCGCTGAGGGCTGCGCCTGGCTGCGGCCGCCGTGCAGCGGCGATCATGCTGCTGCACGGGCTCGGTGAAGACGGGGGCGGCGACGAGGGGGCCCGGTTCGAGGAGCTTCCCGCCACGGACAAAGACGAGGTCCCCCTCACCCCCGGCGAGGGAGACCGTTTCCTCCTCGACCTCTCCGGGATAGCCGACGAGGAGGTGTACGCCGAAGCCCAGCGCCGCTTGGCCGTGCGCCGGTCACAGGTCCAGGAGGCGGGGGCCCATATGGTCGTCGTCCTGCCGTCGGGCATGGAGCACGCCTACGCGCCTGACCTCGAACAGCGCCCGGTGACGCTGGGGCGGCCTCGGGGCATCGCTGTGGTCACCCGGTACCTCCGCATGGACCGGATGCGTTTCCGCTCCGCGGACCTGGGGAGCGCCGACCTTCAGCGTCTGTGCGACCGCTCCCCCATGCGAGAACTGGCGCGGCTCGCAGGGCTGGTGAGAACCGCTCGTGACAGCGGCCGGTTCGGAACCGATTTCGCGGAATGGCGCGACCAGGCGATGCACGCGGTGACCGATCGGCTCGGCGAGGTGGGCCAACAGATGGCTACCGTCGTCGCCGCGTCTGATCGGGCCCTGCTGCTGACGGCGGCGGTATTCGAGGAAGTCGATGCCGACATCGTCTACGAGGCATGGCACGGGCTGATGGCCACGGTGAAGCAAGAGGAAGAGGCGACGACCGAACTTGCCCAAACCGACTTCGGAAAGCGGTTGGCGGCGCTCAAAATCGAGCGGGACCCGGCGGGACGGCTCCACTTCGGGCAGTTGGCCTACGCCGACGCTGTACGGACGTACTTCTGGACGAACTTCCCCGGCGTGCGCGACGACCTCAGGGACTGGATCGGTCAGACCGCTGACCTCCCGGGTCTGACCACCGACGACCGGGTGAACATCGTCGTCCGCTTCGGCGAGCGGTCCCTGGCCGTCGGGCGGCCCGACGACCTCTTCGACCTCGTGGTGCACTGGGCTAACCGTGCGACCGGGACGACTTGCGACCCGCGAGCCGTGGCGACCCTCGAACTCGGTCTCAGCCAACAGAAGTTCGGAGGGTGGTTCCGCAAGCGAATGTACGACGCGGCGACGTCCAGCCGCCTGTCGGACGGTCTCGCCCGCGTCCTGACCGCCGCTTGCGTCCAGAGTCTTGGCCCCACACACCCGGATCAGGCGATGGTGCGGCTCCACCACCTCGCGGTACGCAACAGGGAGGTGGCGCACGAGGCCCGGGAGGCGCTGCTCGACCTCGCCGGCGGTGACCGTCGGCTCTACCGGCTGATGATCGACCGCCTGCGGGACCGGACACGTCGGGAGGCACCCGAGGCGCAGCCACATCTCCGGCTGCTCACCGAGCTGTTGGGAAGCGACCGGGCACCGGACCCGCCGCCGTGGCCGGACCTGTTCCGAGGCTGGGAGACGGTTTTCTCCCAGCCGCCGACGGAGCTGTGGGACCCGCTGGTGACCGGCTGGCTGAACGCCGTGGCGCACGACAGCGCGCAGGAGATGGCGCTGGGCGTGATGGTCGGGGCGACCCGCGGCCGCGCGGCCGCTCTCCACCGCCTCTACGTCATCGCCTGCGCCTGGGCGGAGGTCGCGCGCCACCCCTCCCGGGCGGTCGTCGCCGCTCTCTTCTGGGAGTACATCGACCACGCGCAGTACGCCCGTACGGAGAGTACGGAGCGGGCGGGCGACGGCCCACAGACCACGGAAGAGGCATGATGAGACACCGCTTTCCCAGCCTGCTGTTCATCGTTGTGTGCAGCCTCACCCCGGCTGTGCTCGGAAACCTCCTGCACTGGTCGGCGTTGCTGTGGGTCTTCATGTCCATGGTCACGGCCTCGGGCTCCCTGCTGCTCGTGATGACGGTCCTCAGCGGCGCCCGCGCGTCGGCCGATCCGTACGGGCCCGGGGAACCCGAGCCGCCCTCGGCGCCGACGGAGCTGCCGTTTCGGGAGACGCGGGTGGTCGATGCGGCGCTGCCGAGCGCGACGAAGGGTTACGACTTCCTCTTCTCCGCCACCGTGTGGTGGAGGCCGGCCCCCGGTTATGCCGAGCGGTCCGACGGCGCCTTCCCGGCCCTCGCCGCGTCCTCGGTCGTCAGCCGGGCCCTGGAGGTCGTCCGCCACGAGGAGCCCGGCCGGGCAAGCTTCTCGCGGTACCTCCTGGAGGGGGAACTGGCGGTCCTGCTCCCTGACCGGAGCGGACGCGTGGAGGCCCATACGGCCGATGTGACGCTGACCCTCGCCTCCGCCGACCGCGACCGCCTGCGCAAGTTGAACGACCTTCGCAAGGACGAGGAGATCTGGGAGTACGAGCGTCAGTACGAGCGCAACAAGCGGCGCTACCTCGGTGACGACGTGCTCAAGAGCGCGGGCAACGCGGTGGTGTGGTGGCTGGCCCGCCACGAGGACGAGATCGAGAAGGCGGTCGACATGATCGGCCCGCTCGCCCAGATCGCGGCGGCGGCCAACGACGAGGAGGTACCCGAACTCTTCCGCCATCTGCTCGTCCCACCCGTGGGCGCGCCGAACGGAGCGGCCGTCGGGGGCCCGCTGTGGGACGGATACGGCCAGGGAGACGAGACGTTCGACCGCGAGGAGGAAGTAGGGGTTACGGATCGGCTGCTTCTGTTGCTGGCGGCGGTGGGCCTGAAGCCGGACATGGACGAGTACACGGTGCTCGTGCACCGTGTGGTGCGGAGCCTGGAAGCGACCGGGCTGCACGAGGCCGCCGAGGACATCAGGCGGACCCTTCTCCCGACGCCCGATGAGGGCGGGCCCTCGGGCGAGGGGAGCACCGCGGGGACCTGGTCGCAGGGCTTCACGGCCCCCGATGGCTCGCCGTTCACCGACGCGGAAGCGGACCCGGCCGCCGATGCGGGCACGTTCACGCAGGGAGCGGCGGAGAGCGGCGCGGGCGAACGGGACCGGGGCTGGAGGGAGACGAGTGAGGACGACGAGGACGAGAGCTGATCCGGCAGGCGCCCCGTACGGGAACTGACCAGGGGCCCGACCTCGCACGGCCGGGCCCCTTCTGACCTGCGTTCTGCCGGATCAGCGGCGTGGTGGTCGGTCACACCCTCAGGTCGTGGTCGGGGTGGTGAGCTGGCCGAGTCCGCTGGCCTTGGGGGAGATCCAGCTGCTCCAGTCGGTCACGTCGTAGTCGGCGTAGCCGTTGTCCGCTGAGGCGGCGGGGCTGGCGGAGCCGGTGATGGTGACGGGGTCTCCTTGGCGGGCGAAGGCGTAGAACCACTGCGCGTTGGCCATCGACAGGTGGACGCAGCCGTGCGAGCCGGCGCTGTGGCCCGGCTGGGGGTCGCCGTCGGAGTAGTGCACGTACGTTCCGGAGCTCGTGAGTTCCACGGCGAACGGATAGTTGGCGTGGTAATAGTTCGGATCGCTCTTGCTACAGGCGATGTGGACGCTGCACGAGTCCATGAGCACTTCACGGGCCTTGCCCATGACCGCCATCGTCCCGGTCCACGAGGGGTACTTCGCGCTGCCGGCGTCTATCGGGAAAGTCTTGGTCACCGAGCCGTCGCGGTACACCTTCATCAGGTGCTGGTCCGCGTAGACGTGCACCTCGTCGTCCGGGCCGACGGTGAAGGAGTGCAGGTAGGAGCGGACTCCGTAGCGTCCGTTCCCGTCGCCCACCCCGGCGAGTTCCGCGTCGAGGGTGACCTTCGTCCCGGTGGGCCAGTACGCCTTGGGGCGGAAGTCCACCCGCTCGGAACCGAACCAGTGCCAGGCGCCGGTCACCGGGGTCGAGGTGGTCAGTTTCAAGTGCTTCTCGATGTCCGCGCGCGCCGGGACGGCCACCGCCTTGCTGAAGGTGACGGAGATCGGCATCGCCACCCCCACCGTCGTACCGCTCTGCGGTTCGATGGTGTCGAGCAGCATCTTCGGCCGCTGAGGCGTCGTCGAGCTCGTCGGCCGCGAAGGCGTCGACGCGGGGCCGGCGCCCGCCTTCGCCGTGGCAGGAGGGGCCGCCGACCGGGACCCGGAGGAGGATGAACCGCCACCGCAGCCGGACACGCCCGCCGCTATCACCGCCACCAGTGCGGCCACACTGATGATCTTGTTCGCTCGTTTCACGGTACTGCCTCGCCCCTGTGCTCGTGTCGTCCGCCCCACACGGGCCTAGACATCATCCGGGGCGCTTCAGTTCCGCACCGGCCGCGCAAGACCCCGCCCCCGCGAGGCGTCCCGGACCGGGGGTGCCGCGGACTCCTGCGGACAGGAGAACAGCCTGACCGCTGTCTTCGCAGGTCAGGCGCTCTCCGCTGGCCTGATCACACGTTGAAGCGGACCGTATCCGGGCCTGATCTGACCTGCGGCGGAGCGCCGATCACGGATTTGACCAGGCAATGTGGCGTTGACGTGCGTGGGTATCCGACAGGGATTTACGGCTGTCGTGCGGACCGTTCGCGGACTGGCGTTGAAGCCTCAGCCATCGCCCACACCCACTTCATGGAGAACACACCTTACGGCCTGCAGCAGGCGCAAGCACCGAGGCACGAATGCAGAGTGCTACCAGCGGTAGGATTGGCACCATGAGTAGTAGCAAAAAATATTCGATCAGCCTCCCCGAGGACCTGGCCGAGGCCGCACGTACACACGTCGGACCTGGCGGCTTCTCCGCCTACGTCGCCGAAGCCCTGGAACAGCGGGTCGCCATGGACAAGCTCCGGGAGATCGTCGCCGATTTCGAGACCGACAATGACAAGCTGACCCGCGAGGAGGTCGAGGCCGCCCGCGCGCTACTGCGCCATGATCCCCGGCAGGCCGGCGGGGCCGCCGCCTGATGCCCGGCACCCTCCTGCTCGACAGCGAAGGCCTCTCCAAGCTGTATCGAAAGGACCGCGCCGTCCTGGCCCTGGTCCAGGCGGCATCGGAAGAGGGAGTCCGCGTGGCCACCAGTGCCATGACCACCCTTGAGGCCGACTACGACCGGGTTCACCCTGCTCGCATCACCTGGGTCCTGTCCCGCGTCGACGTTCACGACATCACCAAGGAAGTCACCGTTCAGGCCGCGGCGCTCCTACGCACCCACAACCTTCACGGTCACCAGTACGCGATCGACGCCGCTTTCGCTGTCATCGCCCGCATCGCCGCCCGTCCTTGCACCGTTCTCACCTCCGACCCCGAGGACCTGACGCTCCTGTGCGGCCCCACCGTGGAAGTGCACAAGGTGTGAGCCTGCGGACTCGTGCGGACAGCACAACGGCCTGACCCGCTTCTCCGCAGGTCAGGCCGTATCCATGGACACGCTCACACGTTGAAGCGGAACGTATCCGGGCCGAACCTGACCTGCGGCGGAGCGCCGATCATGGCCTTGACCAGGCGTTCCGTCGTTGGCGTGCGTTGGCCTCCGACGGGGGTTTACGGGCGTCCTGCGGACTGACTGCGGACTGGTCGGGCGAGCACTGGTCGCCCTAGTTGGCGTCCAGGCAGGTTCGTGGGCATTCTGACCTGCGGTAGAAGGGTCGTATGGCCGTGGCCGGGCCCTGCTGAACGGCAGTGGACGCAACTGGAACTACAACTGGGCGCTGTTCTCGTGCGCGGGCTGAACTGCGAGAAAATCCCCCCGCACGCTCACCCACTCACCCGCCTCACCCAGGCCGCCGTCATGCGGTACGACGGGTGAGAAGCGACCCATCCCGCACAGAGCCGCTGCCGGGAGGCGCGACGCGTCGGGCCTTCTTGGTCTCCTAGTAATGGGCCGGGGCGGTGACCTGCGGGGATGTTCCCGTGGGACGCTGACCTGGCATTTTGGTGATTGGTGGCGATGGGGGGGCGACGGTCCTGATCGGGTGCTCTGCGGAGTGTGTGCGGACTGGGCTGGGACTGATGGGATATCACTGCACTGTTCTGGACGCACCGCTACGGTGAGCCGTACGGCCGCTGATAGCACGATGCCACCGAGGAACATATGGACGAGTCTGTTGCACCGGATGCTGCTCAGCCCGGGGGTGAGACGGCATCTGGACTCGCTGCTGCTCCCGAGGATGCGACCGCCGTTGGCGACATCGCTGCAGCCGGTGGAACTGAGCGAGGATCGAGTACCTATGCGACCGGCGGTGGTGGTGTTTCGTTCGCGCACCGCGTCGCGGCTGTCTATCTCGCTGGCATGTTGACTGGCGCACGACGGGCGGAAGTATCTGAGCTGCCGGTCCGGAGGGTGTCGTTCCAAACCGGTCCGGCGCACCCGGTGGACGATCTTCTGATCGAATGCGGCGATGCGGCAGCCGAGGTCATCCTTGCGGTGGCATGTCGAGCAACGCCGAACTTCGTCCAGAGCCATGGCGACACGGTGAAGCTCGTCGGGTCGCTTCTCGCCGAAGTCGAGACGTTCGACGCCGACACTCACCAAATCGCCGTCGCGACCGCCGGTCGGTGCGATCAGTGGGACCAGCTCGCAACGCTCTGCGGCATCGCGCGTGCTCATGCCGACCCGGAGTCGTTCCAAGCGTCCATGGACGTCGATCGCCGCTGGTCCAAGCCGGTGCGTAAGCGGCATGAGCATTTTCTGGAGATGGTGGAGAAGGTCGTCGAAGACGACACAACGCAGGAAGAGATCCTGCGGCTGGAGTGGCGGCTGCTCGGCCGGCTGCACATCCTCGGTTTTGCGGTTCAGAGCCCGGACGAGGGCGACCGCACAGCGGTCGCAACGTCGCTGGACAGCGTGACCTCGGCTGCCGCCGACGGGGTGGTGGTCCGGGACCGTCTCGAGGTCGAGGCAACCCGCTACGACGCGACTGGCGCTGTGGTGGACCTCAAGGTGCTCCGCCGTGACATTCACGTGGTCTTGGACTCGGCTGCAACTCGAAGTCGGCACGCTTGGTCAGTGCTTGCTGAGCAACGCAAGTTGGCCGTTGCCGGTGTGCGGGCCACTATCGGTGATGAGTCGTTCGGAGGGCCGGTCCAGATCTCGTTCGCCGACCGCCGCGAACGACTCGCTGATGCCCTGCGCGAGGCCGGTACCCGTGCTTCGGCTTTGTTGGTATTTGGCGAGTCGGGCATCGGTAAGAGTGCGCTGACTCTGTCGGCCGTTGCAGAATTGGAAGCCGCAGACCCCGCCGGGTTCCAGGGCGTGGTGGTGAACTTCCGCAGCATGCCGCAGTCGAGTTTGGAGCTGCGAGCCGCGCTCGGGGTTTCGCTGGAGGACGTGCTCGCGGAGGCATCGGCGCCTTCTCGAGTCCTGGTCATCGACGCGGCTGATGCTGCTCTGGAGCGGTCTGCTGGCCTGTTGAGTGACCTGGTGCTGTCAGCGGCTGCGGCGGGTGTTGGGCTCGTTGCGGTGACATCTGACGTGGCACTTGGTTTTGTGCGGGAGCAGGTGGAGCTGGGGTTCCCGAAGTCCATTTCGTCTTTTGAGATGCGGCCGTTGGGCAATGACGACATCTCCGTCGTTTCAGGCCAATTTCCGCTTTTGCGTACGGTCCTGCGAGACCTTCCCGTGAACTCGCTGCTGAGAAGGCCCGTTGTACTGGACCTTCTGGCTCGGACCGGGGCGGAGCCAGATAGCTCACTGGGTGAGTGGGAGTGCCTTGATCTGGTGTGGAGCAGGATTATACGGGGCGATGGGCGGCCCGGTGTCGGCTCGGCGGAGGCACGCGAACAGACGCTGCTCGCGGTAGCCGCAGAGACTATGAAGCTACCCGAGGACCGTCGACCTGGCGCACGGGTTGATGCCGCAGCGGTCGACGCGCTGCGTCGGGATCATCTGCTCGCGCCACCGAGCCGGTATCGGAACCAGCCGGACTTTGCACATGACGAGGTCCGGCGGTACGCGACCGCCATCCTGCTTGTCCGTGGTCAGAGCCCCATCGAGTTGCTGCAGGCAGCGGGAGCACCGCGGTGGGCACTGTCGGCCGCCACTCTTGCGTGCGAGGGCCTGCTGAAAGCACCGGACGCTCGCCCTGTCCGGAATTTCATCGAACTGCGCTCGCGATTCGAGGCTTTCGCCGCAGCACGCGGACCCCGGTGGACTGACGTTCCGGTGGAGGCGGTTCTGGAGACGCCATTCGCGTACCAGTGCCTGAAGTCAGCGTGCACGAATCAGTCGGTCGGCCTGGTGCTCGGCGACGTGGTTCGAGTTGTTCAGCAGCGGTATAAGGTCAACGGGCTGGTCGACCGTCGAGTCACGAACCCCGTTGTGCAGTTCCTCCTGGATGACGAAAAGCCGTGGGACGTGTCAAAGGCGTCGTTCGAACTGCTCGCGGACTGGCTGCATGCTTTGTCCCTGGCGGACGTTCCTGCTGGCAACGAACTACGAGTCCGACTTCGGGACCGCCTTCTTGCCTACTGGAATTCGTTCCCTCGACGCAAGACCAGCGGGGACACGCCATCTGGGTGGACGGCGCAGCGTCGGCGACGCCGACGTGAGCTGGATTACCACCTAACCAAGGAGGGGTTCGTCGAAACGTTGGCTCTGCTCGGTCCGGACATCGATGATGCCGTCGAAAGGTGCCTTCGAGCCATTGCGGAAGATGCGCCAGCGTTCCTGGCTCCGGCTGCGGACTCGCCGTTGAGCGCCCGAGCCTTGGCGCAGAAGGACCCGGAGCTATTGGCGACGTTGATGGCGGCCTACTACATCGACGACGAGCCAAGTTGGCACCGGGATGAGGGTGTCCGGAGGCATCAGGGCCGGTGGACCAATATCGGACCACCGTTCTTCCATTACTACTTCGGCGGGTTCTGGCAACTGTTCCAGATAGCACCATTGCCGACCTCGGTGCGGATTTTGAACAGCCTTCTGAACAGCGGTGCGCGGGCACGCGTAGCGACGCTGTCGCGGCCTAGTCCGCCTTACGCGTTGACTGACCCCTTTGATGACGGGGACGAGGGCGGTGAAAGTGAGGCAGAGAACGGAGAGGTTGAAGATCGCGGTGCGGTCCTGAACCTGGACGGTACTGCTCGCTTGTACGTCGGCGACAGACACGTGTGGAGCTGGTACCGGGGCACGTCTGTGGGCCCATACTCGGCTATGAGTGCACTCCAGGCGATGGAACGTCTTGCCGATGGGTGGTTGAGCCGGGGTGCGTCACCGAGGGTGGTTGTCGAGGCACTCTTGAAGGGCTGCGAGAACCTGGCGGTTCCAGGGATGCTATTCGGTCTGCTGGTGCGCCACATTGAGAAGGTCGGCACCGAGCTCGACCTTTTTCTCGCCGAACCTGTCGTATGGGAGTTGGAGTTTGGCCGCAGGACGAGTGAGTACGTAGGGCTGCGTGCAGCAACCGAGGGGCTCGCAAACCTTGAACGTCGCGAGTGGACACCGCGTGAGGTAGCCATGTGGCTGATGGTGCACGGCGGGCAGGAGCGTGCCCAGGCTTTGAAGAAGGTTGCCGACAAGCTTGTCGAGAACGGCGACCGGCTGCGCATTAGCCAGGAGCGTACGAAGAACTGGGCTGCCAGCCTTGACCCGGAGCAATATCGAGTTAAGCAGCATGGCGATAAAGTCTACATCGAGGTCGAAGCACCGCTTGAGTTGCAAGCCGTACAAGAAGCGCACGCGGCTCACCAGGAGGTCGTGCAGACTAGCCTGCGCCTGCAGAATCGGTACTGGGGCTCGGCCAAGCATGGCACCGAGTATGTGCTGCCCTCGTCGGAGGAGATTGCTGCGGACCTGACGGCAGGACGTGCCTTGGTCGAAGCCGATGAAGACCTGATGGCGAATCGGCCTGTGGACGCCGTTGCCCATGTCGTTAGAGCAGCGGTCGAACGAGCCGCCGCTGGTGATATGGCGGCGCTGGGCAACGAAGAGCAGTTCGTAACCGAGTTCGTCATCGGCATCGCATTGTTGTTCCGGGAGGCCGAGGATCAACGTCACGAGGATCAGTTCTTCGATCTTGGTGCCGATCGAGCCGTGGCGCAAGCCTTGCCAGCGTTTCTCACACCTGCACTGACAGCGCCGCTGGAAGCGGCTGGCTTCTCGACCGAAGATGTTGCCGAGGCTGGTCTTGCGATGGCAGGCAAGGCGTCCTTGGAGACTCGGCTGTACCTGGCGCGTGGATGCGATGTCGTCTGGAGGTCCCCATGCCACCTCGCCCCTTGCACCCACCGGAACACGTTGAACTGGTTGCTTGAGACTGCCCGTGGCGCAGAAATCGGTCCGTGGGACCGGCACGGTCAGCGGCGGCCGAATGTCCTGATTGCCGGCGACGTTGCCGAACGCCTCCAGGCACTATCGGGTGACTCCGTTGACATCGCGGTTCTAGATGCAGCCATTCGCGGACTCGGGGCAGCCGCGTCGACGGGCCACTGTTGCACCGACAACGCAGCCGCGCTCCTCACCGCCTTTCTCGACGTCCAGCGACGCGCCATGGTTGCGCATGAGAAACAGGGCTGGACCGCGGACGACCGCGGGACACACAGCCTGGTCGCCGCACGGGCTCTACTCGAAGGCTTCGCGAAGGACGGTGATGCCGGCCCGGTGCTCGAACACCTCGACGTCCTTCGCGTAGATGCCGGGCTGATGTCGAATTTTCTCCACGGTCTTGCCGCGACAGGTGCAGAGAACGAGCGCATGGCTGAAGCTGCCCGAGGTGTCTGGCCGTCGTTGCTACGCCATGCCATTGGCTACCTGAGTGACGACTCAAGCCCTTACCGTGACCATCATTGGGGCGACTGGGCTGCCGCTGCCCTGCTGCCGGACCCTCTTCCATGGACGCAGGGCTTGTACAACGAGGTCGTTAGCGAACCCATCGACTGGGTCCGCGCTGAGGACCTCGTAGAATCGCTCGACGATTGGGTGCCGGCAGCTCGGGGGGAGGCCAAGTGCGTCGACGCGCTCATCGGCATCCTGCGGAAGCTCTCGGAGGAAGTGCAGGTAATCCGCGGCGTGCATTGGGTTTCTGACCTCTGCATTCAAGATGGACGTGTCACGGTCGAACAGTCGTGGCTCTCGAACAGCTGGCTCAAGGAGATCCGCAGAACGGCCGAGGAACTCGACGAGCTGGGCGATTGGCAGATGCTCGTCGACTCCTTGGTGGTCGCCGGAAACAAGGGGCTGGCGCCGTACAGCAGGTGATGTTGCAGAGACCCTGCCCGGCAGCGACTGCGACAGGGCCGAACTCGAAGATTACCTCTGGTAGCGGGCCTACGGCGACGTCCTCGGCGTCGGACGCCAGGGGGCACGGCCCCCTCCCGTATGGAGGATTTGGACAATTTGGTGCCGCTGTCGGAGACGACCAGCGGCTCGCGAACGCCCGTCGATCTCCTCGACGTTGTCACCTGCCCGTATTATCCACAGGACAAGGACGAGCGCCGTCCTCAGGGGATGCGCTCATCGAGGTTCTCTCGAATAACGCGCTGGCTCATACGCAAGGCGTCCTTGATTCGGTCCCTGAGTTCTCGGGGGAAGGTGCCGGATTGCAGGGCGCAGGCGTTCAGCAGCCGCTGCGAGTTCTTGAACTCCTGCTCGCTGGCCAGCCTCCGCGACTGTGGATGCGAGAGGGCATCGCCTGCGGCGTATCCGTCGTTCGCCCACATGGCCCTTCGGTGGAGGTCAGCCATCACTTGTCGGGCCGCAGCGGCATCTGGGGTTTCAAGCAGGTCCAGCACCGCGAGGCCGAAGCGGGTGGTGAATGCTGTCAGGCCCTCCACGTCTGGGAGGTCGAGATACGTTGTCACGAGGTGTTGTAGAGGTCGGTGCCATTCTTGGTCGGCGGCCCGCAGCGACATCACGGTCAGGCTGTCCCTGACCGCGGCCTCCCACGGTTCTCCGGGTTTGGTGTGGGTCAGGAGGTCCTGGGCGTGGGCGGTGGCGCCGTCATTGAGAGCGGCGAGGACGGCGACCTGGCGGCCGTCGAGCATGCGTTGGGCGAGGCCGTGGTGTCGCTGGATGTGGTCGAGGGCGTCGTTCCAACGACCGGCACTGGTCAAGGCGCGGGTTCCGTCAGCGAGAAGGATCGTCCACAGCCAGGTGCGGACTTCCCTGCGGTCGGCGTCGGTAGCCACCAGGTCGGCGGGTATGGCGACGCTTTCGATCTGAGCGGGCTGCTTGTGGGTGACGGAGTCGAACAGCGTCGAGAGGTGCTGGCGTGCGGTGTCCGGTTGTCCGGCTCGGACCTGGAGGCGCGCCAGGTTGACCACAGGCTCGAGGGCCCGTATGGCCGCCTCGTGGGTCAGCGGTGCGGACCGCAGGTACAGGTTGGCGTGCTGGGTGCAGATGGTGCGGGCGATGTCGGGGAGGCCGACGTCGGAGGCGAGCAGTGCGGCCTGGTTGTAGACCGTGGACGCGACGCCCGGGTCGTGCTGCTTCACGGCGGTGTCCGCGAGGTCGGCCAGTGCCTGGACTCGTTGTGGGAGAGGGAGGCAGGCAGGGCGGGGGCGGGCGACGAGGGGGAACCGTTGGGCGGTGGTGTCAGGGAGTTTCCTCACGGTGCGCGGTGCTCCTCTCGGCGCTGGGGTCCGGGCCGAAGATGACTGTCTGCGCGGCGGCCGTGAGGGTGGCCTGTGTGGAGTAAGGCAGGCCGAGGCGGTTCCAGGCGAAGATCACGTGGTGGGCGAGGACGTCGCGGATTCCGCGGTGGAGGTGCCCGGTTTGGTTGAGCCGGGCCAGGTCGCCTCCGGCTGCCGTGTAGGCGATGGTCCATGCCTCGGCTCCTGCGAGCGGGCTTCCCGGCTGCGTCGCGTGCTGCGGGTCCACGGTGATGAGACGGCGTACGGCGGTGTGGAGTCGGTCCTTGTTGTCGGGCTCGGCGTCGGGCGGTGGCGGGCGGTGAGCTGCGACGCGGGCCCAGACGTCGCCCTGCTCGTACCAGTCCAGGCTGGCAGCGCGCAGCATGAGGCTGCACAGCATTAGGGAGGTTTCGCGCCTGTGCCGCGCGGTGTCCCCGCGGAGGAAGTGCAGGAGGTGGTGGCTGTCCTGGTGGAACAACCGGTGGGCGGAGTCCATGGCCTGGGTGCCGCCGAAAGCGTGCACCTCAGGCTCGTAGACGCTCTCCGTCCATCCGGCGGTGCTTCCGGCTGCGACCAACGCGTCGAGGCGGTCGTCGATGGCGTCCTGCGTGCCCGCGACGGGCGCGTAACGGATTCGCCAGCAGGGGTGCTTCCGGACGAAGAACCACGTGGTGATGGCCCCGGCGTCTTCCACGGCCTCCATGAGCGGGGCGAGGTCGGCTACGGCGGTGGCCTCGGCGCGTTCCCAGTCGGGGAAGGCCACGTTGACCTGGCGCCAGGTGGGTGGGGGCATCAGGGTCCTCCGGGGGTCAGGCCAGGGCGAGGAAGGTGTCCCAGTGCGGGACGGGCGCGACCGCGGTGGCGTACGTGTGCAGGGCGAGTGCCGCACCGGCGCTTCCGTCAAGGAGTTCCGGATCGTGGGCGTCCTGTTCGAGCGCGGCGATCAGTCGCTCGGCAAGGTGCGGCAGCTCCGCGGTGATCTGCTGGTTGCCGGTCTCGGTGGCCATGCGCCATCCGGCGTGCAGCAGGCCGGCCATGCCGTGGCAAAGGCCGATCTCGGGGAGTTTGCTGAGCTGGTCCGGGTCGCGCAGGGCGTCGAGGATCGCGTTCTCGGCGAGTTGCACCCGGGCCGGGTCGCCGAGGGCGAGCCCGGCCAGTTGCTGGGCGCGGGCGGTGCCGCTGGCTCCGTAGCACCAGGAGGGACGGGGGCGGAGATCGGCGTGGACGTGGCGGTCGGCTGCTTGCCGCGCGGTGATGTGGCCGGGCCACCAGGGGTGGTTGTCGTCGCCCTGCCGCCAGCGGTCGGTCCAGGCGCAGATCCGTGCGACGGCGTCGGTCATGCCGGGCACAGTCACTCCGTAAAGCAGGGCCTGGGAGAGTACGGCCAGGGCTGCGCCGATGCCGTGGGCGAGACCGAAGTTGCCGTGACCGCTGGGGTAGTTGCGGTGAGGCGCGCCGGTGGGGGCAACGTCCATCCACCAGGGAGGCAATCCGGCCGAGCTGCTCAGGGGCTCCGTCAGCCGTACGAGGTAGGTCAGGGTGTCCCGGGTGATCTCGTGGTGGGGGTGCCGGCTGAGGTGGTAGGCGCCGAGTCCGGACAGTCCCTGGATCAGATCGAACTCTTCCATCGGGACGGGTTCGGCGCGGTCGATGCGTTGGTGGGCTGCTGCGATACGGATGCGTGTGACGGTGAGGGTGGCGGTGTCCAGGCGGTTGAGGAGCGGCAGGTAGCGGCTTGACGAGCTGGCCGCGCGGTGCGTGACGAAGGCGAGGGCGGGGGCACCGAAGTAGAGGTTCGCGTTGTCGGCTGCGCTGATCTCGCCGCTTACGGCCTCGGCGAGCCAGGTGTGCGCGGTGTCCCGGTCGCCCTGGCCGGTACGGGCGCGTTCGATGTGCAGCAGCGCGATCCCGCAGGCGCCTCCGGCCAGCGACTGGGGCCAGGCGCGGCCACCCATGGGCCGGCCGCTGGGCCACGCGCTGCTCGGATCGCGCAGGGCCTCCGCGATCTTGTCGGCGGTGGACAGGGCGGTGGAGGCGAGAGCGGTGGTCACGCCGTTCTCCTCGATCGGGCCGTCCAGCTGAGCGCGGCGGCTCTGGCCAGGTGCAGGTGTGTGCGCTCTGCGGGCAGACCGGGGCCGTGCATACGTACGTGGTGCAAGTGCAGCAGGTCGGGCAGTAAGTCGCCGGGGTCGGTACCTGCCGCCAGGAGGGTGTCGGCGTAGTCGGCCAGTGCCGCTCTTCGTGCGGACCAGGCTGCTGTGGTCTGCTCGTCCACGCCGACGGGGTGCGTGTGCGCCAGCTCGACGGCCTGCCGGTGGACGGGGCGAGGTGGGGCAGCCGAATCGGTTCGGGTGTGCGCGATGAGCCAGCCCATCGCCCTGGCGCGGTCGCCGAGCAGGCCGATGGCGATATCCACCATGCTCGCGGCGGTCACCGCGCGGGTGTCGGGGGCGTCTTTCGCTCGCCTTGCGGCGAGCTGGGCCAGCACGGCGGTGGAGTCGGCGGCGAAGTACGCCTCCGCGGCGTCGATTGCTGCCGGGCCGCCATACCGGGCGATCTCCGGGTGGTAGGTCTCCACGCTGACGTGGGTGATCAGCCCGTGGCGGCGAAGCGCCTCGGTCCAGGCACCGACGTGCTCGAAGGTCGCCCCGAGCGCGCCCGGCCTGCAGGAAAGGCGCAGACGGAGGTGGTGGCCGGGTTCGGAGTAGCGGACGAACCAGCAGCGGGGAGGCTTGAGTTCGTCTAGCAGGGCGGGCAGATGGCGGGTGAGGATGTGGTCCTGTCTGGCGGGGTTACCGTGGAGCTGAACGTAGAGAAGCTCTCCACTGCCGGGGAGACGGCCGTGTTCGCGGGTGACGACGTGGGGCGCAGTCCGTACGGGGGTGCGGTTCTGGTCGGAGATCAGGGGGATCACCACCTCGTGAGCGCGGCCTCCGATCCAGCCCAAGTCCTGGGGCTCGGGCGCCGGGCGCAGGGTCACGGTGCCGTCGCGGTCGAGGTGTGTGCGCAGCAGAGCACGGTGCGAGGGCTCGGTGAGATCCAGAGCGAGGCACTGGTCGGCCTCGCTCAGGTACACCCTGTCGGGAAGGCGCACGTCACGGCCCCAGCGGCTCAGGGCTTCGTCCCACTGCGACCACGGCGCTGATGCGGCGGGCAGGTCGCCGCGGTCGAGGCGCCAGCGGGCCGGGGAGAGGACCGTTCGGCCGTAGCGCAGGGCAGGCAGGAAGGGCAGGTTCGAGGCGGCGGTGCCCCACAGAAATCCCGTGCAGGGCACGGCCAACGCGACAGGCGCCTCGGCCAGGAACCGGGTCAGGGGGTGCGAATGCAGCCCCAGGTCCACGGCGTTGAGCAGCAGCGTGTGCACCGGGCGGCGGTGGGAGAGCGAGACGAGGTGGAGCTGCTCGGCGTCCGCGCTGACGGCCAGGTCCGTGACGGGAAGGAGTCTGCTCTCCGGGCCGCGGTATTCGCCCAGCGAGATCACGAGGTCGGTCACCTGCGGGGCGCGCGCGACGTTCGCCGCTCGTACGGACAGGAGGACGGCACTGATCTGGGCGACGAGGGCATCGTCGTGCACTCCCGGGAGGGCGGCGTACACCTCGGTCATACGGCGCCGGTCCTCGTCCGGCAGCATGGCCAGGAAGCGCCCGGTGGTAGCGCCGGCGGAGCGGGCCACGCCGACGACGTGCAGGCTGAACTCACCCCGCTGAAGTGCTGCGGAGTCTGCGGCGTCGATGCGCACGGTCAGCTCGGTGCCGGGCTGCACGGGGTGGTCGGGACCCGTGGTGGCCAGGGATTCCAGCGCAGCCTCGTCCAGCACGACTTCGAGACGGCCTTGCACCGCGGCGGCGTGGGCGAGCTTGATGAGGCGGCCGTCTCGGTCGGGCAAGGTGGAGAGCGAGGGCGCCGCGGTAGCCCCGAGGTAGCCGGGCGGGTAGCCGAGTGCGTCGATGGCGTCCAGGACGGGGACGACCGCCCGCGGCCCGTACCGGTCCAGGAAGCGGCCGTGCCACTCGGCCCAGCCGGTCAGGGCGGCCTGGGGCGCGAGCCGGGTGAGAGCCTTCGCCGCAGCAGCTGCCTCGCGGGCCACGGTGTCGGGGATGGTCGGGTCGCAATCCAGGAGAAGGTCCTGCGCGTGGCGCGGAGTCGCGCGGACCTCAGCTCTCTCATGGGTGGACAGCCGATGCTCGTGGTCGTGGAGGCCGGCGAGCGGGTCGTGGGTTGTCATCGCAGGGCGCAGGCTGGTGAGCAGAAACTGCTGCGTGACCAGGCTCGCGAGAAGCTTGTCGATCAGGTTCGGCGAGGTGCCGGGAAAGGCGGCCGCGAGCTTCGACGCAAGGTCGCGCCACCGGATCGGGTTTCGTGCGCCGTCGAGAGCAGCCCGCACGGGCTCCGTCATGCGGATGTGTACATGCTCGGGTCCTGTGCCGGGCTTCCCGCTGGGCCGGTGGTCGATGGCCACGTGGTCGTCGCGTTCGACGGCGAGGGTGGAGGTGAGCAGCATCAGGTGCGGTCGCAGTGCCGGGTGCCGCTCGAAGTGGTCGACCAGCGGCGTACTCTGCGCGGCGTCGGCTCTGGCCGTCAGGCGGTGTTCGGAGCCGAGGCGTAGTGCGGGGGCGGCGCCGATGCGCGCTGCCGCGACACCGGCAAAGAGCCCGAACGGCGTGGCTCGCGTGCGGGTACGCAGCAGGTAGCGGAGGACGGCAAGGACGACGCGGTGGACCGTGGGCTCCGGTAAGTGGTGGCCGGCGCAGATCTGCTCGACACGGGACGCGAGATCGGGGCTGGCGGCCGAGACGGCGTCGGCGAAGTCACCGATCCGCCAGACCTCTTGCAACCAGGCGCGCCACGACGCCGGGCCCGCGGTGGTGCTGACGAGGTCCGGCCAGGTGACCTGCGTGTCGGGTTGACCCGCAGCGGCCCGGATCAACGCTGCGTCGACGTACCGGTACATGTGTCCCCCCTCTGGGTGCGCGGTGCCCGACCGCGAGTTGCGCACGGTCGGGCACCGCTCCGAACGCGGTCGATGCCTACGGGACGGCTACGGGCAGCTCACGCACGCCGTGGCGCAGGTCGAGTTGCATCCGTCGCTCGTCAGGCGGATGAGCTGGTCCGCGGCCGGGCCGCCCTCGACGATGGTGATGTCGAGGTCCCAGTCCCCCGCCGCATCGGTGGGCGCGAGAGCGTCCCCCGGCTGCGGGGGCGTCACCGGACGCTCCATCTGCACGGTCATGCAAACCTCCTTGGAGTGGTTGACGGGTGGTGCGTGGTCCCGGAGCCGTGCGGCTCCGGAGTCTCAGGTCCAGATCGCGGTGACGATGCCGTGGCGGCGCAGCACAGTGCCCTCCGGCAGGGGCTTGGGCGCGGGGCCCGGCAGGTAGCGGAAGGTCGCGGCTCCCCGCCGGCGGTGGTTCTGCGCCCAGTGGCGGAGGAGGTCGGCATACTGGTCGGCGAGAGCTTCGGCCTGTGGGCCGTGAGCGACCACGCCGCTCTCGAAGCCGCCCGTCGCGGCGTTCTCCCGGCGCGTGCGGTACGCGAAGCTGTCGCGGCTCACCAGCGCGGAAACGCCCTTGAGGGCGGAAGCTTCCACGAGGCCGCCGTCGACGACGGCTTGGGCGGCGTGGAGACGGGCGGGACTCGGCAGGTTGAGCGTGAGGAACAGGTCCAGCTCGTCGGGCAGGTCGTACGCGGCGCCGGACCAGCGCTCCAGCCGGGGCATGTCCAGAGCCGCGTCGAGCGCCTGGGGCTCCAGGAGCACTCGCACGTCGTCGGTCTGCAAGGCGACGCCTTCGCGCAGCATCACCTTGTGCTCCTCGGCGGCGCCCTCGCCCTGCATGGGCACGAAGTGCGCCAGGCCGTAGGAGCGGCTGATCAGTCCGCTTCTGTCGCGGTCGAAAGCGATGCTGCGGGTCGTCCCGCACACCGTCAGCGGGACGACGAGCCGCCCCTTCTCCGCCAGCCCGCCAATCCACGACGGAGGGATGTCCCATGCCGCTGCCGTCACGATGATCCGGTCGAACGGAGCGCCGTCGGCGACACCATGCTCGCCGTCGTCGAGGACCGTTCTCACCCGGCCGTACCCGGCGTCGTCGAGGCAGCGGCGAGCGCGGTCGATGACGTCGTGGTCGATGTCGACCGTGGTCACCCTGCCCTCGCTACCGACGAGTTCCTGGAGGTAAGCGGCGTTGACCCCGCCCGAACCGATCTCCAGGACGTTCATCCCGGGCTCGACCTCGGCCTGTTCGAGCATGACGGCCTGGAGGTGAGCGGCGGACATGACGCTGATGTCCGTGCCGTGCTCGTCCTTCTTGACCGGCACGGTGCGGTGAAGGCTGTACGCCACTTCCGGAGGTGCGTCCGGCGCGAAGCGGTGCCGGGGCACCGTGGTGAAGGCGGTGGCGACGGGCCCGGTTGTGATCCCGTCCTCGTCGCGGAGCGCGCGGACCATGTCCGCCCGCAGCACGTCGGGATCGCGGTCCGTCGAGCCGTCGATTGCAGTCATCCGATTACCTACTTCCGTTGCGGTAGTACTTGCGGGTAGCCCGCTCAAGGCCGGGGCACGGAGATGCGGACTGTTCGCAGGTGGTTCGGCCGTCGCTGGTCACGCCCCGTCTGCGCGTCAGGACCGTGACGAGGAGATCCAGCCCTCCGCGCGGAGGGTGTCCACGACGTTGTTCCGCAGGCGGGTGGCCTCGTCGGGCTCGACGGTCGTGTTGGTCATCAGGGGAAGTTCCTTCGCTCTCGTGCGTGCGTCGGGTGCTCTGTCAACAGCGGACAGCGCCGATCGGCGCGGAGGCTATCGACGCGCCGGCAGGCTCATAGACGACGACGTCCGTGCGTCCGCTCTGACGGGCAGTCCAGTCGCCGCGGGCCGCTTCGAGGAGCGGCGTGACGTCATTCTCGATGTGGTCTGCCTGTGCGCGGAGTTGAGCGGTGAGCCTGGTGAGGTCCTCGGGCGTGAGGTGGTTCAACCACAAGTCGTCCACCACGCGGACGTCGGCGTACGGGGTCCGCTCCTGGGGGTCGTCGCTGTAGGGGTGGCAGGTGACGTGGCCGTCGAAGAGGCTCGCTTCCGCCACCAGGTCGGCGCCGTCCGCGTGGGCGGGGTTGTGGATGCGCATCATCTGCCCGTCGAAGGGCCGCCAGTGCGCAAGGTCGACCAGCTTGACGGAGAGCTCTTCCAGCGGGACGTCCGATTCGCTGGGGTCCTCGTCGGCCCACGGGGGCAGGTATCCGGTGAGGGTGATGCCGCCATTCGTGCTGATACGCCAGGTGCGGCCCAATGAGGCGGCCCCTTCCGGGAGCGGCTGCTGGGCAGGTGGTGCGGCGGTGTCCGGCTTCAGAGCCAGTGAGGTGGTAGTCAAGGTGATCTCCTCTGTTGGGATGGGAAGTCAAGAGAATTCGATGGGCGTGGCGGTGAGGCGGTGGCTGTGCGCGCCCGGGTGGAAGGCGAACTCGCAGCACCCTTCGCGTGATTCGGGATCGACGAACGGGCAATCCGGTCGGACGTCCAGTGCTGCAGGGGTGCCGTCTGCCCAGTGAGTCCAGATGGCCCCGGTGGCCACGCCGTCGAGATCCAGTACGAGGGCGAAGTGGTCCCTGTCGCCGTGGGCTTGGAGGTGACACCACAAGTCCCGTTCCACGTCCGCCTCATGCGGCGACCCGTACGGTGTCGCGATGCGCAGAGCCTCCTGGACCAGACGCTCAGGGAGCCGGGCGGGCCGGCCGCAGACGGGGAACAGCGTCTTCGCGTGCGTCATTGCGTGTTGCTTTCTGCAGAGATGCTGACTCGGGACGGTCATCGGCACGCCCTCGCAAGGCTCAGTGAGCACCAGGTGGTCGTGCCGTCGGGGCTGACGCCCCAGTCGTCAGCGACAGCAGCGACGAGGAAGAGGCCACGGCCGGTCTCGCTGGAGTCGTCGACCACCCTCAGCTGTGGGCGGCTGTCAGAGCCGTCGTTCACCGCCAGCAACATCCCCTGGAGGGTGATGACGAGGCGGAATTCGATCTCGGCGCCCTGGCCGTAACGCAGGGCATTGGTGACGAGTTCGCTGACCACGAGCTGGGCCTCGTCCATGAGCGGAGCCAGCCCCCAAGCGCGCAGCTTTGCCGCGCTGATGCGGCGAAGCCGTCCGACCCACTGACCATCGGGGTCTCGTCCCAGTGCCCTGCCCGTTGCGGCACCGCTGGAGATCCGCACCGCGAACTCGTCGCAGACGGGCTCGGTCACGACCGGGACGGGGGCTGTCGGGGTGGTGTGGTCGCTCGTGGACTGCACTACCCGGGTCATGAGACCGGCCTCTCCCGTCGAGCGCGGAGGAGACGCGGCACGATCAAGGCCGAGGCCCGGTGGGTAGTGGAGACGGCCGTGCTTCCCGAGTGCAAGTTCGCGGCGCCCAATCGCACCTGCATCAGTCGGGCACCGACGCCAAGGACGATCCGTGCGCGGTCGGTGGCGGTTCGCTTGGGGCCGAGGTGGGCGAGAGACGGGATGACGACGCCGTAGGCATCCGCCAGGGTGAGGGTGTCGAGGAGCCCGACGAAAGCCGGGGAGTAGAAGTCGTCGGGAGCGTGCTCTACGAACAGGGCGGCCAACCTCAACTCGTGAGTCCGGCAGTAGTCGTCCAGAACCGCCGACAAAGCGAGACGCCGACCCCGCGTCGTGCGCGTCAGCCGCAGAAAGCCGTAGACGTCCGGATGGGGAACAGGGCTGTGCTCGGTGAGGGTGACCACGCGGATGACCTCCACGACAGGACGGATGGGCTGAGTCCTTCGAGCCTGACTTGCTCCCATCCCCCAGGGAATGAACGGCCGTTGCACCCTTGTGGCACTTCCGTGGCCTCTCGACCACTGTCCGTGATTCCATTACGGCAGGAAGGAGGCGCCCCGTGGCGAGCGTGAGGCGATGGACCGGCCGCGAGGCCGGCCTGCTGCGGCAGGCGCTGCGCATGAGCGTGCGGGCCTACGCAGCTCACCTGGGCGTCGGGATCCGCACGGTCTCCAAATGGGAGAAGTTGGGCACGACCACCTGCCCATGGCCCGACACACAGGCCATCCTCGACACAGCCCTCGCTCGCTCCGATGGCACCGCACAAGCCCGATTCGAGCAGCTTCTCGATGCGTCCCCGGGGCGGCAATCGACAGGGACTCCCTCGCTCACGATCGCCGATCACGAGACCTGGACGGAGGATCTGGAGCGCATCGTGGTGTGCCTCGATCGCCAGGACTTCGCCTTCGCCGCCACTCTTCTGGAACGTTGGCTCGGCCCCGTCCAGCCGCGCGACCTTGACGATCGCGGCCTCTACCTCTACGGGCGCTCGCTGGTCCTGTCCGGTGACCTGCGCCGCCTCCAGGGCACCCTTCAGGACTTAATGACCGCCAAGCGGCTCTACTCCGACGCACACGACGTATTCGCCGAACTCGACATTCCGCGCCGGGCCGCGCAGATCGAACTTTCTCTTGCGGTAGTCACCGAAATGGCCGGACGGCTCACCCCTGCGGCCACGCTCTACCAACAGCTCACCGACGACCAAAGGCTCGGCTCAGCCGACCGCGCCCGCGCCCTGTTGTGGATCGGCACCGCCCTGGCCAAAGACGGCCGCAACGAGTTCGCTATCCAGGTCATGGGGCAGGCGGCGGAGCGGTTCGAGGACCTGGACGAGCCGGAGGACTGGGCAACCGCCCAGCAGAAGCTCGCGCTGGCCTACCGTGGCGTCGGCGATCTCACCCGGGCCTTGGCCTACATCGATACAGCCCGCAGCAACGGCCGTTTCGAGACTCCGCTCCAGCGCGTCCAGATCGATACCGCGCACGGCCACATCTTGCTCACCGACCCGGCCACCCGCAGCGCCGGCCACGCCGTGCTCGACCGCGCCTCCGACACCGCCACCCGATACGGCCTGAAACACCAACTGCGAAGCATCAAGACAGTGCGCAACAGCGAGGAGTACACGTGACCGGCCAGGCCCCGATCAGCGACGCGGACCGGGCCGATGCCCGAGCCATCTGGGACTTCCACCAGATGGGCCACGAGCTGAAGCCCTGCTCCGCCGCGATCGCCCTCGGCAGCCTCGACCTCGGTGTGGCCACCACCACCGCCGACCTCTACCACGCCCGCATGTTCCCGACCGTTGTCTTCACCGGCAACACCAGCGCAGCCACCCAGGCGAGATTTCCTCGTGGTGAGGCCACCCACTACCGCGAACACGCGCTTTCCCTGGGCGTGCCGGACGAAGCAATCCTGCTGGAGCCCAAGGCCACCAACACCGGTCAGAACATCGGCTTCTCTCGCGAGGTGCTGGAGAATGCGGGCGTCGCAGTGACCACCCTGCTTCTGATCTCCATGCCCTACATGCAGCGCCGCGCCTACGCCACATGCCGCAAACTGTGGCCCGAGGCGGAGCCGATCTGCGTCTCCCAGCCTTTGCCGTACATCGAATACGTCAAGACGCACGACGACGAGAAGCAGCTCATCGACATGCTCATGGGCGATATGGAACGGGTGATGGAGTACCCCAAGCGCGGTTTCGCCATCGAGCAGCACGTCCCTGAAGAGGTCCGCGATGCCTTCGCACGCCTCCGCGCCCGCGGCTACGACAGTTGGCTCCTCCCCACTTGACCGTGCCGCCCTCGTGGGCGCACCGGCAGTGCGCTCATGTGCAATCCATCAGCCCAACCTCCTGCCCCGGCTCTCCACGCTGGCGAAGCTCTGCACGGCCGACGTCTGGGTTGTCCTGGACGATGTCCAGTTCGCCCGCCGCGACTACCAGCACCGGGCACGGCTCGCCGGACTTCACAACCCGGAGGAGCACCAGTGGCTGTCTGTGGAAACCCATCTCCCTTACGGACGCTCAACATTGATCCGCGACGCCCGGCTCGCGGACCCGCCACGCGCCGCCCGCCGCCTCAGCCAACTGCCCGCGCAGCACTATCGCCTCAGCACCCACTGGCCACTGCTGCAAGCAGCACTCGAACCCGCTGTCCAAGCGGTCACTGAGACCGGTCGCACGGCGGCTGTCGCAGAGGCGACCACCCGCGCCCTGCTGAACGTCCTGGGGTGGCGCGGATCCATCGTGCACAGCAGCGACCTCGCCACGTCGTTGGACCGCTCGGAACGTCTGGCCGACCTCACTTCGGCGGTCGGCGCTGATGCCTACCTCTGCGGCACAGGCGGCCTGCGATACCTCGACCGCCGCCCCTTCTCGAAGCGGGGTCTCAGTGTCCACGCATTCCGACCACCGACCGCCGAGGGCCTGTGGGCCTCAGCTGCGAAGATCTCGGCTCTGTGGGCACTCACCACGTACGGGGCTTCCGACGTGAGGGCCGCGTTCGACGAGCTGCTCACGCTCGGCTGAATTCGACGGCCACCCCGCCGCATCTCCAGGAGCCAAGGCGCCCCGTTGGCCCTGTCCCGGTTCTGTTTCACGGATCCAGCAATGGCGCTCCAGCCAGCCTCACCGCCCCGGCACCGCCAAGACTGTGGAACAGCACCTGCGGTGCTATGTCTATCCGGCCTGGGAGAAGCGGGCGCTGGGCATGATCAAGCCCGGCGACATTCAGAGCTGGGTCACCGGCCTGACGACGACCCACGGGCTCGCCGCCAGCACGACACGGACCGTCTTCAACACCGTCAACGCCGTCTTCCGGGCCGCTGTCCGTGATCGCATGATCCCGCACAACCCATGCAGCGACGCAAAGCTCCCCTCCGTTCCCCGGAAGCGCGTGGTGCCGCTGGCGGTGGAACAGGTCCGAGCGCTGTCCGAGCAAATACCGGGCCGCTACAAGGCCCTGGTGCTGCTGGGCGCCGCCACGGGGCTACGGCCCGGCGAGCTCTTCGGGCTCCAGCTCCGCCATGCGGACCTGCTGCACGCGACCGTCTCGGTCGAGCAGCAGATACAGCAGACGGCCAAGCACGGGGTCTATGTCGGACCGCCCAAGACGGCCCGCTCCCACCGAACGGTCCCGCTGCCGAAAATGGCAGTCGCCGCGCTCAAGGCCCACCTGCGGGACTTTCCTGTCGACGGCGCCGAGGGCTGGCTCTTCACAGCGCCGCAGGGCGGACCCATCGTCTACACCCACTTCATGGACCACGCCTGGCGGCCGTCGTGTGCCAAGGCCGGTATCCCGAAGGGCACGGGACCCCATGCCCTTCGGCACCACTACGCCAGCCTGCTCATCAAGCACGGCGAGTCCGTCAAAACCGTCTCCGAGCGCCTCGGCCACACCAACGCGGCCATGACGCTGAACATCTACACCCACCTGTGGCCCGACTCCGAGGAACGGACCCGGGCCGCTGTCGACAAGGCGTACGCGGACTGCCCCGAAGAGGGCGACGCGGCAGCTACCGAAGCGGCGTAGCCAGTCCCTCGCGCTGACCACCCGTCAGCACGGTTGCGGACTCCGTACGGACCGCTGAGGCCGCGCACCCCCTCCGCCGCAGGTCAGACCGCATACCGCCCGCGCAGCTACACGTTGAAGCGGAACTCCACCACGTCGCCGTCCTGCATCACGTAGTCCTTGCCCTCCATGCGCGCCTTGCCCTTCGCGCGGGCCTCCGCCACGGAGCCGGTGGCGACCAGGTCGGCGAAGGAGATGACCTCGGCCTTGATGAAGCCCTTTTGGAAGTCGGTGTGGATGACGCCGGCCGCCTCGGGGGCGGTGGCGCCGCGCTTGATGGTCCAGGCGCGGGATTCCTTGGGGCCGGCGGTGAGGTAGGTCTGGAGGCCGAGGGTTTCGAAGCCGACGCGGGCCAGGGTGGCCAGGCCGGGTTCCTGCTGGCCGACGGACTGGAGGAGTTCGAGGGCCTCGGCGTCGTCGAGTTCCGCCAGGTCGCATTCGAGCTTGGCGTTCAGGAAGATCGCCTCGGCGGGGGCGACCAGGGCGCGCTGCTCGTCCTTGAAGGCCTCGTCGGTCAGCTCGTCCTCGTCCACGTTGAAGACGTAGAGGAAGGGCTTGGTGGTGAGCAGGTGCAGCTCGTGCAGGAGGGCGCCCTGCTCGGTGCTCTTGGTGATGCCGTGCGAGAAGAGCGTGTCGCCGGCGGCGAGGATCGCCTGGGCGGCCTCGGTCGCGGCCAGGACGGCGGCCTTCTCCTTCTGGAGGCGGGCCTCCTTCGTCAGGCGCGGGATGGCCTTCTCGACGGACTGGAGGTCGGCCAGGATCAGCTCGGTGTTGATGGTCTCGATGTCGTCCTTGGGCGAGACCTTGCCGTCGACGTGGACGACGTTCTCGTCCTTGAAGGCCCGGATGACCTGGCAGATCGCGTCGGACTCGCGGATGTTCGCGAGGAACTTGTTGCCCAGGCCCTCGCCCTCGGAGGCGCCGCGGACGATGCCGGCGATGTCGACGAAGTCGACCGTGGCGGGCAGCACACGGGCCGAGCCGAAGATCCCGGCGAGCGTGTCGAGCCGGGCGTCGGGGACGCCCACGACGCCGACGTTGGGCTCGATCGTGGCGAACGGGTAGTTGGCCGCGAGCACGTCGTTCTTGGTCAGGGCGTTGAAGAGCGTCGACTTGCCGACATTCGGCAGACCGACGATTCCGATGGTGAGCGACACGTGGCGACTTCCCGTAGCTTCCCGTAACGAGGCCGGCGTCCGCAGCCCGGATGCCGGCCGCCAGTCTACGGGGCCGGGGCGCGGCACCCCGCCCGCGCTCGAACACGGGCGCCCAGCCGGGCGAATGTCCGGGTACGCTGCGTGGTTTCCCGGGGCGGGACGCCTACGTTGGGTAGGTGGACCAACACAGTGCGCGTCCGGGCGGCACCGGCGGCGCCCCGCCCCCGGCACCCGGCGGGGAGGCCGCCGCGGGGGTCTACGGTGCTCCGCCGGCCGTACCGGCCAAGCCCGCGCGCCCGCTCGCCGCGCTGGTCCGCCGGCTGCGTGCCGTACAGCGGCCCAGGCCGCGGCTGACCGGGCTCGGCACCGGGCTGCTGACCACCGTGGTCACCGTGCTGGCCGGTACCGTCGACGCGCTCCTCTTCGACGGCCCCGGCGTCTTCTTCGGCCTCGCCTTCGTCGCGGTGAGCGCGACCGCGGCGGTCTACGTACGCCCGTACGACCTGGTGGCGGCCCCGGTGTCGGCGCCGATCGCCTTCGCCGTCGGGATCGGGCTGACCGCCGACGGCGGGGACGGCGGCCTGGTCGGGCATCTGCTCGGCCTGTTCACCGGTCTGGCGCTGATGACCGGCTGGCTCTACGCCGGTACGGTGCTGGCCGCGCTGATCGTCGCGGTCAGAGCTTTGCGGCTGCCATCGCGGCGCCGACGATCCCGGCGTTGTTCTGCAGCTCCGCGGGAACGATCTCGGCGCTGAGCCCGTGGCCGTGCAGCAGCGGCAGGAACTTCTCGGACTTGCGGCTGACTCCGCCGCCCAGCACGAACAGGTCGGGCGAGAACAGCATCTCGACGTGCGCCAGGTACTTGCGCAGCCGGTGCGCCCAGTGCTCCCAGCTCAGGTCCTCGTCCTCGCGGGCCTTGACCGACGCGCGCTTCTCCGCGTCGTGGCCGTGCAGCTCCAGGTGGCCCAGCTCGGTGTTCGGCAGCAGGCGGCCGTCCACGAAGACGGCGCTGCCGATGCCGGTGCCCAGCGTCAGCACGATGACGGTGCCGCCGCGCCCGCGCCCGGCCCCGAAGGTCATCTCGGCGACGCCCGCCGCGTCCGCGTCGTTGAGCACCACCACGGGCAGGCCGAGGCGGTCGCTGATCGCCTTGCGCGCGTCCAGCCCGACCCAGCCGGCGTCCACGTTGGCCGCGGTCCTGGTCACGCCGTCCATCACGACACCGGGGAAGGTGACCCCGAGCGGCCCGGACCAGCCGAAGTGGGTGACGACGTCGTGGACGCCCTCGATCACCGCTTCCGGAGTGGCCGGGCGCGGCGTCAGCACTTTGTACCGCTCGTCCGACAGGTCGCCCTTGTCGAGGTCGACAGGGGCGCCCTTGATTCCCGTACCGCCGATGTCCACACCGAACACGTCCATGACCTCCAGGCTAGAGGCGGGCCGAGGACCTCACCTCTGGTAGCTCCCCCCATGGGAGGCGCGCGGAAAACAACTCACCTCTTGGCGGATTCCCCGGCGGCGGCCTCCGCACGCAGATCCCGGCGCAGTTCCTTGGGCAGCGAGAACTGGATGGACTCCGTCGCCGAGGTGACGATCTGGACATCCGCGAAACCGCGTACCGCCAGCCACTCCAGCACCTGGTCCACGAGGATCTCCGGCACCGAGGCGCCCGAGGTGACGCCGACCGTGCCGACGCCCTCCAGCCAGCCGTCCTCGCACTCGTCGGCGAAGTCCACCAGATACGCCGCCTCGGCTCCGGACTGCTTGGCGACCTCGACCAGCCGGATGGCGTTGGAGGAGTTGCGGGAGCCGACCACGATGACCAGTTCGGCGTCCGCGGAGATCTGCTTGACGGCGACCTGGCGGTTCTGGGTGGCGTAGCAGATGTCGTCGCTGGGCGGCGAGAGCAGGTTCGGGAAGCGCTCCTTGAGCGCGTCGACCGTCTCCATCGTCTCGTCCACCGACAGGGTGGTCTGGGACAGCCAGACGACCTTGGACTCGTCGCGTACGGTCAGCTCGGCGACGTCCTTGGGGCCGTCGACCAGATGGGTGCGCTCGGGCGCCTCGCCCATCGTGCCGATGACCTCCTCGTGGCCCTCGTGGCCGATGAGCAGGATGTCGTAGTCCTCGTTGGCGAACCGGACGGCTTCCTTGTGGACCTTGGTCACCAGCGGGCAGGTCGCGTCGATCGAGGCCAGCTTGCGGCGGCCGGCCTCCTCGTGGACGACCGGGGCGACGCCGTGCGCGGAGAAGATGACGATGGCGCCCTCGGGCACCTCCGCCGTCTCGTCGACGAAGACGGCGCCCTTCCGCTCCAGGGTCTGCACGACGTATTTGTTGTGGACGATCTCCTTGCGGACATAGACCGGGGCGCCGTACTGCTCCAGCGCCTTCTCGACGGTGATCACCGCACGGTCCACGCCCGCGCAGTACCCGCGGGGGGCGGCGAGCAGGACGCGGCGGCTGGCTTCGGTCGTCATGCGGTCCATCGTACGGGGGGCCGCGGCGGGCACGGGTGCGGTCGCGCACCGGCGCCGGTGAGCTTCGGCGGTGTTCCCCCGCCGCCGGTACGCCGACGGGTGCGGTACGTGCCCCGGTCGGCGTACCCGGTCGGCGTTCCCCGGGGTGACGTCCCCGACCGCGGCGGCCCGCTCCGGCGGCCCCCGGGGTGTGTCGGAGGGCGGGGCTAGAGTCGGGGGATGGCTCTCAGCACCTCGGCGGACACGCCGATCCCGGTCGGCGAGGTGTCCCGGCTGATCGGCGGATGGATCGACCGGCTCGGCGCGGTGTGGGTCGAGGGGCAGATCACCCAGCTGTCCCGGCGGCCCGGCGCGGGCGTGGTCTTCCTGACGCTGCGCGACCCGTCGCACGACATCTCGCTGAGCGTCACGTGCTTCCGCGCGGTCTTCGACCAGGTCGCGGACGTGGTCGGCGAGGGAGCGCGGGTGGTGCTGCACGCGAAGCCGGAGTGGTACGGGCCGCGCGGCACCCTGTCGCTGCGCGCGGTGGAGATCCGCCCGGTCGGAGTGGGCGAGCTGCTGGTGCGGCTTGAGCGGCTGAAGAAGCAGCTGGCCGGCGAGGGGCTGTTCGCGCTGGACCGCAAGCGCCCGCTGCCCTTCCTGCCCCAGCTGATCGGCCTGGTCACCGGGCGCGCCTCGGCGGCCGAGCGGGACGTACGGGAAAACGCCCGGCTGCGCTGGCCGGCGGTGCGCTTCGAGATCCGCAACGTCCCGGTGCAGGGCGCGCACGCGGTGCCGCAGGTCATCGAGGCGGTGCGCGAGCTGGACGCGCACCCCGAGGTCGATGTGATCATCGTGGCCCGGGGCGGCGGCAGCGTCGAGGACCTGCTGCCGTTCTCCGACGAGCAGCTGGTGCGTACGGTCGCGGACTGCGCCACACCGGTGGTCTCGGCCATCGGGCACGAGCCGGACTCGCCGCTGCTCGACCTGGTCGCGGACCTGCGCGCGTCCACACCGACCGACGCCGCCAAGCGCGTGGTGCCCGATGTGCGCGAGGAACTGGCCAAGGTACGGCTGGTCAGCGACCGGGCGCTGCGGGTGATCCGCGGGCTGCTGGACCGGGAGGAGCGCGGCCTCGAAGCGGCGCTGAGCCGGCCCTCGATGGCGGCACCGCACCGGATGATCGACGAGCGGGCGGCGGAGGTGGCCGACCGCCTCGACCGGGGCCGCCGCTCACTGCGGCACGCCCTGGACCGGGCGGACGCCGACCTGTCGCACACGCTGGCCCGGGTGGTGGCGCTGTCCCCGGCTGCCACGCTGCGGCGCGGCTATGCGGTGCTCCAGCGGGCGGACGGCGCCGCGGTGCGCGACCCGGCCGACGTCGCCGAGGGCGAGGAACTGCGGGCGCGGGTGGCGGCGGGCGGCTTCACGGTACGGGTGGCGGGCGGCGGGGAAGCGTGAGCGGGGCCGTCGGCGCCAGCGGGAGCCGGGCTGTCGGCGGCCGCCCCTAGGCTGGCTCCATGGCAGCAGACCAGGACACCACCACCGCCGCGCTGGGTTACGAGCAGGCCCGCGACGAGCTGATCGACGTCGTGCGCCGGCTGGAGGCGGGCGGCGCCACGCTGGAGGAGTCGCTCGCGCTGTGGGAGCGGGGCGAGGAGTTGGCGAAGGTGTGCCGGCACTGGCTGGAGGGCGCCCGCAAGCGGTTGAACGCGGCGCTTGCGGCGGAGGAGGAAGCCAGGGGCGACGAGGGCGAGGGCGCGGAGGCGTAGCGCGCCGGCCAGCGGCGGCAGGAGCTGCCCGGGGGCGTAAAAGACCAGGTCACGAAGGCGCGAGTGTGACCGGGGTCACAGTTGAACCCGGAATGGTTGAGCTTTCATGCAGGTTGGATCGGGTGTTCCCGAGCGCGGGAGACCGCGACCGGGTGTCCTCCGCGCGGGAGACCGCGCACCGCTCCGATCGACCCCCCAGAGGTAATCCATGACGCTCGTACTCGACCCCGCCGCCCAGGACCTTCTCTTCCGCGAGGCCCGCACCGCGAACACCTTCACCGCGGACCCGGTCACCGATGAGCAGATCCAGGCGATCTACGACCTGGTCAAGTACGCCCCCACCGCTTTCAACCAGCAGCCGCTGCGGGTGGTCCTGGTCCGCTCCGCCGAGGGCCGCGAGCGCCTGGTGCAGCACATGGCCGGGGGCAACCAGCCGAAGACCTCGACCGCCCCGCTGGTGGCGATCCTGGCCGCGGACAACGAGTTCCACGAGGAACTGCCCGCCCAGTTCCCGGCCTTCCCGCAGGCCAAGGACGCGTTCTTCTCCGAGCGTCCGGTGCGCGAGAAGTCGGCCGCCTTCAACGCCTCGCTCCAGGTCGGCTACTTCATCATCGGCGTGCGCGCGGCGGGCCTCGCGGCCGGCCCGATGACCGGCTTCGACGCCGACGGCATCAACAAGGAGTTCTTCGCGGACGGCGAGCACTCGGTGCTGGCCGTGGTCAACATCGGCAAGCCGGGCGAGGACGCCTGGTTCCCGCGCAACCCGCGGCTGTCCTACGACGAGGTCATCACGACCGTCTGAGTCGGGACCGCCCGCGGCCCGCGGGCACCTACTGGCCGCCGCGCTCCCGCAGCGCGGCGGCCATCTGCGTGAGCTGGCTGTCGGGACCGGTGCCGAGCACGATCGTGGTCACGCCCTGCTCCTTGCGCACCAGCGCGTTGTACCGCTTGCCCGCCCAGCGCTCCCAGACCAGGCCGCCGGCGGTGACCGTCCGCGTGCCGTCGCGGTGCGCGTTGAGGGTGACCTCGCCGATGAAGGCGTCCGGGTCGCCGTTGCTCTGCTCGATGGCCACGTACTGCTGCTCGGGGTCCACGAAGCCGACGTGCCAGACGACCTTGTGCGGGTCGGCGGAGTTGTACGTGACCGAGGTGGCGCGCCACCGGGCGCTCAAACCCTCGGGCCCGGCGACCTTGAAGGGCGCGTCCCGCCTGGCCTGCCCCAGCTCCACCGAGTAGCTGATCGGCTTGACCGGGTCGGCCTTGGAGTCGTGCGGGATGAACACGTAGATGACGGCGACGACGACGCCGAGAACCGCCAAGGACAGGATCAGGTCCCTGACCGTCTTGTTGCCACGCTTGTCTGCTGCCACGCCCCTATCGTCCCCCATGCCCCGCCGTGCCCCGACCGAGGGTCCCCGACCGCCAGTACGCGGCGCCGGTCCGCTCACGTGGCGGGCGGCGGTCCGGTCGTACGACCGACGGCGGTCCGCTCATGTGACAGGCGTCCTGCTCATATTCGCGGGAACCCGATAAGGTCGCAGCACCCTCATATCCGGCCGTCCTCGTACAGAAAGGTGCGTTGCGATGACCGAACAGAATCTGCCCCCCGCGCTCGAAGTGAGCCCCGAGGCACCCGACCGCAACCTCGCCCTGGAGTTGGTCCGGGTGACCGAGGCCGCCGCGATGGCCGCCGCGCGGTGGGTCGGCCGCGGCGACAAGAACGGTGCGGACGGCGCCGCCGTCAAGGCGATGCGGACCCTGGTGCACACCGTGTCGATGAACGGCGTCGTGGTGATCGGCGAAGGCGAGAAGGACGAAGCGCCGATGCTCTTCAACGGCGAGCGGATCGGCGACGGCACCGGTGCGGAGTGCGATGTCGCCGTGGACCCGGTGGACGGCACGACGCTGACCGCCAAGGGCATGCCGAACGCCGTCTCGGTGCTCGCGGTGGCCGACCGCGGCACGATGTTCGACCCGTCGGCGGTCTTCTACATGGACAAGCTGGTGGCCGGCCCCGAGGCCGCCGAGTACGTCGACATCACCGCCCCGCCGTCGGTCAACGTCCGCCGGGTGGCCAAGGCCAAGGGCAGCGCGCCGGAGGACGTCACGGTCGTGGTGCTCGACCGGCCGCGGCACGACGGCATCGTCCGGGAGATCCGGGAGACCGGCGCCCGGATCAAGTTCATCGCGGACGGCGACGTGGCCGGCGCGATCATGGCCGTACGCGAAGGGACCGGCGTCGACCTGCTGCTCGGCATCGGCGGTACGCCCGAAGGAATCATCGCGGCCTGCGCCATCACCTGCTTGGGCGGCACGATCCAGGGCAGGCTGTGGCCGAAGGACGACGCGGAGAAGCAGCGGGCACTGGACGCCGGACACGACCTGGACCGGGTGCTGGAGACCAAGGACCTGGTCAGCGGCGACAACGTGTTCTTCGTGGCGACCGGCGTCACCGACGGCGAACTGCTGCGCGGGGTGCGCTACCGGCGCGAGACGGCGACGACCTCGTCACTGGTGATGCGGTCCAAGTCCGGCACCATCCGGCAGATCGACTCCGAGCACCGGCTGTCCAAGCTGCGGGCGTACAGCGCGGTCAACTTCGACCGGGCGCACTGACCTCGCCCGCGGCCGACGGCGGCGGTCCGCCGCACCCGCGTCCCCACAGCACCGTGCCACCGCACCTCCTGCCCGGACCGGGCCGCTCCCGGGCGCACCGCCACCCGGGCAGGATGTGCGCCGCCGTGGTCAGCCCGCCACGGCTATCTGAGCGGCGGGGCGCTGGAGTTCGACCTCGCGGCGGCGTCTGCGGGCCAGCACGACCCGGCGCTCGGCGGCGGTCATGCCGCCCCACACCCCGTACGGCTCCGGTTGGAGCAGCGCGTGTTCGCGGCATTCGAGCATCACCGGGCAGCGGGCGCAGACCCGCTTGGCGGCCTCCTCACGGGCCAGCCGGGCCGCGGTGGGCTCCTTCGACGGCGCGAAGAACAGCCCCGCCTCGTCGCTGCGGCATGCCGCCTCCGAGTGCCAGGGCCCGCCCAAGTCGCGTGGATGACCTGGTGGAGTGGCTGGGTCCATGACGGGCTCGATCGGTTGAAGCACGGGAAACTCCTGACGACGGCTCGTGGTGTGCCACGCTGGCCCGCGCCGACTGCTCCCCGTGCGCAGCGTGCGGCGGCGGCAGCGCGGCGGCGTGTCCAGTTCCCCTACCCGCTGTGCGCGACTTCATGCGCACCGTGTTCACGTCCGGTCACGCACCGATACCCCCACTGACCTGCACTTGGCGTGAACACGCAACATTCGTGGCGCACACACGCCACAAGAATTAACCCCTGCCACGGCCTTCCCAACTGCCCCAGGGGGGTTGCACGGGTGGGTGCGCGCCGCCCCTAACCCGGCGGCGGGGCGGTCGCGTTGGGCGCCGGCGTGCGCCGGCCGGGCGCACCGGCCTCCCGCCCCCGGGGTGGGCCGGGCCGACGCCCCGGCCTCCGTGCGGGGCACTCCGGGCCGACGCCCCGGCCTCCCCCCGGGGGGCGAACCAGGCGCCGGGCGGCGTCAGTTGCCGAGGTGCTTGCGGGTCCAGTCCTTGACCTTCTTGCCGCGCTTGGCCTTCGCCTCCACGCCGCCCCAGAAGGCGAACCCGTCCACCCGGACCACGGGGGCGCCGGGGTCCGTGGACTCGTAGGCCTTGATGTCGGAGCCGCCCATGATGCCGATCACACCGCCGCCGCGCAGTGTCACGTTCTCCGGCAGTTTGATGGTGACCCCGCCCATCACGGCGGTGCAGTGGATGACCAGTTCCGGCGCGGTGAAGGTGGCCTCGGACAGGTCGATCTCGACGCCGCCCAGGATCGCGACCGCGGTGATCTTGTGCCCGACGCGCCAGCGGCCCTTGCGCTCGGCGCCGCCGAGGATGCCGACCAGGTGGGGGTTCTCGCCGCTGCCGTCGCCCGCGTGGCCGCGGTAGGCGGGGGCGGGCGCCGGGGACGCCGTACGCCCCACCGGCAGGTCGCGCACCAGGGGCAGCAACTCGCCGAGCGTCTTGGCCGCGTAGACCCGGTCGAGGCGCTCGGAGTGCTCGGCCGAGTCCAGCCGGCCCTCGGCCAGCGCCTCGCGCAGGATGTCGGCGATCCGGTCCCGGTCGGCGTCCGAGGCGCGCAGGTCCGCCTCCGCGGCGGGCGCGGAGGCAGCGGGCCCGGAGGTGGCGGGCGCAGCGGCGGACGGGGCCGCGACGGCCGTCTCCGGGCGCCGCACGGGCTCTACGGGCTGCTGCGCGGGCTTTTGGAGCTGCGATTCATCCACCGGCCCACCGTACACAGACGCGATAGATCGCGACTACCCCGAAAGCGGCCGGAGCTGACCCCCATCCGACCCTTAGGGGTCGGGCCGTCCGGGGCGCCAGGGCACCAGGGTCGGCCGGGCGGTGAGCGCTACCTCACAGCCGTACGGCGGCCCGCGCGCTCGTATGCTGGACGGGCTTCAGCGACGACGCAGCCGAGTGAGGAATGCCCCTTATGCCCGAGTTCGAATATACGGATCTGCTCCCTCTCGGCGAGGACACCACCGCCTACCGCCTGATCACGGCGGAAGGGGTCGGCACCTTCGAGGCCGAGGGGCGCACCTTCCTCACCGTCGAGCCGGAGGCGCTGCGCTTGCTCGCCGCCGAGGCGATGCACGACATCTCGCACTATCTGCGCCCGACCCACCTCGCCCAGCTGCGCCGCATCCTGGACGACCCGCAGGCCAGCCCCAACGACCGCTTCGTGGCGCTCGACCTGCTCAAGAACGCCAACATCGCCGCGGCCGGCGTGCTGCCGATGTGCCAGGACACCGGCACCGCCATCGTCATGGGCAAGCGCGGCCAGCAGGTGCTGACCTCGGGCGGCGACGAGGAAGCGCTCTCCCGCGGCATCTACGACGCCTACACCAAGCTCAACCTGCGCTACTCGCAGATGGCGCCGCTGACCATGTGGGACGAGAAGAACACCGGCTCCAACCTGCCGGCCCAGATCGAGCTGTACGCCACCGACGGCGGCGCGTACAAATTCCTCTTCATGGCCAAGGGCGGCGGCAGCGCCAACAAGTCCTTCCTCTACCAGGAGACCAAGGCCGTACTGAACGAGGCCTCCATGATGAAGTTCCTCGAGGCGAAGATCCGTTCGCTCGGTACGGCCGCGTGCCCGCCGTACCACCTGGCGATCGTGGTCGGCGGCACCAGCGCCGAATTCGCCCTCAAGACGGCCAAGTACGCCTCCGCGCACTACCTGGACGAACTGCCCGCCGAGGGCTCGGCGACCGGACACGGCTTCCGGGACAAGGAGTTGGAGCAGAAGGTCTTCGAGCTGACCCAGACCATCGGGATCGGGGCGCAGTTCGGCGGCAAATACTTCTGCCACGACGTCCGGGTCGTGCGGCTCCCCCGGCACGGCGCGTCCTGCCCGGTGGCCATCGCCGTGTCCTGCTCGGCCGACCGGCAGGCGCTCGCGAAGATCACCGCGGAGGGCGTCTTCCTCGAACAGCTCGAGACCGACCCGGCGCGCTTCCTGCCGGAGACCACCGACGAGCACCTGGACGAGGACGTCGTCCGTATCGACCTCAACCGCCCGATGGCCGAGATCCGGGCCGAGCTGACCAAATACCCGGTCAAGACCCGGCTGTCGCTGTCCGGCCCGCTGGTCGTCGCCCGCGACATCGCGCACGCGAAGATCAAGGAACGGCTGGACGCGGGCGAGGAGATGCCGCAGTACCTGCGCGACCACGCCGTCTACTACGCGGGACCCGCCAAGACCCCCGAGGGCTACGCCTCCGGCTCGTTCGGCCCGACCACGGCCGGCCGGATGGACGCCTACGTCGAGCAGTTCCAGGCGGCGGGCGGCTCGTTCGTGATGCTCGCCAAGGGCAACAGGTCCCAGCAGGTCACCGACGCGTGCGCCACCCACGGCGGCTTCTACCTCGGCTCGATCGGCGGCCCCGCGGCCCGGCTCGCCCAGGACTGCATCAAGAAGGTCGACGTCCTCGAATACGCCGAACTGGGCATGGAAGCGGTGTGGAGGATCGAGGTCGAGGACTTCCCGGCGTTCGTCGTCGTGGACGACAAGGGCAACGACTTCTTCACCGACCCGACCCCGTCGCCGACCTTCACCTCGATCCCCGTCAGGGCGCCGGGACTGAGCTGACCCCCCGGCGACAGCAACGGGGAGCCCCCTGACCGTGGTTGAGGCGTCCGGAATGCCGGGCGCCCTCAACCACGGCCGCCCCACCCGGACCTGTCAGTGCCGCCGCGCCGTTGTCCCGGTTTCCTGTTGTGGAAAGCCCACCCTCTTGCGCCTCCACCGGCGATGCCGAGAGCATCGAACGAGACGCAGCGAGCGGTAAGGGGGCACAGGTGCGAGTCACGAAACGTGTCAGCACGTGTGAGAACGGAGGCAATTCGTGATCAGCTCCTCCAGTGACCTCGCAGAACGTTTCACAACGTTCGAGCGAGAAGCCTTCCGACTTGAAATCCTCGCCGACTACAACGTTCCATCGAGTGCAGATAATCTGCGGGCCTTCCTGGCCGGTGAGTCGAAGCCCGAGGGATACAACGCCGGATGGGTCGAGACTGTTCGTGCCGCCATCGACAACGGTAAGCGCATGTATCGGGTTCACATCGTTTCCCGTCCGCTCACCGAGTATCTCCGCTATGAACTCGGATGGGGATACGTCACCAACATGACGGGCGGAGAAGAGTTCTTCATTCTCGATGTCACCGACAGGGAGAACCCTCTCGGCGGCGTACCCGACTTTTGGATGTTCGATGAGACGACTCCCGTCGTCATGCGGTACGACGGGACGGGAGCGTTTGTCGGCCCCGAGTTTCTGCCCGTCGAACGGGCGGCGGAATTCATCGCCTACAGGGATGCCGCCATGGCGCATCCTCACCGCGCTTGGCGTCTCGGAGGAAGTCAAGGCCGAGTACATAGCTTCCGCACGGGCAGACGCTACAGAAGCCACGGCGTGGCGCCTGATCCGCCGCCTCGGCTTCCATAGAAAACAGCAACAGATTGCGGCCCTCGAAGAGTCGATGTCCCTGCTGCGGCTCTTCCAGCCGTCGCTGGTCCCCGGACTCCTGCAGACTCCCGAATATGTTCGGGCGATCCTTGGAAAGAAGAGGCTCGGGGACGAGGTACTGTCGCGGACCATCGCCGCGCGACTCGAACGGCAGGGTGTCCTCTACGACTCCGGGAAGACACTTCGGTTCGTCATCACGGAGCCTGTACTGCGGTGGCGCACCCTCCCGCCCACAATGATGGCTGGCCAGCTCGACAGGATAATTTCGGTCTCTCGCCTGCCGAACGTGGACATACGGGTCGTTTGCCTTGCCTCGGCGCAGGATGACGTACCCGGACATTCGTTCGTCATCCGGGATGATCGCATGGTTACGGTCGAGACGACTCACGCGGAAATGATGGTCACCGACCCGAGAGACATCGCTCTCTACGTTCGGAAGTTCGAAGGATTTCACGCCATGGCAATAGCAGGCGATGACATGCGGGCCATGCTCGCAGGCATCCGGGACGGATTCTTGACGGAACAGGAAACCCGCTAGGAAAATCCCGGCTCCGTCCATAACCTGGTCGGGCGACCGGGGCGGAGGCACTCAGGCCTCCCTATGGAGACGCCCGCCGGGGCGGATTCACTCGGCGCCACCGACCAAGGAGAAATCTGATGAACACGTGGCGGCTCACCATGGCCGACGGCGGCCAGGACGACAGCGACTCCGGCAACAAGCACGGCGGGGGCGGCTCCGATGAAGGCGGGAACACGAACGACGGTCAGGGACTGGCGGACGGGAAGTGATGACTGAGCACGAAACGGCGGAGGCCGGTCCCGATGGCCTGGTCTCCGTGCTCACACAAAAGGTCGTACTGACATCGGACTGGCTCCCCGCGTATCAGCGGGTCCCCCGGCATCTCTTCCTGCCCGACACAATCTGGCCCGGCCGAGCAGGTATGAACAGGCAGGATGACCGGGTCATCCGCCCGGAAGAGCCCGACGTATGGTGGCAGGCCGCCTATCGGGATGCCCCGATCACCACCCAGTGGGACGACGGCGCGTACACCGGTCCCGGAAAAGGGAAGATCCCGTCGAGCTCGAGTTCCATGCCGACCATGGTCTTTTCCATGCTCGACGCCCTGAGTGTCGAAGACGAGGACCGGGTGCTGGAAATCGGCACCGGAACAGGCTGGAACGCGGCTTTGCTGTGCCACCGTGTCGGCCCCGAGAACGTCGTCACGGTCGAGGTGGACGAGGCGTGCGCCAGGGAAGCCAGGGTGCGTCTCCAGGACGTTGGCTTCAACCCCCTGGCCGTCGTGGGTGACGGAGCACGGGGATACCCGCAGAAGGCCCCGTACGACCGCGTCATAGCCACGTGCTCGGTCGGCAGCATCCCGCACGCCTGGGTGGAGCAGACAAAGCCGGGGGGTGTGGTCGTCGCCCCCTGGGGAACCGGCGTACGGCGGAGAAGCCGTTGTCCGTCTCGTCGTCGGTGACGACGGCACGGCGTGCGGCCATTTCCTCGGCTCATCGGCCTTCATGCGGATGCGCGATCAGCGCGCCCGACGACGTCACGTCCGCGCGTACTTGAACGGCCAGGAGTGGCCCGCGGACGGAATCGTCACCAGCACGGAGCTGTCCCCGGAAGCGGTCGGGGACTGGCAGGTGATGTTCGCCATCGGTGTCCAGGTCCCCGACGCCTTCCCCTGGGCCGAGACATACGGGGACGGCTCCTACACGCTCTGGCTCCGCGATACGGACGTCACGTCGTGGGCGACAGTGGACTACGCGGAGGGCCGCACTGAGTTCGAGGTCGTACAGGCCGGGCCACGGAGGTTGTGGGAAGAAGTCGAGACCGCCTATCGGTGGTGGGAAGCTCAGGGCCAACCGAGCTTCGACCGGTTCGGCCTGACGGTGACGGCGGAGTCGGAAGTGGTCTGGCTGGACGCACCAGGAAATCCCGTTCCCTGGCCGTCCCGGCGCCGACCTTCACCTCGATCCCGCTGCGACCCGGCGCCTGACCCGGGGCCGGGCCAGCTGCCTGATCCGGGGCCGGGCCAGTTGCCCGATCCGGCGCCTGGTCCGGGACCACCCCGGGTCTGAACCCGGGCCGCCGGCCGCCTGGTCCAGGGTCACCGGAAGGCCGTCACCGGCCCCCCGGGCGGGTCGGGGGGATTCGGGGCGTCAGGTCCGGTGGCGGGCGCCCGAATGGGGGCGTAAGGGGTAGCCGCGGCGGCCGAGTTGCGTCGGAGGGACCTCGGCCGGTATCCACAGCGGTGACGCTGGGGGAAGGTGGTGCCATGGCCGGGCTGATGAGCGCCTGGAAGCGGTCCGCGGCCGGGCGGTTGTGGAAGCAGGCCACACACATCGAACTGATGCACCGTTCGATGGGTTTCGCGGCCCTGGGTTTCGTGACGCTGATGCCGCTGCTCGTGGTGGTCGCGGCGGCCACGCCGTGGGAGCACAGACCCGGGTTCGCGCAATGGGTCGTGGACGGCATGGGGCTGGACGCCGACGGCTCGCACAGCGTGCGGACCCTCTTCGCCGCGCCCAGGACCGTGCTGAGCGCCACCAGCGCCTGGAGCCTGGCCTCGCTCGCCTACTTCGGGCTGACCTTCGTGGCGAGCGTCGAGACCGGCTACCGCAAGATCTGGGACCTGCCGTCGGGGCCCTGGCACCGGGACTGGCGGCGGGCGGTGTGGCTCGCCGTGCTGACGGCGTACCTGTTCAGCGAGTCGCAGAGCGCCGCCGCCATGGGCAGCGGCCCGCTGCGCGGCATCGCCAGGATCACCCTCACCTTCGGGCTCGGGGTGGCCTTCTTCGCCTGGGGCCAGCGCTTCCTGCTCGGCGGCAAGATCGATGTGCGCACCGCGCTGCCGGGAGCGGTCTTCACCATGCTCGGGCTGGCCGGGCTGCGGGTCTTCTCGCAGCTCTTCTTCGCGCAGCTGATGGTCAGCAACGGTGACGCGTACGGGCCGGTCGGCACCGTCCTGACGGTGGTGACCTGGCTGGTCGGCGTCGGCTTCGTGGTCTTCGGCGGCGCCCTGCTCGGCCGGCACCTGCGCGATGTGCGGATCCTGCGCAGAGGCGCCGAGATCCCCCGGCCGCGCCGCCAGGAGGGCTGGTACGAGGAGCCCGAGGAGGCCACCCCCGGAGTGCGGTGGCGCTCCGACGGTGCCGGCGGCGCGATCGACTGACCCGGCACCCCTGCCACTTCCTTCACAAACCTCCCACAGGCCCACGACACCGCAGGCCAGCGCGACGCGCGGCGGCGGTGTGCGGGGTTTGTCCCCGCCTCGGCAGTTCATCAATCGTTGACATGTGCTTATTGGGAGCGGAACATTCCGTGCTCGGGAGAGCGCTCTCCCGAACTGACGGAGCCGGCACGGCACCCACCGTCGCGACGCGCCGTCAGACCCCCCATGTGGCAACACCGAGCAGGAGGTCTCCATGGCACGGCGGACCAGAAGGATCCCGGGGCTGCTGATCGCCCTGTCACTCGCCGCAACCGGACTGGGCATCGGCGGTGTCGCGCTCACCGCGAACGCGGCGGCGAGCACACCGACCATCGCCGCCGCGAAGCCGGCCCAGCAGCCCGCCAACGCGATGGCGGAGATGCCGGGTATGGCGGTGTCGAACCAGACGTCGGGCGACGACCCGGACGGCGACGGCTACATCATGGCCAACCCGCCGGTGACCGGAGTGACGCCCTCGACGTACGACCCGCCGCACGCGTACTTCCACGAATTCCAGGCCAAGTGCTCACCGGACCACACCGCCCCGGACGACCCGATCGTCTACCCGGGCCAGCCCGGCAAGTCCCACGACCACACCTTCATGGGCAACACCAGCACGAACGCCAACTCCACCACCGCCTCGCTGGAGGCGGCCGGCGGCACGGCGTGCCTGGCACCCGGCGACAAGTCGGCGTACTGGATGCCCTCGCTCTTCAAGGGCGACCAGAAGATCCTGCCGGTCGGACCGCAGACGATCTACTACAAGTCGTCCGTGAACGACTACACCTCGGTGCGGCCCTTCCCCAAGGGGCTGCGGTTCGTGGTCGGCAGCCCGGTGCAGACCCAGGACGAGTTCAAGAACCTCAAGGGAACCGTCGAGGGCTGGGAGTGCGGTCAGAGCTACCACAACTGGAACTTCCCCGCGAGCTGCCCGACCACCCCTGACACGGAACTGAACATCCGTCTCCAGGCGCCCAGTTGCTGGGACGGCATCCACCTGGACACCCCCGACCACAAGAGCCACATGGCCTACCCGATCGCGACGGGCGCGAACATCAACGCGTGCCCGGCCGACCACCCGGTCGCGCTGCCGATGATCGAGTTCAAGATGGCCTGGCCCGTCAACGGCGACATGTCACAGATACGCCTGGCCAGCGGCGCGGGCTTCTCCTTCCACTACGACTTCTTCGCCGACTGGGACACCGCCACCCAGTCCGCCATGGTCACGCACTGCATCAACGGCGGCCTCCAGTGCGACCCCCACGGCTACGACGAGTCCCAGCCGGCCAAGGGCGCCGTCCTCGACAGCAACTACCAGCTCATCCACTGACCCGCCCGGAGCGCTCTCCCGGGCGGGTTCTCTCAAGCCCCCTGGGAGAGCGCTCTCCAAAGGTTCAGACCTGTCCCCCCAAGATCACAGGTGATGTATGAACGCCCCCGCACTTCCCCCCGCCCCACCCCCCACCAGCGGTTTCTCCCGGCGCGCGGCCCTCGGCGCGCTGGCGGCCCTCGCGGCCACCCCGGTGCTGGCCGGCCGGGCCACGGCGGCGCCCGGCAGCACAGCGAGCACCGGCACCACCGCCACCACCAGGACCACCGGCACCTCCGCCGCCGCCGCGGACCCGGACCTCGGCCCCAATGTGCTGATCTTCGACCCCGCCATGCCGATCGCCGACATCCAGGCCAAGGTCAGCAGCGTCTTCTCGACCCAGGAGAGCAACCAGTTCGGCACCGAGCGCTTCGCGCTGCTCTTCAAGCCGGGCACCTACGACGGCCTCGACGTCAACGTCGGCTTCTACACCCATGTGGCCGGCCTCGGCCTGTCCCCCGACGACGTCGACATCCACGGCCTGGTGCATGTCGAGGCCGACTGGATGCAGGGCAACGCCACACAGAATTTCTGGCGCAGCGCCGAGAACCTGTCGGTGACGCCGACCGGCGGCAGCAACCGGTGGGCGGTCTCGCAGGCCGCCCCGCTGCGCCGGGTCCACATCCGCGGCGAGGTCCCGCTGTGGAACGGCTACGACGGCTGGTCCAGCGGCGGCTTCATGGCCGACTGCAAGGTCGACGGCCGGGTCGTGTCCGGCTCCCAGCAGCAGTGGCTGACCCGCAGCAGCACGCTGGGCTCGTGGGACGGCTCGGTGTGGAACATGGTCTTCGTCGGAGTCGACGGAGCGCCCCCGCAGAATTTCCCCAACCCCTCCCACACGGTGGTCGACCGGGCCCCGGTGGTCCGCGAGAAGCCGTTCCTGTACGTCGACGGCTCGGGTGCCTACCAGGTGTTCGTGCCCGCGCTGCGGACCGCGGCCAGCGGCGTCACCTGGAGCGGCGGCGCACAGGGCGAGTCGATACCGCTGAGCGACTTCCACGTCGCCAAGCCGGGCGACTCGACCGCGACGATCAACGCGGCGCTGGCGCAGGGCAAGCACCTGCTGGTCACCCCCGGCGTCTACCAGCTCGACGCGACCGTCGAGGTGACCCGGGCGGGCACGGTGGTGCTGGGCCTGGGCATCGCGACGCTGGTACCCGGCGGTGGGATCACCGCGCTGTCGGTGGCCGACGTCGACGGCGTGAAGATCTCGGGTCTGCTGATCGACGCGGGCGCGGCGAATTCGGCGGTCCTGGTCAGGGTCGGCCCGCAGGGTGCGTCGGCCGGGCACGCGGCCGATCCGACGCTGCTGCAGGACGTCTTCGTCCGGATCGGCGGCGCTCAGGCGGGCCGAGCGACGGTCAGCGTGGAGATCAACAGCTCGGACGTGATCGGCGACAACCTGTGGCTGTGGCGCGCCGACCACGGCAGCGGGGTCGGCTGGGACGTCAACACCAGTGACACGGGCCTGGTCGTCAACGGGGCGAACGTCACGATGTACGGGCTGTTCGTGGAGCACCACCAGAAGGCCGAGGTGGTGTGGAACGGCAACGGCGGGCGTACGTACTTCTTCCAGAACGAGATGCCCTACGACCCGCCGAACCAGGCGGCCTGGACGGACGGTTCGCGGAACGGCTACCCGGCCTACCGGGTGGCGGACGCCGTCACCTCGCACGAGGCGTGGGGGGTCGGCAGCTACTGCCTCTTCCTGAACGACCCGACCGTCGTCGCGGAGAACGCTTTCCAGGTGCCGGACCGGGCCGGGGTGGCCTTCCACGACCTGGTCACCGTCTCGCTCGGCGGCGACGGCACGATCAGCCACGTGATCAACACCGCCGGCGACCCGGTGAACAGCGCCAACACCGGCATCTCCTACCTGGTGAGCTACCCGTGACCCGCCGCGCGGACCACTCCCCCGGCGACCCCGGCGACCCGAGCATCCCCGGCGCCCCCGGCGCCCGCAGGACCCGCACTCGCACCCGTACCAAGGAGGACAGCATGCACCGACCCTTCCGCACCGGGCGGGCCCGCCGCGCGGTGGCCCCGCTCGCGGCGACCGCGCTGGCCGTCGCCGGCCTGGCCGTGCTCCAGGCACCCGCCGCGCACGCGGCGGGCAGCGTGGTCAAGGTGACCGGCTCGCAGGGCAACTGGCAGCTCACCGTGGACGGCGCCCCCTACGAGGTCAAGGGGCTCACCTGGGGCCCGCCCCCCGGTGACGCGGCCAAGGACCTGCCGGACGTGGCGAAGATGGGCGTCAACACGATCCGCACCTGGGGAACCGACGCCACCAGCGCCCCGCTGTTCGACGCGGCGGCGGCCAACGGCATCAAGGTCATCGCCGGCTTCTGGCTCCAGCCGGGCGGCGGTCCCGGCTCCGGCGGCTGCGTCAACTACCTGACGGACACCACCTACAAGTCGGACATGCTGGCCGAGTTCCCGAAGTGGGTGAACACCTACAAGGACAACCCCGGTGTGCTGATGTGGGACGTCGGCAACGAGTCGGTGCTCGGCCTGCAGAACTGCTACAGCGGCGACGAGCTGGAGCAGCAGCGCAACGCGTACACCACGTTCGTCAACGACCTGTCGAAGGCGATCCACGCGATCGACCCGAACCACCCGGTGACGTCCACCGACGCCTGGACCGGCGCCTGGCCGTACTACAAGAAGAACACCCCGGACCTCGACCTGCTCGCGGTCAACTCCTACAAGGACGTCTGCAATGTGAAGTCCGCCTGGGAGGCGGGCGGTTACGACAAGCCGTACATCGTGACCGAGGGCGGCCCGGCCGGTTCGTGGGAGGTGCAGAACGACGCCAACGGGGTGGCCGACGAGCCGACCGACCAGCAGAAGGCCGACGGCTACACCAACGCCTGGAACTGCGTCACCTCGCACCAGGGCGTCGCGCTCGGCGCCACGCTCTTCCACTACGGCAACGAGGACGACTTCGGCGGCATCTGGTTCAACCTGGTCCCCGACGGGCTCAAGCGGCCCTCGTACTACGCGGTGAAGCGGGCGTTCGGCGGCAGCACCGCGGGCGACAACCTGCCGCCGCAGGTGGCCGACATGAGCGTCACCGACGCCACCGCCGGGGTGCCGGCCGGCGGCAGGGTGACGATCAGCACCAGGACCAGCGACCCGGAGAACGACCCGATCAGCTACCAGGTGCTCTTCAGCAGCCTCTACATCGACAACAACGGCGCCCTCGCCCCGGCCGCCACCACCGACAACGGCGGCGGCTCGCTCAGCGCCACCGCGCCGGACAAGGTCGGCGTCTACATCGCCTACGTCAAGGCCACCGACACGCACGGCAATGTGGGCTACGGCTCGAAGTCGGTGCGTATCGTGCCGCCGAAGGCGGACGGCACCAACGTGGCCCTGAACAAGCCCGCCACCGCCTCGTCCTTCCAGACCGACCCGACCGGCGGCTGCCCCTGCACCGCGGCCGACGCGGTCGACGGCAGCTACACCACCCGCTGGTCGAGCGACTGGAGCGACCCGCAGTGGGTCCAGGTCGACCTGGGCCGGAGCACCACGTTCAAGCACGTCCAGCTCGCCTGGGAGTCCGCGTACGCGAAGGCGTACGACATCCAGACCTCCGACGACGGGCAGAACTGGACGACGGTGAAGTCGGTGACCGACGGCAACGGCAACATCGACGACCTCGATGTGAGCGGCACCGGCCGCTACGTCCGCCTCCAGGGCACCCAGCGCGGCACCGGTTACGGCTACTCGCTGTACGAGTTCGGTATCTACAGCTGACCGGAGTCCGCAGGAGCGGCTCCTGACAGTGCCCGGGAACACATCGGGTGTTCCCGGGCACTGTTATAGGTATGAGTGACAGCGACGCGACCACGGACGGCGGCTACCGCACCGAGCACGACTCGATGGGCGAGGTGCGGGTGCCCGCCGCGGCGAAGTGGCGGGCGCAGACGCAGCGGGCGGTGGAGAATTTCCCGATCTCCGGCGGGCGGCTTGAGCGGGCGCACATCGAGGCGCTGGCGCGCATCAAGGCCGCCGCCGCGCGGACCAACGCGAAGCTCGGCGTCCTGGACGAGGAGGTGGCCGGGGCCATCGCGGAGGCGGCCGAGGAGGTCGCGGCCGGCCGCTGGGACGAGCACTTCCCGGTGGACGTCTTCCAGACCGGCTCGGGCACCTCGTCGAACATGAACGCCAACGAGGTCATCGCGACCCTGGCGGCCGAGCGGCTGGGCCGTCCGGTCCACCCCAACGACGACGTCAACGCCAGCCAGTCGTCCAACGACGTCTTCCCCTCCTCCCTGCACATCGCCGCGACCGCGGCCGTCACCGGCGACCTGATCCCGGCGCTCACCCATCTGGCGGAGTCGCTGGAGCGCAAGGCGGCGGAATTCGCCACGGTGGTGAAGGCGGGCCGCACCCATCTGATGGACGCCACTCCGGTGACACTGGGCCAGGAGTTCGGCGGTTACGCCGCCCAGGTGCGCTACGGCGTCGAGCGGTTGCGGGCGTCGCTGCCGCGGCTGGCGGAGCTGCCGCTGGGCGGCACCGCGGTCGGCACCGGCATCAACACCCCGCCCGGCTTCCCCGCGGCGGTCATCGCCGAGGTGGCGCGGGCCACCGGGCTGCCGCTGACCGAGGCGCGCGACCACTTCGAGGCGCAGGGCGCGCGGGACGGCGTGGTGGAGACCTCCGGCCAGCTGCGTACGATCGCGGTGGGGCTGACGAAGATCGCCAACGACCTGCGCTGGATGGCGTCGGGTCCGCGGACCGGCCTGGCCGAGATCGCGCTGCCCGACCTCCAGCCGGGCTCGTCGATCATGCCGGGCAAGGTCAACCCGGTGGTGCCCGAGGCGGTGCTGATGGTGGCCGCCCAGGTGATCGGCAACGACACGACGGTCACGGTGGCGGGCGCGGCGGGCAATTTCGAGCTGAACGTGATGCTGCCGGTGATCGCCCGCAATGTGCTGGAGTCGGTGCGCCTGCTGGCCAATGTCAGCCGGTTGCTCGCGGACCGCACGGTCGACGGGATCACCGCGAACGCCGAGCGGGCGCGCGAGTACGCCGAGTCGTCCCCGTCCGTCGTCACCCCGCTGAACAGGTACATCGGCTACGAGGAGGCCGCGAAGGTGGCGAAGCGGGCGCTGGCGGAGCACAGGACGATCCGCGAGGCGGTGATCGAGGGCGGCTATGTGGAGCGCGGACTGCTGTCCGAAAAGCAGCTGGACGACGCACTCGACGTGTTGCGTATGACCCGTCCGTAACACGTGATCCGTAAGCTCTGTTCATGACAGCCCATACCGAGACGGGGACCGCGACCCCGGCAGGAGAACCGCGGGGGCGCTTCTGGGCGCCCGGCGAGCAGGTGCTGTGGCGCTACCGGGGCAACGGTACGGACGCGGTGCACATCGCCCGCCCGGTGACCGTGGTGCGCGACGACGCGGAACTGCTCGCGGTGTGGATGGCGCCCGGCACGCCGGTGGTGCGCCCGGTGCTCGCGGACGGTACACCGGTCCACCGGGAGCCGCTGGCGACCCGGTACGTCAAGCCGCGGACCACCAGGGTGGAGAAGTGGTGGGGTGCGGGCGTCCTCAAGCTCGCCCGTCCGGGTGAGCCGTGGTCGGTGTGGTTGTTCTGGGACCAGGAGTGGCGGTTCCGCAGCTGGTACGTGAACCTGGAGGAGCCGCTGCGCCGCTGGTCGGGCGGAGTGGACTCGGAGGACCACTTCCTGGATATCGCGGTGCACCAGGACCGCAGCTGGCGGTGGCTCGACGAGGACGAATTCGCCCAGGCGCAGGCCGACGGCCTGATGCCGGCGGCGCTCGCGGCGCAGGTACGGCGCGCGGGCCTGCGGGCGGTCGGGGTGATCAGGGCCTGGGGCCCGCCGTTCAGCGAGGGCTGGCAGGACTGGCGGCCCGACCCGCGGTGGCCGCTTCCGGCGCTGCCGGCGGACTGGGACCGTCCGGCGGACAATCCCGGGGATATAGGCCGCGACCAGCGCGGGGACCGGGCCGAGGAGCGTTTCGCGGTCCGGCCCGCGAGACGATCCGCCTGAACCCCTTGTTGCGCCCCTCACCGCCAACCGTAGGATCGTTCTCCGGGCATCGCACAAACGCCGGTCACGGCCTAGAGTTTGACGCCGCGTCACCGGTGCGCCGGCGCACACCGGGTGCGGCCGTTCGCGCGCACGTACGCCCGCATGGCCCGCATCAGCCCATCACGATCCGAGCAGCAGTCAGGGAGGCCCTGAACAGTGGGAACCGGCGGCGACGAGCGCGATGGGACGACGCAGGGCACACCGGGCAGCCCGGCCGGCCCCGCCGATCCGGCCGTTCCGGCCGACGACCGGCCGTGGGGGCGTGAGGAGCAGGCCGACGCCTTCGACGCGATCGGCGACCGGTACGACGAGGCCTTCCCGCACAAGGAGGGCCAGCTCGCCGCGGGCGGCTGGCTGGCGGCCTCGGTGCCGCCCGGCTCCCGGGTGCTCGACCTCGGCTGCGGCACCGGGCTGCCGACCGCGGGGCAGCTGGCCGACGCGGGGCTGCGGGTCACCGGCGTGGACCTGTCCGCCGGGATGATCACCAGGGCCAGGGCCAATGTCCCGGCGGCGCAGTTCCTGCGGGCCGACATCGCGCACCTGCCCGCCGGCGAACCGCTGGCGCCCGGCTCCTTCGCCGGCGTCGCCGCCTTCTTCTCGCTGCTGATGCTGCGCCGTGCGGAGATCCCGCCCGCCCTGCTGGCGATCCATACGCTGCTGGAGCCCGGCGGGCTGCTGGCGCTGTCGATGGTCGAGGCGGATGTGGACGATGTGCCGATTCCGTTCCTCGGTCACACGATCCGGGTATCCGGTTATCTACGGGACGAACTGCGACAGGTCGTCACGGATGCGGGCTTCGAGGTGATCAAGGAGGATGCGTACGCGTACGCGCCTGCCAGTACGGACGTGCCGCCCGAGCAGCAGATCTTCCTCTCCTGCCGGCGCGGGTGAACGCGGCACGCCTCCGGGGCACCACCATCGACACGAACCCAGGCACGAACGCAGGTAACGCAGACACCGATCAGGCCCGATCCCGCCGCGGCCAGCGCGTGGCGCACAGACGGATGGAAAGACTCGCGTGACCACGGACCCGCCCCGACCACCCAGGCACACCGCCGCGCCTGCGCCGGACCCGCGTGGCGGCTACAGCCTGCCGGAGAATCCGAAGGACAACGTGCCGGAGCCGCTGACCGGCCCGCCCGCCGGGCCGCTGACGGACGCCCCCGCCCGACCGGGCGCACCGCAGGACGACGCGGCCGACCCGCCGCACCGGTCCGCGCCGCCGGAGGCGGCGGGACACCGCGACCACGACCACGACCGTCCCGACCCGGACGCGGGCTGCGGCGGCCGGGACCAGGGCGCGGCAGCGCCGCACCACGACCAGCGCCCCGGTGGGGAGCCGCCGACGACCTTCGTCGGCACCCCGTCCCGCGGCACCCCCATTGAAGCGGCCGGGCACCCGGCGGACGAGGAGTCGGCGGGGATGCGTATCCCGATGCCGGCGCAGACGGGCCCGGAGGCCGACCGGCTGCGCTACGTCGGCGCGGCCACCCGGCGGATCGCCCGCGGGGTCGACCTCGACGAGATCCTGCTGGGACTGTGCCGCTCAGCGGTGCCGGCCTTCGCCGACGCGATCCTGGTCTATCTGCGCGAGCCGCTGCCGGTCGGCGACGAGCGCCCCTCAGGACCGCTGCGGCTGCGGCTGCGCCGCTCCGACGGCGGACTCGAAGGCCCGTCGGAGCCCGACGACGACGCACCGGTCGGCGCCACCCCGCTGCTGCCCGCGCTGCTGCCGACAATGGAGCCGTCGTTCGGCGGTACGGGCGACTCCATCGGCGTCCTGCTCGACGGGCCGCTCGCCGAGGTGCTGCGCGGGGTCCGCCCGGTCTTCGCGGACTCGGTACGGGCCGCCGACGCGCTGGCCGAACTGCTCGGCCACCCGGACGACGCGGTCGGCCTGCCCACCGGGCGCCGGGCGCTGCTCGCCCCCTTGCGCGGCCGGCGCCGGGTGATCGGCGCGGCGGTCCTGCTGCGGCGGGCGGGCCGGCCGCCGTTCGAGTCCGACGACCTGCTGGTCGCCGCCCAGCTCGCCACGCACACCGCGCTGGGCGTGGACAAGGCGGTGCTGTACGGGCGCGAGGCGTACATCGCGGACGCCCTGCAACGCGAAATGCTGCCCGACTCGCTCCCCCAGCCCACCGGTGTCCAGCTGGCCAGCCGGTATCTTCCGGCCGCCGAGTCCGCGCGGGTCGGCGGCGACTGGTACGACGCGATCCCGCTGCCCGGCAGCCGGGTGGCGCTGGTGGTCGGCGACGTCATGGGCCACTCCATGACCTCGGCGGCGATCATGGGCCAGCTGCGTACCACCGTCCAGACGCTGGCCGGGCTCGACCTGGCCCCGCAGGAGGTGCTCTACCACCTCGACGAGCAGGCCCAGCGGCTCGGCCAGGACCGCATGGCGACCTGCGTCTACGCCGTCTACGACCCGATCGCGCACCGGCTGATCGTGGCCAACGCCGGTCACCCGCCGCCCTTGCTGCTGCACGCGGACGGCCTCGCCGAGGTGCTCCGGGTGCCGCCGGGCGCCCCGATCGGCGTCGGCGGGGTGCCCTTCGAGGCCGTCGAGCTGCCCGCGCCCGCCGGGGCGACGCTGCTGCTCTACACCGACGGCCTGGTGGAGTCCCGCAGCCGGGACGTGTGGGGCGGCATCGAACTGCTGCGGGAACGGCTGCACGACGCCGCGTCCGTCGTCTCCCCGCCGCCGCTGGAGCCGCTGTGCGACGAGGTGCTGGAGATCCTCGGGCCCGGCGACCGGGACGACGACATCGCGCTGCTCGCGGCCCGCTTCGACGGCATCGCGCCCAGCGACGTCGCCTACTGGTTCCTCGAGCCGCAGCCGCAGACCCCCGGCCGGGCCCGCCGCCTGGTCCGCCAGGCGCTGCGCCGCTGGGACCTTGAGGACCAGTTGGAGGCGGCCGAGCTGCTCGTCAGCGAGATCGTCACCAACGCGGTGCGGTACGCCGAACGGCCGATCACGCTGCGGCTGCTGCGTACGGATGTCCTGCGCTGCGAGGTCGGCGACGACGCGCCGCTGCTTCCCCGGATGCGCCACGCGGCGCCCGAGGAGGAGGGCGGGCGCGGGCTCTACCTCGTCAACCGGATGGCGCAGCGGTGGGGAGCGACTCGCTTGGGCGCGGGCAAGGTGGTCTGGTTCGAGCTCCCCCTCTGACCTCGCCCCCTCCCGGAGCACCCGTACCCCGGACAGGAAGCCTGCGCCGGTGGGCACGCCTCCGCTGCCGCGGGGCTGGGGTGACCGCTGGGTCGGTCGGCGCCCTTCCGCTGCCGCGGGGCTGGGGTGCCCTTGACGCAAGGGGGTGCCCCTTCCCCGGGCACGGGGGTGGTGCGGTGCCCTGTCGGCTGGGGGTGCCCCCAGGCGAAGCTCTGGGGGCGGAACTGCGCGAGCAACCCGCCACCGGCCGGTGGTCCGGATGCGACAGCGACAGCCCCTTTCGCCCGGTGGCGACCCGCACCCCGCCGATGGCCGGCCGCGCAGTTCCCCGCGCCCCGGGGCAGCGGCGCCGCACCGCCGCACGACTCGTGGTGGGTCCCCCGCGCCCCGGAACGACTCGCGCACCCGGCAGCGCGTAAGCCCGCCCAGCGGAACCCCTGCCGCCGCGCAGCGCAAGCGCGCCCCCTGCGGAGGGGAGCCGCACGAACGGGGGTCGCAGGGGAGAGGTCACCCCCTTGCGCGGCGGAGCCGAAATGCTTGGGGTGGCGTCGGGTGGGAAGTTGGGTACACGCCACGTGACCCACACCCCGGTGATCCATGCGGCACCGGGCGGGAGGACAAGCAGCCATGACCACCCAGAACGTACCGCCGACGACGAACAACGCGGGAATCCCGGTGGAGAGCGACGAGCATTCGCTCACGCTCGGCGCCGACGGCCCCATCCTGCTGCAGGACCACTACCTGATCGAGAAGATGGCCCAGTTCAACCGGGAACGGGTGCCGGAACGGGTCGTGCACGCCAAGGGCAGCGGGGCCTACGGGCACTTCCGGGTCACCAACGACGTCAGCCAGTTCACCAAGGCGGACCTCTTCCAGCCGGGCCGGGAGACGAAGATGCTGGCCCGCTTCTCGACGGTGGCCGGCGAGCAGGGCAGCCCGGACAGCTGGCGGGACCCGCGCGGCTTCGCGCTGAAGTTCTACACCCAGCACGGCAACTACGACCTGGTCGGCAACAACACCCCGGTGTTCTTCGTCCGGGACACGATCAAGTTCCAGGACTTCATCCGCAGCCAGAAGCGCCGTCCGGACAACGGGCTGCGCGACAACGACATGCAGTGGGACTTCTGGACCCTGTCGCCGGAATCCGCGCACCAGGTCACCTGGCTGATGGGCGACCGCGGCATCCCGCGCACGTACCGGCACATGAACGGCTACGGCTCGCACACGTTCATGTGGATCAACGCGGGCGGCACCAAGTTCTGGGTGAAGTACCACTTCAAGACCGACCAGGGCATCGACTTCCTGCCGCAGGCCGACGCGGACGCGCTGGCCGGGGAGAACGCCGACGCGCACCGGCAGGACCTGTGGGAGTCGATCCAGCGCGGCGACCACCCGTCCTGGACGCTGTACGTGCAGGTCATGCCGTTCGAGGACGCGGCGGACTACCGCTTCAACCCGTTCGACCTGACGAAGGTGTGGCCGCACGGCGACTACCCGCTGATCGAGGTCGGCCGGATGACGCTGGACGAGAACCCGGAGGACTTCTTCGTCCACATCGAGCAGGCGGCGTTCGAGCCGTCGAGCATGGTGCCGGGCATCGGCCCGTCGCCGGACAAGATGCTGCTCGGGCGGCTGTTCTCGTACCCCGACACGCACCGCTACCGGATCGGCCCGAACTACGCGCAACTGCCGCCGAACCGGCCGCACGTACCGGTGCGCTCGTACGCCAAGGACGGCCCGATGCGCTTCGAGCCGAACCGGGTGGGCGCGCCCTACGCGCCGAACTCGTACGGCGGCCCGGCCGCCTCCCCGGAGGCGTACGGGGACATCGCCGGCTGGCAGGCGGCGGGCGAGATGGTGCGGGAGGCGTACACCCTGCACCGCGAGGACGACGACTTCGGGCAGCCGGGCACGATGGTGCGCGACGTGCTGGACGACGCGGCGCGCGAGCGGCTGGTCGGCAATGTGGCCGGGCATCTGAGCGACGGGGTCAGCGCCCCGGTGCTGGAGCGCGCCTTCGCCTACTGGCGCAGCGTCGACCGCGAGGTCGGCGACCGGATCGCGGCGGCCGTCAAGACCGGCTGACCCTCCCCCGCAGGACCGCAGGACCGCAGGACCGCAGCCCCGCGGCACGTGCTGACAGCCCCGTGCCCCGGGGCTGCATTGCTCCCACTGGCAGAAAATGTGCTATCAATATGCTAGACCGATCGACGAAGAAGCAGGGGGAACCCCATGTCGCAGCCCACAGGACCGCAGCAGCCGTCCAGAACGTCCACCGACGCCGAGATACCCGAGATGCCCGCGCCCCGGGTCCACGAGCGGCGTGCCGTCGGGATGCCGGGGCTGCCGTTCCTGCTGATCGCCGTGCTGGTGGTGCTCGGCGGGGCCGCGCTGATCACGGTCGGCGGCGTACGCGCCAAGGACCACCCGGGCGCGGTGGCGACCGTCCTGATCGCGCTCGGCATCGTGATCGTCGTCGGCGCGCTCATCACGCTCTTCGGCCTCACCCAGGTCGCGCCGGGCCAGGCCCGGGTGTGCCAGCTGTTCGGCCGCTACCAGGGCACCATCCGGCAGGACGGCCTGCGCTGGGTGAACCCGTTCACCAGCCGCCGCAAGATCTCCACCCGGCTGCGCAACCACGAGACCGCGGTGCTCAAGGTCAACGACGCCTACGGCAACCCGATCGAGCTGGCCGCCGTGGTGGTCTGGCAGGTCGCCGACACCGCGCAGGCGGTCTTCGAGGTGGACGACTACGTCAAGTTCGTCGGCATCCAGACCGACACGGCCGTCCGGCACATCGCGACCAACTACCCGTACGACGCGCACGACGGCACGTCGGTGTCGCTGCGCGGCAATTCCGAGGACATCACCGAGCGGCTGTCGGTCGAGATCGCCGCGCGGGTCGACTCGGCCGGCGTGAAGATCATCGAGTCCCGCTTCACCCACCTCGCCTACGCGCCCGAGATCGCCTCGGCGATGCTCCAGCGGCAGCAGGCCGGCGCGATCGTGGCGGCGCGGCAGACCATCGTGGACGGCGCGGTCGGCATGGTCGAGTCGGCGCTGTCCAGGATCGCCGAGCAGGGCATCGTCGAGCTGGACGAGGAGCGCAAGGCCAGCATGGTGAGCAATCTGCTGGTGGTGCTCTGCGGCGACCGCGCGGCCCAGCCGGTGCTCAACACGGGGACCCTCTACCAGTGACGGAGCGCCCGACGTGACGGAGCCCGGCGAACCCGGCGCCGACCGCACCCAGAGCACCGGCCCGCCCGAGCCGGCCGGTGCGCCCGCCCGCACCCGCGGGGCGCGCAAGCAGGTGCTGCTGCGGCTCGACCCCGCCGTCCATGACGCGCTCGCGTCCTGGGCGGCGGGCGAACTGCGCAGCACCAACGCCCAGATCGAGTTCCTGCTGCGCCGCGCGCTGGCAGACGCGGGCAGGCTCCCGTCGGCCGCGGGCCCGATTCCGCGCCGCGGCCGCCCGCCGAAGACCGAACCTTCCTCACCTCCGGACACCGCCGTCTGACCTGCGGCAATGCCGTCCCGATGCCCGGAGGCGCCAGTTATTCACCATGGGTATACACGTGATGTATACCCATGGTGTACTGTGCTCCGCATGTCAATCGGCCACACCCTGCTCGGACTCCTGGAGTCCGGCCCGCGCCACGGTTACGACCTCAAGCGCGCCTTCGACGAACGCTTCGGACACGACCGGCCGCTCGCGTACGGCCAGGTCTACTCGACGATGGCCAGGCTGCTGAAGAACGGCCTGGTCGAGGTCGACGGGATAGAGCCGGGCGGCGGCCCCGAGCGCAAGCGGTACGCCATCACCGACGCCGGTGTGACCGATGTCGAGGCCTGGCTCTCGCAGCCCGAGAAGCCCGAGCCGTATCTGCAGACGACCCTCTACACCAAGGTCGTCCTCGCCCTGCTGACCGGCCGGCCCGCGGCCGACCTGCTGGACACCCAGCGCGCCGAACACCTGCGGCTGATGCGCGAGCTGACCCGGCGCAAGTCCGCCGGCGACCTCAGCGACCAGCTGATCTGCGACCACGCGCTCTTCCATCTCGAAGCCGACCTGCGGTGGCTGGAACTGACCGCCGCCCGGCTCGACCAGCTCGCCACCGAGGTGACCAAGTGACCGCCACAGCCCAGGAACCCCTGCTCGTCGCGACCGGCCTGCGCAAGGCCTACGGCCCGACCCCCGCACTGGACGGCGCCGATCTGACAGTGCGGTCCGGTGAGGTGGTCGCCGTGATGGGACCCTCGGGATCCGGCAAGTCCACACTGCTGCACTGCCTGGCCGGGATCGTCACCCCCGACGCCGGCGAGGTCCGCTACCGCGGGCGCGACCTGGCGGCGATGTCAGACAGCGGACGCAGCGCCCTGCGGCGTACGGACTTCGGCTTCGTCTTCCAGTTCGGCCAGCTCGTGCCCGAGCTGACCTGCCTGGAGAACGTGGCGATGCCGATGCGGCTCGGCGGCCGCAAGCGCAAGGAGGCCGAGGCGCAGGCCGCCAAGTGGCTGGAGCGCCTGGAGGTCACCGACATCGCGGGCAAGCGGCCCGGCGAGGTCTCCGGCGGCCAGGGCCAGCGGGTCGCGGTGGCCCGCGCCCTGGTCGGCGGCCCCCGGGTGGTCTTCGCCGACGAGCCGACCGGCGCGCTGGACTCGCTGAACGGCGAGCGGGTGATGCGGCTGCTGACCGAAGCCGCGCACGACACCGGCGCCGCCGTCGTCCTGGTCACCCACGAAGCGCGGGTGGCCGCGTACTCGGACCGGGAGATCGTCGTGCGGGACGGGAAGTCCCGCGACATGGAACGCGTGTCATGACGTCCTCGCACGAGCCCCTCGCCGGCTTCGACGCCACCGCCGGCGGCCCCCGCGGCGACCGGGCACCGGAACCGTCCGCCGACGCGCGGACCTGGCTGCGCGATCTGCTGCTCGGCGCGCGCTTCGCGGCCGGCGGCGGACGCGAGGGCTGGACGCGTACGGTGCTGACCGCCGTCGGCGTCGCGCTCGGCGTGACGCTGCTGCTGCTGGCCGCCGCGGTGCCGGCGATGATGCACACCCGCGACGACCGGCGCATGGCCCGCGACACCCTGTCGTTCGGCCAGCCGGTCAAACCGAGCGACCACAGCTTCCTGTTCGCCGACGCGAGCACCATCTACCGCGACAAGACGATCACCGGTGTCCTGCTGCACCCGGACGGACCCGCCGCGAAGCCGCCGCCCGGTGTCACGGCGATGCCGCCGCCCGGGCAGATGGTGGTCTCCCCCGCGCTGAAGAAGCTGCTGGCGTCCGCGCCGCTGCTGCGCGAGCGCCTCCCGTACAAGATCACCGGCACCATAGGCAAGGCCGGGCTGATGGGACCGGCCGACCTGTACTACTACGCGGGCAGCGACAAGCTCGTCGCCCACGACTCGCTCGGGGCGCACGGCAGCGCCGACCGGCTGGACGGCTTCGGCCGCGAGAGCAGTCACGAGGCCCAGGGGCCGGTCTTCGACCTGCTGCTGGTGATGGTCCTGGTGGTGCTGCTGCTGCCGGTCGCGGTCTTCATCGGCACCGCCGTACGCCTCGGCGGTGAACGCCGGGACCGGCGGCTCGCGGCACTGCGGCTGGTGGGCGCCGACATCCGGATGACCCGCCGGGTCGCGGCCGGCGAGGCGCTGTTCGGCGCGCTGTTCGGGGTGCTGCTGGGCGGGGTGTTCTTCCTGATCGCCCGGCAGTTCGCGGCCCGCATCTCCATCAGGGACATCTCCGCCTTCCCCTCCGACCTGATGCCGAACACCGCGCTGACCGTACTGATCGCGGTCTCGGTGCCCGTCGCGTCGATCGCGGTGACCCTGCTCAGCCTGCGCGGTACGGTCATCGAACCGCTCGGCGTGGTCCGGCAGGGCGTCGGACGGCGGCGCAGGCTCTGGTGGCGGCTGCTGATCCCGGTCGCGGGACTGGCCCTGCTCGTCCCGCTGTTCGGCAAGGTCAGGGGCACCGCACCGATCAACGAGTACCAGATCGCGACCGGCACGATCCTGCTGCTGATCGGGGTCACCGCGGTGCTGCCGTGGCTGGTCGAGACGGCGGTGGGAAGGCTGCGCGGCGGTCCGGTCGCCTGGCAGCTCGCCACCCGCAGGCTCCAGCTGAACAGCAACGCCTCGGCCCGGATGGTCAGCGGTGTGACGGTGGCCGTCGCCGGCGCCATCGCGCTGCAGATGCTCTTCACCGCGGTCAGCGGCGACTTCGTGTCCGACACCGGCGCCGACCCGACCCGCGCCCAGATGACGGTCACCACCAACGACACCACCAGCGAACAGACCACCCGCGACATCCGGCAGGTCGCCGCGACCAAGGGCGTGCACGAGGCGGTCGGCTATCTGCGGTCCCAGGCCACCCGGCCCGACGCGTCCACCCTCAAGGGCGGGAGCCCGGACTACACCTATCTGCCGGTGACCGTCGGCGACTGTACGACACTGCGGCAGCTGGCCGTCATCAGCAGCTGCGGCCCTGGCAGCACCTTCGTGGTGCCGCCGCCCAGCGAGCAGGACAACGGCGACGCGCTGCCGTACCTCAAGGCGGGCGGCAGGATCGACCTCAACACCAGCTACACAGAGCGCTACGCCGGCACCCCGAGGCTGTGGACGATCCCGGCGCACACGCCGACCGCGGCGGTGCGGACCGACCCGGCCGGTGACCAGGTGTGGGGCATTTTCGCCACTCCCGAGGCCATCGACGGCAGCGAGCTGTTCGACCCGGACTCGCGGATCATGGTCGGCCTCGACAGCCGCCAGCACGACGCCGCCGAGTACGTGCGCAACACCGCGGCGACCTTCGGGGTCGGCACGTACGTGATGGACATCAGCGGCACCCGCACGACGGGCGCCTACGTCCAGCTGCGCCGGGGCCTGTTCGCCGGTGCGACCCTCACCATGGCGCTGATCGGCGCCAGCCTGCTGGTGACGATGCTGGAGCAGCTGCGGGACCGCAAGAAGCTGCTGGCGGTGCTGGTCGCCTTCGGCACGAAGCGCAGTGCGCTGGGCTGGTCGGTGCTGTGGCAAACCACCATCCCGGTGGTCCTCGGCCTGGCGCTGGCCGTGGCGGGCGGTATCGGCCTGGGCGCGGCGCTGCTGGCGATGGTGGGCCGGTCCTTCCACATGGACTGGGGCAGCGTCGCGATCATGTCGGCGATCGGCGCCGCCGTGGTCCTGGCGGTGACCCTGCTGAGCCTGCCACCCCTGTGGCGCCTCATGCGCCCGGACGGCCTCCACACGGAATAGCCCACAGGGCAGCTCGTGAGTGGGGGGCTGGGCGCGGGGAACGGCGCGCCCGGCCCCCCACTCGCCGTCATATGGCGACGGCTGCCACCACCCCAGGGGCGCGGGGAACGGCGCGAGCGACCACCCACCGTCCGGTGGTCCGGAGCGGACCGAACAGCCCCTCCGGGCCGGAACGACCCGCGCGACCGGTGGGGGCCGGCCGCGCAGTTCCCCGCGCCCCTGTGGGGCGCCCCCTTGTGCGGAGGCACCGCGGAAGCACCGCAGCCTCGGGGGGCGCCCCCTTGCCGGAGGGGCGCCGCAGAACTTTCGCACCCCTGGCGGGAGCCCTACGCCGGGTCGGGGGCCGGTTCCGGATCAGGGACGGCGTCCGGGACGTCGTCCGGGACGGGGGCGGGGTCCGGCGCCGGCCCGGGGGCGGAGGGAGCCGTCGCCATGGCCCTCTCGCGGGAGTACGCGCGGAGGTAGCCGACCACCGTGTTGCTCACCGCGACGAGCGGGACCGCCACCACCGCCCCGCCGATGCCCGCGACGAGCGAACCCGCCGCCACGGACAGGACCACCGCCAGCGGGTGGACGCGTACCGCCCGGCCCAGGATGAAGGGCTGCAGGATGTGGCCCTCGATCTGCTGCACCGCCAGCACCACCGCCAGCACCATCAGCGCGGTGAACGGCCCCTCCGTCACCAGGGCCACCACGACGGCGATGAAGCCGGAGGCGACCGCGCCGACCAGCGGGACGAACGACGACAGGAAGATGACGACGGCCAGCGGCACCGCCATCGGCACGCCGAGGAAGAAGATGCCGACGCCGATGCATATCGCGTCGATCAGGGCGACGATCACCGTGCCCCGCACGTACAGCGTCAGCGTCCGCCACGCGCGTGGCCCGGCGCCGGCCAGCCCTCCCCTGGCGGCCTCGGGGAAGAGCCGCAGCACCCACTTCCAGATGTTCGGGCCGTCGTAGAGCAGGAACAGCGTGCTGAACATCGTCAGCAGCATGCCGGTCAGCAGCTCGACGATGACCGTGACGCCTTCGAGCCCGGCGTCGGTGAGCGCCTTGGTGTTGGACCCGATGGCGTCGCTGAGGTTCTTCGCGACCTGGTTGATCTGGTCGTCGGTCACATGGAAGGGGCTGTTCAGCAGCCACTTCTTGCCCTCGGCGATACCGTCCTGGAGGCTGCCCGACAGATTGTCGATGTTGTCCATCACCTGCCAGACGACGAACCAGCCGACCAGGCCCATGACGACGAAGCCGCCGCAGAAGACCATCGCGGTGGCCAACCCGCGCGGCACGCCGATTCTTTTCAGCCGGGCCACGAACGGCTGGAGCAGCGCGGTGATCAGCAGCGCTGCCACGAAGGCCAGCACCACCAGGCGCACCGCGCCGATCACCCGCATCAGCACCCAGACCGTGCCGGCCAGGATCAGCAGCCGCCAGCCCAGCTCGGCGGCGACCCGCATGCTCCACGGCACCACCGTGGCCGGGTCGCTCTGCGGCACGGTCCGCTGGGCCGGGACCGCCGGCGCGGGCGCGGCACCCTCGGGCGCGGGGTCGTCCGACCCTGCGTCCGGCGCCGGCCCGGGCTCCGGCCGCGGTACGGGACTGATCAGCGACAGGTCCTCGGCCGCGTCCCGCGCGGTGACCTCGGAATGCCGCTCTTCGAGCCGGCCCGCGAGGTTGGCCAGCCCGGCTGCGAGCGCGGTATTCCAGTGGCGCTTCTCCGGCATCGCTCTCCCCCGCCCTTGACCGTCTTTTTGCACTGCTGTGCAGGACGACGTTACCCGCCGCCCGGGTTGCCTCCGCGTCCGCACCCGCGCCGAGGCGGTCGGGCGGCACGGGAAAACCCCCGGCCCATGCGGGCTCGGGGGTTTTCACGACGACGGCCGGCCGGTACGCGGTCGGCCTAGTAGTAGTGGTTCGCCTGCCAGAACGACCAGGCGTCGCAGGGACTGCCGTAGCGGACGTTCATGTAGTTGAGGCCCCACTTTATCTGCGTGGCCGGATTGGTCCGCCAGTCGGCGCCCGCCGAGGCCATCTTGGAGCCGGGGAGCGCCTGGACGAGGCCGTACGCGCCGGAGGAGGCGTTGCTGGCGGTGTAGCGCCAGCCGCTCTCCCGCGTCACGATGTTGGAGAAGCAGGCGTACTGCCCACTGCCCACGATCTGCTTGGCCATCGCCTGGACCTCGGCGACCGTGTAGTTGGCCTGGACCGGGAAGCTGGCACGCGAGTCGCCGCGGCTGGCAGCCAGGGTCTTGGCACGCTCCTTGGCCGCCGCGTCGTCCGCCGCCTTCTTCTTCGCCGCGGCGTCCTGCGCCGCCTGCTTGCGGGCGGACTGCTCCGCGGCCTGCCGCGCCGTCGCGTCGGCGGCGTCGGACTGTGCCTGCACCTGGTCGGTCAACGACGCCTGCTGAACCTGCTGTCCAGCGGGAATGTCCGCAAGAAGGGTCGTCGTCCCGGCGGCTTCCACAGGCTCATTGGCTGTGCCCTGGTCTGCGCCCGACGCGACGCCCACAACGGCGCCCACAGTGGTGACCGCAGTGGCTGACGCCACCGCGAATCCCCGGACCGAGATCCGGCTCACACGGTTTCCTTCCGGCATCGCCCGATTGGTGACCGCACGGGCGAAATCGTGCCCCTGGCACTGCCCCCCTCTCCGGTCCGCCGTACGGGCCGGTCGGTCACAGGGGTACTGGCCCGGTGCGAAGTCCGTGGCGGATTCGCGTACTGCTCGGGCGGCTCATGGCGGTCCTTGTTGACTTGTGTGGTGGTGCTGTCCCGTTCCCCGAGGGGTCCGGGTGTGCCATGAGCGGGGCCTGACAGCCTCACACCCTGCCGTACGCGGACGCCGCGCGGCAATTTCCGGTTGAGTGGCAAAGGTCACATCGAGTGGTGTGCGTCGTTCCTCGCCCTCGCGGCCCGGAAAACGCTAGGCTGCTGCGCCCTCCGCGGAGGGCGCAGCAGCCTCAACTCACGTCATCGATGGGCAAATCGGGTGATCGTACAAGACGATCAGGCCCCGCCGTCCTCCAGCATCTCGGTCACCAGCGCGGCGATCGGGGAGCGCTCGGAACGGGTGAGGGTCACATGGGCGAACAGCGGATGTCCCTTCAGCTTCTCCACCACGGCGACCACTCCGTCGTACCGGCCCACCCTGAGGTTGTCGCGCTGCGCCACGTCGTGGGTGAGCACCACCCGCGAGCCGGCGCCGATCCTGGACAGGACCGTCAGCAGCACGTTGCGCTCCAGCGACTGGGCCTCGTCCACGATCACGAAGGCGTCGTGCAGCGAGCGGCCCCTGATGTGGGTCAGCGGCAGCACTTCGAGCATGCCTCGGGCCACCACCTCCTCGATGACCTCCTTGGAGGTCACCGCGGACAGCGTGTCGAAGACGGCCTGAGCCCACGGGCTCATCTTCTCCGCCTCGCTGCCCGGCAGATAGCCCAGCTCCTGGCCGCCCACCGCGTACAGCGGCCGGAAGACCATCACCTTGCGGTGCTGGCGGCGCTCCAGGACCGCTTCCAGGCCCGCGCACAGGGCGAGCGCCGACTTGCCGGTGCCCGCGCGTCCGCCCATCGACACGATGCCGACGTCCGGGTCCAGCAGCAGGTCCAGCGCGATGCGCTGTTCCGCGCTGCGGCCGTGGATGCCGAACGCCTCGCGGTCGCCGCGCACCAGCCGCACCCGGCCGTCCGGGGTGACCCGGCCCAGCGCCTTGCCGCGCTCCGACTGGAGCACGAGCCCGGTGTGCACCGGCAGGTCCGCCGCCTCCGCCAGCTCGACCGTCTCCTGCGAGAACAGCGCGTCGACCTCGTCGGCGCCGACCGTCAGCTCCTCCATGCCGGTCCAGCCCGACGTGATCGCCAGCTCGGCCCGGTACTCCTCGGCCAGCAGGCCGACGGAGGACGCCTTCACCCGCAGCGGCAGGTCCTTGGACACGACGGTGACGTCGTACCCCTCGGCCTGCAGATTGCGGGCGACCGCCAGGATGCGCGAGTCGTTGTCGCCGAGCCGGAAGCCCGCAGGGAGCACCCCGGGGTCCGAGTGGTTCAGCTCGACCCTGAGAGTGCCGCCGAAGTCGCCGATCGGAATCGGTGCGTCGAGCCGGCCGAACCTGATCCGGAACTCGTCGAGCAGCCGCAACGCCTGGCGGGCGAAGTAGCCGAGCTCCGGGTGGTGGCGCTTGGCTTCCAACTCCGTCACCACGACGACGGGCAGCACGACCTCGTGCTCGTCGAAACGGGTGAAGGCATTGGGGTCTGCGAGCAGCACGCTGGTGTCGAGTACGTACGTGCGCCGGTCGTGAACACGGCGATTCTTGCTGGTCACCACGTGTGGACGAACCCCCTCGGGGAGAGGTGAGGCTGCGGTCCGGCAACCGTGGGCCGGATGCCGGTCTGCCAGTGGTATGCCCGGGAAATCCGGTACCCATGCGGATGCATATGACAGTCACCCGACGGTCATGATCCGGTCACCGGCCGCTCGCCCCCGGTTCGGCGGCGGGGCGGACCGCGACACCAGCCACGGTAACTCCGCCGGCTGTGCCGTCAACAGCCGTTTTGTCCAGGTCAGCGCCCGGCTACGCTCCGTAGCGCCGGTGCCGGGCGGCGTAGTCCCGCAGCGCCCGCAGGAAATCCACCTTGCGGAAGGCGGGCCAGAAGACCTCGCAGAAGTAGTACTCGGAGTGCGCGCTCTGCCAGAGCATGAAGCCGGACAGCCGCTGCTCGCCCGACGTGCGGATCACCAGGTCGGGGTCGGGCTGGCCGCGGGTGTAGAGGTGCTCCGAGATGTGCTCGACGTCCAGGATCTCGGCCAGGTCCTCGATGGAGGTGCCGCGCCCGGCGTGCTCGTACAGCAGCGAGCGGACCGCGTCGGCGATCTCCTGCCGGCCGCCGTAGCCGACCGCGACGTTCACCAGCAGGCCGCCGATGCCGTGGGTGGCCTGTTCCGCCTCCTTGAGCACCGCCCGCGTCCTGTCGGGGAGCAGGTCCATCGTGCCCACGTGGTGGACCCGCCAGCGGCCGGTGGCGGCCAGCCCGGTGACCGCGTCCTCGATGATGCCCAGCAGCGGCACCAGCTCGCCGGAGGGCCGGTCGAAGTTGTCGGTGGACAGCAGCCACAGGGTGACCACCTCGACACCGGTCTCCTCGCACCAGCCCAGCAGCTCGGAGATCTTGTCCGCGCCCGCCTGGTGGCCCTGCTCCGCGGTGCTGCTCGCCGCCTTCGCCCAGCGCCGGTTCCCGTCGAGGATGACACCGATGTGCTTGGGACCCTGGGCCACGTCGAGCTTGCGTTCCACCCTGCGGGAGTACAGCCCGTACACCAGATCGCGCAGATTCATCGCGTACCAGCCCCTCCTGCGCTCGGTCGCTGAGGCGCCAGGGTACTGCCCGAAAGGGTGTCCGGACGAACCGGGTCGTGGCGCGGCCGGCCGCCCGGCGCGGCGGACGGACGGATCGCCGTGCAGGTAGTAAGCGGTTCGGCCGCCCGTGATAAGGAGGAACTGTGAACATCAGAAACCTCTACCGCGCCGCCGAAGAGCGCTACGGCTCCATGGAGTACCGCAGGACCGGCCGCAGCGGGCTCAAGCTGCCGGCGGTCTCCCTCGGCCTGTGGCACAACTTCGGCGACGACCGCACGCTGGACTCCCAGCGCGCCATCCTGCGCCGCGCCTTCGACCTCGGCGTCACGCACTTCGACCTGGCCAACAACTACGGCCCGCCCTACGGCGCCGCCGAGGCCAACTTCGGCACCCTGTTCGCGCAGGACTTCCGCCCCTACCGCGACGAGCTGGTCATCTCCACCAAGGCCGGCTACGACATGTGGCCCGGCCCGTACGGCGAATGGGGCTCGCGCAAGTACCTGCTGTCCTCGCTCGACCAGTCGCTCGGCCGGATGGGCCTTGACCACGTCGACATCTTCTACTCCCACCGCTACGACCCCGACACCCCGCTGGAGGAGACGATGGGCGCGCTCGCGTCCGCCGTCCAGCAGGGCAAGGCGCTCTACGTCGGCATCTCCTCCTACGGCCCCGAGCGCACCCGGGAGGCCGCCCGCATCCTGCGGGACCTGGGCGTGCCCGCGCTCATCCACCAGCCGTCGTACTCGATGATCAACCGGTGGATCGAGGACGAGGGCCTGCTCGACGTGCTGGAGGAGGAGGGCATGGGCTGCATCGGCTTCGTGCCGCTCGCCCAGGGCCTGCTGACCGACCGCTACCTCGGCGGCATCCCGGAGGGGTCGAGGGCCGCACAGGGCAAGTCCCTGAACCCGGCGCTCGTCAACGACGAGACGGTCGCCCGCTTGCGGGCGCTCAACGAGATCGCGGCCGGGCGCGGCCAGTCGCTGGCGCAGCTCGCGCTGTCCTGGGTGCTGCGTGACCCCCGGGTCACGTCCGCGCTGATCGGGGCGTCCTCGGTGGCGCAGCTGGAGGCGAATGTGGCGGCGGTCGGGGCAGCGCCGCTGACCGCGGAGGAGCTGGCGGAGATCGACCGCCACGCGGTGGAGCCGGCCGGCGTGAACCTCTGGTCGGTCAGCAGCGACGCGTAGTTGTTCTTTCGCCGGGTTCCCGCCCGGGTGCCCTCCGCGCAGGAGGACACCCGGGCGGGGCGCGGGGAACTCCGCGACCAGCCATGGCAGCGGATCAGGCGAGCCGCCACCGCAAACGGCACCCGCGTTAGCGGAAGAGGAGCGTCGCCGCGCCGGCGAGGAGCATGAAGGGGCCGAAGGGCAGCGGCGACTTACGGGTCGCGCGGCCCGTGAGGAGGAGCGCCAGGCCGACCACCGCGCCCAGGGCGAAAGCCGCGAAAGTGCCGGCGACCACCGTGCCCCATCCGTACCAGCCCAGCGGCAGCGCCACCGTGGGGGCGAGTTTGACGTCTCCGAAGCCCATGCCGGACGGGTTGATGAGGAAGAGCAGGAAGTACAGGACGCCGACGGCGGCGGCGGCGAGCAGGGCGCGGGTCCAGGAGCCCTGGTGGGACGGGAGGAGGGCGGCGGCGCCCAGCAGGGCCGCGGTGGCCGCGAAGGCGGGCAGGGTGAGGACGTCGGGCAGCCGGAAGACGCGCAGGTCGACCAGCGCGAGGGTCAGCCAGACGGGGACCAGCGCCAGCCAGACGACGAGTTCCGGGTGCGGCCCGGTGGCCGCCGCGAGGCCCGCGCAGAGCAGCGCGCTGCCCACGGCGGGGAGCGGCCCGCGGCCGTAACGGCGCCCGGGCGTACGGCAGTCGGGGCAGGACGCGGGGCCGAGCCAGCCGCGCGCGCCCGGCGGCAGGGGGTGGCCCAACGGGCAGGCGGCGGCCCATGGTTCACCGGACGGGACCGCCAACCGGTGTGCGGCACGCGGCAGTAGCAGCCCGCTCACCGTTCCCCACACGGCCGCGGCCACGATCGGATAGACATGCACCGGGCCGACCGTACACGTACACCTGCGCGAAGGGCGGGGCCATGGGCCGACGTTGGCACGACGGGGACTTCACGCTGGGCACCCCGGAGGCCGAAGTGCCGCTGCGGGTCGCGGCGTCCTACCGTGCGAGGACCCGCGGGCTGCTCGGGCGGGACGGCGTCGAGGGCGCGCTGCTGCTCACCCCGGCGTCGAGCGTGCACACCGTACGGATGCGGTTCGCGATCGACGTGGCCTATCTGGACCGGCGGCTGCGGGTGATCGCGGTCCGTACGATGCCGCCGGGGCGGGTCGGCCGGCCGCGGCTGCTGGCCCGGCACGTGCTGGAGGCCGAGGCCGGCGCGCTGGCCCGGTGGGGCGTACGCCGGGGTGTCCGGCTGGACGTCCACTGAGCCGGTTTCCGTCCGCTTTGTTCCGCATGCGGGCAATTGATGGTGCGGCGGCCCCCGGGCTGCTGATAGGCATACAGGATGTTCTCCACCACCTCCGACGAGATATCCCCGCACTCCGAGCTTCCGACCGATGACGCGCTGTGCCGGTGGGCGGCACGGGACCGTACCGCCGGGCGGGTCTTCACCCGCGGGGCGGCCGTCGCGGTGGCCGCGCCCGGGCTCTCGCTGCGCGACCGGCTGGTGGTGACCGGACCGGCCGGTGACGCGATACCCCTGGTGCGGGACGTGCTGGCGGAGGTCGGCCGCGGCTACCGGCCGTTCGGCGACCGCGGCCTCATCGACGCCCTGGTCATGGCCGTACCCGAACTGCGCCCCACGGCCGGTTTCGGCTGGATGGACCGCACGGGCGCACCCGCCGTCCGCCCCGACGGCACCGCCGGCTGGCTGCCGCCCGCCGCCGCGCCTGGCATCGCCGCCCTGCTCGACCAGGCCTTCCCGCACTCCTACGCCTACCCGGGCCGCCCCGGCGCCGGCGACCGCTGGGCGGGCATCATGCCGGCCGACGGCTCCGGCACACCCCTGACGGTCGCCGCCCTCGCCTGGTGCGCCCCCACCGTGGGCCTGCTCGCGGGCGTCGCCACCGCCCCTGCCGCCCGCGGTCGCGGCCTGGGCCGGCAGATCTGCGCCTTCGTCCTCGCCGAGGCCCTGGCCGCGTACGGCACCGCCGCGCTGGTCGTGGACGACGGCAACACCCCGGCCCTGCGGCTCTACCGCTCCCTGGGCCTCGCCTACCGCCCGCTGCGTGCGGCGGCCTTCGCGGCCTGACCGGACGCCCGGCGCGGCCGGGCACAAAAAAACGGGCCGGTTCGCAGGGGGGGGAGAGCGAACCGGCCCGAGGGGGGGAGTTACACCGTACCGCGTCCGGGCCCGCATCTCGCGCGTTACGCGGCAGGAGGAGTGAACGTGATTTCCACGCGGCGGTTCTGCTGGCGGCCGCTTTCGGTGGAATTGTCCGCTATGGGGTAATCCTCACCGTAGCCGCGCACCTGAAATGTGTGGGACGCGTCACCGGCACTGCTCAGCGCCGCCGCCAGCACTTGGTACACCGCCTGCGCGCGCTGCTTCGACAGCGCCTCACCGTGCTCGTCGCTCCCCAGATTGTCCGTGAACCCGAAGACCCGAATGGGTGACGTGACGTGGCGGGTGTTGATGTCCGCCGCGATCGCCTGGATCCTGGAGGTCGCGGACGGCGACAGCGTCGCGCTGTCCCTGGTGAAGACCACCTCCGACTGGAGCGCGTAGGTGACCGTCGAGTTCGACGTCTCCTGCCGCTGCTCCGGCTGGCTCGCCGCGACCGAGGACTCGTCCGTCACCGACACGATGTCCAGCACCTTGGGCGCGGCCAGCGTCGAGCCCTCGGGCAGTTGCAGATTCGGCGACGTCGGATCGATGCGGACCGGAGCGGCGGGCGCCGCGTCGCCCGCCGTCGGCGGCGGATTCGTGTCCGCGAACGCCTGCGGCGCCGCCGCGGCGAGCAGGACGACGGTGAGCGTGAGAGTGGCGGCGGCCGCCGTGCGTTTCATCGGGATCACCCCTCGGAGATGGTGATTTTGGCGGGCGGCATGGTGGGCAGCTCGAACTCCACCTCGGTGGTGGCGGCGGGGGGGGAGGGGAATTGGGCGAAGAAGGGGCGGTTTTCCTTGGGCTCGATACCGGTGAGGCCCATGGTGCACAGGCACATGCCGCCGGTGTCGCGGAGCACGTAGTAGCGCTTCTTGCCCGCCGGGTCCACCAGAACGGCACCCGCCACCGAAGGACCGGACGGCACCAGCTCCGTTTCAAGACCGCGCCAGTCGACGGCGTCGAAGGTCTCGTCGCCGTTGTTGGTGATCACACCCTGCACCGTGACAAAGCCGCCCGGGTCGCGAACCGCGGCGTTGATGGTCACCGTCATGCCGGCCTCACCCTTCAGCTGCGCGAGTACCGCGGTCGGGGTGGCCGAGGGCGCGGAGCCGCCCGCGGCGCCGGACGTACCGCCGTGCTTGGACCCCGTACTCGACGACGCCGACGGTTTGTCGTCCTTCTTGCCGGACCCACCGCCGCCGCAGCCCGTCAGCGCGAGTGTCGCAGCCGCTGCGAGCGCGACGGCCAGCGAAGCATGGTGCCACTTCCTCATCGTTCCCCGTTCCTCCACCGCTGGACCGACCGCCTCACTTGCTGAGATGAATCCTGTAGAAGGTCGACAGGTCCAGCGCGAAGCCGCCCGCCGTCGGATCGACCGTCAGGTCGTCGTGGTCGCACGTCAATTTGACGAGCGCTCCCTCAATACCGTCGACAGCACACCGCGGTTCGATGACCGCCGTCGCGAGCGCCGTCGAGTACACGGTCTCGCTGCCCTTCACCACCGACTTGCCCACCGACGACAACGACGTGACCTTTACCGTGAACCCGGGTGCCGAACCGCCTGCGACACCGCAGTCCACCACCTTCGCACCGTTGTCCGACGCATATGCGTACGCCTGTCCGCAGGCGTCATAGACGTCGGTGCCCGACCGCTCCAGCACAGCCTTGACCGCCTGCTCATCACCCGAGGTCAGCGCCGCCAGCACATCGTCGTGCAACTGGTCCCTGGCTTCCCGCGCCGCGGCCAGGGCCGCGGCATCGGCCGCCGTCTGCGTCGTGTTCCGGGAGACGGCGGCCTGCCCGACCGCGAAATACGCGAACGCCAGGAAGAACAGCGCGGAAATCGCGACGATGTAGAGCCCGATCGTCTGTCCGTCGTCGCGCTTGAGGCGCGCCGTTACTTGCCGCCGCCGCCGATCTTTCTGATGGCCTTGAGAATCTGCTTCTCCACCAGGTCGCCGATGCTGGTCGTCGCCAATACCCCGATGATCACCGCGATCACCACCGCGATGCCCAGGTACTCGAAGGACGTCTGGCCGCGGTCCGCGCGGGACGTCAGGTGTCTGGCGGCGCGGTCCGCTCGGGTGCGGAGCCAGAGTTCGGCGTTGGTGTAGCGCTGGAGTGCCCACCTGTTCATGGTTGTTCGCCCCATTCTTTGTCACCTGGCTGGTGATGCGTACGGCGGTGCTCGTGGGTTGCCCGTCGGGGTCGGGGATGGTGGTCACGGCGCACCGCCTCTCGCTGGTGGTCGGTTGTCGTCCGCAGCGGGTTGGTTCGGATTGCAGGTGCAAATATGGTTGCGAATGCAAAGGTACACCCGAACCTCGGGCATCCGCAGCCGGTTGTGCGCCATTCGCCGCGACGGCAAGTGGCGTGTACAGCATGCCGGTTGGTCACCGCGGGTCGCACCCCGATCACCCGTTTCCGAAGACATCGCCGAAGTGGATCTGGGAGCCCATGACGGTGCCGGTGATCAGGAGGATCATGGTGGCGGGGACCAGCAGGACGGTGATGACGCCGGTGGCGCGCGGGACCATGCGGGCCGCGCGGCGGCGGGCGTTCTGGGCCTCGGTGCGGCGCATGTCGGTGGCGATCTGCAGCAGGGTGCGGGCGATCGGGGCGCCCAGCTCCTCGCCCTGCTGGAGGGCGGTGACGAACTGGCCGACCTGGTCGCTGTGGTTGCGCTTGCGGAGCTGGTCGAAGGCGTCCCGGCGGCTGACGCCGACGTCCATCTGGCGCAGGGCGACCCGGATCTCGTCGGACCAGGGGCCGGTGTAGACGGAGTTGACGCGTTCCAGCGCCTGCCGGAAGCCGAGGCCCGCGCTGACGACGACGGCGAGGACGTCGAGGAAGTCGGGCAGGGTGCGTTCGATGTCGTCGCGGCGGCGGCGGACGGCGAGCCAGATGCCCAGGTCGGCCCAGCCCCAGCCGTAGGCGAGCAGCAGCAGGGCGAGGAACCAGCTGCCGCGGGTGAGCAGCACCAGGGCGGACAGGCCGCCGAGGAAGCCGTAGACGGCGCGGCGGGCGGCGTAGCGCTCGACGGTCAGGCCGTGCGGGTGGCCGGCGTGGTCGATCCTGGCCCGCATCTTCGCGATACGGGCCGGGCCCATCATCCGCAGCACGAGCGGCGCCCAGCGGATGCCGAGCCGATCGATGGCGTTGCCGGTGCGGGTGGTGCGGGTGCGGCCGACGTCGAGCGCGAGGGCGAGGTCGTCGGGCAGCTTGACGTCGGCGCGCAGCAGCCCGACCGCGTGCACGACGCCGAACGCGCAGACGGCCAGCGCCAGCGCGAGTCCGAGGCCGATGAGAGTCATTCCGGGCTCCTCGTGGGCCGGTTGGCCGGCCGTCTGGTCCAGCCGGCCGCCACCGCGGCCGTACGCCCAGCTGTACGACCCGCCGTACGCCTGCTCGTCGATCCGGCCGCCACGTCGGCCGTACGCCCGGTCATACGTCGATCCTCGACATGCGGCGGATCAGGACGAAGCCGAGCGTGTACAGGCCGAGCGCGATGATCACGCAGATCCGGCCGATCGTGGAGCCGGTCATCGCGCTGAGCGAGCCCGGCATGATCCGGTCGAGCAGGAAGAGCGAGCCCAGGCCGATGACGGGGACCGCGTAGGCGGTGACGGTGACCTGGGACATCTGGGTACGGATCTCGCGCCGGGTCTCCTTGCGCTCCTCCAGGGTGACGGTGAGGTTGCGCAGCGACTCCACGACCGAGCCGCCGGCCCGGCTGGAGAGCACCAGGGTGGAGACGAGGACGATCAACTCCCGGCTCGGAAGGCGCTGTTGCAGCTCGCCGAGGGAGTCCTCGACGGAGTGCCCCATGGCCATGGCGTCGGCGACCTGCCTCAGCTCCTCGCCTGCGGGCGCGTCCAGCTCCTCCGCGGCCATCGACACGGCGGTACGCAGGGCGAGTCCGGCCTGCGTGGCGTTGGCCAGGACACGTGCCAGGTCCGGGAGTTGGGCGATGAAGCGCTCGGTACGGATCCGGCGGCGCCAGCTGAGGAAGGAATAGGCGGCCCAGCCGGCGATCAGCGCGGCGATCGGGCCGAAGAAGGGCGCGAGCAGCGCGGCGGCGGCCACCCAGGAGCCGGCCACCAGGCCGACCACCGCGGCGGTGAACTGCCCGGGGGTGAGGTCGGTGCCGGTGGCGGCGAGCCCGCCGGCCAGCCGGCGGCCCCAGACGTAGCGGCGTACCCGGCGGTCGAGCCAGGCGAAGGCGACCGGCGGCCCGCCGAGCCCGGTGTCCTCGCCCGCCTCGGCGGCGAGCCGTTCGACCAGCGCGGCCCGGTCGGCACGGCCGCCGCGCCAGGCGTGCAGGCCGCCCACGGCGAGCGCGAGGGTGACCACGGTGGCGCCGAGCACCAGCAGCGGGTAGGGGCCGGCGGCGAAGTTCCGGCCGGCGGCGGCGAGGACGGCGTGCGGCGGTCCCGCGGGGGTCAAGGTGCCCGGCGGCAGCGTCATTTCGCCTCCCGGCTTTCGAGTTCGAGTTCGCTGGCGCCGATACCGAACGCGGCGGGGACGTGCTCGCCCGCGAGGTAGAGGCGCTCGCCGATCTCCCGCGGCAGCGGGCGGTGTTCGTACCAGCCGCGGACGATGCGGTCGACGCCGAGCGGCTCGACTCGGAAGCGGGTGGCGGAGGTGAGCTGGAAGACGTTGCGGCCGTGCGAGGAGAGGACGGCGATCTCGGCGATGCGGCGGGTGCCGTCGATGTGCCGGTGCAGCTGGACGAGGACGTCGACGGCGCTGTTGATCTGGTCGCGCAGCGCCTCGAAGGGGATCTTGACCTCGCTCATCGACGCCAGGGTCTGGAGCCGGAGCACCGCGTCCTCCGCGGAGTTGGCGTGCACGGTGGCCAGCGAGCCGTCGTGGCCCGTGGACATCGCCTGGAGCATGTCGAGCGTCTCGCCGCCGCGCACCTCGCCGACGATGATCCGGTCGGGCCGCATGCGCAGCGAGTTGCGTACCAGGTCGCGGATGGTGATCCGGCCTTCGCCCTCGACGTTGGGCGGCCGGGACTCCAGCCGGATCACATGCTCCTGCTGCAACTGGAGTTCGGCCGCGTCCTCGACGGTGATGATGCGCTCACCGTCGGGGATCAGCCCGGACAGCGCGTTGAGCAGCGTCGTCTTGCCCGAGCCCGTGCCGCCGCTGACGATGATGTTGCACTTGGCGCGGACGAACGAGGACAGCAGCAGCAGCATGTGCTCGTCGAGCGTGCCCAGGCCGATGAGTTCCTGGAGCGTGTACGCGCGCGGGAAGCGGCGGATGGTGAGGGTGGGCCCGGTCAGGGACAGCGGCGGGATGACGACGTTGACCCGCTCACCCGAGGGCAGGCGGGCGTCGACCATCGGATTCGACTCGTCCACACGGCGGTTGACGGTGGAGACGATGCGCTCGATGGTCTGGAGCAGCTGTTCCTCCGAGGAGAAGCGGGCGGCGACGGCCTCGACCCGGCCGCCGCGTTCGACGTAGATCCGGTTCGGGCCGTTGACCATGATCTCGGTGACCGACGGGTCTTCGAGCAGCGGTTCGAGGATGCCGAGGCCCAGCGCCTCGTCCACCACCCGGCGGATCAGCGCGGCCCGCTCCGCGGTGGACAGCACCGGGCCCTCGCGGCTGATGATGTGGCCGAGCACCCGCTCCAGGCGGGACCTGCGCTCGGCCGCCGGGAGCGCCGACATCTCGGCGAGGTCGATCTCCTGGAGCAGCTTGGCCCGGTAGACGGCGACCAGGTTGCTCTCGTCGGACTGGGGGGTGGCCTCTTCGACGGTGAGGCGGGCGCGCAGGCTCATGGGGTGGTGTCCTCCTTCGGCATGGTCGCGGTACGCGACACGGGTCCGAAGAGGTGCACTCCGGGGAGGACGGAGGGGACGCGGACGCTGGCCTCCGCCTTGATCGTGGCCTCGTCGTTCTGCGGGAAGCCGATCGTGGCGGTCAGCCAGTCGCTGACCGCGTCCTGCCCGGCCTGCCGCCCGGCGGCGACGCCCCCGTCCGGGTCGGGCAGCGCGGCGGTCCGCGCGGCGGTACGGGCTGCCGTGCCGGCCTGCTCACCGCAGTAGGCCACGAGGCCGAGCTGGACGCCGGCGAGGGCGATGAGCATGAGGAACGGGACCATCCCGAGGTATTCGAGCGAGGCGACCCCTCGGTCGCGCCAGGCCCCGCGCCGCCCCCGCGCGAGGTGGTGCCCCTCGGGGGCACGCGGGCGGACCAGGGGCCTGAGGAACGGCGCCCCCGTCCCCCCACGACCGTGGCGGGGCGACGACCGCCACCACCCCAGGGGCGCGAGGAACTGCGCGAGCAGCCCCCGCCCACCGTCACGTGCGGACGCACCGCCACCACCCCGGGGGCGCGGGGAACAGCGCGGCCGGCCCCCGCCGGGGCGTGGGCCGCCACCGGCCCGCAGGGTCTCTTCGGTCCGCCCCGGACCACCGGCCGGTGGCCGGCTGAGCGCGCAGTTCCCCGCGCCCCTGGGCGGCACCCCCTTCCCGAAGAGGGCGCCCCAAGCCCGCGGCAGCGGAAGGGCACCCCCAGCCGCACCGGCACCCCGGCCCCGCGGCAGCGGAAGGGCACCCCCAGCCGAAGGGGAACCGCGGAAAAGTGTGGGGGTCATGGGGCCGGCCTCTCGTCGACCGTTCTGGCGTGGCCCGTCACGTGGAACGGGAAGTCGATCGCGCCGGGAAACAGCACCGGCACCTTCAGCGTGACCTTCGCGTCGATCGTCCCGCCGCCGCGGGTGACGTCGACCTGCGCGTCCCCCGACCACGCGTCGGGCAGATCGCTCTTGGCCGCCGCCTCGCCCGCGCCGCCGGCATCCTCCGCCACCGCGGCCGCCCGCGCGGCCTCGTCCGCGGCGTTGCCGGCCAGGGTGAAGGTGTAGCCGGCCAGGACCGCCTGCCAGACCAGGATCAGGGTGACCAGGATGATCGGGGTCATCCCGAGGGTCTCCAGGGTGACCTGGCCGCGGTCGCCGCCGCCGCGGCGGGACTTCTTGCCGCGGACCGGGGGGAGCGTGGCGCCGGTGACCAGGCCCAGCTCGCCCGCCAGGGTCCAGATGCCGGCCTTGACGGTGGAGCGGGCGTCGAGGTCGTGGAGGCGGCCGGCGTCGATGACGGGCTGGAGCTCGCGGAAGGCGGCGGGCACGACGGACGCGGCGACGCGGGTGCCGGTGATGCGGCCGATCAGGGTCGGCTGGATCTCGCTGCCGCGGGTGTGGCGGTTGACGACGGTGGTGGTGTCCTGGGGCTTGCGTATCTGGAGCCGGTCCCACATCCGCACCATGCGCTTGGCGGCGCGGACGGCGACGACGTCGGGGGTGGTGACCAGGACCGCGGTGTCGGCGACTTCGACGGCGGCGGCGTTCGCGCTGGTCATCTGGGTGCCGCAGTCGACGACGACGACCTCGTAGCGCTGCCGCAGCGCGGTCAGGACGAGGCGGGCGGCGCGGTCGGAGACCTCCTCGCCGCGTTCGCCGTCGGCCGGGGCGAGCAGCAGGGCGGGGCCGGACTCGTGGACGTACATGGCGTCGTGCAGGACCCGGGAGGACACGTCGGCGATGTCGGCGAGGTCGGCGACCGAGCGGCGGAACTGCACATCGAGGTAGGAGGCGATGTCGCCGCCCTGGAGGTCGAGGTCGACCAGGGCGGTGGAGCGGCCGGAGGCGTGGGCGGCGAGGGCGAGGTGGATGGCGGTGACGGTGGTGCCGACGCCGCCCTTGGCTCCCGCGACGGCGATCAGCGTGCCGCCGGCGATCGTGGGCAGGGCTGCGCGCTGCGGGCCGAGGTGGCGGCGGACACCGGCGGCCCAGGTGGCGGCGGCGTCGACGCGGACGCCCAACTCGTCGTAGGACAGCGGGAGTCCGACGACGCCCCGGGCGCCGGAATTCATCGCGGCGGCCAGTGCGGCGGGGCCGGGGTCGGCGGTGAGCAGGACGACGCCGACCGCGGGGAAGCGCAGCGCGATGTCGCGGACCAGGTCGAGCGCGGGCATCGGGCCGATCGTCTCGTGGACGATGACGACCTCGGGCAGTTCCTCGACGCCGGTCTCGGCGGCGCGGGCGAGCAGTTCGAGCAGCGCGGTGGAGTCGTTCAGCGCGGGTGCCGGTTCCGTGCCCGGGAGCTGGCCGAGCAGCCCGAGCAGCGCCCGGGCTGCGTCGGCGTCGGAGGTCGCGGCGACGATGCGTACGGTCACGAACGGCCACCTCCGCCGCTGGCGGTGTCTCCGGACAGGGTGTAGTTGCGCGAGCTGTCCGGCGGGGCTGCGCTGTCGCCGGGAGCGACCAGGGCGAGGCGTACGTGTTCGGCGAACGACTCGGCGTAGGCGACGCGTTGGGCGTCCTCGGCACCGAGCGCGAAGGTGATGGGCACGCCCTCGGCGGACTGCCGCTGGGCGTTGGCGTCCTTGTCGAAGGCCTTGATCTCGCCGACGTCGATGACCTGGGCGCCGGCCACGATGATGCGGGAGAGGTCGGGGTCGGTGTCCTTGCGGCCGGCGAAGGTGGCGAAGATGTTGACCCGGGCGCCCGGGGTGATCTTGCCGGCGACCCCGGTCTCCGCGTCGATCATGATGGCGATCTCCATCTGCCCCGGCCGCAGTTCGGGCCGGGACGCCACCATGTCGCTCTGCAGCAGCGAGCCCTTCTTGAGCGCCACCGCGGCGATCTTGCCCTGCACCTGCCCGAGGTCGCGTATCGCGGTGTCCGGCAGCCAGCGCGACGGGACCTGTATCCGGTGCACGTTGGCGCTGCTGAGCTGCTGGTACGCGGCGATGTCGGAGGACAGTTCGTACGCCGTGACCTTCTCCCCGACCTGCGACCGCGCGTCGTTGACGACGGCGAGCACCCCGGCGAAGGCGGCGACCGCGCAGACGGCGGAGACCACCAGGAGGACGACACCACGGCGCTGACGTGAGTTCATGTGCGGGCGGACCTATCGCTTGTGGGGTTCGAGTTGGGGGCGGCGCGGGGTCTCCACGGCCCGGCTGCCGGGCTCGGCGGCGTGTTTGGCCGGCGCCTGCCGGTCCGCGAGCCGGGTGGCGCAGAACAGGCACTGGTCGCCGATGACTTCGAGCCCGCACCAGGTGCAGGTGTCGCGCCGCACGGAGGTGACGAGCTGGTAGAGCATGCCGACGTCGGCGATGTAGGCGGTGAACTCGACCAGCTTGGCGGTGCCCCACCAGCGGGCCGAGTCCGGCGGCAGCGGCACTTCGCGCAGGTGCTGGGAGTGCCAGGCGGTGGCCAGCGGCCCGGCGATCCAGCCGGGGTCGAGGCCCTTGCCCGCGACGGCGAGCTGTGTCTGGTAGCCCGGTCCCGGCGGGATCGCGGTCGGCTCGGCCTCGCCGAGGTAGGGCTCGGGGTGCGCGAGGACCGCGAAGTGGCGTCCGGGGACCAGGGACTTGACGTGGCTGCCGACGCCGACCGGCACCCGGTCGAGCTTGGCGACCGAGCCGAGCAGCGCGCCGGAGTGCAGGTAGTACGACAGCAGGCGGGCGGCGCCGGCCAGCACGCCGGGCCCGAGGTCGGTGCCGGCCAGCTGCCGCAGCTGCTCGGCGAGCAGCGTTCTGGCCAGTGGCGGCAGGGAGAGCGGCACGATCGCCAACCGGTCGGCCTCCAGGGCCGATCGGACGGTGTGCAGCCGGCGGCGGGCGGGGTCGTCGGCCTCGGCGGGGGCGAGCGCGACGACATGGCCGTGCGCGTCGAGCGCGGCCGAGATCTGCGTCAGCTGCTCCTCCAGCGGAAGTTCGAGGTCTTCCGACGTGACCGTGATGACGCTCGGCATCCGGAACCTCCCTCTTTCCACCGGATCGGGCCGTACAGCCTGGCGATTTCCGCTCGCAGCTTATCGATGTGTAGCGGGCTGGGCGCGCAAAGTTGCGGATCGGCGACTGTGAACGGCGGCTGTCCGCAAGAGGTCTTGACAACCCAATTGGTCTGGACCAACTTTCTTCCTTACCGGACCTTCCCGGTAATCCCTACGGCCTGCCCGGAGGTCCGGGCCACCCGCACTCCCACCACCCCCCAACTCCTTTGCCCCCAGGAGGCAGTCGTGGAACGTGCATCGCACGCGAATCGAGTCAGCCCTGCGCACCGCAGATCAACCGTCAAGCAGCGCACCATCGCCGCGCTCAGCGCGGCGGCGGTGATCGGCGCGGGCGTCGCGGCCGTCACCGTCGGCAGCGCGAGCGCCGCGACCACCAACCTCGTCGCCAACCCCGGCTTCGAGAGCGCCCTGTCGAACTGGAGTTGCACCGCGGGCAGCGGCGCGGCCGTGTCCAGCCCGGTGCACTCGGGAACGGGCGCGCTCAAGGCCACCCCGTCCAGCAGCGACACCGCCCAGTGCTCGCAGACCGTCAGCGTGCAGCCCAACTCCCAGTACACGCTGAGCGCGTGGGTCCAGGGCAGCTACGTCTACCTCGGCGCGACCGGCACCGGCGGCACCGACCCGTCCACGTGGACGCCGAGCGCGTCCGGCTACCAGCAGCTCAGCGTCAGCTTCACCACCGGCGCCAGCACGCGCTCGGTCACCGTCTACACGCACGGCTGGTACGCGCAGCCCGCGTACTTCGCCGACGACGTCACGCTGTCGGGCCCCGGCGGCACCGGCACCACTCCCCCGACGACCCCGCCCACCAGCCCGACCACCAAGCCGCCGACGACCCCGCCGACGACTCCCCCGACCACCCCGCCCACGACACCGCCCACGACCCCGCCGACCAGCCCGCCGGCCGGGAACCTGCCCAAGCACAAGGTCACCGGCTACTGGCAGAACTTCAACAACGGCGCCACCGTGCAGACCATCGCGCAGGTGCAGAGCCAGTACGACATCATCGCCGTCGCCTTCGCCGACGCGACGACCACACCTGGCGCGGTCTCCTTCACCCTGGACCCGTCGCTCGGCTACAGCGTGGCGCAGTTCAAGGCGGACATCGCGGCCAAGCAGGCCGCGGGCAAGAAGGTGATCGTCTCGGTCGGCGGCCAGAACGGCACCATCTCGGTCCGCGACTCCGCCTCGGCCACCAACTTCGCCAACAGCGTCTACACGCTGATGCAGACGTACGGCTTCAACGGGGTCGACATCGACCTGGAGAACGGCATCGACACCACGTACATGCCGCAGGCGCTGCGGGCGCTGAGCGCGAAGGCGGGCTCGGGCCTGATCATCACGATGGCGCCGCAGACCATCGACATGCTCTCGGCGGGCAGCGACTACCTGGCCACCGCGCTGAAGGTCAAGGACATCCTGACCATCGTCAACACCCAGTACTACAACAGCGGTTCGATGAACGGCTGTGACGGCGGCGTCTACAGCCAGGGCTCGGTGGACTTCATCACCACGCTGGCCTGCACCGCGATCCAGGCCGGCCTGTCACCGTCCCAGGTCGGCATCGGCACCCCGGCGTCCACCAGCGCGGCCGGCTCCGGCTACGTCAGCCCGACCGTCGTCAACAACGCGCTGGACTGCCTCGCCAAGGGCACCGGCTGCGGCAGCTACCACCCGTCCACCACCTGGCCCGGCATCGGCGGCGCGATGACCTGGTCGACGAACTGGGACGCCTCGGCCGGCAACACCTGGTCCAACGGCGTCGGCCCGCACGTCCACGCCCTGCCGTAACGGCAGTCCGCCCGGGGGCGCGGCCACCGCGCTCCCGGGCGTACGTCCCTGCGGGCACGCCCCGCGGGGACGTACGGCCGGGCGGGCGTTCAGCCCAGCACGGCCAGGGCGTCGACTTCCACCAGCAGCCCGGGCGGCAGGCCCACGTACACCGTCGTACGGGCGGCCGGCGGCCCGGAGAGCCCGGCGAAGAAGCCGTCGTAGATCTCGTTGAACTCCGCGAAGTGCGCCGTGTCCGTGAGGTACACCCGCACCATCACCGCGTCCTCCCAGGTCGCGCCGCCCGCTTCCAGCACGGACTGGACGTTGACCAGGGTCTGCAGGACCTGGGCGCGCAGGGTGGGGCCGGCCGGGGTCGGCGGGCGGCCCTCGACGGCAGGCAGGAAGCCGACCTGGCCCGCGACCTGGAGGATGTCGCCCTTGCGCACGCCGTGCGAGAACCTCGCCGGGGGCGCGGTGTGCGTCGGCGGAGTGATCGCCGTCTTCCCCGGACCGGCCGGCTCGGCGGGGTGGGGCTCGGGCAGCTCGCTCATCGGGTCGCGCCTTTCGTAGCGGTGGGTGCGGGGGCAGGAGCGGGGGGCGTGGCACCGGACAGTTCGGCGCCGATCGCCTCGGCCGTCCGCAGGATCAACGGCCGCAGCCGCAGCAGCTCTTCCGCGGTGACCACCACGTTGGGCGCCGACACCGACATGGCCGCGCAGACCCGTCCGTCGGGGCCGCGCAGCGGGGCGCCGACGCAGTTGATGGACTCCTCGTGGCCGCCCAGGTCGCTGGCCCAGCCCTGGTCGCGCACCCGGGCCAGCTCGGCGAGGAAGGCGCCCGCGTCCGGTGTCGAACGCGGGGTGTAGCGCGGGTAGTCCAGGCCTTCCGCGACCGCCCGGCGCTCCGGCTCCGGCAGGTCGGCGAGCAGCAGTTTGGCGACGGCGGCGACCGTGATGGCGACCGGGCGGCCGATCCGCGAGTACATACGGACCGGGTAGCGGCTCTCCACCTTGTCGATGTAGACGACCTCGCCCTGCTCGTAGACCGCCAGGTGCACGGTGTGGCCGGTGCGTTCGTTGAGCGCGGCCAGGTGCGGGTGGGCGATGCCGCGGATGTCCAGTGCCTCGACGGCCTGCTGGGCGAGCGCGAACAGCCGGGCGCCGAGCCGGTAGCGCTGGTCCTGCTGGCGGTAGACCAGGCCGTGTTCGTGCAGGGTGCGCAGCAGCCGCAGCGCGGTGGACTTGTGCACGTCGAGCCGGGTGGCGACCTGTTCCAGGCTCGCGGGGCCCTCGGCGAGCAGCGGCAGGATGCTCAGCGCGCGATCGACCGTCTGGCTCACCGCTCGGCCTCCTGTTCGCGGTCCCGGCCCTGGTCCGTCCAGCCGGGGCCGAGTCGCAGTCTGCCCCATGCGGTGTCGTCCAGTGCGGCAAGGGCGTCGGCGTGCGCGCGGGCGGGCGGCGGCGCGAGGTCGCCCGGCACGATCAGCGCGGCGGCGGCCAGCAGGTGCCCGTGCCGCAGCCGGTCGCGCAGCGGCAGCCCGCGCAGGGTCGCGGACAGGAAGCCGGCCGCGAAGGCGTCGCCCGCGCCGACGTGGGCGACGACGTCCACGGCCGGCGCCGGTACGCGGACCCGCTCGCCGCCGCTGAAGACGGTGGCGCCTGCCGCGCCCTGCTTGACGACCACCGTCGCCGGCTCGGGCAGCGCGGCCCGGATCGCGTCGGCGTCCGCGAGGCCCCAGGCGGCCTGCGCCTCGTCCTCGCCGACGAAGACCAGGTCGCAGCCGCGGGCGAGTTCGGCCAGCAGCCACGGGTCGGCGCCGTGCCACAGCGCGGGCCGGTGGTTGACGTCGAAGGACACCAGCGGGCGGCCCGGCTCGCGGTGGGTGAGCCGCCGCATCAGCGCCTTGCAGGTGGCCGACAGGGCGCAGGTGATCCCGGTCAGGTGCAGCACCCGCCCGGCCCACACGTCCGCGCGCCGCACCAGCGCGGGCGACAGCGCGGAGGCGGCGGAGCCCTTGCGGTAGTAGACGACCTCGGCGCGGTCCTGGGCGGCGTCCAGGGTGGTCGCGCGTTCGCCCGCGGTACGGAAGTAGACGCCGGTGGGCCGGTGCGGGTCGCGCTGGACGGCGCCGACGTCGACACCGGCGCCGGCGATGGTGTCGACCAGGTGGTCGCCGAAGCCGTCGCTGCCGACCCGGCTGACCCAGCGGGCGGTGTGCCCGGTACGCGCCAGGGTGCACGCGACGTTCGACTCGGCGCCGCCGATGGTCCGCCGGAAGGCGGGCACGTCGGCCAGCCGCCCGGCCCGGCTCGGCACGAAGGTGACCATGGACTCCCCCAGGCATACGACGTCCACGCTCGGCGTCACGCTCACGCTCGCTCTCACTGGGGTAACTGCACAGGGGTAACTGCTGGGGTACGGGTCCGCGCCGTTGACCAGGCGCAGGCCCGGATGTTAGACAGCTCGAAACACGATACGCAATGGCCGTTGCACATGGTGCAACGCACTGCGGGGTACGGAGGGTGCATGGACGTCGTCGCCGAACGGGTCGCCGCGCTGCGCGAGGAACGTATCGACCACCGTTTCAAGGGCCTGCCGCCGGACGCCGAGGGGCTCACCGTCGGCGAACTCGCCGGCCAGCGGCGCACCCTCACCGACGGCGGCTTCACCACCCCGCTGCTCGTGCTGTCCGCCGACGCTCTGGACCACAACCTCGCCGTCCTGGAGCGCTGGACGGACGAGCACGGCCTCGCCTTCGCCCCGCACGGCAAGACGTCGATGGCCCCGCAGCTCTTCGCCCGCCAGCTCGAACGCGGCGCCTGGGGCATCACCGTCGCCGTACCCCACCAGCTGCGGGTCTGCCGCGCCTTCGGCGTCCCCCGGGTCTTCCTGGCCAACGAACTCGTCGACCCGGTCGCGCTGCGCTGGCTCGGCGCCGAACTGGACGCCGACCCCGGCTTCGAGTTCGTCTGCTACGTCGACTCCGTGCGCGGCGTCCGGCTCATGGACGAGGCGCTGCGGGCCGCGGGCACCCGGCGCCGGGTGGACGTCGTGATCGAACTCGGCGCCGGTGAGGGCGCGCGGACCGGGGCGCGCACCGAGGCGGACTGCGCCGCCGTCGCCGGGGCGGTCGCGGCGGCGGACCGGCTGCGGCTCGTCGGCGTCGCGGGCTACGAGGGCGAGGTGCCGGGCGCCGACCCCGAGCGGGTACGGGCCTGGCTGCGGCGGCTGGTCGCGCTCGCGGCGGAGCTGGACCGCGGCGGGGCCTTCGCCGGGGCCGAGCGGATCGTGGTCAGCGCGGGGGGCTCCGCGTGGTTCGACGCGGTCGCGGATGTCTTCGGCGGTATCGGCGCGATGTCCCTGCCGGTGCTGCGGCTGCTGCGGTCGGGCGCGTACGTCACGCACGACGACACGCACTACGCCCGGGTGACGCCCTTCACCCGGGTGCCCGGGCACCTGGAGCCGGCCTTCCGGCTGTGGGCCCAGGTGGTCTCCCGGCCGGCGCCGGGGCAGGCCTTCCTCAACGCGGGCAAGCGCGACGCGCCCTACGACCTCGGGCTTCCCACACCGCTGGCGGTGCGCTCGCCCGAAGGCCTGCGGGCCGCCCCCGACGGCCTCCGCGTCAGCGGCATCTCCGACCAGCACCTGTGGCTCGACGTCCCGGCCGCCGACCCGCTCCAGGTCGGCGACACCGTGTGCCTCGGGCTCTCCCACCCCTGCACGACCTTCGACAAATGGCCCCTCATCCCGGTCGCCACCCCCGACGGCACGATCACGGACTACATCCGCACCTTCTTCTAGCGGCTCCTCCGCCCCCGAGGGCAGCACACCGGGGGCGCGGGAAACCGCGCGCGCGACCACGACGGCGCGGAGGCCGGGAGCGCACCGCACGTGGCAACCCCTGAGGGGCGCGGGGAGCTGCCCGACCAGCCACAACGGTGGGAAGGCAGCGCAGCCACCGCAAGCGGCAATCACCCAGGGCCGCGAGGGCAGCGCAAGTGCGGGCCCCCACAGCCGCCCCGCAGGGGCGTCGTAAGGTCGGGACATGGACCTGGTCGTGCGGGGCGCGCGGATTGTGGACGGGAGCGGGTCACCCGCCTACGCGGGCGACGTCGGCATCGAGGCCGGCCGCATCGTCGAGGTGCGCCGGGAAGGCGAACCGCGGGCGAGCGCCAAGCGGACCCTCGACGCCCGCGGCCTCGCGCTGGCGCCCGGCTTCATCGACATGCACGCGCACAGCGACCTGGCCCTGCTCACCGACCCCGCCCACGAGGCGAAGGCGGCCCAGGGCGTCACCCTGGAGGTCCTCGGCCAGGACGGCCTGTCGTACGCCCCGGCCGACGACCGCACCCTCGACACGCTGCGCACCCTCATCGCGGGCTGGAACGGCGACGGCTCGGACGTCACCTTCGACTGGCGCACCGTCGGCGGCTACCTGGACCGGCTGGACGAGGGCGTCGCGGTCAACGCCGCCTACCTCGTACCGCAGGGCACCGTCAGGATGATGGCGGTCGGCTGGGAGGACAGGCCCGCCGCCCCGGCCGAGCTGGACCGGATGAGGGAGCTGGTCGCGGAGGGCCTGGCGCAGGGCGCGGTGGGGATGTCGTCGGGGCTGACGTACACCCCGGGGATGTACGCGCCGGACGCCGAGCTGACCGAGCTGTGCCGGGTGGTCGCGGCGTACGGCGGCTACTACTGCCCGCACCACCGCTCCTACGGCGCCGGGGCGCTGGAGGCGTACCGGGAGATGATCGCGCTGACCCGGGCGGCGGGCTGCCCGCTGCACCTGGCGCACGCGACGATGAACTTCGACGTCAACGCGGGCCGCGCCCCCGACCTGCTGGCGCTGCTGGACGAGGCGCTGGCGGACGGCGCCGACATCACGCTGGACAGCTATCCGTACACCGCGGGCTGTACGACGCTGGCGGCGCTGCTGCCGAGCTGGGCGGCGGTCGGCGGCCCCGACGCGACGCTGGCCCGGCTGCGCGACGGGCCGACGGCGGAACGCATCAGGCACGCCCTTGAGGTGACCGGTTCCGACGGCAGCCACGGGGTGCCGATGGACTGGTCCACGATCGAGGTCTCCGGCACCGCGGACCCGGCCCTGGCCGGCCGGGTCGGCACCCGGCTCGACGGCTGGCCCGCGGCCCGCGCGCTGCTGCTGGCCGACCGGCTCGGTACGACGATCCTCCAGCACGTCGGCGACGAGCGGAACGTCCGTACGGTGATGCGGCACCGCACCCACACCGCGGGATCGGACGGCATCCTGCACGGCGCCAAGCCGCACCCGCGGGCGTACGGCACTTTCCCGCACTACCTGGGCCACTACGTGCGCGAGCTGGGCGTCCTCACACTTGAGGAGTGCGTCGCCCACCTGACGGGCCGCCCCGCCGCCCGGCTGCGGCTGCCCGACCGCGGGCTGGTCCGCGCGGGCCACCGCGCCGACCTGGTGCTGTTCGACCCGGCGACGGTCGCGGCGGGGGCGACGTACGACCGCCCGCGCGCCCTGCCGGCCGGCATCCCGCACGTGCTGATCGACGGCAGGTTCGTCATCGAGGACGGCCGGCGGACCGATGTGCTGGCGGGCCGCTCGGTGCGGCGGACCGCCCCGCGGTGACCGGGTCCCGCCGCCCCCGGGGTGGCGAAAAACACCGCGCGGCCGACGTAACGTGGCCGTAAGGTGACCGGCATGCAGGTGATCCAGTCCACGAAGCTCGCAAATGTCTGTTACGAGATCCGGGGTCCGGTTCTTGAGGAGGCGATGCGGCTGGAGGCGGCCGGGCACCGCATCCTCAAGCTGAACACCGGGAATCCGGCCGGATTCGGGTTCGAGTGCCCGCCCGAGATCCTTGAGGACATGCTGCGCTCCCTGAAGGACGCGCATGGCTACGGCGACGCCAAGGGCCTGTTGTCGGCGCGGCGGGCGGTGATGCAGCACTACCAGACCAAGGGCATCCCGCTGGACGTCGAGGACATCTACCTCGGCAACGGCGTGTCCGAACTGATCCAGATGTCGATGCAGGCCCTGCTCGACGACGGCGACGAGGTGCTGGTCCCGGCGCCCGACTACCCGCTGTGGACCGCCTCGGTCTCGCTGGCCGGCGGCACCGCGGTGCACTACCGGTGCGACGAGCAGTCCGACTGGATGCCGGACCTCGCCGACATCGAGCGCAAGGTGACCGACCGCACCAAGGCGATCGTCATCATCAACCCGAACAACCCGACCGGCGCCGTCTACGACGACGAGATGCTGCGCGGCCTCACCGACATCGCGCGCCGGCACCGGTTGGTGGTCTGCTCCGACGAGATCTACGACAAGATCCTCTACGACGACGTCACCCACACCCCGACCTCGGCGATCGCGCCCGACCTGCTCACCCTGACCTTCAACGGCCTGTCCAAGGCCTACCGGGTGGCCGGCTACCGCAGCGGCTGGATGGCCGTGTGCGGCCCCAAGTCCCAGGCGGGCAGCTACATAGAGGGCCTGACGATCCTGGCCAACATGCGGCTGTGCGCCAACATGCCGGCCCAGCACGCCATCGCGACCGCGCTCGGCGGCCACCAGTCGATCACCTCGCTGGTCCTGCCCGGCGGCCGGCTGCTGGCCCAGCGCGACGCCACGTATGCGGCGCTCACCGCGATCCCCGGCGTGACCTGCGTCAAGCCCAAGGGCGCGCTGTACGCCTTCCCGCGGCTGGACCCGCAGGTCTACAAGATCAAGGACGACCGGCAGATGGTGCTCGACCTGCTGCGGGCCGAGAAGATCATGATCGTGCACGGGACCGGGTTCAACTGGATCGAACCCGACCACTTCCGGATCGTCACGCTGCCGCGCGCGGAGGACCTGACCGAGGCGATCGGCCGTATCGGCCGCTTCCTGGACGGCTACGCGCAGCCGTAGCGCCGCGCCTGTGCGCGGGAGAGGGGCGCGGGGATGTCCCCGCGCCCCTCTCCCGGCTCACCGCGGGTGACGGCTCAGCCCAGGCGGGCGACCAGGGACTTGTACTCGGACCAGAGTTCGGGCGGGGTGTGGGCGCCGAAGGTCTCCAGGTGGGCCGGGACGAGCGCCGCCTCCTCGCGCCAGACCGGCAGGTCGACGCTCAGCAGCAGGTCGAGGTCGGCCTGCGGGATGTCCAGCCCGTCCGTGTCGAGCGCGCCCGGCGCCGGCAGGATGCCGATCGGGGTGCGCACCCCCTCGGCGGCGCCGTCGAGGCGGTCGACGATCCACTTGAGCACCCGGCTGTTCTCGCCGAAGCCGGGCCACACGAAGCGGCCGGCGGCGTCCTTGCGGAACCAGTTCACGTAGAAGATCTTCGGCAGCTTCGCCGGGTCGTGGGCCCTGCCCACCTCCAGCCAGTGCGCGAAGTAGTCGCCCATGTTGTAGCCGCAGAAGGGCAGCATCGCGAAGGGGTCCCGGCGCAGCTCGCCGACCTTGCCGTCGGCCGCCGCCGTCTTCTCGCTGGCGATGTTCGCGCCGAGGAAGACGCCGTGCTGCCAGTCGAAGGACTCGGTGACCAGCGGTACGGCGGAGGCGCGGCGCCCGCCGAAGAGGATCGCGGAGATCGGGACGCCGCGCGGGTCCTCCCATTCGGGGGCGATGATCGGGCACTGGCTCGCCGGGACGGTGAAGCGGGCGTTGGGGTGGGCGGCCGGTGTGGTGGACGCGGGCGTCCAGTCGTTGCCCTTCCAGTCGGTCAGGTGCGCGGGGGGCTGCTCGGTCATGCCCTCCCACCACACGTCGCCGTCGTCGGTGAGGGCGACGTTGGTGAAGACGGAGTTGGCGTACAGCGTCTTGATGGCGTTGGCGTTGGTGTGCTCGCCGGTGCCGGGGGCCACGCCGAAGAAGCCGGCCTCGGGGTTGATGGCGTAGAGCCGGCCGTCCTCGCCGAAGCGCATCCAGGCGATGTCGTCGCCGATGGTCTCGACGGTCCAGCCCGGGACGGTGGGCTCCAGCATCGCCAGGTTGGTCTTGCCGCACGCGGAGGGGAAGGCGGCGGCGACGTACGTGGACTCGCCGCGCGGCGGGGTGAGCTTGAGGATCAGCATGTGCTCGGCCAGCCAGCCCTCGTCGCGGGCCATGACGGAGGCGATCCGCAGGGCGTAGCACTTCTTGCCGAGCAGGGCGTTGCCGCCGTAGCCGGAGCCGTAGGACCAGATCTCCCGGTCCTCGGGGAAGTGCGAGATGTACTTGGTGTCGCTGCACGGCCAGGGCACATCGGCCCGGCCGTCGGCCAGCGGGGCGCCGACCGAGTGGACGGCCTTGACGAAGGGGCCGTCGGTGCCCAGTTCGTCCAGGACGGCGCTGCCCATCCGGGTCATCGTGCGCATCGAGACGGCGACGTAGGCGGAGTCGGTCAGCTCGACACCCATCGCGGACAGCGGTGAGCCGAGCGGCCCCATGCAGAAGGGGACGACGTACATCGTCCGGCCGCGCATCGACCCGCGGAAGAGGCCCGACCCGCCGGTGAAGACCTCCCGCATCTCGGCGGGGTCCTTCCAGTGGTTGGTCGGGCCCGCGTCGGCCTCGCGGCGCGAGCAGATGAACGTCCGGTCCTCGACGCGCGCCACGTCGGAGGGGTCGGAGGCCGCGTAGTACGAGTTCGGCCGCAGGGTCGGGTCGAGCTTGGTGAAGGTGCCCCTGGCGACGAGTCCGGCGGCGAGCCGGTCGTACTCCGCCTGCGAGCCGTCGCACCAGACGATCTCGTCGGGCTGGGTGAGTTCGGCGATCTCGCCGACCCAGCGGGTCAGTTCCTTGTGTTCGGTGGGAGCCGCAATGCCGCGCGCCACGATCGCTCCGTCCCGCCGGATCCGCACAGACCGGCGTGAGAGTTGAGGGTTGGTTCGGCCCCGTGGGGGCTGCGGCCCGGACGCGTTCGTGGAGTGCTCATCCGGTGCCGACCGCACTCATATGAGTGTGGTCCTGGTCGCAGGAGTCTGTCCAGAGCACGCGGAGTGAGCCCCGCCACGGCCTGTCACCGCACGGACGGCGGCGGTCCACCGCCGGGCAACCTACGGTCGCGTAGGTAGGATTGACGCCATGAGCGCCGTCGACAACACTGCAGAAGTGCCCTCGGAAGTCGATGGACTCGACCAGCTGAAACCCATAAAACCCAAGCTCAGAGGGTGGCTGCACGCGGGCATGTTCCCCGCGGTGCTGATCTCGGGCGTGGTGCTCACCGCCTTCGCGCAGAGCAGCAGGGGACGGATCGCCTGCGCGGTGTTCGCGCTCTCGGCGTGCGCACTGTTCGGCGTGAGCGCGCTCTACCACCGGGGTGACTGGGGTCCGCGCGCCGCCGGGATTTTGCGCCGGCTTGACCATGCGAACATCTTCCTGATCATCGCGGGCACCTACACACCACTGGCGATACTGCTGCTGCCCGGCGGCACCTCGCGGCTGCTGCTGTGGATGGTGTGGGCCGGCGCGCTGGCCGGTATCGCCTTCCGGGTCTTCTGGGTCGGCGCCCCCCGCTGGCTCTACACCCCGTGCTACATCGCGCTGGGCTGGGTCGCGGTCTTCTTCCTGCCGGACTTCCTGCGCACCGGCGGGGTCGCCGTCCTGGTCTGCGTGATCACCGGCGGCCTGCTCTACAGCACGGGGGCGGCCGTCTACGGCTTCAAGCGGCCCAACCCGTCACCGCGCTGGTTCGGCTTCCACGAGGTCTTCCACTCCCTCACCCTGGTCGCGTTCATCGTCCATTACGTCGGCATCTCCCTGGTCGCCTACCAGCACGGATAGCCCCCGGCGGCACCGCTCCACCGAGCCCGCACCCCGATCGACGGGGGTGCGGGCTTTTCGCGCGCCCGAATGAGAGCTACGCTCTTTTGATAGTCGCTTTCATTTGACGCACGCTTCCAGGAGTCCCGATGTCCCTCCCGTCCTCCGCCGCGCCTCCCCAGCCGGACCCCCGGCGCTGGCTGGCGCTGATCGCGCTGTGCATGAGCATGCTGGTGCTCAGCTTCGACACCACGATCCTCAATGTCGCCCTGCCGACGATGGCCGACCGGATCGGCGCCGACACCGGCGACATGCAGTGGATCGTCGACTCCTACACCGTCGTCTTCGCCGCCGTGATGCTGCCCGCCGGCCTGATCGGCGACCGCTTCGGGCGGCGCCGGATGCTGGTCGCGGGCCTCGCGGTCTTCCTCGCCGGCTCCGTCATCGGCTCGCTGGTCGACACCCCCGGGCTGGTCATCGCCGCCCGTACGGTGATGGGCTTCGGCGGCGCCTTCGTGATGCCGCTGGCGCTCTCGGTGATCCCGTCGCTCTTCGGCGCGGCCGAACGCCCCAAGGCCGTCGCACTGGTCAGCACCGCGATGGCCTTCGGCATGCCGCTCGGCCCGATCATCGGCGGCACCCTGCTCCAGCACTTCTGGTGGGGGTCGGTCTTCCTGATCAACATCCCGCTGGTCGCGCTCGCGATCGTGGCCTGCTTCGCGCTGCTGCCCGAGACCACCGACCCGGCCGCACCGCGCGTGCACGCCTCCAGCACCTTCTACGCCGCCGCGGGCCTGGGCGCACTCGTCTACGGCATCATCGAGGCGCCGTCCCGCGGCTGGGGCGACCCGCTGGTCGTCACGGTGCTCGCCGCCTCCATAGCGCTGCTGGCCGCACTCGTGCTGCGCGAGCGCACCGTCGAGCGGCCCATGCTCGACATGAGCCTGCTGCGCCAGCGCGGCTTCCTGTGGAACGCCGTCGCCGCCACCCTGGTCAGCTTCATCCTCACCGGCATGATCTTCGTCCTGCCGTCCTACCTCCAGACCACGCTGGGTTACGACGCCCTCGGCACCGGACTGCGGCTGCTGCCGATGATGGGCGGGCTGATGGTGGCCGCCAGGCTCGGCCCGGCGCTGGTCGCCAGGACCGGGCCGCGCCCGGTGATCGTCGCGGGGCTGCTCGCGCTGGCGGCCGGCGCCTTCCTGGGCGCCACCACCGCGGTCGGGGACGGCTACGGCGGCACCGCGCTGTGGCTGGCCGTCGCCGGGGTCGGCTTCGGCCTGTCGATCGTGCCGTCCATGAACAGCGCGCTCGGCGCCCTGCCGAGGGAGCGCGCGGGCAGCGGTTCCGGGCTGCTCCAGACGCTGCGGCAGACCGGCGCGGCGGTCGGCGTCGCGATCCTCGGCAGCGTGCTGGCCGCCGGCTACACCGACCGGCTCGACACCGGCGGGCTGTCGCCCGAGGCCGCGCACACCGCCCGCGACTCGGTCGTCGGCGCGCACGCGGTGGCCGCGCGGCTCGGCGACCGGGCGCTGACCGCGTCCGCCGACGCCTCCTACCTGCACGGGATGAACCTGGCGCTGGTGGTGTGCGGGGCCGCCTCGCTGGCCACGGCGGTGCTGGTGGCGGCGTTCCTGCCCAACCCGCGCGCCGCCCGGCCCGCACCGGCCGAGGCCGCCGGCGCGGGCGCCGACGCGATGGCCGGGCAGCGGGCGGATGCCTGACAATGACGTCATGTCCCCTCGAACCTCCGATGCCACCCCCCGGGCCGGCCTGCGGGAACGCAAGAAGGTCCAGACCCGGCAGGCCATCCGCGCCGCCGCGTACCGGCTGTTCGCCGAGCACGGCTACGACGCCACGCCGGTCGACCGGATCGCGGCGGAGGCGGACGTCTCACCGAGCACGGTCTTCCGCTACTTCCCGACCAAGGAGGACATCGTCCTCACGGACGAGTACGACGATTTGATGGCGGACCTGCTGCGGAGCCGCCCGGCCGGCGAACCGCCGCTGGTCTCGCTGCGGATGGTCATGCACCAGGCGCTCAGCGGCGTGCTCAACGACCCCGCCGAGCGGGCCGAGATGGTGCAGCGCGAGGAACTGGTCCGGGACGTCCCGGCGATCCGGGCCCGCGCCCACGAGACCATGTCCGCGACGGGACGGCTGCTCGGCGGGATCATCGCGGACCGCACCGGGCGTCCCGCGGACGCGCTGGAGGTGCGGGTCTTCACCGCGGCCGTCTTCGGCGTCCTCCACGAGGCCACGATGTTCTGGGTCGAGAACGCCCCCGAGGACGACCTCCTGGGCCTCATCGACCGCTCCTTGCGCATCCTCAACCGCGGCCTCGACATCTAGGGCGTGTCGCCCGGCCGCTTTACCCGGTGGGCGGGCGGCGTCCTCCGGCGATGTGCGACAGTGGGGCGAACTGCCCCGGCCTGACTGACCGATGGGCAGAACCGGAAGGGTGTACGGGGGCGTCCCTTGCCGGTGGACGGCCGGCCGCAAGGGGCCGGCCGGCGGGCGCTCGGGGAGGCGTGGCCTTGACTGCGGAGATCTACTTCAGCAACAACTACCGTGATCTGTGCCAGGAGCACGGCACCGGCGCGGGTTTCCAGTTCGAGTTCTCCTGCAACCGCTGCCAGGACACCTGGCGTTCGCCCTTCGAGGCGTACACCGGCGGCAGGATGGCCAGTTGGGTCGGCAAGGGCGTCACCGCCGCCTACGGCCTGCTCGGCCGTACCGGCAGCGGTGTCTCCAGCGCGGCCGACGGCCTGGCGGGGGCGAACTACGGCGGCTCGCGGGACGCCGCCTTCCAGCGCGCGATCAGCAACGCCCAGGGCCACTTCAACCGCTGCCCGCGCTGTACGAACTACGTGTGCAACCGCTGCTGGAACGCCGGCCAGGGCATCTGCCTGAGCTGCGCGCCCGACACCGCGGCCGAGGCGGTCGCCGCCCGGCAGCGCGGCCTGAACGACATGGTCTCCGAGCGCGCCTACAGCACGGGCCAGAACGCGGCGGGGGCCTTCGACGTCGGCGCCGACCGGCAGTTGGTGTGCCCGCAGTGCCAGGGCGAGACCCACGGCTCGGCCTTCTGCCCGCACTGCGGCCACCACTTGGCCCAGCGGGACGCCTGCGCTTCGTGCAGCGCCGAGATCCCCGCGGGCGCCGCCTTCTGCCCGGGCTGCGGCACCCGCCGCTGAGCCGGGCGGGGGCGCCGGGGCGCCGGGGTCCGTTCCTCGGCGCCTGACGCGGGTGCCCGCGCGGGGCGGGCGGCCGGGCGCGCCGTACGCGGTCGCCGCACGGCGCGGGAGCGGTCCCGCCGCCCGGCGCCGTACGCGGTCGCTCGGTGCGCGAGCCGTACGCCGCCGCGTGTGCTCATTGCGGGGTACGGAGCTGGCTGCGCAGGGCGCGGGGGTCGGACGTCGGCGCGTCGCAGACGAAGTGGCGGCAGACGTACGCGGCGGCCCGGCCGCCGCGGGTCGGGCGCTGGAAGAGCAGCGGGAATTCCGTGGTGCCCTCCTCGCCGACGGCGACCACCGCGCCGGGCGCGCCGCCCAGCAGGGCGGTGCGGTGCAGCTCTGCCGTGAGCGGGTCGCCGGTGCGGCCGACCACGGCCACCTCGCGCGGCCCGTCGAGCGCGGCCTCGGCGACGGCGAGCCCCCAGCCGATGAACCGCGGCGCCTTCGCCGCCAGCGCGCCGACGACGCCGAGCGCCCGCTCCGCCGCCGTGCGGTGCGGCTCGGCGCCGGTGTGCGCGGCGTACGACAGCAGCGCGCCGGCCGCCGCGGTCCACCCGGACGGCGTCGCGTTGTCCGTGGGGTCCTGGGGCCGCCGGATGAGGGCCTCCGCGTCGTCCGCCGTGTCGTAGAGCGTGCCGTCGTCCGCGGTGAAGTGGTGCAGCACCGAGTCGAGCAGCAGCCCGGCGAAGTCCAGCCAGACGCCCTCGCCGGTGACCGAGGCGAGCGCGAGGAAGCCCTCGGCGACGTCGGCGTAGTCCTCCAGCACACCGTCGTTGGCACCCGCGACGCCGTCCCGCGAGGTGCGGGTGAGCCGGCCGCGTCCGTCGAGGTGGACGCGGACCAGCAGGTCGGCCGCGTCGACGGCGGCCTGCACCAGGTCCGTACGGTCGAAGTAGGCGCCGGTCTCGGCGAGTGCGGCGATCGCCAGGCCGTTCCACGCGGCGACAACCTTGTCGTCGCGGCCCGGGCGGGGCCGGCGGTCGCGGGCGGTGAGCAGCCGGTCGCGCACCGAGGCGACCCGGCTGGCGTCCACCACCCCGCCGCCCTGCGGGAGTTGGAGCACGGAGGCGCCCTCCTCGAAGGTGCCCTCCTGGGTGACCCCGAAGTATTCAGCGGCGAATTCCCCGTCGGCCTCGCCGAGTTCGGCGATGAGCTGGGCGGGCGTCCAGACGTAATACGCGCCTTCGGCGTGCGCGCCGCTGCCGTCGTCGCTGTCGGCGTCCAGCGCGGAGGCGAACCCGCCCTCGTCGGTGGCGAGTTCGCCGATGATGAATTCGGCGGTCTCCAGCGCGACCCGGCGGGCCAGGTCGGAGCCGGTGGCCCGCCACAGGTGCGCGTAGACCCGGGTGAGCAGCGCGTTGTCGTACAGCATTTTCTCGAAGTGCGGTACGCACCAGTCGCGGTCGACGCTGTAGCGGGCGAAGCCGCCGCCGAGCTGGTCGTAGATGCCGCCGCGGGCCATCGCCTCGCAGGTGTCGCGGGCCATCTGGAGCGCGCCCTCGGCGCCGGTGCGGGCGTGGTGGCGGAGCAGGAACTCCAGCGCCATGGACGGCGGGAATTTCGGCGCGCCGCCGAAGCCGCCGCGCCGGGCGTCGTATTCGCGGGTGAGGCCGAGCAGCGCGCCGCTCATCTCGGCGTCACCGGGTGTGACGGCGGCCCCGTACGCCCCGGCCCGGTCGGCGAGGTCGCGCACGATGCGCCCCGCGACGTCGCCGACCTCCTCGCGCCGGTCACGCCACGCGGCGACGACGCCCTCCAGCACGTCCATGAAGCCGGGCATCCCCTGCCGCGCCTGCGGCGGGAAGTACGTACCGAAGTAGAACGGCTCGGCGTCGGGCGTCAGGAACACCGTCATGGGCCAGCCGCCCTGCCCGGTCGCGGCCTGCACCGCCTCCATGTAGACGGCGTCGACGTCGGGCCGCTCCTCGCGGTCGACCTTGACGGAGACGAAGTGCGCGTTGAGATACCCGGCGGTCGCGTCGTCCTCGAAGGACTCGTGCGCCATGACGTGGCACCAGTGGCACGCGCTGTACCCGACGCTGAGCAGCACCGGCACCCCGCGCTTGCGGGCCGCCTCGAACGCGTCCCGCCCCCACGGCCACCAGTCCACCGGGTTGTCCGCGTGCTGCAGCAGATAGGGCGAGGTCGCGTCGCCGAGTCGGTTCACGGCAACACTCTGCCACGGTGAGCCGCCCAACGCGCAGAGCCGGACCGGAGAACAGCGCTGCGGGGCAGACAGCACGGATCGGCGCAGCGGGCGAGGCCCGTGCGGTCAGGCCGCGGAGCTCGGCGAACCGGACGGCGAACCGGGTCGGTCAGCGGGTGTCCGCCTCAGGCCGGGGCAGTTCGTCCAGGTCAAGGGTGTAGTTCCGCCCGTCGGCCAGTCCGATGGGCAGCTTGCCCGAGCCGTACGTGTGCGTGTGCGCGGCGACGTAACCGGCGCCGGTGGGCCGGGTATCGCGAAATCGGCGCTTCGACAGTCATCGGCAGCTCCATCCCGTCGCCCCTCAGGAGCTGGCGCCCCGCACCCGCGCGGGGTCCACCACGACGTGCGTGCGAGTTCACCGGCACCGGTGGCACGGCAAGCCGCAAGGTCCCGCGAAAAAACCTTCCGCGCCGTGTCGATCCCGGCGTCAGCCGTTCGACGCGTCGGTGAGGGCACGGTGAGCGGCCCTCGGACGGTGATCGAACGGATGGAAAGAGAAAGAGGACGTCACGATGCGCTACATGATGCTGCTGCGGCTCGACCCCGCGAAGGCTCCCTCCGACGGGCCCAGTGAGCAGCTGATGACGGAGATGGGTGTGCTGCTGGAGGAGATGACCAAGGCCGGCGTGCTGCTGGACACCGGGGGGCTGCGGCCGGTCGGGAGCGGGGCGGTGATCCGGCAGTCCGGCGGGAAGCAGACCGTGCTCGACGGGCCGTTCGCCGAGGCCAAGGAGGTCATCGGCGGCTACGCCATGCTCCAGGCGAAGTCGCTGGACGAGGCGGTGCAGTGGGCGTCGCGCTTCCTGGCCGTCCACGGGGACGAGTGGGAGATCGAGACCGAGATCAGGCAGGTGGAGGAGCCCGCGTAGGGCAGGGGGAAAAACGCGGGGAGGGCCGTGGCGGGGCGCCGCTTTGCGAGGGCGCCCCGCGGCTGCTCTGATGAGTGACCGTGACAGCAGCCGACGACCGTACTCCGCCGCCGCACGCCGACCGGGCCCGCCGGGCGGTGGAAGCGGTGTGGCGGATCGAGTCGCCGCGGCTGATCGCCGGGCTGACCCGGCTGGTGCACGACATAGGGGTCGCCGAGGAGCTGGCGCAGGACGCGCTGGTCGCCGCGCTGGAGCAGTGGCCGCGGGACGGGGTGCCGCGCAATCCGGGGGCGTGGCTGATGACCACCGCAAAGCGGCGCGGCATCGACCTGATCCGCCGCAACGAGACCTTCGCGCGCAAGCTGCAACTGCTCGGCCACGAGCTGGAGACCGCCCAGGGCGCGGCGGCCTTCGACGCGCCCGGGGACGCCGCGGCCGACGACGGCGGCATCGGGGACGACCTGCTGCGGCTGGTCTTCGTCGCGTGCCACCCGGTGCTGTCCCGGGAGGCACGCGTGGCGCTGACGCTGCGGCTGCTCGGCGGGCTGACGACGGACGAGGTCGCGCGGGCCTTCCTGGTCGCGGAGCCGACCGTCGCGCAGCGCATCGTACGGGCCAAGCGCACTCTGGCGAAGGAGAAGGTGCCGTTCGAGGTGCCGCGGGGCGCCGAGCTGGCGCAGCGGCTGGCGTCGGTGCTCGAAGTGGTCTATCTGATCTTCAACGAGGGCTACTCCGCGACCGCGGGCGACGACTGGATGCGGCCCGGGCTGTGCGAGGACGCGCTGCGGCTGGCCCGGGTGCTGCAAGGGCTGATGCCGGCCGAGCCGGAGGTGCACGGGCTCGCGGCGCTGCTCGAAGTGCAGGCGTCGCGGTCGGCGGCGCGGACGAGGGGCGGCGCCCCGGTGATGCTGCTCGACCAGGACCGCAGACGCTGGGACCAGTTGCTGATCCACCGCGGCTTCGCGGCGCTGGCCCGGGCGGACGCGGCGGCCAGGGCGCGCGGGGCCGCGCCGGGACCGTACGCGCTCCAGGCCGCGATCGCCGCGTGCCACGCGCAGGCGGTACGGGCCGAGGACACCGACTGGCCGCGGATCGCCGGCCTCTACCGCGCGCTGGCCGGCACCGCGCCCTCGCCCGTGGTGGAGCTGAACCGGGCGGTCGCGGTCGGCATGGCGGAGGGCCCCGCGGCCGGGCTCGTGCTGGCCGACGCGCTGGCGGCGGGCGGCGCGCTGGAGGGCTACCACCTGCTGCCGAGCGTCCGCGGCGACCTGCTGGCCCGGCTGGGCCGTACGGCCGAGGCGCGGGACGAGTTCGTCCGGGCGGCCGGGCTGACCCGCAACGGCGCCGAGCGCACCCTGCTGCTCCGCCGCGCGGCCGACCTGGGGGCGGCGTCCTGAGGCCGGCCGGACGTACGGCCGCACCGCGCCCAGGCTCGCCACGCCCCGGCCCGCCCGTGTCCTGAGCCGGGCAGGAGTCTGGCAGGACGCAGGCAGCACCTTGGCAGGAACGTGCCGGGAATCGATCAACAACGGTCGGCAAAGCGTCAGAAGTTGGCCACGAATGGGCCTCGGAAAGCCAAAGCCGTACGCCCGCTGTCTCGCGTACTCGCCCCGGCAGTAACGGATTCGGCACCGGATCGGACCGGCCCGCGACGCTTGACGCAGGTCGCGGGCGGGCACCAAACCCATCCGACGACGTGTCGGGCGTCACCGGGGAGGACGATGTGCCGGACTCACGAATCGCACTGCGGGCAGCCGATCGCACCGCCGCGGAGCGGCTGCTGGCGCGGCTGGTGGCCGAGCAGGGCTCCGCGGTCGACGCGGACGCGCTGCTGCGGCGGGCGCGCGAGCGGTTCGACGAGATCACCGACACGGCGGCGGCCGAATACGCGGCCTATCAGCGGGCGTTGGAGGCCCGCGAGGTCCCCGGCGCCGCCGCGGGCGGCGGGGCGGCGCCGGGCCGGACGGCCGGGGCGGCGGGCAGTACGGCCGGCGGCCTGGTGACCGGTGTGGCGGCGGCCGTCGCCTTCGGGGCCGACCTGGGCCACGGGCTGTCCGTGAGCGCCTCGCTGGTGACCGGCGCCGCGGTGGGCGCCGCGGGGGTCGCCACCCTCGGCGCCGCTGCCGCCAGGGGCCGGGCGGCCAGGCGGGCCGCGGCCCCCGAGCGCGGCGCGCCCGGCGGCGCGGAGCAACTGCGGCTGCTGTGGCTGTCCGCGCTGGAACGCCGTGGCGTGCGGCCCTTCCTGGCCGCGGCGGGCGACGAGCCCGCCCCGGCGCGGAAGGCCGCCAAGGGCGTGAAGCTGGCGCGGTCCTCGCCCAAGCCGCCGAGCCCGCGCAGACCCGGCGCCGACCGCAGCGCGGCGGCCCGCACCCGGGCGCTGCTCGACCAGTCGTTCGGCCAGCTCCCCTCGGCCGAGGGCCCCTTCACCGGCCGCGGGACCGACATGGCGTACATCGCCCAGGCCGTGCACCAGGCCAGGGCCTCCGCCGCCGTCCAGCCCACCGTCGTGGTGCTGCACGGGCCGCCCGGCAGCGGGCGCACCGCGCTCGCGGTGCGCGCGGCACGGCAGTTGAAGGACCAGTTCAGGGGCGCGTGCGTGGTGGACCTGCGCGGCGCGGGCGACGGCCGGGCGCCGCTGCCGGTACGGGACGCGCTGCTGCACCTGCTGAACCGGCTCGGTGCGCCGCGCGACCAGCTCCTGTTCCGGGAGCGGCAGAACCAGGAGCAGCATCTGCGCCGGCTGAGCGAGCAGTACCAGCAGCACCTGACGGGTGTTCCGGTGGTGATCGTGCTGGACGACGCCACCGACCCGGCCCAGATACAGGCGCTGGTGCCCGAGCGGTCCGAGAGCCTGGTGCTGGTCACCGCGCGCGAGCCGCTGCCGCTGGAGCTGCCGGGCGCCCGGGTCCACTATCGGGCGGTCGGCCCGCTGGCGCCCGAGGGCGCGCACGGACTGCTGCGGGAGCTGGCGCGGGCCGCGGGCCTGCCGGAGCCGGGCCCCGCGGAGGCCGAGCGGCTCAGCGGGCTGTGCGCGGGGCTGCCGATAGCGCTGCGGATCGCCGGGGCGGCGCTGGCCGACCACCACGGGCCGGCCCGGCTGGCCGAGGACATCGAGGTGTTCGGGCCGCGCGACCCGGTCGACCGGATCCTCGCGCTGCGCTACCACGACCAGCCCGAGCCCAACCGCCGGCTGCTGCGCCGCCTCGCGCTGGCGGGCCGGGCGAGCTTCGGCGCCGCCGCGGCGGCGGCGCTGCTGGCCACCGACGACCAGGAGGCGGCCCGCCGGCTGGCCGGGCTGGCCGCCGCCGGGCTGATCGAGAACGTCCGCGGCAGCCGCTACCGGCCGCACGACCTGGTACGCGCGTTCGCGGCCGAGCGGCTGTTCGACGAGGAGGACCCGGCCGAGCGGGCCGCCGCCCACGAGCGGCTGATCCGCTCCTACGCCGACCTGGCCAACACCGTGGTGCGGCTGGTGGAGGGCAGGACCTCGACCCGGGCCGGGCGCTTCGGGCAGCACGGATTCGCCTCGCTGGAAACGGCGTTGCGCTGGCTGGACGAGGAGTCCAGCTTCATCACGGCCGCGCTGCGCGAGACCGAGGGCGTCGACCGGGCGGCGGTGCAGGCGCTGCTGGGCGCGCTGTGCGACTACTGCCTGCTGCGCGGCGACCTCTACCGGCTGGGTGAGATCAGCGAGATGGCGCAGGCGCAGCACGCGCGGCAGCAGAAGTCCGGCCCCGACGAGGACCGTTCGGTGCTGGTGCGCTCGGTGCAGTGGCGTACCGGCATCGCGGCCCGGCAGTTGGGCGAGCTGGACAGGTCCAGGTCCACGCTGAGCACGGTGGTGGACCTCTACTTCGAGGCGCAGCACCCGGCGGGCGCGGCCCGCGCCCTGGACAGCCTCGGCATCACCCTGCACCACCAGGGCAATCTGCGCGAGGCCGAGGCCAAGCTGCGGGAGGGCATGGAGATCCAGGCGGCGCCCGGGCTGGAGGAGGACCGGGCCTGGACGATGCACGCGCTGGGCGCGGTGCTGCGCGACATGGGCCGGCTCGGCGGCGCGCTGGAGCTGCTGCACGAGTCGCTGGCGCTGCACCGGGCCAACGAGAGCGTCCAGGGCGAGGCGTGGGCGCACCTCCAGCTGGGCCAGGTGTATCTGCGGCTCGGGCAGCTCGACCGGGGCGAGGCGGAGCTGCGCGCGGCCGGCCAGTCGTACGCGCTGGCCCGCGACCCGCGCGGCACCGCGTGGACGCTGACCCAGCTGGCCAGGGCGCGGCTGGCGCGCGGCGAGGCCCGGGAGGCGGCCCGCGACCTGGACGAGGCGGTGCAGCGGCACCGGGCGAGCGAGGACGCCCGCGGTGAGGCGTGGACGCTGTACTACCTGGGGCAGGCCCTGGAGGAGTGTGGCGACACCGACGCGGCGCTGCGCACCCTGGAGCGGTCGCGCACGATGTTCTCGCGGATGCGGGACGTCTACGGTCTGGCGTGCGCCCGGCACCACTCGGCGCGGGTCACCCGTGATCAGCGCGCGGCCCGTACCGGCAATCTGCGCAACAGCGGTTTCGCCCGGCAGCTGCTCCAGGACGCCAGGCAGGACTTCCGGCGGATCGGCGTGGAGCACGGCGAGGCGTGGTCGTGCGTGGAGCTGGCGGTGATCGACGCGGGCAACGGGCGTCTGGTGGAGGCGATGACGCTGCTGGACGAGGCGGCAGGGCTGTTCGGCGGGCTCGGCGACCGGCGCGGCCAGGACTGGGCGGCCTTCCTGCGGGCCACGGTGCTGCCGCTGCTGGCGCCCGTGCCGGGCGCGGACCCGGCCGACGGCTCACGGCAGGCGCTGGCGGCGCTGCGCGGCCTGCTGGCCAAGGACGACCACCCGGCCCGCGATCCGGATCTGGACGAATACGCGGAGGCGTACGCGCTGCTGCTGGAGCGCGGCAGCGCGGTGCCGGGCGGGCCGTGGGAGGCCTGGCGGCTCGGCATGACTCCGGGGCGCGCGGCCCGCATGGTGATGGCGGTCCCGGCGCTGACGGAGTCCGGCTGAGGTCAGGCGCCCCGGCCTGCCTCGGAATCGGCGGCGGAAGCAGAGGAGGCGGCGGAGGCCGACGCGGACGCGGCGGTGGCCTTGCCGGCCGCGGGCTGCCTCGGGACGGCCGGCTGCTCGGGCACGTCCGGCTGCTCCTCGAAGTCGATCTTCTTCATCTGCTTGCCCATGTTCTTCATGAGCATCCACAGCCCGAAGGCGATGGCGGCGAAGATCACGAATCCGAGGAGCCCCGGCGTCACCTTGTCCTGGTTCACCTCGGCGAGCGGGACCAGCGGGCGGCCGAAGGCGTGGGTTGCTGTCACGCCCCCCATTGTCGCCTAGTGCTCCCTGACGCCCGCAAAGAGGTCGTCCTCCGGGAGCGAGACGTCCACCCGGGTCTTCGCCAGCTCGTAGTCCTCGGTCGGCCAGACCTCCCGCTGGAGGTCCATCGGCACCCGGAACCAGCCGCCGTCCGGGTCGATCTGGGTGGCGTGCGCGAGCAGCGCCTTGTCACGGATCTCGAAGAACTCGGAGCACGGCACGTGCGTGGAGATGTTCCGCTCGGGCCGGGCGAACTCGTCCCAGCGCTTGAGCCACTCCCCGTAGGGCGACTCCATGCCGCGGGCCTCGATCGCCTCGTGCAGGGCGAGGGTGCGGGCCTTGTTGAAGCCCTGGTTGTAGTAGAGCTTGAGCGGGGTCCAGGGCTCGCCGGCCTCGGGATACCGCTCCGGGTCGCCGGCCGCCTCGAAGGCCACCATGGAGATCTTGTGGGTCATGATGTGGTCGGGGTGCGGGTAGCCGCCGTTCTCGTCGTAGGTGGTGATCACCTGCGGCTTGAACTCGCGGATCAGCTTCACCAGCGCGCCGGCCGCCTCGTCCACGTCCTGCAGGCCGAAGCAGCCCTCGGGCAGCGGCGGCAGCGGGTCGCCCTCGGGCAGGCCGGAGTCCACGAAGCCGAGCCAGGCCTGCTTGACGCCCAGGATCTCCCGGGCCTCGTCCATCTCCTTGGCCCGCACCTCGTGGATGTTCTCCTCGATGTAGGGGTCGCCCTGGAGCTTGGGATTGAGCACGGAGCCGCGCTCGCCGCCGGTGCAGGTGGCCACCAGTACGTCCACCCCTTCCGACACGTACTTGGCCATGGTGGCGGCACCCTTGCTCGACTCGTCGTCGGGATGCGCGTGTACGGCCATCAGTCGAAGCTGCTCAGTCAAGGCTGGTGTCCTCAAAGTCCCGTTGGTTCCTGCACTGGTTCCTGGAGCCCCCTCGGTGGGCGGAGGGTGCACGCCTTCTATAGTGACCGAGCGAGGGGACGAATAATTCCGCGGTCAGTGAACTGGAGAACGATCATGGCGGCTGTCCAGGCCGGTCCGCAGAGCTCCCCGCCCGAAGGCCGCTACGGACCGGGCGCGGACGCCCGTGCCGACCGCAAGCTGCGCATCGCCGCCGTCGTGGCGGGTGTGCTGGTCGCAGCGGGCGTCGGCTGGTACGGCTACGACTCGCTGACCGGCGACAAGGTCAGCGGGCAGGTGGTGGCGTTCGAGGCGGTCTCCGACCAGTCGCTGCAGATCCACCTGGAGGTCCACAAGGGCGCCGGCACCGTCGCGGTGTGCACCGTCCGCTCGGTGGGCTCCGACCACGCCGAGGTGGGCCGCAAGGACGTGCGCCTGGCGCAGCACGGCAAGCAGGTCGACACCGTCGTCACGGTCCGCACCACCGCCCGCGGCCAGACCGGCGAACTGGTCGGCTGCAGCGCCGCGCCCCGCGGCTGACACCCCGGCGGCCGGCCCCTCGCGGGCGACGCGGCCCGCCGCTTACCCGCTCCCTTCACCCGCCGGTAATTGTTAGGCTCGTGGTTTCGTCCCGGCTACCGGTGGCAATGCAATTCTTCACGACAGTACCGACGAGGAGCACCCGTGACACAGACCAGCGACAACGTCACCTGGCTCACCCAGGCGGCGTACGACCAGCTCAAGGCCGAGCTGGAGCATCTGTCTGGTCCGGCGCGCGCCGAGATCGTCGCAAAGATCGAGGAAGCCCGCCAGGAAGGCGATCTCAAGGAGAACGCCGGCTATCACGCGGCGCGTGAGGACCAGGGCAAGCTGGAGCTGCGCATCAGGCAGCTCAACCAGATCCTGGAGTCCGCGAAGGTGGGCGAGGCCCCGGCGGACGACGGTGTGGTGGCCCCCGGCATGGTGGTCACGATCGCCTTCGACGGCGACCCCGACGACACCACGACCTTCCTGCTCGGCTCCCGGGAGGGCATCTCCAGCGACCTGGAGACGTATTCGCCGCAGTCGCCGCTGGGCCGCGGGGTGGCCGGCAAGCGGACCGGCGACGACGCCACGTACGAGCTGCCGAACGGCAAGAGCGCGTCGGTGAAGATCCTCGACGTCAAGCCGTACCAGGGCTGAGCCACCGGCACGCGAACGGGCCCCCGGCGGAGGACCGCCCGGGGGCCCGCTGTCGGCCACGCCCGCGTCAGGCACGTGCGTACGGCCGCGTGGCGCGCGGGAGGCCGCGCGCCACGCGTGGAGCCGGGCCTTACGCCGTCGCCGAGCGGTACTTGCGGACCGCCAGGGTGCGGAAGGCCGCGATGATGAGCACGGACCAGATCAGCGAGGCCCACACCGGGTGCTGCATCGGCCAGGCGCCGGAGTGGACCACGCCCGGGTTGCCGAACAGCACGCGGCAGGCCTGGACGGTGGCGCTGAACGGGTTCCAGTCCGCGATGTGCCGCAGCCACGGCGTCATCCCGGCGGTGGACACGAACGCGTTGGACACGAAGGTCACCGGGAACAGCCAGATCAGGCCGCCCGAGGTGGCCGCCTCCGGGCTGCGCACCGACAGGCCGATCAGCGCGCCGATCCAGGAGAAGGCATAGCCCAGCAGGAGCAGCAGCGCGAAGGCGCCGAACATCCGCGGCACCCCGTTGTGGATCCGCCAGCCGACCAGCAGGCCGACGCAGGCCAGCACCACCAGGGTCAGCGCGGTCTGCACCATGTCGGCGAGCGTGCGCCCGGTGAGCACCGCGCCCCGGGACATCGGCAGCGAGCGGAAGCGGTCGATCAGGCCCTTGCTCATGTCGTCGGCGATGCCCGCGCCGGCGCCCGCGGTGGCGAAGGTCACGGTCTGCGCGAAGATGCCCGCCATCAGGAACTCGCGGTAGTCGCCGGCGTCGGAGGTGCCGCCGATGTTGACGGAGCCGCCGAAGACGTAGCTGAACAGCACCACGAACATGATCGGCTGGATGAGCCCGAAGATCACGACCTCGGGGATGCGCATCATCCGCAGCAGATTGCGCTTGGCGACCACCAGCGAGTCGTGCGCGGACTGGATGACGCCGCCGCGGGGGCGGGGCGCCAGGGTCACCTGCGGCGGGGTGTCGGTCGCGGCACTCACTTGACGGCCTCCTTGGTGACCGGTCCTGCCGCGTCCTCGGCGGCCTTCTTCCCGTCCCCGCCGTCCTCGCCGTCGCCGTCCTGCTCCTCGGCCGCGTGGCCGGTGAGCGAGATGAAGACGTCGTCGAGGGTGGGGCGGCGCAGGCCGATGTCGTCGATCTCGATGCCCTGGGCGTCGAGGTCGCGGATCACCTCGGCGAGCAGCTTGGCGCCACCGCTGACCGGGACGGTGATCTGGCGGGTGTGCTGCTCGATCTTGACGTCGCCCTTGCCGTGCGCGGCCATCGCGCGGGCCGCGTCCTCGATCCGGTCCCGCTCGTGCACCACGACCTCGACGCGCTCGCCGCCGATCTGCGCCTTGAGCTGGTCGGAGGTGCCGCGGGCGATGACCTTGCCGTGGTCGATGACGCAGATGTCGTGGGCGAGGTGGTCGGCCTCCTCCAGATACTGCGTGGTGAGCAGCACGGTGGTGCCGCCCGCGACCAGTTCCTGGACGACCTCCCACAGCTGCTGCCGGTTGCGCGGGTCGAGCCCGGTGGTGGGCTCGTCCATGAACATCACCGGCGGGCTGACCACCAGGGCCGCCGCCAGGTCGAGCCGGCGGCGCATGCCACCGGAGTAGGTCTTGGAGATCCGGTTGGCGGCGTCGGTGAGGTTGAACCGCTCCAGCAGCTCGTCGGCCCGCTTGCGGGCCGCCTTGGCGCTGAGCTGGTACAGCTCGCCGACCATCTGGATGTTCTCCCGGCCGGTGAGGAATTCGTCGACCGCGGCGAACTGCCCCGACAGGCCGATGTGCCGGCGGACCTCGTTGGGGTGCTTGAGTACGTCGATGCCCGCGACGGTGGCCCTGCCGCTGTCCGGTTCCAGGAGTGTGGTCAGGACCCGGACGGCGGTGGTCTTCCCCGCCCCGTTGGGCCCGAGCAAACCGAGGACCGTGCCCTCCGGCACGTCAAGGTCCACTCCCCCCAGTGCCCTGACATCGCCGAAGGTCTTGACCAGACCTTCGGCATAGATGGCGCCCGGCATTTTTTCGCTCCCGTCCGTTGCTTCGCTGTGCTGTACGGCTTGTACGACCGGTCGGACGGCCGAAACTCATCGGCCGACGATTGCGGGAGGCCCCCCGTGCGCGAACGGTTCGGCGGGCGCTCTCGCGATACACCGCGAGAATGTCAGACGCGATATATCGCGTCAAGCCGATTCACCGCGTACGGTGCCGCCGCGGCGCGTCGGGGCACGTCAGGCGATCACCACATAACCGGCGTCCTCCAGCGCCGCGCCGACCGCGGCGCAGTGCTCGGGGCCCTTGGTCTCCAGGTGCAGTTCGACCTCCGCCTCGGTGAGCCCGAGCCGCGGGTCGGTCCGCACATGACTGACGTCGAGGACGTTAGCGTCGACCACTGACAACACCCCCAGGAGCGTGGCCAGCGCCCCCGGCCGGTCGGTCAGCCGCAGCCGCAGCGACAGGTAGCGGCCCGCAGCCGACATGCCGTGCCGCAGGGTGCGCTGCATCAGCAGCGGGTCCACATTGCCGCCGGACAGCACGGCGACGACCGGCCCCTCGTACGCGTCGGGCGCGGCCAGCAGCGCGGCCACCGAGCTGGCCCCGGCCGGCTCCACCACCAGCTTCGCCCGCTCAAGGCACAGCAGCAGCGCGGACGACAACTGGTCCTCGGACACCGTCACCACGTCGTCCACCAGGTCCCTGATCACCGCGAACGGCACATCGCCGGGCCGGCCGACCATGATGCCGTCGGCCATCGTGGCCACCGAGCCCAGCGCCACCGGACGCCCGGCCGCCAGCGAGGGCGGATAGGCGGCGGCGCCCGCCGCCTGCACCCCCACGATCCGCACCTCGGGGCGCAGCGCCTTGACCGCCACCGCGATACCGGCCGCGAGCCCGCCGCCGCCGACGCCCACCACGATGGTGCGCACCTCGGGGCACTGCTCCAGGATCTCCAGGCCGACGGTGCCCTGCCCGGCGATGATGTCCGGGTGGTCGAACGGGTGGATGAAGACCGCCCCGGTCTGCTCGGCGTACTCGATGGCCGCCCGCAGCGTCTCGTCCACGACCGCGCCGTGCAGCCGCACCTCGGCGCCGTAGTCGCGGGTCGCGGCGACCTTCGGCAGCGGGGCGCCGACCGGCATGAAGACCGTCGAGCGCACCCCGAGCAGCGCCGCCGCGAGCGCCACGCCCTGCGCGTGGTTGCCGGCGCTCGCCGCCACCACACCGGCCGCGCGCTCCTCGGCGCTGAGGCCGGCGATCCGCACGTAGGCGCCGCGGATCTTGAAGGAGCCGGTGCGCTGGAGGTTCTCGCACTTGAGGTGCACCGGTGCGCCGATCAGCGACGACAGGTGCCGGCTGGTCTCCATCGCGGTCGTCCGGGCCACACCGGAGAGCATTTTGTGCGCGCCGCGCACATCGTCGAGCGTGATCGGGTGGGGCGCGGAAGGTGCCGGTCTGTCCATACGACCAGTCTCGCAGTCCCGCGCCCGCGCCACGCCCGGGGCACGGCCGGGGCAGGGGTGCGCCGGTGACCGCACGGCATGGTCAGGACGCGGTTGCGGTTTGTCAGTGCAGGGTCACCGAGGCAGTCGGTCCGCGTACTCTTCTCCCAACTTCCCGCCGTCCGATCCCCCTTCGCAGGACCGACAGAACGCGAGCTTCAAGGTCATGTCCAAACCGACGGAGACCTCGTCCGAACTCCTTGAGCGCCTCCAGCACCAGGTGGCGCTTTTCGCCCGCCGCGCGGAGCAGACCCGGCTCGGAGGAGTGGGCAAGGCCCGCAACTCCATGGACCGCGCCGCATATCTGCTGCTCAACCGGCTCGACCGGGAGGGACCGATGGGTGTCAAGGCGCTCGCCGAGTCCATGGGCATCGACTCCTCCACGGTCACCAGGCAGGTGGCGCCGCTGGTCGACACCGGCCTGGTCAAGCGCACCTCGCACCCGGACGACGGCCGGGCCGTGGTCCTGGCCGTCTCACCGCGCGGCCGGGGCCGGCTCGACGAGGTGCGCGATTCGCGCCGGCGGCTGATGGCCGAGGTCACCGACGGCTGGACGCCGGATGAGCGGGAGGTCTTCACCGACCTGCTCGTCCGGTTCAACACCGCGCTGGCCGACTGGCACGCCGGGCTCGGACGCGGCGACGACGAGGTGCCCGCGGCGGCGGAAGGGGCGCCGCGTACGGCTGGTGCGTTCGAGTCGCAGGGGAACACGCAGGGGGCTTGACCGGGAACACCCGGTTGCCGTCCCATGTCCGCGTGGGCAAGCGCCGGGTGGCAGCGGAAATCCGACGGGACGCCGAATTCGCGGCGTTCGCCGCCGGGGCGGCGGGCCGGCTGCTGCATGCCGCGACACTGCTCACCGGCGACCCGGAGCAGGCGGAGAAGCTGCTGACCGCGACCCTCGCCCGCACCTACGCCGACTGGCTGCGGATGCGCGCCGACGACCCGTACGACCAGGCGAGGGCGGAGCTGGTGCGCCGCTTCGCCTACCGCCCGTGGTGGCGCCGCCCGCGCGGCGGTGTCCTGCGGCGGCTCACCCCGCGCGAACGCCTGGTCGTCACGCTGCGGTATTTCGAGGGCGTGGCCGAGGAGCAGACCGCCGCGCAGCTCGGGCTGGCCCCCGAGCGGGTCAGGGCGATCGGTGCCAGGGCCTCGTCGACCCTGCGCAGCCACCGCTACGAGCCCGCGGCCCCGGCCGACGCCGCGCCGCCGTCCGGGGCCGCGCCGCGCACGGTCGCCGAGGCCCGCGACCGCGCGGACGGCGCCGCCGCGCGCCGGGCGGCGCAGTGAGCCGGGCCGGGCACGGGGCCGCGCCATGAGCGGGGCGCCGAACCGGCGGGACGACGAGGTGCGGCGGCTGCTCGACACCCCGCACCCGATGGTGCCGGCCGGCCTGGTGGCCGTGGCCACCGTGCGGGGGCGGCGTACGGTACGCCGCCGCCGCTTCGCGCACCATGTGCTGTGGGTGCTGCTGCTGGCCGCCGTCGCGGCCGGGATCGCGCTGGCCGTCATGGCCTGGCCCGATCACCACGACCCGGCCGGCCGCACCGGCGACGACACCTGGTGGGCGCCGGTGAGCATGGGCCGGGTCCCGACGCCGCCGCTGCCCTGAGCGGGCGGCGCGACCTCAGCCGAGCGCCTGGCCCGAGTCCCGGTCACGACGCCGCCGCTGCCCTCAGCCGGCGGCGCGACCTCAGCCGAGCGCCTGGCCCAGGTCGGCCAGCAGGTCGTCGGCCGCTTCGATGCCGACCGAGAGGCGTACCAGGTCGGAGGGGACCTCCAGCGCGGACCCGGCCACCGAGGCGTGCGTCATCCGGCCCGGGTGCTCGATGAGCGACTCGACGCCGCCCAGCGACTCGCCGAGGGTGAACAGCTCGGTACGGTCGCACACCGCGACGGCCGCCTCCTCGCCGCCGGTGACCCGGAAGGACACCATCCCGCCGAAGGACCGCATCTGCTTGGCGGCGATCTCGTGGCCCGCGTGCCCGGGCAGCCCCGGGTAGTAGACCTGCTGGACCTTCGGGTGCGCGGCCAGCAGCTCCGCCACCCGGGAGGCGTTGGCGCTGTGCCGGTCCATCCGTACCGCGAGGGTCTTGATGCCGCGCATCACCAGCCAGGCGTCGAAGGGGCCCGCGACCGCGCCCATCGCGTTCTGGTGGTAGGCCAGCTCCTCGCCGAGCCCGGCGTCCGAGGCCACCAGGGCGCCGCCGACCACGTCGGAGTGGCCGCCCATGTACTTGGTCGTCGAGTGCACCACCACGTCGGCGCCCAGCGCGAGCGGCTGCTGGAGGTACGGGCTGGCGAAGGTGTTGTCGACCACCAGCCGCACCCCGGCCTGCTCGGCCACCCCGGCGAGCGCGGCGATGTCGGTGATGCCCAGCAGCGGGTTGGACGGTGTCTCGACCCAGATGAGTTTCGTCTCGGGCCGCACCGCGTCACGTACCGCCTGCACGTCGGAGGTGTCGGCCACCGACCAGGTGACGCCCCAGCGCTCCACGACCTTCGCGAACAGCCGGAAGGTGCCGCCGTAGGCGTCGTTCGGGATCACCACGTGGTCGCCCGGGGCGAGCACGGTACGCAGCAGGCAGTCCTCGGCCGCCAGGCCGGACGCGAAGGCCAGCCCGCGGCTGCCGCCTTCCAGCGCCGCCAGGTTCTCTTCCAGCGCGGTCCTGGTCGGATTGGCCGACCTGCTGTATTCGTAGCCGCCGCGCAGACCGCCGACGCCGTCCTGCTTGTACGTCGACACCTGGTAGATCGGTGTGACGACGGCGCCGGTCTGCGCGTCCGCCGGCTGGCCCGCGTGGATGGCCAGGGTCTCGAAGTGCTGATCGCTCATGGCGCCGAGCGTAGTGCCACCGGCGGGCCGGACCGGGCCAGGAATCCCCGGCGCGGTCCGGACGTTGACGCCTGTGGAGCCGAAGCGGCTCCGACCCCCATGCGCCGGAGGAGATCCGCCGATGCTGTTCAACAGCTTCAAGAAGCAGCTGCCCACCGCCGACGAAGCCCTGCCCGGCCGCGCGCACCCCGACTTCCAGGTCCCCGCCCGGCACACCGTGCTCGGCAAGCCCCTGGAGGGGCCGTATCCCGAGGGCCTTGAGGTCGCCGACTTCGGCCTCGGCTGCTTCTGGGGCGCCGAGCGCAAGTTCTGGGAGACCCCGGGCGTGTGGACGACCCTGGTCGGCTACCAGGGCGGCCACACCGCCTACCCCTCGTACGAGGAGGTCTGCTCCGGCAGGACCGGGCACACCGAGGCCGTGCGGGTGGTCTACGACCCGGCGCTGGTCTCGTACGACCAGCTGCTGAAGGTCTTCTGGGAGGCCCACAACCCGACCCAGGGCTTCCGCCAGGGCAATGACGTCGGCACCCAGTACCGGTCGGCCGTCTACACCCACTCCCCGGCCCAGGCCGAGGCGGCGGACGCCTCCAGGGCCGCCTACCAGTCCGTACTGACCGCGGCGGGGCACCCCGAGATCACCACCGAGGTCCGGCCGGCCGGCCCGTTCTACCCGGCCGAGCCCTACCACCAGCAGTACCTGGACAAGAATCCCGCGGGTTACTGCGGCATCGGCGGGACCGGCGTGTCCTGCCCGGTGGGTGTGGCGAAGGCCTGAGCCCGGCCCTGCCGGGCAGCAGCGCCCGGCGGGGTACCGCGGGGTGCCGCCCGGCGGGACAATGGCCCGGGTCAAGCGCCGTACGGGCGGACCGGCCGCCGACCGGCAGCGAGGGGACGAGCATGCTGTTCGCACGGAACCGCACTCTGCGCATGCCCACCGAGCAGGAGGCGCTGCCTGGACGCCCGGCGCCGGCCTACGCGGTGCCCGAGCGGCACACCGTGCTCGGGACCGCCCTCCAGGGGCCGTATCCCGAGGGCTTCGAGACCGCCGAGTTCGCGCTGGGCTGCTTCTGGGGCGCCGAGCGCAGGTTCTGGCAGCGCAGGGGCGTGTGGACCACGGCGACCGGCTTCCAGGGCGGCTTCACCCCGCACCCGGTGGACGACGAGATCCGCACCGGCCTGACCGGCCACGCGGAGACCGTACGGGTCGTCTTCGACCCGGCCGTGGTCGGCTACCGCGACCTGCTCCAGATCTTCTGGGAGGGCCACGACCCCACCCAGGGCTTCCGCCAGGGCAACGACGTCGGCACCCACGTCAGGTCGATCCTGTTCACCCGCTCCGCGGCCCAGCGGACGGCGGCCGAGGAGACCCTGGCCGGCTACCAGCAGGCGCTGACCGCCGCCGGGTACGGCGCGATCACCACCGGGATCCTGCCCGCCGAGCGGTACCCGTTCTATCCGGCGAGCGCCGACCACCAGCAGTATCTGGACAGATATCCGGCGGGTTACTGCGGTCTCGGCGGCACCGGGATCTCCTGCCCGGCGGCCCCGGCCAGGGCCGAGGGCTGACCCGGACGGACGACGCCCCCCGGCGGGCCGCGTGACGCGGGCTGCCGGGGGGCGTGCGGTTCAGGTGCGGGTCACCAGGTCGAAGGAGCGGGGGGAGCGACCACGTCGGGGCGGTCGTTGCAGGTGATGGTGTTGGGGAGTTCCCAGGGCGCCAGCCAGGGGCCGGTGGTGCCGCCGCCGTCGTTGCCGCCGAGGTCGGTGACGCTGAACTCGGAGCCGGTCGCCGGGAAGTTGAAGGAACCGCAGTTGTTGATGCCGACGGCACCGACATTGCGGGCGTCGACGTTCTGGAAGGTCGCGCCGCCCGAGACGCGGGCGCTCAGCACGGAGGTGCCGGTGCCGTCGACCTGGATGTCCTTGAAGTGGACGTTGGTGATGGAGTAGAGGTCCTTCACCGGGAAATCGCTGACCAGCATGATCGCGTTGTAGGTGCTGTCGAGGAAGCGGTCGCCGGTCACCTGGATGTCGGCGCCGATGTTCTTCTCCAGCGCGTAGAACCAGATCGCGCCGAGCCCGATGTTCCAGTTCAGCTCGTACGTGCCGGCCCGGACCGTGGTGTTGTCGGTGATCGACAGCTTGCCGGTGAAGGCCTCGGAGCCGAAGCGCGAGCCGACGTGGAGGGCGCTGCCCTCGCGGATCGGGTCGGCGACCAGGTTGGCCGAGACGGTGTTGTCCGTACCGCCGTAGACGGCGATGCCGTTGGCCAGCACCGGGGTCTGCACGGTGTTGTGGTCGATGGTGTTGTTCGCGTCCTCGGTCTTCTCCGACCACATCGCCAGCGCGTCGTCACCGGTGTTGCGCAGGAAGTTGTCGGAGATCGACGAACGCGTCACACCGGTGTGGAAGTTGATGCCGTCGGCGATCTGGTCGACGATCACGTTGCCGGTGATCCGCAGATTGCTCATCGGGCCGTCGAACCACATGCCGACCTTGGTGTGCTGGATGTACAGGCCGTCGATGGTGGAGTTGCTGAGCGAGCCGCCGATCCCGTTGACCTGGTCGGTGTCGATCCGCTCGCGCACATCGCCCTGGATCGCGAAGCCGGACAGGTGCACGTCAGAACTGCCGCCCGCCGACGCGTCCTTGCCGTAGAAGCCGACGCCGGTGTGGACCGAGCCGTCGGCCGCGGGGGTCGCCAGGTCCACCTGGTGGCCCTTGATGACGGTGTACCAGCTGCCCGCGCCCTCGATGGTGACGTGGTCGACGATGATGTGCCGGCTGACCTGGTAGGTGCCCGGCGGGATGTAGACCTTGAGGTGGGAGCGCTGCGCGAAGGCGATGGCCTTGTCGATCGCGCCGGCCGAGTCCTTGCGGCCGGTCGGGTCGGCGCCGAAGAGCAGGACGTTGGCGGCCAGCAGGTCGACCTTGGGCGGTGCGACCAGCTGCGAGTCCAGCAGGTCCACGGTGGTGGCCGCGGCCCCGGCCGGCACGGACAGCCGTACGGTCTGGCCGGCCCGGTAGGTACGGCCGAGCAGCAGCCGCTGCTCGTCGTAGAAGTGGTTGGGCCGGAAGGGCTTGGCGAAGACCGGCGTCGGGGTGGTGTCCTGCGGCACGCAGGCGCACTCGGTGACCCAGTAGTCGGGGTGCAGGATGTCGGCCGCGGGGTCGTTCGAGAACGGGTAGAGGTTGTACAGCCAGGCGTACTGCGAGGTCAGCGTCAGGGTCTGCTTCGCGCCGCCGTCGACGGTGACGTTCAGCGGCGAGGTGCGCCCGCCGCCGCCCGTGGCGTCGGGGATGCTGTAGCGCACGTTGATCGCGTTGGCGGCGCTCGGCAGCGTGAACTCGACGTACTGCCCCGGCTGGAGGGTCACCGCGCTGCGGCCCGACGCCTCGGCGGGCAGGGTGTAGGCGGCGCGGCCCGGGCCGATGACGGTGCCGTTGGTAGTGGCGTTCTCGGCCTCCTGCTCGGCGAAGCCGACGTCGGCGCCGCGTCCCGCGGTGAGCGCCGGGGCGAGCGCGGCACGGGTGACCACGGCCTTGCCGCTGCCGCTCGCGCTGCCGCTGTGCGCACCGCCGGTGCCGGCGACCGCCGTTCCGCCGGTCAGTACGCCGAGCGCGGCCGCGACGGCGGTCGCCGAGGCGACCGTCACCGCGGCTCTTCGCCGCGGGCCTCTGGACCATCTCGCCACAGCACCGGTGATGCTCCGTGACATCGAATGCTCGATTCTCTCGGGACAGGCTCAGGTGGGGGTCGCCCGGACGCCCGCACCGCTCCCGGTCTGACGGGGACCCCCGGGCGAAGCTCGGAGGGCGAGGCGGGGCGGGCGTCGGGGTGAGGTGACATTAGGTCCGCGACGTCCGGTTCCACAAGGCTCGTGCGAGATGATTTCGTCTGTTTGGCGTCCAGCTACACACAGTTGCGAGATTTTTGCGTCAACCGATACGCGCGTTGCACCCCGCGATCAGTGGGCCGACCAGTGGCCCCCTCGCGCACCGCCGCCGTGACGCACGTCTCACACCGGCCGGTACTTCGTAACCCCACGGACATTTCGCGGTGGTTTTGCAAGGATGGCCGGGAGCGGTCCGACTGACGTCGGTTCTGCGGGGCAGACGGTGCGGGCGAGGGTGCGTCGGGATTTCGGTGGACGTCGGTGGAGGGGCAGGGGCTGCGCTATGGGACTGGGGAACGGGTCGACGTCGGTACTCACCGCGAAGCGGCCGTTCCCCAGACCGCGGGTGCCGCTGCCGACCAGACTGCCGCAGCTGCTTCCCGAGCTGCTGCTGCTCTTCGCGGTGGACTCGATCTACAAGTACGGCCGCAAGGTCGCCAACGGGCAGACGGACGCGGCCTATCGGCACGCCGACAACGTCTGGTCCTTCGAGCGGGCGGTGCACCTGCCGAGCGAGCACTCGGTGCAACAGCTCATGCTGCACAGCGAGACGGTGATCCACACCGCCAACTACCTCTACGCCACGGTGCACTTCCCGGCGATGGCCATCTTCCTGGGCTGGATGTTCGTCAAGAAGCGCGCGCACTACCTGTGGATCAGGCGGGCGATCGTGATCCAGACGATGCTGGCGCTGATCGGCCACCTCTTCTTCCCGCTCGCCCCGCCGCGGATGCTGCACGGCGCCGGCATGATCGACACCGCGTCGGTCTACGGTCCCGCCGTCTACGGCAAGCCGGACGGCGACTCGATGTCCAACCAGTTCGCGGCGATGCCGTCGCTGCACGTCGGCTGGGCGCTGGCCATCGCGGTCGGCCTGATCGCCGCGTACCGCTCGCGGTGGCGGTGGCTGTGGCTGCTGCACCCGCTGATCACGATGCTGATCGTGGTCGGCACCGCCAACCACTACTGGCTGGACTGCATCGTCGGCTCCGCCCTGCTGGGCCTGGCGCTCGCGATCATCCCGGGCCCGGTCACCGACCCGCCCGCCCCGCTGCCGGGCCGCGGCCACTGGGCCTGGCCGCTCAAGCGGGTGCCCGTGCCCGCGGACGCCGGCCTCGGCACCGTCCCCGAGCCGGCCACCAGGTCGACAGCCGTCCCCACCGAGCGCAGCCGCAACTGACCGCGCCCCAGCGCCTTTCCGGCCGCCGGATACACTCCGCTCCTGATCATGAGGTCATGAGGGGTCATGGGGGCCATGAGGGGGCGGACATGGGGAGCGGTATCGGCCGCACGGCCGGGATCGCCGCGGGGGCGGCCGCGCTGACGTCGGCGCTGGCGGGGTGCACGATCACGATCGGCGGCGGGCATCCCGCGCCCGCGGCGGAACCCGCTTCGCCGTCGCCGGCCTGGCGGGTGGTCGAGCCGTCCAGCCCGCCGCGGGAGATCGGCCCGAAGGGGCTCGCCGGACTCGATGTCGGCATGACCCTGGACAAGGCGGTGGCGACCGGGCAGTTCGAGCGGCCCACCCACACGCTGTCCGCGTGCAATTCCGACACCGGGCTCAACGGGATCACCGTCGGCTTCTCGCCGAAGTACGGCATCACGTCCCTGACCGGGGAGAATCTGCACACCCCCGAGGGCATCACGGCGGGCTCGACGTACACCGAGGTCACCCGGGCGTATCCGAAGCCGGCCGACGCGGCGTCCGCGTACGAGGAGGACGTGCTGCTGTTCGGCGACATCTGGGCCTCGGTGCCCGGCCGCCCGGACGCCGAGTACGTCTTCGTCTTCGGCCGCCAGGGCCTGGACCGCGCCACGGTCGGCCGGGCGAAGCTGCTCTACATCATGCTCAAGCTCCGCGCCGAGGTGAACTGCTGACGCCCCGCCGGCCCTGACGGACGGCCGCGGCGCACCCGGAGGGGGGCGCCGCGGCCTGCGGCCACGGGCTCAGCGGACGCCGAGCAGGTGGTCCATCGCGAGCTGGTCCAGCTGCTCGAACGCCATACCGCGCTCGGCGGCGGCGTCCGCGTCGAAGTCCTCGTACGAGGCGCGGTCGGCCAGCAGGCCGGCCAGGCCCTCGCCCTCGGCCAGGGTGGGCAGCGCGAGCTGGTCGAGGCGGGAGGCGACCAGCGCCTCCTGGACGGCCGGGTCGGCGCGGAAGGAGGCGGCCCGCTCCTTGAGGATCAGGTAGTTGCGCATGCAGCCGGCCGCCGACGCCCAGACGCCCTCGTAGTCCTCGGTCCGCGGCGGCTTGAAGTCGAAGTGCCGCGGGCCCTCGTAGCCCGCCGTCTCCAGCAGGTCCACCAGCCAGAACGCCGACCGCAGGTCGCCGGCGCCGAAGCGCAGGTCCTGGTCGTACTTGATGCCGGTCTGGCCGTTGAGGTCGATGTGGAAGAGCTTCTTGTGCCACAGCGCCTGGGCGATGCCGTGCGGGAAGTTCAGCCCGGCCATCTGCTCGTGGCCGACCTCGGGGTTGACGCCGACCAGCTCGGGGCGCTCCAGGGAGTTGATGAACGCCAGCGCGTGGCCGACGGTCGGCAGCAGGATGTCGCCGCGCGGCTCGTTCGGCTTGGGCTCGATGGCGAACCTCAGGTCGTAGCCCTGCTCCGTGACGTAGTCGCCGAGCAGGTCGAAGGCCTCCTTGAAGCGGTCGAGCGCGACCCGTACGTCCTTGGCGCCGCCGGACTCGGCGCCCTCCCGCCCGCCCCACGCGACATAGACCTTGGCGCCCAGCTCGGCGGCCAGGTCGATGTTGCGGATGGTCTTGCGCAGCGCGAAGCGCCGCACGTCGCGGTCGTTCGCCGTGAAGCCGCCGTCCTTGAAGACGGGGTGGGTGAAGAGGTTGGTGGTCGCCATCGGGACGGTCAGCCCGGCGGTGTCGAGCGCGGCACGGAAGCGCTTGACGATCGCGTCGCGCTCGGCGTCGGACGACCCGAAGGGGATCAGGTCGTCGTCGTGGAACGTCACACCGTACGCGCCCAGCTCCGCGAGCTTGGCGACGCTGTCGACCGGGTCGATCGGCGCGCGGGTCGCGTCGCCGAACGGGTCGCGGCCCAGCCAGCCCACCGTCCACAGGCCGAAGGTGAACTTGTGCTCCGGCTTCGGGGTGAGGTTCGTCTCGGAAGTCATTACGGCTCGCTCCTATTCGTCAGACTGTTGAACAAATTAGTATGCGAGGCCGATGATGGGAAGTGGCAGCCCGCGACGGGCTCAGGAAGGGACAGGAATCACATGGGGTCGGACAGCGCATCGCAGGGGTCGGTCGTCCTCGGGGTCGACAGTTCGACCCAGTCCACGAAGGTGCTCGCGGTCGATGTCGAGACCGGTGCCGTCCTGGCCTCGGGCCAGGCGCGGCACACGGTCACCACCGGCGCGGGGCGGGAGAGCGACCCCGAGCAGTGGTGGTCGGCGCTGGAATCCGCGCTGGGGCAGATCGGCGAGTGGGCCGGCCGCGCCGAGGCGGTCTCGGTCGGCGGGCAGCAGCACGGGCTCGTGGTGCTCGACGCGGAAGGGCGGGCGCTGCGGCCCGCGCTGCTGTGGAACGACGTGCGGTCGGCGCCGCAGGCCGCCGCGCTGGTGGACAAGTACGGTGCCGAGCACTGGGCCCGGCGCTTCGGCTCCGTGCCCGGGGCGAGCTTCACCGTCTCGAAGTGGGCCTGGCTCGCCGAGCACGAGCCCGAGGCCGCCGCGGCGGCCCGCGCCGTACGGCTGCCGCACGACTTCCTGACCGAACGGCTGTCGGGCGCCGCCGTCACCGACCGCGGCGACGTGTCAGGGACCGGCTGGTGGCGGTCGGACACCGAGAGCTACGACGAGGCACTGCTCGCCGAGATCGGGCTCGCGCCCGAGCTGCTGCCGGCCGTGCTCGGCCCCGGCGAGCAGGCCGGCACCGTGCGCGACGGGCTGCCGCTGCGGGCCGGCGCGCTGGTCGCGGCGGGCACCGGTGACAACGCCGCCGCCGCGCTGGGCCTCGGCCTCACGCCCGGCCGGGCCGCGCTCAGCCTCGGCACGTCCGGCACCGTCTACGCGGTGTCGCGGCATCGGCCGACCGACGCCAGCGGGGTGGTGGCCGGCTTCGCCGCGGCGGACGGCGGGTGGCTGCCGCTCGCGTGCACGCTGAACTGCACGCTCGCCGTCGACAAGGTGGCCGCGCTGCTCGGCCGCGAGCGCGAGGACGTCGAGCCCGGCGGCTCGGTCGCCTTCCTGCCCTTCCTCGACGGCGAGCGCACCCCGAACCTGCCGTACGCGTCCGGCCTGCTCACGGGGCTGCGCCACGACACCACCGCCGGGCAGGTGCTCCAGGGGGCCTACGACGGCGCCGTCTACGCGCTGCTCGGCGCGCTCGACCAGGTGCTCGCGGTGGACGGCGAGCCGCCCTCGCAGGAGCCGCTGCTGGTCATCGGCGGTGGCGCGCGGGGCGCCGCGTGGCTGGAGACGGTACGCAGGCTGTCCGGGCGCGCGGTCCAGGTACCCGAGGCGGGCGAGCTGGTCGCCCTGGGCGCGGCGGTGCAGGCTGCCGCGGTGCTCACCGGTGAGGCGGCGCCCGCGATCGCGCGGCGCTGGGGCACGACGTCGGGCCGGGTTCACCCGGCCCTCCCCCTCGACACCCCCGCCCTCACCCGCCTGGCCGCGGCCCTCCCCCTGACGTCCCCGTCCTGACCGGGTGACCCCGCGCCCCCGGGGTGATCGCCGCGTACGGTGCCATCGCTCCTTTCCCGCCGCCGCGGTCGCGCGCGCGGTTCTCCGCGCCCCTGATGGCGTGCCCTCTGCGGCGAGGACGAGCCCGTAGGTGCGCGGGGAACCGCGCGCGCAACCGAGACGCATTGTCGTGCAGGCACCGGCGGCCACCGCCCCAGGGGCGCGGGGAACTGCGCGACAAGCCACGGCGTAGTGGCACTGTGAACGCCACAGGACGTGGCACCCGCAGAAGGGGCGCGGGGAACTGCGCGACGAGCCGCGGCGGACCGTCGTGTGGGCGCGGGGGCGGCCACCACCCCGGGGCGCCGGGATGGGCGCGCGGCCAGACGGAAACACCCGACCGGAGGGACATCGTGGGGAAAGGCACAGGCGCACAAGCCGGCCTCCGCCGGCGAAACATGGCGCTGGTCATGAAAGCCCTCGCGGCAGGCGAGAACGTGACGAGGGCCGCGGTCGCCGCGGAGGTCGGCCTGACCCGGGCCACCGTGTCCACACTGGTGGACGAGCTGCTGGCGGCCGGCCTCGTGGAGGAGCAGGGCGCCCGGCGCCCCGGCACGGTCGGCCGCCCGGGCACCGTCCTGGCCCTGTCGGAGACCGGCCCCGCCGGCATCGGCGCGGAGATCGGCGTGGACCACCTCGCCGCCTGCGCGGTGGACCTGCGCGGCACGATCAGGTGCCGCGCCGAGCGCCCCGCGGCGAACCGCAGCCGCCCGGCGGCGGCCGTCCTGGCCGAGCTGGCGGAGCTGACCGCGGCCGTCACCGCGGAGGCGGCGAAGGCCGGGCTGCGCCCGGTGCGGACGACCGTGGCGGTGCCGGGCCTGATCGGGCAGGACCGCAGCACCGTCCTGCGCGCGCCGAACCTCGGCTGGGAGGACGTACCGCTGGCCGCGGCCTTCGGCGGGGGCGCGGCCACCGCGCTGGAGAACGAGGCCAACCTCGGCGCCCTGGCCGAGCTGTGGCTCGGCGGCCACGACGGCCGCCTCACCGACTTCGTCCACGTGTCCGCCGAGATCGGCATCGGCGCCGCACTGGTCGTGGAGGGCCGGCTCTTCCGCGGCGCCCGCGGCTTCGCGGGCGAGCTGGGGCATGTGCCGGTACGCCCGGACGGGCCCCGCTGCTCGTGCGGTGCGCACGGCTGTCTTGAGACCTACGCTGGCGAGGAGGCGCTGCTGCGGGCCGCCGGGGTGCGTACCGGCCGCGGCCCGGCGCTCAAGGCGGCGGCCGTCGCAGGCGACCCCGCGGCACTGCGTGCGCTGGAGGAGGCGGGCGCCGCCCTGGGCATAGCCCTCAGCGGTGCGGTCAACCTGCTCGACCCGCAGGCCGTGGTGGTCGGCGGCCCGCTCGCGGACCTCGCGCCCTGGCTGCTGCCGGGCGTGCGCCGCGAGCTCGCCGCCCGCGTCACGGACCGCCAGTGGCGGGCCCAGGACGTGCTGATCTCCCGGCTGGGCCACGACGGCGTACTGCGCGGGGCCGCCTACAGCTCGGTGCGTACCGTGCTGGACGACCCCGCGACGTGGATCCGTACCGTTACAGAGCCGAGCCTGCCACCCACTGGCTCCACGTCATGTTCCAGCCGTTGAGGCCGTTGCTGGGCTGGATCGTCCTGTCCGGCGAGTTGACGACCGTGACGACGTCGCCGACCAGCGAGTGGTCGTAGAACCACGCCGCGTTGGTGCTCGGGTCCTTGCCGCCCTTGACGTCCTCGATGCCGATGCAGCCGTGGCTGGTGTTGGCCTGGCCGAAGATCGACGGGTCGCCCCAGTAGTTGCCGTGGATGAAGGTGCCGGAGTTGCTCAGCCGCATGGCGTGCGGGACGTCGGGGATGTCGTACTCGCCCTTGCCGTCGTCGTCGGTGAAGCCGACCGTGGCCCCGTTCATCCGGGTGGTCTGGTCCTTCTCCTCGATGACCAGCTGGCCGTTGTAGGTGGTGTGGCCGTCACCGCCGGCCGAGATCGGCACGGTCCTGATCACCTGGCCGTCGCGCACGACGGTCATCATGTGGGTGCTGGTGTCGACCGTGGAGACCTGGGAGCGGCCCACGTCGAAGCCGACGGTCTTGTTCTGGACGCCGTAGACGCCGGGGGCGCCCTTGACGCCCTTGAGGTTCAGGTCCAGCGTGACGTGCGAGCCGGCCGTCCAGTACGACTGCGGGCGCAGGTCGAGCCGCTTGGAGTTGAACCAGTGGCCGACCACCTGCTGCCCGCTGCTGGACGTCACGGAGACGCCCCGCTGCACGGCGGCCCGGTCGGACGTGGATATCGCCTTGTCGAAGTTGACCGACACCGGCATCCCGACGCCGACGGTGGAACCGTCCTCAGGCGTGAAGTAGCCGACGAAGGTCGACGGCTTGGCCGCGGCGGTCACGAAGGAGGCGGTCGCGGCGACCGGCTGGCCGTCCGCGTCGGCGGCCGAGGCGGCGATCGTGTACTGGGTGGCGTGCGCCAGCGTGGCCGTGGGGGCCCAGCTCTTGTGGTCGGCGGACAGCTTGCCCGCGACCTTGTGGCCGGTGGCCTTGGACTTCATGGTCACCGACGTCAGGGTGCCGCCGCTGACGGAGACCTTGACCGCCCCGGTGACCTTGGCCCCGGTGCCGCCGTTGTGCGGAGTGATGGTGATCTTCGCGGCCGAGGTGTGCTTCGCGGCAGCCGCGTCCTCGGTGGCCTGGGTGGCCGCCGACGGCGTCTGCGAGGGCGTCGGCTTGCCCGCCGACGCGGTGGGCGAGGAGCTCGCCGCGGCCTTGCCGTCCGCGTGCGAGCCGCCGCCGCTGGTGCACGCGCCGAGGGCGACGCTGCCGCCCATCAGTACCGCGACGGCCGCGAGCGTGCGGCGCCGGGTGATCCTGGGGTGCTTGGCGGGGGCAGATCCGTTGTCAGGCGGCGTCACGCATCTCTCCAATGGGGCTGGGGTCCCCCGCGGCAATACCACGGGCTTCTTCCGTCCCCATGGAAACAGCCACTCCGGAGCAAATCACCCTTTCCGCCCGTATTGTGTCCTTTCCCACGCCACCCCGGCCCGGACGCGGACCATACGCGTACGCTCCGCCACTTACGGTGGCGCTCACGCCGTCGCCTGCTGACGCCGGGCGCCGCGCGGGGACGCGGCTTCCCAACGGGTGGCCCGAGTCACTACGATCGGCCACCACGGTCAAGTCGTCGCAACCCCTGGGGGTTCCATTGGCCTCGCCCCGCCCTTATGTCGCCGCAGCCGCCGCTTCCGTGCTGGCCGCGCTGTATTTCGTACCGTCCGCGAGCGCCGCCCCCTCGCACGCGCCCGCCGCTTCCTCGTCCCACGCCCGCGGCGCCGTGCCGGCCTCGGCCCACCTCGACCTCGCGGACACCGGCAGCATCGACACCGAACCGTACGTGATCGGCGGCTCCGCCTTCCTGGTCGTGGGCGCGGCACTGGTCGTCGACGCGACCCGGCGGGCGCGCCGGGCCGCGCTCTGACCCGGCCGGTTACGCCAGCGGCCCGGTGACGGTCTCGGCCGCGCGGACCAGCGCGCCGGACCGTACGAAGGTGTGCGCCGCCTCCAGGTCGGGCGACAGGAAACGGTCCCGGCCAGGCCCTGGCACCCCCGCGTCCCGTACCGCCGCGAGCACGGCGGCCGTGGCGGGCGCGGGGCTGCCGCCCGCGACCGCCCTGATCTCCAGCGCCCGGGTGGCCGCGAACATCTCCACGGCGATGATCCGCGCGAGCGCGTCGACCGCGGTACGCAGCTTGCGCGCCGCCGACCAGCCCATCGACACGTGGTCCTCCTGCATCGCGGAGGACGGGATCGAGTCCACCGACGCGGGCACCGCGAGCCGCTTCATCTCGCTGACCAGCGCGGCCTGCGTGTACTGCGCGATCATCAGCCCGGAGTCGACGCCCGGGTCGTCGGCCAGGAACGGCGGCAGGCCGTGCGACCTGTTCCTGTCCAGCAGCCGGTCGGTGCGCCGCTCCGCGATCGACCCGAGGTCGGCGGCGGCGATGGCCAGGAAGTCCAGCACATAGCCGACGGGGGCGCCGTGGAAGTTGCCGTTGGACTCCACCCGGCCGTCCTCCAGCACGACGGGATTGTCGACGGCCGCGGCCAGCTCGCGGTCCGCGACCAGGCGGGCGTGCGCGAGGGTGTCCCGGCCCGCGCCGGCCACCTGCGGGGCGCAGCGGATGGAGTACGCGTCCTGCACGCGGGGGGCGTCGTCCTGGTGGTGCCCGGTCAGCCCGGACCCGGCCAGCACCTTGGCCATGTTGGCCGCGCTGGCCGCCTGGCCCGGGTGCGGGCGGATGGCGTGCAGCTCGGGCGCGAGCACGCGGTCGGTGCCGAGCAGCGCTTCGAGCGAGAGCGCGGCCGTGATGTCGGCCGCGGTGAACAGGCCGCCGAGGTCGGCGCACGCCATCACCAGCATGCCGAGCATGCCGTCGGTGCCGTTGATGAGGGCCAGGCCCTCCTTCTCCCGCAGCTCTATCGGCTCGATGCCGTGCGCGGCCAGCAGTTCGGCCGCGGGCCGCACCACGCCGTCACCGCCCTCCGCCTCGCCCTCGCCCATCAGCACCTGGGCGCAGTGCGCGAGCGGCGCGAGGTCGCCGGAGCAGCCGAGGCTGCCGTACTCGTGGACGACGGGGGTGATGCCGGCGTTCAGCAGCGCGGCCATCGTCTCCGCGACCAGCGGGCGTACGCCGGTACGGCCGGACGCGAGCGTCTTGAGCCGCAGGAACATCAGCGCGCGGACGACTTCCCGCTCCACGTGCGGGCCCATGCCGGCGGCGTGCGACCGCACGAGGGAGCGCTGGAGCTGGGCTCTCAGCTCGGGCGAGATGTGGCGCACGGCCAGGGCGCCGAAGCCGGTGGAGACGCCGTACACCGGTTCCGGCCGGGCGGCCAGCGAGTCCACGACGTGCCTGGCGGCGGCCATGCCGTCCGTGGCGGCCGGCGCCAGCTCGATGTGCGCGGAGGCGCGGGCGACCGCGAGGACGTCCTCGGGCGTGGCCCCGTGGGGGCCGAGCACCACGGTGTGCATATTCATATTCACGCACCCTAGGGATTGAATCCCAGCGTGTCACCCTCCCGGCGGGTCACCCGGCCACCCAGGGGTCCCCCCGGCGGCGACCTCCGGCCCGCGCCCGTCGAACGCTGGCCGCGCGGTTCCCCGCGCCCCGGGGAAGCTGCCACTTGCGGCGGGCGTCTCGCGGTGCCGCTTCGGCCGAGCGCGCAGTCCCCCGCGCCCCGGGTGATTGCCACTTCCTGCCGCCTTTCCCCCGCGCCTGCGTGGAGCCTGAGCGCGCAGTCCCCCGCACCCCTGGGCGGGTGCCACTTGCCGTGGCGTCATTTCTCTCCCGCCGCCGTGGTTGCGCGCGCAGTTCCCCGCGCCCCTGCGGGGCCCGTCCTCCGCCGCAGAGGGGCACGTCCCCCAGGGGCGGGGAACCGCGCGCGCAGCCGAGACGCACCGCACGTGCGAAGTGCCACCGCAAGTGGCAACCCCTCGGGAGCGCGGGGAACCGCGCGCTCAGCCACAGTGCAGCGGCACTGTGAACGCCAGAGGACGTGGCACCCGCAGAAGAGGCGCGGGGAACTGCCCCCCACCGGGGGAAGGTCCCGGGTGGGCCCGGGGAGGCAGGGCGGGGGGACAGCCCCCGGGTCAGAGCGGGTGGCCGCGAAGACGGCGCCGCTCCGCGGCGACCGGGGGCGGCGGCGAATCGGCAAGGTGGAGGACCGGGTCCTCCGGCCCCTCCCGCCCAGCCACCACCGGCCGCGCGGAACGCAACGCCTTCGCCCGGTACTGCGCGGCATCGGCCAGCCGGAAAAGCCTGCGCGCCGACCGCACCGGCCCGATCGGATCCGCCGTCGAAGCCACGCCGCAGGCGACCCCTTCCCCGACGTCCAGCTCCGCCGCCCGCCGGCACAGCTCCCCGGCCGCCCCCACCACCTCGTCCGCCCCGCTGCCCACGGCGACAATGCAGAATTCGTCCCCGCCCAGCCGCGCGGCCAGGCTGCCGGGCAGCATGGCGCCGCACATGGAGAGCAGCGACCCGAAGCGTTCCAGCAGCCGGTCGCCGACCTCGTGGCCGAGCAGGTCGTTGACCTTCTTGAGCCCGTTGAGGTCGCAGACCATCAGGCTGACGGCCGTACCGTCGGCCCGGTGCCGTTCCAGCGCCTCGTCGAGGCGTACGTCGACGGCCCGGCGGTTGCCCAGGCCGGTGAGGGGATCGGTGAAGGCCAGCTGTTTGACCTCGGCGAGCCGTTCCGTCTGGGCGATGCCGGACGCGATGATCGCGGCCAGCACGGTCGCGAAATCCGCGTCGGGCCGGGCGAACGGCGGCTCTCCGTGGCCGCGGGCGACGTACACCTCGCCCCACGCCCGCCCGTGCAGCACCAGCGGAGCGACCACACAGCTGCCGCGCCCGCGCCGCCGCAGGGCCGCGGCCCGGCCCCAGCTGCTGCCGCCGGGCGAGGCCCCGGTGCCCTCGGACGTCTCGACCCAGGCGTGCGGCTCGCCGCCCCGCGCCCAGCCGCCGTGCAGGAATTCGGCGATCTCGGGGAAGTCGTGCACGGAGTAGGACTCGTCGGCCGGCTCCGGCTCCTCACCGGGGGCGAGGTCGCCGTCGTTGACCAGCACCCGCAGCCGCCCGGTCTCCCGCTCCCACGCGGACACCGCGGCGAAGGACCCGCCCATCGCCAGCCGCGCCCGGTGCGCGCCGGCGCGGGCCGCGTCCTGCGGGGTCTGCGCGGTCGCGAGCGCCTGTGTCAGCTCGACGACCGCCCGGAGCCGTACGTCGGCCGTCCCGTCCACCATCTCCCCAGGTTAAGGAGCTTTGCCGGGGTTGGGGCGCTGCTTACGCCGAACGGACTTCCGGTTGACCCGGCTGCCCCGCGCTATTCCCCCGGCCAGTCGGGGGTCCGCTTGCCGTTGAAGGCGGCCACGCCTTCCGCCCGGTCGCCGGAGAAGGCCACCGTGCGCCAGGCCGCGTCCTCGACATCGAGGCCCGCGCGCAGGTCGAGGCCGTGGCCGAGGCGCAGCGCGCGCTTGGCGGCGCGCAGGCCCACCGGGGAATTGCCGGCGATCCGCTCGGCGAGGCCCAGCGCGGCGGTGCGGGCGCTCTCGCCCTCGGGGGCGAGCCGGTCGACCAGGCCGAGCGTGACGGCCTCCTGCGCGGCGACCCGGCGGGCGGTGAAGATCAGCTCGGCCGCGCGGGCGGCGCCGACCCTGCGGGGCAGCAGCTGGGTGCCGCCGCCGCCGGGGATGACGCCGACCGACACCTCGGGCAGGCCGACCACCGCGGTCGGGTCGGCGACGATCAGGTCGCAGGCGAGGGCGAGTTCGTACCCGCCGCCGAGGGCGTAGCCGTGCACGGCGGCGACGGTCGGCATCGGCAGGTCGAGCACGCCGGTGTACGCGGCGCGGGCCAGCGGGCGCTGCCGTCCGAGGTCGGCGTCGGACATCGCGTTGCGCTCCTTGAGGTCGGCCCCGACGCAGAAGGCCTTCTCGCTGGAGGAGCTGAGGACGGTGACGCTCACCGTGCGGTCCGCCGCGAGGGCCGCGCAGGCCGCCGCGATGGCCTCGGCCATGGCCGCCGAGACGGCGTTCATCGCCGCGGGCCGGTCGAGCACCAGCTCCGCGACCCGCTGCCCGTGCCGCTCGACCCGCACCCACTCGCCGTACCGCACGTCACCCATCCGCCCGACCCTCCCGGTTAACGACCGTGAACCCCTTCATCCTGCCACGGGGGTCCGACAGGCCCGCCGCCCGGCGCGGCTACTCGCTCCCGGCCCCCACGCCCCCGGGCGTCAGGATGCCGTTGACGGCGAGGGACATCAGGCGGTCGAAGGTCTGCCTGTCCTCGGGGTTCTTCTCCGCGGCCAGCACGATCGCCGACGTCAGCTTGAGCAGGTCGCCGATGTCGACGCCCGGTCTGACGGCCCCGGCCTCCTGCGCGCGCACCAGCAGCGCGCAGCCCGACTCGCGCAACCGCGTCTTGCACTGGTGCATCCGGCCGTCGGACTGGGCCAGGATCGCCGAGGACAGGCCGCGGTAGGCGGCGGAGTGCGTGGCCACCGCGCGGAGCCAGGCGAAGAGGGCGTCCGCCGGGTCGTCCGCGGTGACCAGCTCCTGGGCGCGCTCGGTCAGGGCGTCCAGCTCCCGGATGAAGACCGCGTTCATCAGCGAGTAGCGGTCGGGGAAGTGCCGGTAGAGCGTGCCGATGCCGACGCCGGCGTGGCGGGCGATGTCCTCGAGCGCGACGTCCGTGCCGTGCACGATGAAGGCCTGCTTGGCCTCTTCGAGCAACCGGTCGTAGTTGCGCTGTGCGTCTGCCCGCATTCCGTCCTGCCTCCCGGGTGCCGGGGATCGCTTCCCCGAAACCGATTGTAGATCCGGAGGATGTCTCCGTATAGTTTCCGGAGACGCCCTCCGTTTGTCTCTCCGCTGGAGGCTTAGCAGCCATGTCCACGCACGTCGTGCGCGATCAGACTCCGCTCACCCGCACGCCGGCCCCCTCCGGCATGCACTCATTCTTCGCCCTCGCCGCCATCGTCGGAACCCAGCTGATGCTGCTCCTCGACGCGACCGTGGTGAATGTCGCCCTGCCCGGCATCGGCACCCACCTCGGCTTCTCGCCCACCGGCATGTCCTGGGTGCTCAACGTCTACACCCTCGCCTTCGGCGGCCTGCTGCTGCTCGGCAGCAGGATCGGCGACCTGATCGGCCGGCGTACCGCGCTGGTCTGGGGCGTGTCGGCGTTCACCGTCGCCTCGATAGCCGGCGGTGTCGCCAACGACGCCACCACCTTGCTGATCGCCCGCGGCCTCCAGGGCGCCGCCGCCGCACTGGCCGCGCCCAGCACGCTCGCGCTCATCGCCACGTCCTTCCGCGAGGGCGGCGAGCGCAACCGCGCGCTCAGCGTCTTCTCAGCGATCTCCGGCGCCGGGTCCGCGGTCGGCCTGACCGTGGGCGGCATGCTCACCGACTGGGGCTCCTGGCGCTGGGTGTTCTTCGTCAACATCCCGGTCGGCGTGGCCATCGTGCTGCTCGCGCCGCGCTTCATCAAGGAGACCGAGCGGCACCGCGGCGGCCGGTTCGACATCGCGGGCGCCCTGACCGGCACCCTGGGCATGGCCTCGCTGGTCTACGCCTTCATCCGGGTGGGCGAGAGCAGCTGGACCGACGCCCGCGCGCTGACCACCTTCGTGATCGCCCTCGCCCTGCTCGCCTCGTTCCTGATCAACGAGACCCGGGTGGAGCGCCCGCTGGTGGTGCTGCGGCTGTTCACCGACCGCAACAGGGCGCTGGCGTACGGGGTGATGATGCTGCTGCCCGCGGGAATGTTCGGCGTGTTCTACTTCTCGACCCAGTACCTGCAGACGTACCTCGGCTACAGCCCGCTCAAGACCGGCTTCTCCTTCCTGCCGCTGGCGGGACCGCTCTTCCTGGCGGCCAGGGCCGCACCCCGGCTGCTGGCCCGCTACGGCGCCAAGCGGGTCGCGACCGCCGGCTCGCTCCTCACCCTCGCCGGCGGCGTCTGGATGACCCGGCTGAGCGCGTCCGACGGCTACGCGCAGGGCATCCTTCCCACACTGGTCCTGATGGGTGTCGGCATGGGCTGCACCATGATGCCGCTGAACACCTTCATCCTGTCCGGCGTCGAACCCAAGGACGCCGGGTCGGCCTCCGGACTGCTCCAGACCATGCAGCAGGTCGGCGGCAGCCTGGGCCTGTCGGTGCTCGTGACGGTCTTCGGCACGGTGTCGCGGCACCACCGCCAGGAGCCGTTCATCCACGGCGCGACGGCCGCCTTCACCATGGCGGCGGTCTTCACCTCGGTCGCGCTGCTGCTGGTGCTGTCGCTCAGGCAGCCGCGCCAGCACGTACTGCGCTGAATCCGGCCCGGCGCCTGAGCCGGCGTCAAGGCCGTGCCTGAGCCGTGCCCGCCACCGAACGCGGCGCGGCACCCCGTCACCGGGGTGCCGCGCCGCGTTTGCTGCCCGCAGGACCGGCGGGGCAGCCCTGCTCAGTCCTTGATCTCGCAGATGACCGCGCCGGAGGAGACCGAGGAGCCGACCTCCGCCTTGAGGCCGATGACGGTGCCGGAGCGGTGCGCGTTGAGCGGCTGCTCCATCTTCATCGCCTCCAGGACGACGATCAGATCGCCCTCGGAGACCTGCTGGTTCTCCTCGACCGCGACCTTGACGATCGTGCCCTGCATGGGCGAGGCCAGCGAGTCGCCGGACGCCGCCGCGGCGGCCTTGGTCGCCGCCCGCCGCTTGGGCTTGGCGCCCGCGGCCAGTCCGGTGCGGGCCAGCGACATGCCCAGCGACGCGGGCAGCGACACCTCAAGGCGCTTGCCGCCGACCTCGACCACGACCGTCTCGCGGCCCTGCGCCTCCTCCTCGTCCACCGCGGGACCGGCGAAGGGCGGGATCGTGTTGACGAACTCGGTCTCGATCCACCGGGTGTGGACGGTGAACGGTCCCTGCGGCGGCGCGAAGGCCGGGTCCACGACCACCGCACGGTGGAAGGGGATCGCGGTGGCCATGCCCTCGACGTGGAATTCGCCCAGCGCGCGGGCCGCCCGCTGGAGCGCCTGCTCCCGGGTGGCGCCGGTGACGACCAGTTTGGCCAGCAGCGAGTCCCAGGCCGGGCCGATGACGCTGCCCGACTCCACACCCGCGTCCAGCCGCACACCGGGTCCTGTGGGCGCGCTGAAGCGGGTCACGGTGCCGGGCGCGGGCAGGAAGTTGCGGCCCGGGTCCTCACCGTTGATGCGGAACTCGAAGGAGTGCCCGCGCAGCGGCGGGTCGTCGTACCCCAGTTCCTCGCCGTCTGCGATGCGGAACATCTCCCGCACCAGGTCGATGCCGGAGACCTCCTCGGTGACCGGGTGCTCGACCTGGAGCCGGGTGTTGACCTCCAGGAAGGAGATCGTGCCGTCCTGCCCGACCAGGAATTCGCAGGTGCCGGCGCCGACGTAGCCCGCCTCGCTCAGGATGGCCTTGGAGGCGGAATACAGCTGCGCGGTCTGCTCCTCGGTCAGGTACGGGGCCGGGGCCTCCTCCACGAGCTTCTGGTGCCGGCGCTGGAGCGAGCAGTCGCGCGTGGAGACCACCACGACATTGCCGTGGGTGTCGGCCAGGCACTGCGTCTCCACATGCCGCGGCCGGTCGAGATAGCGCTCGACGAAGCATTCGCCGCGGCCGAAGGCGGCGACCGCCTCGCGGACCGCGGAGTCGTACAGCTCCGGGACCTCCTCCAGGGTGCGGGCGACCTTCAGACCGCGCCCGCCGCCGCCGAAGGCGGCCTTGATGGCGATCGGCAGGCCGTGCTCCTTGGCGAAGCTGACGACCTCTTCGGCGCCCGAGACCGGGTCGGGCGTGCCGGCCACCAGGGGCGCGCCGGCCCGCTGGGCGATGTGCCGGGCGGCGACCTTGTCGCCGAGGTCGCGGATGGCCTGCGGCGGCGGGCCGATCCAGGTCAGACCCGCGTCCAGCACGGCCTGGGCGAACTCGGCGTTCTCCGACAGGAAGCCGTAGCCGGGGTGCACGGCATCGGCCCCCGACTCGGCCGCCGCCGAGAGCACCTTCGCCACGTCCAGATAGCTGGTGGCCGGTGTGTCGCCGCCCAGTGCGTACGCCTCGTCGGCCGCGCGGACATGCAGCGCGTCCCGGTCGGGGTCCGCGTAGACGGCTACGCTGGCAATCCCGGCATCCCGGCAGGCACGGGCGACGCGTACTGCGATTTCACCGCGGTTGGCGATAAGCACCTTGCGCACGATGGCTCCCTCCATGAAACAAGCCGAGTTTAGGTACTGGCCACACTTGCTGCCGAGGCACCCCTGCACGTGAGCTTGCCCACACGGAGGGTGATCCATGGGCCACAACAACCCGTGAACGCCTGCTCAGTCCACGGTACGGCCCCGCTCCCGCCCATGTCCCGCACGACCGGGTGTGGGGGACATCTCGCTCGAAGTCCGTGCACGGAACTGACGTTCTTTTGTGGGAACCCCACGAATAGTGCGCCCAAAGTTTGCGGTCGGGTCCCCCCGGACGGGTGAGCCCTGCGCGGACCCTTGCCCGTCGCTTTACTCGTGAGTAGCGTGCGACCCGCACGATTCGGCCGTCGGAGGGGGACAGTTGTGCGCAGAGGTATAGCCATCGGCGCGGCCGTGGCCCTGGTGCTCGAAGCCCTCGCGATCGCCTTCGTGAACTGGATACTCGGCCTCGCCGTACGCCATCAGAGGATGTCGCTGGGCGGGTTGAATCCCGACGCCATGGCCGCCGGATCGTGGGTGGGCGGCGGCTTGTTCGCCCTCTTCCTGATCGTCTGCGCGGTGCTGGTGGCCCGTATCGCGCTGCGCGGCCGGATGACGGGCCGGCCGGCCCGTATCGTGCTCATCGTCTGCGCGGTGGTCCACGGGGTCGTCGGCGCGCTCGTGGTCGGCCTGGTCGGCTGGTACGCCTTCGTGCTGCTGATGCTGATCCTGGGCCTGCTGGTCGCCACCCTGCTGCTCTACGCGCCCGAGGACCGGCCGGGCGCCGCCCCCGCCGCCCCGCCGGCCACCCCGCCCGCCCCGCCGGCCGGCGCGCCGGCTACGTCCACAGGTCCGTGATCCGCACCCCGAGGTCCGCGAGCAGCGACCGCAGCAGCGGCAGCGACAGGCCGATCACATTGCCCGGGTCGCCGTCGATGCCGTCCACGAAGGGCGCCGAACGCCCGTCCAGGGTGAACGCCCCCGCCACGTGCAGCGGTTCGCCGCTGGCCACATAGGCGGCGACCTCCGCGTCGTCCGGCGTCCCGAACCGTACGGTGGTGGACGCCGTCGCCGACACCTGGCGCCCGCTGGCGGTGTCGATCACGCAGTGCCCCGTCCGCAGCACCCCCTCGCGCCCGCGCATCGCCTGCCAGCGGGCGGTGGCCTCGGCGGCGTCCGCCGGCTTGCCCAGCGCGGCCCCGTCCAGCTCCAGCACCGAGTCGCAGCCGACGACGATCTCACCGCCGTCCAGCATCCCGCCGCCCGCCACCGCCGCGGCCTTCGCCTCCGCGAGCACCCGCGCCAGCTCGGCGGGACTGTCCGCGCTGATCGCGTCCTCGTCCACCCCGCTGACCACGACCCGCGGGTCGAGCCCCGCCTGCTTCAGCAGACCGAGCCTGGCGGGAGACGCGGAGGCGAGTACGAGCGCACGGCGGTTCGAAGTCATCCCACCATCGTAGGCAGCGCTCACACCCGCCCATGAGCAAGGCCGGGCGCGTCGCAAGCTCACCCGGGTTGAGGAACTTGCGCAGCGCAGGCGACAATTGACGCTCCCAGTAGTGGAAGCGCTACAGAGCGGAGCCGGTACCGCCGCGAAACGGAGGCGCAGAACAGATGACGCAGACACCCGCACCGTGGGGCACACAGCGGATGGAGCCGTACGCGGCCACCGCCACGGTCGCGACGCACCCGCCCGTGATCGACCCGGGAACGCAGATCGCGGTCATCGTGGACGAGAACGGCCGGACGGTCGAACTGGGCTCCCACGGCACCAGCACGAGCGGCCTGACGCCCACCGCTACGGCCCCTGGTGACGGGGCCGGTCCCGGTGGCGCGACCGACGCCGACAGCACCGAGTCCTACGACCAGGACCAGAGTTCCGGCTGATGAACGACGGGAGGTCGGTGCTGGTCCTGACCAACCCCTACGACGTGACAGCGGACGTGGTGCTTCGGCTTCTCGCCGAACGCCGGGTTCCCGTGGTCCGTCTCGACCCCGGCGCCGACCTGCACACGGGTGCGTTGCTGACCGCCACGTACCGCTCGGGCAGCCAGCAGGGCACCCTGCGCACGGCAAGCCGGGAACTCGACACCGCCCAGGTTCGCTCCGTGTGGGTGCGCAGGCCCTCGCCCTACGAGGGGCCGACCGGGTTGAGCGACCAGGACCGCCGGTTCGCCGCTGAGCAAGCCCTCTGGGGCGCGGGAGGCATCCTCGCGTCACTGCCGGGTGCGCACTACGTCAATCACCCGTGGAACAACCGGGCCGCCGAGTTCAAGCCCGCACAGCTCGCGACCGCACGCCGTTGCGGGTTCCTGGTGCCCAGCACGGTGATCACCAACGACCCCCGCGAGGCGCGGGAGTTCGCCGCCCGCGAGCGCGGCGGAGTGGTCTACAAGCCGCTGCGGAACGCGCCCTACCGCGTGGACGGTCAGCCGCACAGCGTGTGGGTCCGGGACGTGCGCGGGGTCGAGATCACCGACGCCGTGTCCGTCTGTCCGCACATGTTCCAAGCCACGGTCGACAAGGAGTTCGACGCCCGGGTGACCGCCGTGGGCGACCGGCTGTTCGGGGTCCGGATCGACAGCCCTGACCTTGACTGGCGCCGCAGACAGGACCTGATGACGTGCATGCCGGTCGAGGTACCCGGACCGGTCGCGCGGGCGGTCGCCGTCTACCGCGCCGAACTCCGTTTGACGTACGGCGCGTTCGACTTCGCCGTGACCGCCGCCGGTGACTGGTACTTCCTCGAATGCAACCCGAACGGCCAATGGGCGTGGCAGCCGACCGAGACCACCGCGGCGATCGCCCACGCCCTCGCCGATCAGCTGGAGAAAGGCTCCGGTACGTGAGCACATCGACTCGGCTCCGCGACGGTTTGGTGGACAGACTCACCGAGGACGGCACTCTCACCGACCCCGAATGGCGCAGCGCCGCCAGGGCGGTTCCCCGGGAACTGTTCGCGGCGTCGTACTTCGCGCCGGTGGCGGGCAGTGTCCCGACCGGCTACCGCCCCGTGCACGAGGGCGAGCCCGGATGGCTGGAGCGGATCTACTCCGACGAAACGCTGATCACCCAGCTCGATGGCCGCACCAGGCCCGACGACGTCGCGGACGGTGCCGTGACCGGCTCCCCGTCATCGTCGTCCACCCTGCCGTCCCTGGTGCTGCGCATGTGGCAACAGCTCGGCGCCGAGGCCGGGCACCAGGTGCTGGAGATCGGCACGGGTACCGGCTACTCGACCGCCCTCGGGGCGCACCGCCTCGGGGACGCCAATCTCACCAGCATCGAATACGACCCGTCGGTGGGCGAGGCCGCCGCGGCGGCGCTCAAGGCCGCCGGCTTCGCGCCCCGGCTGATCATCGGCGACGGACTTCGCGGCGCCCCGGGCGGGGGACCGTACGACCGGCTCATTGCCACCTGTTCTGTCCGGTACATCCCGCTGCCGTGGCTGCACCAGGTGAAGCCGGGCGGAAAGATCCTGGTCACGCTGTCCGGGTGGAGCTACGCGAACGCCCTCGCGCTGCTCGACGTGACCGGTGTCGGAGAGGCCACGGGAAGGTTCCTGCCCGGCTACACCAGTTTCATGATCGCCCGGCCCCACGACCGGCCGCCCCGTCCGGCGCTGGCCCTGCTGCCCGGGGAGGAGCGCCCGAGCCGGATCGACCCGGCGATATTGGACACGTGGACCGGTGGTTGGGTCGCCCAGCTCGCGGCGCCCGCGGCCGAACGGATGGGGGCGGGGGCGGAACAGATCCTCTGGGACGTGTCCACCGGCTCGCAGGCCCGGACGACTCCCGGCCCCGAGCGCGGGTGGACCGTGGTGCAGCGCGGGCCCGTCCGCCTGTGGAATCTGCTCGAACGGGGGGTGCAGCGCTGGCAGAAGGCCGGCGAGCCACACCCGGAAGGTTTCGGCATCACGGTCACGGCCGCCCGCCAGCGGGTCTGGATCGGCACCGCGGACGGTCCCGGCTGGGACCTACCGGTCTGACCCGCGGTGGTCCCTGCCAGGGCGGCCGTCGTGGTCACCAGGCCGAGAACAGCTGCAACGCTGATCGGACTGTCCAGTCGCACGCACGCCACGACCTGTTGTCCCGTTGGCTCACACCCGCCAGGTGACGACGATCATCACCAGTGCCACGGCCACCGCGACGACACCCATCGCCCGGCGCAGCGTCATCAGCGCCTGGCGCAGCTCCTCGGGGAGCTCGTCGCGCTGTTCCTCCGGCCGCAAGTCGCGTTGATCGTCGGGCCACAACATGTCCCCCAGGTTGCTCCTGAGCAACACCGCGGCGCCTGAGTACGCGTACTCAGGCGACATGCACGGCGGGCGGTCCCGCGGCCTGCGGCGTCAGGCGGGACCGCCGGGCCAGGCCGAGGTCCGCCAGGCCGCGGGTGCCGGGCGCGGCAGGGCGCGCGGGAGGTTGCGGGCCGGGGCCGACCAGACGGCCGGGCGGCCCGAGGGGCCGTCCTGCTCGGCTTCGAGTGCCGCGGCCCGCGCCTGGACCAGCGCCACGACGGCGGCCAGCTCCTCCGGCGTCGGACGGCCGCGCTCCACCTTGATCACCACGGGGTCGTTCCTTCCTGAGCGGTGTCGTGCCCTGCCTGTCCTGCCGTCACCCCGGCGGCTACAGCGGGATGTTGCCGTGCTTCTTCGGCGGCAGGCTCTCCCGCTTGTTGCGCAGCGTCCGCAGTGCCTTGACCAGTTGCGCGCGGGTCTGCGAGGGCGCGATGACCGCGTCCATGTAGCCGCGCTCCGCGGCGATGTAGGGGTTGAGCAGGGTGTCCTCGTAGTCGGCGATGAGCTGCTGGCGCAGTTCGTCGGCCGCCTGCGGGCTCTCCGCCGCGGCGAGGGTGCGGCGGTGCAGGATGTTGACGGCGCCCTGCGCGCCCATCACGGCGATCTGGGCCGTGGGCCAGGCCAGGTTGAGGTCCGCGCCCAGGTGCTTGGAGCCCATCACGTCGTAGGCGCCGCCGTACGCCTTACGGGTGATGATCGTGATCAGCGGAACTGTGGCCTCGGCGTACGCGTAGATCAGTTTGGCACCGCGGCGGATGATGCCGTCCCATTCCTGACTGGTGCCGGGGAGAAAACCGGGGACATCGACGAAAGTGATCACGGGGATGTTGAAGCTGTCGCAGGTACGCACGAAGCGCGCGGCCTTCTCGGACGCGTTGATGTCCAGGCAGCCGGCGAACTGCAGCGGCTGGTTGGCCACCACGCCCACCGGGCGGCCCTCGATACGCCCGAAGCCGGTGATGATGTTCGGCGCGAAGAGGTCCTGGGTCTCCAGGAATTCGCCGTCGTCCACGACCCGCTCGATCACCCGGTGCATGTCGTAGGGCTGGTTCGCCGAGTCCGGGATCAGCGTGTCCAGTTCCAGGTCCTCGGCGGTGGGCGCCAGTTCCGCCGCGGCGGCGAAGGAGGGCGCCTCCTCCAGGTTGTTGCTCGGCAGGTACGACAGCAGCGCCTTGACGTATTCGAAGGCATCCTTCTCGTCACCGGCCAGGTGATGGGCGTTGCCCGAGGTGGAGTTGTGGGTGCGCGCGCCGCCCAGCTCCTCCATGCCGACGTCCTCGCCGGTCACCGTCTTGATGACGTCCGGCCCGGTGATGAACATGTGCGAGGTCCGGTCGACCATCACCACGAAGTCGGTGATCGCCGGGGAGTAGACCGCGCCGCCCGCGCACGGGCCCATGATCAGGCTGATCTGCGGGATCACCCCCGACGCGTGGGTGTTGCGGCGGAAGATCTCGCCGTACATCCCGAGTGAGGTGACGCCCTCCTGGATCCGGGCGCCGCCCGAGTCGTTGATGCCGATCACCGGGCAGCCGGTCTTCAGCGCGAAGTCCATCACCTTGACGATCTTCTCGCCGTAGACCTCGCCGAGCGCGCCGCCGAAGACCGTGAAGTCCTGCGAGAAGACCGCGACCGGGCGGCCCTCGACGGTGCCGTAGCCGGTGATCACCCCGTCGCCGTAGGGGCGGTTGGCCTCCAGGCCGAAGTTCGTCGAGCGGTGCCGGGCCAGCTCGTCCAGCTCGGTGAAGGAGTCGTCGTCCAGCAGGAGTTCGATCCGCTCCCGGGCGGTCAGCTTGCCCTTGGCGTGCTGTTTCTCGACCGCCTGCCCCGAACCCGCGTGGTTCGCCTCCTCGATGCGGCGGCGCAGGTCCGCGAGCTTCCCCGCGGTCGTGTGGATGTCGTGGTCCTGCTCGGCCATGGAGGCGGCTCTCCTGCTCTCGGCGGCGGTGGCGCGCCCTGCGGCCACTGGCGGCGGCCTGCCGGGTACGACGCTTCTGAACTCGTGAGTAACGCTGTGTCCCGTAGCGTAGTGGCGACTCTGCGGTACGGGCACTGCGGTGTTCACCACACTGCACCACCGTGTGCCCGCGCCCGCTGCGGCGTCGCCGAGGCACGGCGTGTCACCCGCGCCCGCGCTCGTAGGGTGGACGTATGACGTCCAGCCGCTGGTCCGACCTCGACCGACCGCCGCTCAATGCCGCGGCGCTGCGCCGTGCCGTGGTCACGGCCGATTCGCTGTGGACCGCGCTCGACGTGGTGCAGGCCACCGGCTCGACCAACAGCGACCTCGCCGCCAGGGCCGCGGCGGGCGCCGCCGAGGGCGCGGTGCTGGTCGCGGAGGAGCAGACCGCCGGGCGCGGCCGGCTGGACCGAAGGTGGACCGCGCCCGCCAGGTCCGGCCTGTTCTTCTCGGTGCTGCTCCGGCCGGGGGAGCCCGCGCCGGCGGCCGCGAGCAGGGGCGCGGCGGACCCGGTGGACCCGGCCGGCCCCGTACGCGAACCCGTGCCCGTGCACCGCTGGGGCTGGCTGCCGCTGCTGGCCGGCGTCGCCACCGCCACCGCGCTGTCCCGGGCGGCCGGCGTCGACACGGCACTCAAATGGCCCAACGACCTGCTGGTCACCGTCGACGGCGAGGAGCGCAAGGCCGGCGGCATCCTCGCCGAGCGGACCGGCGCCGCCGGCGTCGTGATCGGCATCGGCATCAATGTGTCGCTGCGGGCGGCGGAACTGCCCGTGCCCACGGCCGCCTCGCTCGCGCTGGCCGGCGCCCAGGGCACCGACCGGGACCCGCTGCTGCGGGCCGTCCTGCGCTCGCTGGCCGACTGGTACGACGCCTGGCGCGCGGCGGACGGCGACCCGGCCGCCTCCCGGCTCCAGCAGACCTACGCGGCCGGCTGCGCCACCCTCGGCCGCCAGGTGCGCGCCGAGCTGCCCGGCGGACGGGAGCTGGCCGGTACGGCGGTCGCCGTGGACGGCGACGGGCGGCTGGTCATCGCGGGGCCCGACGGCGAGCGGCCGGTCGGCGCGGGCGACGTCGTCCACCTCCGGCCGTCCCGGTGACCTCCGGCGGGAGCGGGAGCCTTCCGGCGCGAGTGAGCTGCGGCACAGCTGCCGTATCGTGGAGTCGCTGCGTCGTCTCGATGATCGGAAGGGCTGTGCGCAGGGATTCCTCAGGGGCCGGGCGATGAGTGTGGACGACCCGGGCCCACCCGTTCCGGACGAGCCGTCCGCCGCCGACCCGGGTGCAGAAGCCGACCCGGACGGCGAGGCCGTCACGGACACCGGCGAACACCCGCTGGCGCTGCGGCTCGAACAGCTCATCCTCGGCGCGCCCCGCCGCTACACCCCCTTCCAGGCCGCCCGCACCGCCGGCGTCTCCATGGACCTGGCGTCCCGCTTCTGGCGGGCCATGGGCTTCGCCGACATCGGGCAGGCCAAGGCGCTCACCGAGGCGGACGTCCTCGCGCTGCGGCGCCTGGCGGGACTGGTCGAAGCGGGGCTGCTCAGCGAGTCGATGGCCATCCAGGTGGCCCGCTCCACCGGCCAGACCACCGCCAGGCTCGCCGACTGGCAGACCGACTCCTTCCTCGAAGGCCTCACCGAGCCGCCCGAGCCGGGCATGACCCGCGCGGAGGTGGCGTATCCGCTGGTCGAGCTGCTGCTGCCGGAGCTGGAGGAATTCCTCATCTACGTGTGGCGCCGCCAGGTCGCGGCCGCCACCAGCCGGGTCGTCCAGTCCGACGACGAGGAGGCCGTCGACCGGCGGCTCGCGGTCGGCTTCGCCGACCTCGTCGGCTTCACCCGGCTCACCCGGCGCCTGGAGGAGGAGGAGCTGGGCGAACTGGTCGAGGCCTTCGAGACCACGGCGGCCGACCAGGTCGCCGCCTACGGGGGGCGGCTGATCAAGACGCTCGGCGACGAGGTGCTCTTCGTCGCGGACGACCCCGGTACGGCCTCCGAGATCGGGATCCGGCTCATCGAGACGATGACCGGCGACACTTCCATGCCCGCGCTCCGGGTCGGTATGGCCTTCGGCACGGTGACCACTCGTATGGGTGACGTCTTCGGTACGACGGTGAACCTGGCGTCCCGGTTGACCTCGATAGCCCCGCGGGATGCCGTCCTGGTGGACGGGGACTTCGCGGAGGCGCTCGCGGAGGCGGGCGAGGCACCGCTGTCCGAGGCGGATGTCGAGGCGGCGGACACGGAGAAGTACCGCTTCGCGCTTCAGCCGATGTGGCGGCGGCCGGTCCGCGGGCTCGGCGTGGTCGAGCCGTGGCTCCTCACCCGGCGGGCCTGAGCCGCCCCTGCCCGGGCGCCGTACTCCCCCAGCGGTCGGCCCTGCCGTTGACGACCCGCACGCGGGTGGTCCGCGCCCCTCGGGTCAAGCGGCTCCGGACGCTGCTAGCGCGGGCGCAGGTCCGCCAGGCGGGGCGAGGCGGGGGGACGGAGCGGGTGGGGCCGGCGGGGGGACGGCAGCGGGGCGGCCGGCTCGCCGGGACACCCGGGGGCGACCACGAGCTGCACCCCCCGGTCCGCCAGCGCCTGCAACTCCGTCGCCGCCCGCTCGTCCCCGGCCGGCGGCTCGTCCGTGACCAGATGGGTGATCAGTTCGGTCGGCACCGTCTGGAACATCGTGTCGGCCCCGAGCTTGGTGTGGTCCGCGAGGACCACGACCTCCGCCGCCGCCTGCACCAGCGCCCGGTCCACGCTGGCGGACAGCATGTTGGACGTGGACAGCCCGCGCTCGGCCGTGAGCCCGGCGCCCGACAGGAAGGCCCGGGACACCCGCAGCCCCTGGAGCGCCTGCTCGGCGCCGCTGCCGACCAGGCCGTAGTTGGAGCCGCGCAGGGTGCCGCCGGTCATGACGACCTCGACCCGGTTGGCGTGGGCCAGCGCCTGGGCGACCAGTAGGGAGTTGGTGACCACGGTGAGCCCGGGAACCCGGGCGAGGCGCCGGGCCAGCTCCTGCGTGGTGGTGCCCGCGCCGACGACGATGGCTTCGCCCTCCTCCACGAGCGAGGCGGCGAGGTCGGCGATGGCGGTCTTCTCGGCGGTCGCCAGGTGGGATTTCTGCGGAAAGCCGGACTCACGGGTGAAGCCACCCGGCAGGACCGCACCGCCGTGTCTGCGGTCCAGCAGTCCTTCTGCCTCCAGCGCGCGCACATCGCGGCGCACGGTCACTTCGGAGGTCTGGACGACGCGGGCGAGCTCACGAAGCGACACCGCTCCATTGGCCCGCACCATTTCGAGGATCAGTTGGCGACGTTCTGCAGCGAACACGGAACCGACAGTAACCCCAACGACCGCTACTTTCTGCGTTTTGCACCAAATAACGGAAGTTACGCGGCGAAGAGACCGGGAAGTGCTACGCGCCGACCGTACGTTCGCCCGCGCCGCCGCGCGCCCCTCCCGCCCCTCCCGTGCATGCCGACGCACCCGGCCACGTAACCCGTGGGCCGGGTGCGAAGGGTGGCGACGGTGTCGCGAAGGGGCCGCGAAAGGATGGTGAAGGGGCCGCGTCGTGGTCCTGACGGGACCGGCCCCCCGACAGACAGGCCCTACGACAGGCCCTGGTCCAGGCCGGTCGCCTTGCGGTTGTGCAGCTGCCGCGCCACCTCGGCGATCGAGCCGGACAGCGACGGGTAGACGGTGAAGGCGTTGGCGATCTGCTCGACCGTCAGGTTGTTGTCCACCGCGATCGAGATCGGGTGGATCAGCTCGCTCGCCTTGGGCGCGACGACCACACCGCCGACCACGATGCCGGTGCCGGGGCGGCAGAAGATCTTGACGAAGCCGTCCCTGATGCCCTGCATCTTGGCGCGCGGATTGCGCAGCAGCGGCAGCTTCACCGCCCGGGCGTCGATCCGGCCGCTGTCCACGTCGGCCTGCGAGTAGCCGACGGTGGCGATCTCGGGGTCGGTGAAGACGTTGGAGGACACGGTCTTGAGGTTCAGCGGGGCCACCGCGTCGCCGAGGAAGTGGTACATCGCGATCCGGCCCTGCATGGCCGCGACCGAGGCGAGCGCGAAGATGCCGGTGACGTCGCCCGCCGCGTAGACGCCGGACGCGCTGGTACGGGAGACCTTGTCGGTCCAGATGTGGCCGGACTGGGTGAGCTTCACGCCCGCCTCCTCCAGGCCCATCCCGGAGGTGTTGGGGATCGCGCCGACCGCCATCAGGCAGTGCGTGCCGGTGATGACCCGGCCGTCGGTGAGGGTCGCCTCGACCCCGTCGCCGACCCGTTTGACCGACTGGGCGCGGGAGCGCGACATCACGTTCATGCCGCGCCGCCGGAAGACGTCCTCCAGGACCGCGGCGGCGTCCGGGTCCTCGCCCGGCAGCACCCGGTCGCGGGACGAGACGAGGGTCACGGTCGAGCCGAGCGCCTGGTAGGCGCCGGCGAATTCGGCGCCGGTGACGCCGGAGCCGACCACGATCAGCTCGCGCGGCAGTTCGTCCAGGTCGTAGACCTGGGTCCAGTTCAGGATGCGCTCGCCGTCCGGCATGGCGTCGGGCAGTTCGCGCGGACGCGCGCCGGTGGCGACCAGTACCGCGTCGGCGGTGAGCCGCTGCTCGGTGCCGTCCGCGGCCGTGACGACGACCGTACGGGTGCCCACCGCGGTCTGCGGCCCGTCGAGCCGGCCGCGGCCGCGCATCACGGTGGCGCCCGCCCTGGTCACCGAGGCGGTGATGTCGTGCGACTGGGCCAGCGCGAGGCGCTTGACCCGGCGGTTGACCTTGCCGAGGTCCACCCCGACGACCCGGGCCGCGCGCTCCAGCGGCGGGGTGTCGTCGGCGACGATGATGCCCAGCTCTTCGTACGAAGAGTCGAAGGTCGTCATCACCTCGGCCGTGGCGATGAGTGTCTTGGACGGTACGCAGTCGGTCAGCACCGACGCACCGCCCAGCCCGTCGCAGTCGACGACGGTCACCTCCGCGCCGAGCTGCGCTGCCACCAGCGCCGCCTCATAGCCGCCGGGTCCGCCACCGATGATCACGATCCTTGTCACGTACCCCATTGTCCCGCACGCGCCAAGTGCTCACCGACAGGGGGCACCGCTGCCCCGCGCTTCCCGGCCCCGAGGCGATGCCGCTCCCGTACCCTCGTCCTCATGTCGCTCTACGCCGCTTACGCAGGCAACCTCGACGCGCGGCTGATGACGCGCCGCGCCCCGCACTCCCCGCTGCGCGGCACGGGCTGGCTGAACGGCTGGCGGCTGACCTTCGGCGGCGAGCAGATGGGCTGGGAAGGCGCGCTCGCGACCCTGGTCGAGGACCCGGCCAGCCAGGTCTTCGTGTGCCTCTACGACATCGCGCCGGTCGACGAGGAGTCGATGGACCGCTGGGAGGGCGTACCGCTGCAGATCTACCGGCGTACGACCGTACGGGTGCACACCCTGGACGGCGACCTGGCCTCGTGGCTCTACGTGCTCAACGACTACGAGGGCGGCCTGCCCTCGGCGCGCTACCTGGGCGAGATCGCCGACGCGGCCGAGTCGGCGGGGGCGCCGCACGACTACGTGATGGGGCTGCGCAAGCGGCCCTGCTGAGGGCGCGGCCGTTTTCGGCCACTTCCCCGACAGCCCGCAGGTCGGCCGTCAATTGTCGGATGCTCCTATTTCCTGAACAGTCGACGTCAGGCCGTCTACGCGCGTAGGCCCTGACAGGTTACGCTCAGCGCGTGAACGCTTCTGTGAACTCCGACCCCTATGCCGCGGCCGACGCCGCCGCCGCCCGTCTGCGTGCGCTGACCGGTGCGCAGACGCACGACGTCGCCCTGGTCATGGGCTCGGGCTGGGTGCCCGCCGCCGACCAGCTGGGCGCGGCGGACGCCGAGCTGCCGATCACCGAGCTGCCCGGTTTCCCGGCGCCCTCGGTGGCCGGCCACGCGGGCCGGGTGCGCTCGGTCCGCGTCGGAGGCGTCCGCGCGCTGGTCTACCTCGGCCGCACCCACCTGTACGAGGGCAAGGGCGTCGCGAGCGTCGCACACGGGGTCCGCACGGCGGTGGCCGCGGGCTGCAAGACGATCGTCCTCACCAACGGCTGCGGCGGGCTGCGGCCCGGCTACCGCCCCGGCCAGCCGGTGCTGATCAGCGACCACATCAACATGACGGCGACCTCGCCGATCGCCGGCGCGAATTTCGTCGACCTCACCGACCTGTACTCCCCCCGGCTGCGCGCCCTGTGCCGCGACATCGACCCCACCCTTGAGGAGGGCGTCTACGTCCAGCTGCCTGGCCCGCACTACGAGACGCCCGCGGAGATCGGCATGGTCCGCGCGATAGGCGGTGACCTGGTCGGCATGTCCACCACCCTGGAGGCGATCGCCGCGCGCGAGGCGGGCGCCGAGGTGCTGGGCATCTCCCTGGTCACCAACCTCGCCGCCGGTATGACCGGCGCGCCGCTCAACCACGAGGAGGTGCTGGCGGCGGGCCACGAGTCGGCGACCCGGATGGGCACGCTGCTCGCCGACCTCCTCGCCCGGCTCTGACCCACCCGGCTCCGGCCCGCCCGGCTCCGGCCCGCCCGCGCGGGCACGGGGCCGCCCGGGCAACCACCCGGCCGCCGCAACCGTCCCACCGGGGACGCGCTCCGAAGGGGCGCGAGAAGTGCGCCGAAAGGCGCGAGAAGTGCGCGACCAGCCACAGCGCACCGGCACTGTGAAAGCCACCGCAAGGGGAGGCATCCTCATGGAAGACCTGATCGCCCGCGCCCAGGCATGGGCGGCCGAGGACCCGGACCCCGAGACCCGGGCGGAACTCGAAGGACTGCTGGCCGCACACGACCTCCCCGAGCTGGCCGACCGCTTCGCCGGCACCCTGGAGTTCGGCACCGCAGGCCTGCGCGGCGCCCTCGGCGCCGGCCCGATGCGCATGAACCGGGCCGTCGTGATCCGCGCCGCCGCAGGCCTGGCCGCGTACGTACGCGCGCACGGCGGCACGTCCGCCGTCATCGGCTACGACGCCCGCCACAAGTCGTACGACTTCGCCCGCGACACCGCCGCGGTGATGACCGCGGCCGGCCTGCGCGCGTACCTGCTGCCCGGCCCGCTGCCGACCCCGGTCCTCGCCTACGCGATACGCCATCTCGGCGCCGACGCGGGCGTGATGGTGACGGCCAGCCACAACCCCCCGCAGGACAACGGCTACAAGGTCTACCTGGGCGACGGCTCCCAGATCGTGCCGCCCGCCGACGCGGACATCGCCGCCGAGATCGCGGCGATCGGGTCGCTGGCGTCCGTACCGCTGGCCGCGGACGGCTGGGACGTGCTCGGCGCGGACGTCGTCACGGCGTATCTGCGCCGGGCGGTCGCCGTCCTCGAACCCGGCGGCCCGCGCGAGCTGTCCACCGTCTACACCCCGTTGCACGGCGTCGGCCTGGGCACCCTGACCGCGGCCTTCGAGCAGGCGGGCTTCACCGCGCCGCTGGCCGTCGCCGAACAGGCGGTGCCCGACCCGGACTTCCCCAGCGTCGCCTTCCCCAACCCGGAGGAACCCGGCGCGATGGACCTGGCGTTCAAGACCGCCAGGGACGCCGTCCCCGACCTGGTCGTCGCCAACGACCCGGACGCCGACCGCTGCGCCGTCGCCGTGCCCGACCCGGCCGCGGACGCGGGCTGGCGGATGCTGCGCGGCGACGAACTGGGGGCGCTCCTGGCCGCGCACCTCGTACGGCGGGGCGCCGCCGAGCCCGGCCGGGACGTCCTCGCGGCGAGCATCGTGTCGTCCTCGCTGCTGTCGAGGATCGCAGCCGCCGCCGGGCTCGGTTACGAGGACACCCTGACCGGCTTCAAGTGGATCGCCCGGGTGCCGGGCCTCCGCTACGGCTACGAGGAAGCGCTCGGCTACTGCGTCGACCCCGACGGGGTCAAGGACAAGGACGGCATCAGCGCGGCCCTGCTCATCGCGGAGATGGCCGCCGGCCTCAAGCGGGAGGGCCGCACGCTCGCCGACGTCCTGGACGACCTCGCCGTCGCGCACGGCCTGCACGCGACCGACCAGCTCTCCGCACGGGTGGCGGACCTGTCGCTGATCGCGGACGTGATGGCGCGGCTGCGGGCGGAGGCTCCGGTGGAGCTTGCCGGGCTCGCCGTCGTCACGGCGGAGGACCTGCTCGACGGGGCGGGTGGCCTGCCGCCGACCGACGGCCTGCGCTACCGCCTGGCCGGCGGGGGCGTGTCGTCGGCCCGGGTCGTGGTCCGGCCAAGCGGAACCGAGCCCAAGCTCAAGTGCTACCTGGAGGTGGTCGTCCCGGTCGACGGCGACCTCGCCGCCGCCCGCGCCACCGCGACGTCCGTCCTGGCGGCCCTGAAGTCCGCGCTCGCCTCAGCGGCGGGCCTCTAGGACGACCCGCTTCCCTCGGCGGCGACCCTCTTGAGCCGGCCCCCTCCCGCACGGGGACATGCCCTCCGCCCGGGGTGCGCCCTCCCCCGGGGGGCTCCCTCACCCCGGGGGGCGCCTCGGCTGGCGGTACGCCCCCTGCCCGGGGGGGTGCCTCTATGTCTTTCGTCAAGGCATCTCTGCCGGTTTTGGGGTAGTTCGGTGTTGTTGGGGTTAGGCGGCGAGCTCGACGCCTTTCGGTGCCCGAGTCTCATAGAAGGTGCCGTCGCGGAGCATGGCGAACAGGACGCTGATGCGTTGGCGGGCGAGTCGGAGGAGTGCTTGGGTGTGGGTTTTTCCGCGGGCTCGTTGCTTGTCGTAGTAGGTCCGGGAGGCGGGATCGGCGTTCATGCAGGCGAAGGCGGATAGGAACATGGCGCGTTTGAGCTGCCGGTTTCCGCCTCGGGGGGCGTGTTCGCCGTGGATCGAGGTGCCGGATTGTCGGGTGGTGGGGGCGAGGCCTGCGTAGGAGGCGAGGTGGGCGGCGGTGGGGAAGCTGGTTCCGTCGCCGACGGTGGTCAGCAGGACTGCGGCGGTCCTGACACCGACGCCGGGCATCGAGGTCAGGACCTGGGAAAGAGGGTGGGCCTCCAGCAGGGTGTTGATCTGGGTTTCCATCGCCCGGCGCTGGGTGTGCACGGCGGCCAGGGAGGCGGCCAGGGAGGGGACGACGATGTCGAGGGTGCCGGTGCCGGGGACGACGACGGTCTGCTCGTCGAGCGCGTCGAAGACGTCGTCGATCAGCCTGTGGGCCATGCGCGGGGCCTTCGGGCGGATCAGTTCCACGAGTCTGCGGCGGCCGGCTTTGCGCAGGGCGGCCGGGGAGCCGTGGCGTTCCAGGAGCCAGGTGACGGCCTGGTGGTCCAGGCGGGGGCCCAGGACGCGCTCCAGGCTGGGGTGGAACTGGGTGAGCAGGCCGCGTATCCGGTTGCTGGTGCGGGTGGCCTCGGCGGCGAGGTCCTGGTCGAAGCCGGTCAGCACGGTCAGCTCGGCGGTGATCTCGTCGGTCAGTTCCAGGGAGCGCAGGGTGTGCGGCATGGTTCGCGCGGCGTCGGCGATGACGGCCGCGTCCTTGGCGTCGGTCTTGGCCTCGCCGGGGTAGAGGTCGGCGATCCGTCGCATGGCCAGGCCGGGCAGGTAGGCCACCTGGCAGCCGGCGTCGCGGGCGACGGCCAGGGGCAGGGCGCCGATGGAGGCGGGCTGGTCCACGATGACCAGGACGGTGCCGAACTTCGTGGTCAGCTTGTCGAACACGGCCCGCAGCTTCGGTTCGCTGTTGGGCAGCGGCTTGTCGAAGACCTTCTTCCCGGTCGGGGTGAGCCCGTGCCCGTGGTGGGCGGACTTGCCGACGTCCAGGCCGAGGAACACGCCCACGTCTTCGATCTCGAACATCGCGCCCTTCCAGGGGGTTTGACGATGCCGGCCTCGGCTCGGGTGTCGTGCTCGCGCATCCACGTTATGCAGACCTGCCGCCCGCGAACTGTCCGGCGTTGCGCCGGACCGGGCGGTGGCCGGACCTCTGATCAGCGTCTCCGACGAACACCCCCGGACCCGGTGACACCACCCCCCAGGTCATGCCTTCGACAGGGGGCAACAGTCATGCCGGGCCCGGAGGCCAGCGATCCCGTTGCAGGACCACGAAAAACATAACGGGGTACGCCTCGCGTGGGCGGGCCGCCCGTCCACCCAGGGGTACGCCTCGCGCTGGCGGTACGCCCGTCCACCCAGGGGTTACGCCTTGCGTGAGCAGGCCGCCCGTCCACCCGGGGGTACGCCTCGCGCTGGCGGTACGCTCCTCCGCCCGGGGTTGCGCCTCGCGCTGGCCGTACGCCCGTCCACCCGGGGGTTACGCCTCGCGTGGGCGGGCCGCCCGTCCGCCCCGGGGGCGCCTCGCGCTGGCGGTGCCGTCCGCGAGCAGGTGGCGGAGCCCTCGCGCAGGCAACGGAACGCGGAGACCCGTGCGGCGAGTCACGACGCGGCCCGGCGTGCGGGCTCGGGCGCGGCCACCGCTCGGGGGCGTGGGGGCCTCCGGGGCCGGCCCAGGAATCACGAAAGCCGCCCGCAGGGGCTAGCTGAGGGACAGCAGGACGATCAGGACCACCGCACCGGCCGCCGCAGGGGCCAGGACCTCCCAGCACCAGCGCACCACCGGCACGGTGGACTCGCCCTCCGCCACCTTGCCCTCGTGGCGCTCGGCCAGCTCCCGCAGTTCACTGAGCGCCTGGTCCGACCAGGCCCGGATGGTCGGGTCCGCCCCCGGCACGGGCGAGGACCTGCGCCCGTACGCGGGCCGCCTCCCCCCGCCGCCCGGCGTGAACGCGTCGTCCCCCGCCGCCTTCACCTTGGCGTCCTGCCTGGCCGCCCGCTTGCGTGCGCGCAGCGAGACCGGGATGGCCCAGAGCTGGTACTTCTTGCCGCCGGCCAGCATCTCCGTGGAGTACGAGGACCGCACCCCGTCGACCCCGGCCCACGGCACGGTGATCGTACGGAACGGGTTGCGCACCCGGATCCGGTCGGAGTTCGCGAAGACCGCGGGCCGCAGCGTGAGCGCCACGATGAGCGGCAGCGCGAGCAGCAGTGCCGCGATGGCCAGCCAGGGAGTGTGACCCTTGCCATTGGCGATGGCGTCGCCGCCGAGCCAGCACGCGACCGCGACCAGCCCCACTCCGCCGACCATCCCGGCCATCGAGCGGTAGGCGCGGTCGGCGTACTTCGGCTGCCCGGGGCCGGCGCTGTCCGGCGGCGGCGTCGGGCGGTCGGACCTCGGACTCGTCATAACGACCGATTGTGCACGACCCCGCCCGCCGCCCGGGCCACGACCCGGTTGCGTTCCCGTCTCGACGCCGCCCCGCGGGCACCGCCGGGAGGCCAGGGGCACCCGGGGGCGCCCCGAGGTGGTCGGGCCTCGCCCGCCGGGCGCCCCGACGCCTTGGCGTCACCCGGGGGCGCCCGGGAGGCCGGGGCACCCTGAAACGCCTCGGGCCACCGCCGACCACAGCCGCCCGGGGGCCGCCCGGAAACGGCCGACCCTCACTCCAGGGCCGCCCCGGGCCGCCCCGCGGGCACCGCATACCCCGGCCCCCGGGCCACCCCGGGTAGTGACACGCCGCTACGCGCGTAGATATGCTGGGCTGGTGACCATGTCCTCAGTTGTTCCCGCATACGGCCCCGACGCCCCCGGGCGACTGGCCGGCCTTGCCGATGTCACGGCCTCGGACGCCGCCCTGCGGCGGTTCCTGCACGGCCTGCCCGGGGTCGACGCCGTCGGCCTCGACGCCAGAGCCGCCGGCCTCGGCACCCGGTCGGTCAAGACGACCGCGAAGGCGTACGCCATCGACCTGGCGATCTCGATGATCGACCTGACGACCCTGGAAGGCTCCGACACCCCCGGCAAGGTCCGGGCGCTGTGCGCCAAGGGGCGCAGGCCGGACCCGACCGACCCCGGCACCCCGCATGTCGCGGCGATCTGCGTCTATCCCGACATGGTCGCCGTGGCGCGGGAAGCGCTGGGCGACGACTCCGGCATCAGCATCGCCTCGGTCGCGACCGCCTTCCCCGCGGGCCGGGTCGCGCGGCCGGTCAAGCTCGCCGACACCGCGGACGCGGTCGCCGCGGGGGCCGACGAGATCGACATGGTCATCGACCGCGGCGCCTTCCTGTCCGGGCGCTACATGGAGGTCTTCGAGGAGATCAGGGCGATCAAGCAGGCCTGCGTCCGCCCCGACACGTCCGCCGCCCACCTCAAGGTGATCTTCGAGAACGGCGAGCTGTCGACGTACGACAACATCCGCCGCTGCTCCTGGCTGGCGATGCTGGCCGGCGCCGACTTCATCAAGACCTCCACCGGCAAGGTCGCGGTCAACGCCACCCCGCCCAACACCCTGCTGATGCTGGAGGCGGTACGCGACTTCCGCGACGCGGTCGGCGTGCAGGTCGGGGTCAAGCCGGCCGGCGGCATCCGTACGTCGAAGGACGCGATCAAGTACCTGGTGATGGTCAACGAAACCCTCGGCGACGACTGGCTGTCGCCCGACTGGTTCCGCTTCGGCGCCTCCAGCCTGCTCAATGATCTGCTGATGCAGCGGCAGAAGCTCAGCACCGGCCGGTATTCCGGTCCCGACTACGTCACGGTGGACTGATCGTCATGGCCAATGAGAAATTCGCCTACGCACCCGCGCCCGAGTCCCGCGCGATCCTCGATCTGGCGCCGTCCTACGGGCTGTTCATCGACGGTGAGTTCACCGACGCCGCCGACGGCACCGTCTTCAAGACCGTGTCGCCGTCGAGCGAGGAGGTGCTGGCCGAGGTCGCTCGGGCCGGCGAGGCCGACGTGGACCGCGCGGTGAAGGCGGCCCGCAAGGCGTTCACCAGCTGGAGCGCGCTGCCGGGCGCGGAGCGGGGCAAGTACCTCTTCCGTATCGCCCGTATCCTCCAGGAGCGCGCCCGCGAGCTGGCGGTGCTGGAGTCGCTGGACAACGGCAAGCCGATCCGCGAGACCCGGGACGTCGACCTCCCGCTGGTCGCCGCGCACTTCTTCTACTACGCCGGCTGGGCCGACAAGCTCGCGCACGCCGGCTACGGTCCCGACCCGCGCCCGCTGGGTGTGGCCGGGCAGGTCATCCCGTGGAATTTCCCGCTGCTGATGCTGGCCTGGAAGATCGCGCCCGCGCTGGCCGCGGGCAACACCGTGGTCCTCAAGCCGGCCGAGACCACCCCGCTGTCCGCCCTCTTCTTCGCCGACATCTGCCGGCAGGCCGGGCTGCCGCGCGGGGTCGTCAACATCCTTCCCGGTTACGGTGACGCGGGCGCCGCGCTGGTGGCGCACCCGGACGTGGACAAGGTCGCCTTCACCGGCTCCACCGAGGTCGGCCGGGCCATCGCCCGTACGGTCGCCGGCTCGCGCAAGAAGGTCACGCTCGAACTCGGCGGCAAGGCCGCGAACATCGTCTTCGACGACGCCCCGATCGACCAGGCCGTCGAGGGCATCGTCAACGGCATCTTCTTCAACCAGGGCCATGTGTGCTGCGCGGGTTCGCGGCTGCTGGTGCAGGAGTCGGTGCAGGAGGAGGTGCTCGACGCGCTCAAGCGGCGGATGGGCACGCTGCGGGTCGGCGACCCGCTGGACAAGAACACCGACATCGGGGCGATCAACTCCGCCGAGCAGCTGGCCAGGATCACCGCGCTGGCCGAGGCGGGCGAGGAGGAGGGCGCCCGGCGCTGGGCGCCGGCCTGCGAACTCCCCTCCTCCGGCTACTGGTTCGCGCCGACCCTCTTCACGGGTGTCACCCAGGCCCACCGGATCGCCCGCGAGGAGATCTTCGGCCCTGTGCTGTCCGTACTGACCTTCCGCACCCCGGCGGAGGCGGTCGAGAAGGCCAACAACACGCCGTACGGCCTGTCGGCCGGCATCTGGACCGAGAAGGGCTCGCGCATCCTGTCGATGGCGAACAAGCTGCGGGCCGGGGTGGTGTGGGCCAACACCTTCAACAAGTTCGACCCGACCTCGCCGTTCGGCGGTTACAAGGAGTCCGGCTACGGCCGGGAAGGCGGCCGGCACGGCCTGGAGGGCTACCTCGCCGGAGCGGCCGGCCCGGCGGGCGAGCGTGCGAGCGAGAAGGGGAGCGCGACCAATGAAGGCGCCTGAACAGCAGTCCCGTCTTTCGGTGTTCAAGACCTACAAGCTGTACGTGGGGGGCAAGTTCCCGCGTTCCGAGAGCGGCCGGGTGTACGAGGTGACGGACTCCAAGGGCGGCCAGTGGCTGGCCAACGCGCCGCTGTCGTCCCGCAAGGACGCCCGTGACGCGGTCGTCGCGGCCCGCAAGGCGGTGCCCGGCTGGTCGGGCGCGACCGCGTACAACCGCGGGCAGGTGCTCTACCGCGTCGCGGAGATGCTGGAGGGCCGCCGCGAGCAGTTCGTCCGCGAGGTCGCCGAGGCCGACGGGCTGTCGAAGGCCAAGGCCGCCGCCGCGGTGGACGCGGCGGTGGACCGCTGGGTCTGGTACGCCGGCTGGACCGACAAGATCGCCCAGGTGGTGGGCGGCGCCAACCCGGTGGCGGGACCCTTCTTCAACCTGTCCACCCCCGAGCCGACCGGCGTGGTCGCGGTCCTGGCCCCGCAGGACTCGTCGCTGCTCGGCCTGGTCTCCGTCCTGGCCCCGGTGATCGCCACCGGGAATTCGGCCGTCGTGATCGCCGCCGAGCGCGCCCCGCTCCCGGCACTGTCCTTCGGCGAGGTGCTGGCCACCTCCGACGTGCCCGCCGGCGTGGTCAACATCCTCTCGGGCCGCACCGCGGAGCTGGCCGCGCCGCTGGCCGCCCACCAGGACGTCAACGGCCTCGACCTGACCGGCGCGGGCGCCGAGCTGGCCGTGGAGCTGGAGGTCTCGGCGGCCGACACCCTCAAGCGGGTCCGCCGCCCGTCGCCCGAGGACTGGACGGCCGACCCCGGCACGGGCCGCCTGACGGCCTGGCTGGAGACGAAGACGGTGTGGCACCCGATCGGCGTCTAGCGCCCGGCGTCAGCCGGTCAGCAGGCCGCTCACCGGTCCGACCAGCGGCAGCGTGCCCAGCGAGCCGCCGCGGGTGATCGGCGCGGTCAGCGCGGTGGTCGACAGCGGCTGGAAGTCGGCGACCTGGGTGCCCAGGCCGTTGTCCAGTGGGTCCACCCCAGTGTTCGCGAGCGGGTCCAGCGTGAGGTCGCGGGCCGGCGCCACACCGGCGGCCAGCGCGCCGGTCACGGTCTGGACGGGCAGCACGTCCAGCGGGAGCGCGTCCAGCGCGCTGTCGGGGGCGGCCGTCCCGGCGGGCGCCGGGGTGGCCGCCGCCGCGGCGGCGGCCGGCACGAGGGTCGCCGCGGCGGCGGTCAGGGTGAGGGCGAGAGCTGTACGCAGGGAGGGCATGGGCACCTGGGCCTTGTCGGGGGCGGACACTTGCTTTCCGGGCTCAGCGTAATGGAACGAGTGCGGTGAGTAGTTGCCCTACCGCGGGGGATCACCCGGGCGGGGATGCGGGAGAATGATTTCCCGTGAGTTCACTTCCCGCTCGTGTGATCCTGCTGGCCGGCCCTTCGGGCTCGGGCAAGTCCTCGCTCGCCGCGCGCACGGGGCTGCCGGTGCTCGCGCTCGACGACTTCTACAAGGACGGCGACGATCCGTCGCTGCCGGTGCTGCCGGGCGGCACCGGGATCGACTGGGACGCGCCGCGGTCCTGGAACGCCGACGCGGCGGTCGCCGCGGTCGCCGCGCTGTGCGCGGAGGGCGTCGCGGACACGCCTGTCTACGACATCGCCGCCAGCGCGGCCGGCGGCTGCGCCCGGCTGGACCTGGGGGGCTCGCCGCTCTTCGTCGCCGAGGGGATCTTCGCGGCCGAGATCGTTGCCCGCTGCCGCGAACTGGGGCTGCTCGCGGACGCGGTGTGCCTGCGCGGGCGGCCCGCCACGACGGCGCGTCGGCGGTTCGTGCGGGATCTTCGCGAAGGCCGGAAGGCGGTGCCGTTTCTCCTCCGGAGGGGCTGGCACCTCATGCGCGCGGAGCGCGCCATCGTCGACCGGCAGGTCGCGCTGGGCTGCCACCCCTGCGGTGCGGATGAGGCGCTGCCTCGCATTCTCGCGGCGCCGATCACCGAGGTTGCGCCTTCCGCGGGGAGCGCCCGATAGCGGTGCGCCGTCCCCCGGCGTGGGGTGCCCCTCCGCCGGCGCGGGGCTGCGCTGCCCGCACGGCGGGGGGTGCCCCTCAGGGGCGCGAGGAACTGCGCGCTCAGCCACGATGCGCCGTCGTGTGCGGACGGGCCGCACCACCCCAGGGGCGCGGGGAACCGCGCGCCCAACCCCCACCCACCGTCACGTACGAACGCACCGCACCACCCCAAGGGCGCGAGGAACTGCGCGACCAGCCCCCACCGGGGCGCGGGTCGTCACCGACCCGAAGGGTCTCTTCGGTCCGCTCCGGACCACCGGCCGGTGGGGGTTGCTCGCGCAGTTCCCCGCGCCCCTGGTAGGCACCCCCCTTGCCGAAGAGGCACCGCCAGAACCCCCACCCACCGTCACGTGCAGACGCACCGCCACCACCCCAAGGGGCGCGAGGAACTGCGCGCCCAGCCCCCACCGGGGGCGCGGGTCGTCACCGACCCAAAGGGTCTCTTCGGTCCGATCCGGACCACCGGCCAGTGGTGGGTTGCTCGCGCAGTTCCCCGCGCCCCTTATGGGCACCCCCCTGCGTCAGGGGACCCCAACCCCGCATCAGCGGGTGGGCACCCCCTGCCGAAGGGGAACCGCACACCCCCGCGCCCGGGGGAAGCGCACCCGCCGACGCAACCGGCACCCCGGACCCGCGCCAGCCGAAGCGCACCCGCCGACGCAACGGCACCCCGGACCCGCGCCAGCCGAAGCGCACCCGCCGACGCAACGGCACCCCGGACCCGCGCCAGCGGAGGCGCGCCCCCTCGCGGAGGGGAACCGCGGCACCCCGCGGGCCGGGGAGGCCGGGCATGGACGTAGTACAGGGCCGGACGGCCTCCCCCCGGCCGTCCGGCCCCGTGCTTCCCCCGTACCCCCGTACCCCCCGGGTCTGCTAGGCGACGAGTTCGCCGAAGGCGGACTCCTCGTCGCGGCCGAAGCTCAGTGCTTCGTCATCGCGCATCCGGCGCAGGGAGCGCCAGATGCTGCTCTTCACCGTGCCGACGCTTATGCCGAGTATGTCGGCGATCTCCGGGTCGGTGCGGCCCTCGTAGTAGCGGAGCACCAGCATGGTGCGCTGCTGCTCGGGCAGGCGGGCGAGCGCCTGCCACAGGACGGCGCGCAGTTCGGTGCCGCCCATCTCGTCGGTGTCGCCGACCGTCTCGGGCAGTTCCTCCGTCGGGTATTCGCTGAGCTTGCGCCGCCGCCAGGCGCTGATGTGCAGGTTGGTCATGGTGCGGCGCAGATACCCGCCGACGGCGGCCTTGTCGCTGATCCGGTCCCACGCCCGGTACGTGGACAGCAGCGCGCTCTGCAGCAGGTCCTCGGCCGCGAAACGGTCGCCGGTCAGGTGGTACGCGGTCGCGTAGAGCGAGGCGCGGCGCTCCTGCACGTACGCGGTGAACTCGGCCTCCGTGTCGACCGAGGGGACGGTCGGCGCGGCCGGCTCCAGCGGTGTGATGTACGCGGGCCGCTGCTTGACCACCGACGTGCCGGCGGTGCGTCCGGCGCCGCGGGCGTACCCCCGTCCGCTCGCGGCGCCGGACATCTCGGTGGACCTGGCGAAGGAGTGCGCACGCGTCGAGTGGACCGCGGCGGTGGTGGTGCCGAGCAGTGCGTTCATGTCGCGCCCCCGTCGATGGAACCTTCAGCGTGGTTTCCGGCGTCGCAGCCTGTGCGGCGTGCGCTGTCCGAAGTGGCTCCAGCCTGCCGGGCCAGTTTCATGGGGCTGTCCGCCGAGTGTCACAGGCCCGTCACAGAGCCCGCCGCCCCGGGGGGTGCCCGGGGCACGGGTTGTCCCCCGCACTTCATCCGGCCGCCGGAGGTAGGCAACAATGTCCGGCGTGCCCTTCCTGTTGCTGATCGAGGATGACGACGCCATCCGCACCGGTCTCGAACTCGGCCTGTCCCGCCAGGGTCACCGCGTGGTGGCCGCGGCGACGGGCGAGGACGGCCTGAAGCTCCTCAAGGAGCAGCGTCCCGACCTGATCGTGCTCGACGTGATGCTGCCGGGTATCGACGGCTTCGAGGTGTGCCGGCGTATCCGGCGCACCGACCAGCTGCCGATCATCCTGCTCACCGCGCGCAGTGACGACATCGATGTGGTCGTCGGCCTGGAGTCGGGGGCCGACGACTATGTGATCAAGCCGGTGCAGCCCCGGGTGCTGGACGCCCGGATCCGTGCCGTGCTGCGCCGCGGCGAGCGGGACAGCACCGACTCCGCCGCCTTCGGCTCGATCGTCATCGACCGCAACGCCATGACGGTGACCAAGGACGGCGAGGATCTCCAGCTCACCCCGACCGAGCTGCGGCTGCTGCTGGAGCTGAGCCGCCGGCCGGGCCAGGCGCTGTCCCGCCAGCAGTTGCTGCGGCTGGTGTGGGAGCACGACTACCTGGGCGACTCGCGCCTGGTGGACGCGTGTGTGCAGCGGCTGCGCGCCAAGATCGAGGATGTGCCGTCGTCGCCCGCCCTGATCCGTACCGTCCGCGGCGTCGGCTACCGCCTGGACACGCCGCAGTGACTTCCGGCACGGGCGGCAGGTGGGGTTCCGGCCTGCTGCGGTGGACGAGTCTGCGGCTGCGGCTGGTCGCGGTCTTCGCGGCGGTCGCGCTGACCGCGGCGGTGTCGGTGTCCGGCATCGCGTACTGGCTGAACCGCGACGCCGTGCTGACCCGCGCCCAGAACAGCGCGCTCAACGACTTCCGCGACTCGCTCCAGCGCAGCGCCGCGTCGCTGCCGGTCAGCCCGACCTGCCAGTCGCTGGACAGCACGGCGAGCCGGATAGGCGACTCCGACACGTATCAGGTGGTGCTGATCAGCACCGCGCCCGACAGCCAGGAGTGCGCGGCGACGTCGAACCGCGACGTGTTCACCCTCGACGATGTGCCGGCGACGCTCCAGAAGGCCGTCAACACCGTGCACACCAATGACCACAAGTACCACCTGCACTGGGAGCGGATCTCGCTGGAGGGCCGCCCGTACCTGGTGGCGGGGGCGCGGATCAACGGCGACGGGCCGACCGGCTACATGCTCAAGTCACTGGACGCCGAGCGCAAGGACCTCAATTCGCTGGCCTGGTCGCTGGGCATCGCCACGCTGCTGGCGCTGATCGGCTCCGCGCTGCTGGCGCAGGCCGCGGGCGCGGCGGTGCTCCGCCCGGTGCGGCGGCTCGGCGAGGCGGCGCAGCGGCTGGGCGAGGGGCATCTGGACACCCGGCTGAAGGTGTCGGGCACCGACGAGCTGGCGGAGATGTCGCGGACGTTCAACAACGCGGCGGAGGCGCTGGAGACCCGGGTCGAGGAGCTGAGCGCCCGGGAGGCGGCCAGCCGCCGCTTCGTCGCGGACATGTCGCACGAGCTGCGTACCCCGCTGACCGCGATCACCGCGGTCAGCGATGTGCTGGAGGACGAGGCGGAGGCGCTCGACCCGATGATCGCGCCCGCCGTACGCCTGGTGGTCAGCGAGACCCGGCGGCTGAACGAACTGGTGGAGACGCTGATGGAGGTCACCCGGTTCGACGCGGGTACCGCGAAGCTGCGGGTGGACGAGGTGGACGTCGGTGAGCAGGTGATGGCCTGCATGGACGCGAGGGCCTGGCTGGACTCGGTGGAACTGGACGCGCCCCGCGGGCTGCTGGCCACCCTCGACCCGCGGCGGCTGGACGTGATCATGGCGAATCTGATCGGCAACGCCCTCAAGCACGGCGGTTCGCCGGTCCGGGTCACGGTCCGCGGTACGGGTCCTGAGGGCGACGAGTCCGGTCCTGACGGCGGCGGTACGGACACGGGTCCCGACGGCGGCGACGCGGGCGAGATCGAGATCGCGGTCTCCGACCGCGGGCCGGGCATCCCCGAGGAGGTGCTGCCGCACGTCTTCGACCGCTTCTACAAGGCCGACGCGTCCCGGGCCCGCTCCGAGGGCAGCGGGCTGGGCCTGTCCATCGCGATGGAGAACGCGCACATCCACGGCGGCGACATCACCGCCGCGAACGGCCCGTCGGGCGGCGCCGTCTTCACCCTGCGGCTCCCCCGCCACCCGCGCCAGGACGAGGCGTCCGACGCGGTCAACGGCGGCGGCCAGGGCGCGCCCGGCGGCGCGGGGGGCGGTGCGCGATGAGCGGGTGTTCCGTGCCGCCCCGGCGGCGTTGGCGCTCCGGCGGGCTCGCGGCGAGCGGCGCCGTGCTGCTCGCGGTGCTGCCGCTGGCCACCGGCTGCGGCATCCGTACGACCTCGGTGCCGGTCGACGCGGGACCCGCGCCCTCGCGGGCGTCCTGCGCCATACCCCAGGCCGAGAATTCGCCCGACGCGGCGGACGCGGCGGTGGAGCAGGTCTACCTGGTGTGCGGGATGCAGACCACACCGGTGCCCCGGACGGTACAGGTGCGGGTGCGCCCGGCCGGCCGGGTCGCGCAGGTCAGGGAGTTGGTCGCCCAGCTGCACCGCAGCGTGCTGGGGGACGAGGCGAAAGCGGGCTTCGCCACGGCGGTGCCCGGCACGCTGGAGGTCTCGGGGCCCGATCCCGGCGACCCGGACGACGCGCTGCGGCTCGGGCAGCCGATCGGGGATCTGCCGTCCTTCGCACTGGCGCAGATCGTCTGCACGATCGCGGTGAGCCCGCTGGCCTCCGCCGGCCACAGCGTGGTCCTCGGCGGCTCGGAGGACGGCAGCAAGGTCCGCCGCTACACCTGTACGCCGGACCTGCGCACCCAGCCGCAGGCGGCCGACACGGCGGGCACCGAGCTGCCCTGACGCGGGCGGCGGCCGGCCGACGTGCGGAGCGTCACACCCCGGTCACGGGAACCGGACGGCGCGGCTCCCGCGTCTTGGGCGGTGTGCAGCACGAAGGCTCCATGTACCGGGTGCGCGCGGCCGGGCTCCTGCTGACCGCCGCCTACCTCGCGTTCGCCGCCTGGCTGCTGCTGCGCCCGCATTACGTGGCGTGGGTGCCGTCGCCGAATCTGCGGCCGTTCGGCACGATCAGGGACGACCTGCAGATGGGCTCCGCGCAGGCGGCCCGCCGTCTGCTGGCGGGCCTCGGCCTGCTGGCGCCGCTCGGCATCCTGCTGCCGATGGCCGGCGGGCGGGTCGAGACGTCGGGGGTGGCGTCCTTCGTCCGTACGGTCTTCGCCGGGCTGATGGTCTCGATATCGGTCGAGTTCACCCAGACCATGGTCCCGGGCCAGCTCTTCGACGTGGACGCGCTGATCCTCAACACGGCGGGCGTGGCCCTGGCGCATCTGCTGGTCGTCCCGGCGGTACGCGCCCGCCTGCGCCGCCGGGAGGCCGTACTCCTGCGCGAGGGCGCCCCCCGTACCCCTACGGAAGTGGGCGCCCCCTAGGCAGGGGGCGCCCACCGACGCGGACGGCGCTGAGGATCCGGGCGGATCAGCCGCCGATCGGGAGGCCGCCCAGCAGTCCGGCCACGGGCGCGATCTGGTTGCCGTCGAGGTGGTTGCCCGAGGGCAGCAGGCTGGAGGCCTTGCCGGAGAGTGCCGAGGTGCCCTTGGAGAGGGCGCCCTTGGCGCCGGCGGCGGAGGTACTGGCCCCCGGTACGAGGTTGGCGGCCGAGGCGACCGGGAGGGAGCTGAGCACATCGGTGCCGGCCAGGCCGGTAGTGGCGGCGGCGGACGCGCTGCCGCCGGCCGCGGCGGCGAAGGCCAGGCCGAGCGCGGTGGTCGCGAGGGTCTTCTTGGTTCGAGTCTGCATAACTCCGGAACGTAGCCACGCCCTCACCTGCCGTGCAACCGGCGTGGCGCGCCCGCGCCGCCCTCCCGGGCGCACCCGCCGCCTCGTGCGCTCAGCCCTCGGCGACGGCGGAACCGCTGGCCAGTGGCCTTTCCGCGGTCGTGTGCTCGAAGAGCCATTCGGCCTTGAGTTCGGCGTAACCCGGCTTGATGACCTCGTTGATCATGGCGAGACGTTCATCGAAAGGGATGAACGCGGACTTCATCGCGTTGACGGTGAACCACTGCATGTCGTCGAGCGTGTACCCGAAGGCCTCGACCAGGTGCTCGAACTCGCGGCTCATGCTCGTCCCCGACATCAGGCGGTTGTCGGTGTTGACCGTCACCCGGAAGTACAGCCGCCGCAGCAGGCCGATCGGATGCTCGGCGTATGAACTGGCCGCACCGGTCTGCAGATTGGACGTCGGGCACATCTCCAGCGGTACCCGCTTGTCGCGTACGTACGCCGCCAGCCGGCCGAGCGACACCTCGCCGCCGGGGCCGGCCTCGATGTCGTCGATGATCCGCACCCCGTGACCGAGCCGGTCGGCGCCGCACCACTGGAGCGCCTGCCAGATCGAAGGCAGGCCGAACGCCTCGCCCGCGTGGATCGTGAAGTGGTTGTTCTCCCGCTTCAGGTAGTCGAACGCGTCCAGGTGCCGGGTGGGCGGGTAACCGGCCTCGGCGCCCGCGATGTCGAAGCCGACGACGCCCAGGTCCCGGTAGGCGTTGGCGAGTTCGGCGATCTCCTGGGAGCGGGCGGCGTGCCGCATAGCGGTGAGCAGCGCGCCGACCCTGATCCGGTCGCCGTTCTCCCGCGCCCGCCGCTCGCCTTCGCGGAAGCCCGCGTTGACCGCTTCCACGACCTCTTCGAGGGTGAGCCCGCCCTCCAGGTGCTGCTCGGGCGCGTACCGCACCTCGGCGTATACGACGCCGTCGGCCGCCAGGTCCTCCGCGCACTCGGCGGCGACCCGGATCAGCGCGTCACGGGTCTGCATCACCGCGCAGGTGTGCGCGAAAGTCTCCAAATACCGCTCCAGCGAACCGGAGTCGGCAGCCTGCCTGAACCAGGTCCCCAGCTTGTCGGGGTCGGTCTCGGGCAGCGCGTCATAGCCGGTCGCCAGCGCGATGTCGACGATGGTGCCGGGGCGCAGGCCACCGTCCAGGTGGTCGTGCAGCAGCACCTTGGGGGCGCGGCGGATCTGGTCCCGGGTCGGAACGCCCGGTTTTGGGTTCTGCATGCACGAAACTGTACGCCCTACGCGCGTAGATCCGGTCGATCGAGCAATTATTTTCCGCCCGGCCATACTGTGCACACCCCTGCGTCTGCGATCGTTGCGGCATGGCTTCACAAGCATTACCGGCGCGTGGCGCCCGGCTCGGGCGCCCTGTCGCGCCCGGCCTGGTACCGGCGCCGGGCTGGGGGCACCTCCTGCCGGGCCAGCGGCTCCGGGGAGGCGAACGGCCGGACGGCGGGGGCGCGACCGGCGCCACCGTCCGCGCGGTGGTGCTCGCGCTGCCGGGCGGCGACGCGCTGAGCACGCGGCGCCGTTCGCCGATGGCCGCCGCCCTGATGTGGCCGCTCGCACGGCACCTGGTGCGCGAGGGCGCCGCCGACGGGGTCGCCGCGCACGTCGTCCACTACCGCTTCCGCGGCTGGAACGGCGGCCACGCGCATCCCGCGGAGGACGCGGAGTGGGCCGTCGGCGAGGCGGTACGGCGCTACGGCGACGTGCCGGTGTGCCTGGTCGGCATGGACATGGGCGGGCGGGCCGCCCTGCACGCGGCCGGGCACCCCGCGGTGGGCTCCGTGGTGGCGCTGGCCCCGTGGCTGCCGGGCGGCCCGGAGCCGGAGCCGGTCAAGCAGCTGATCGGGCGGCGGGTGCTGATCGTGCACGGGACGCAGGACGAGTCCACCGACCCGGACCTCTCCTACCGCTTCGCGGAGCGGGCCAAGAAGGTCAACCGCCAGGTGTGCAGGTTCGAGGTCCACTCGGACGGGCACGGGCTGCACCAGCACCGGGCCGAGGTCTTCGCGCTCACCACGGATTTCGTCCTGGGCTCGCTCCTGGACCAGCCCTACGCCCGGCCGGTCGCCGACGCGCTCGCGGCTCCGCCGCCCCTGGGACTCCGCATGCCCCTGGCCACGGGCTTCGGCCGCGCCCTGCGCCAGCCCCCTGCGGGGGCTCGCCGCGCCTGAGGGGCCGCCCCTTGCGGTGGCCTGTCGCCTGCTGCCCGGCGGCGGCTGTTCGCACAGTTCCCCGCACCCCTGACAGCCTGCCCTCCACGCAAGAGGGTGCCCCCAGGGGCGCGAGGAACCGCGCGCCCAACCACACCGCACCGCAAGGTACGAGCCCCACCACAGGTGGCACCCCCTCCCAGGGGCGCGAGGAACCCCGCGCCCAACCACACCGCACCGCAAGGTGCCAGCCCCACCACAGGTGGCCCCCCCAGGGGCGCGAGGAACCCCGCGCCCAACCACACCGCACCGCAAGGTACGAGCCCCACCACAGGTGGCACCCCCTCCCAGGGGCGCGGGGAACTGCGCGACGAGCCCCCACCGGCAAGCAGGCGAGCGGCCGCCGCAAGGGGCACCGCCCTGAACGGCCACCCCGCAGGGGATGTTCAGGCGATCCGGTCCAGCACGATGGGCCTGGCTTCGAAGGTCGGGGCATCAGCCACGACCGAGAAGGCCCCGGCCAAAGCCTCCTCCGCGTACGGGAACTTCCCCGGCGTGTCCGTGTGGAGGGTCAGCAGCGGCGCACCCTCCTGGACCAGGTCGCCGGGCCTGGCGTGCCACTCGACGCCCGCTCCCGCCTGGACCGCGTCCTCCTTGCGGGCGCGGCCAGCGCCGAGGCGCCAGGCGGCCACGCCGACCGCGTAGGCGTCCAGGGCCGTGAGCGTCCCCGTGGCGGGCGCCGCGATGACGTGCTGCTCGCGGGAGGTGGGCAGCGCGGCGTCCGGGTCGCCGCCCTGCGCCCTGATCATGCGGCGCCAGACGTCCATCGCCGAGCCGTCCGCCAGCGCCTTGGCGGGGTCGGCGTCCGGCAGGCCGGCAGCGGTGAGCATTTCGCGGGCCAGCGCGAGGGTGAGTTCGACGACGTCGGCGGGGCCGCCGCCGGCCAGCACCTCGACGGACTCGCGGACTTCGAGCGCGTTGCCCGCCGTCAGTCCGAGCGGTACGGACATGTCGGTGAGCAGCGCGACGGTCCGTACACCGTGGTCCGTGCCGAGGCCCACCATCGTGGCGGCCAGCTCCCGCGCGTCCTCCAGGGACTTCATGAAGGCCCCGGAGCCGACCTTCACGTCGAGCACGAGCGACCCGGTGCCCTCGGCGATCTTCTTGGACATGATGGACGAGGCGATCAGCGGGATCGCCTCGACCGTCCCGGTCACGTCCCGCAGCGCGTAGAGCTTCTTGTCGGCCGGCGCGAGGCCGTCGCCCGCCGCGCAGATGACCGCTCCGGTGTCGCCGAGCACCGCCATCATCTCGTCGTTGGACAGCGCCGCCCGCCAGCCGGGGATGGACTCCAGCTTGTCCAGGGTGCCGCCGGTGTGGCCGAGGCCGCGGCCCGACAGCTGCGGCACCGCCGCGCCGCACGCGGCGACCAGCGGGGCCAGCGGGAGGGTGATCTTGTCGCCGACGCCGCCGGTGGAGTGCTTGTCGGCGGTCGGCCGGCTGAGCGCCGAGAAGTCCATCCGCTCACCGGAGTTGATCATCGCGGCGGTCCAGCGGGCGATCTCGGCGCGGTCCATGCCGTTGAGCAGGATCGCCATGGCGAGCGCGGACATCTGCTCGTCGGCGACCTCGCCGCGGGTGTAGGCGTCGACCACCCAGTCGATCTGCTCGTCGCTGAGCCGGCCGCGGTCGCGCTTGGTACGGATGACGGAAATGACGTCCATGGTGCTCTGCTTCCTTGCAGTCTCTGGGGCTCGGACCGGTGCCGCGACGGCCTACCGGCCGAGGTCGTCCGCGCCGAAGGCGTCCGGCAGGATCTCGCTCATCGGGCGTACCCCGGCCGCGGTGTCGACCAGCAGCGCGGGGCCGCCGTTCTCCCACAGCAGCTGGCGGCAGCGCCCGCACGGCATCAGCGGGTCGCCGTGCCGGTCCACGCAGCTGAAGGCGGTCAGCCGGCCGCCGCCCGAGGCGTGCAGGGCGGAGACCAGGCCGCATTCGGCGCACAGCGCGACCCCGTAGGCCGCGTTCTCGACATTGCAGCCGACGACCGTACGCCCGTCGTCGACCAGGGCCGCGGCGCCGACCGGGAAGCCGGAGTAGGGCGCGTAGGCCCGCTCCATGATGTCCCGGGCGGCGGACCGCAGCGCTTCCCAGTCGACCTCGGCGCCGGGTGCGGGCCGCGTCATCCGCCCTGCCCCTTCCGGTAGGGCAGGCCGTCCGCCTTGGGCATCCGCAGCCGTTGCGCGGACAGGCCCATGACCAGCAGCGTCGCGACGTACGGCGAGGCCTGGACGACCTCGTCGGGGACGGTGTCGGTGGTCACGTACCAGACGGCCAGCAGCACCGCGAAGCCGATCGCGAAGCCGGCCGACAGGTACGCCTTGCGGACGTACTTCCAGATCGCCATCGCCAGCAGCAGCACGGCGAGCAGCAGGAGCAGCGCGTGCACCGAGTCGCTGCCGCTGCGCAGCTGGAGGCTGTCGGCGTAGCCGAACAGGCCCGCGCCCATGGCCAGTCCGCCGGGCCGCCAGTTGCCGAAGATCATCGCGGCGAGGCCGATGTAGCCGCGCCCGCTGGTCTGGCCTTCGAGGTAGAAGTGCGTGCCGATGGCGAGGAAGACGCCGCCGAGTCCGGCGAGGCCGCCGGAGACCGTCACGGCCACGTACTTGTACAGGTAGACGTTGACGCCGAGCGATTCCGCGGCCACCGGGTTCTCACCGCAGGAGCGCAGCCGCAGGCCGAAGGACGTACGCCACAGCACGAAGAAGGTGCCCACGAAGAGCGCCACGGCGAGCAGCGTCAGCGAGGAGATGTTGGTGACCAGGCCGCCGATGACGCCGGCCAGGTCGGAGATCAGGAACCAGTGGTGCTTCTCCAGCGTGGACAGCCAGTGCGAGAGGCCGGGCACGGTGAAGGACTTGATGTCCTCGATCGGTGGCGACTGCTTGGGGGTGCCGCCCTCGCTGGCCGCCTTGCCGACGTTGAAGATGCGCTTGGCGAGATACGCCGTGACGCCGGCGGCCAGGATGTTGATCGCCACACCGGCGATGATGTGGTCGACGCCGAAGGTGACGGTGACGACCGCGTGCAGCAGGCCGCCCGCCATGCCGCCGAGGACACCGGCGAGCACGCCCATCCACGGGTTGAGGCTCCAGCCGGCCCAGGCGCCGAAGAAGGTGCCGAGGATCATCATCCCTTCGAGGCCGATGTTGACCACGCCGGCCCGCTCCGACCACAGGCCGCCGAGACCGGCGAGCGCGATCGGTACGGCGCCGGTCAGCGCGCCGGCGATCTGGCCGGAGGAGGTGACGTCGTCGGCGCCCGCGATGGCGCGCACCGCGGAGATCACTATCAGCGCGGCGGCCACGATCAGCAGGACCACCGGGACGGAGAGCCGGTGCCTGCCGCCCCTGCCACCGCCGGTCCGGGGTGCGGCAGGCGGCGGGGTCTGAGTAGCGGTGGCAGTCACGCCGACACCTCCTGCTTGTCGTCGGAGCCGGCCGCGGCGAGTTCCGCTCCGACCTGGCGCTGCTGCCGTGCGAGGCCGTAGCGGCGTACGAGTTCGTAGGCGATGACGACCGCGAGCACGATGGCGCCCTGGATCACACCGACGATCTCCTTGTCGTACCCCTCGAACTCCAGGCCGTTGGAGGCGCGTTCGAGGAAGGCCCACAGCAGCGCGCCGATCGCGATGCCGATGGGGTTGTTGCGGCCGAGCAGCGCGACCGCGATACCGGTGAAGCCGATACCGGCCGGGAAGTCGGTGCTGAACTGGTAGGACTGGTTGAGCAGCGTCGACATGCCGACCAGGCCGGCCATCGCGCCGGAGATCAGCATGCTGACCACCACCATCTTCTTCACGCTGACCCCGCTGGCCTGCGCCGCGGACTCCGAGCGGCCGACCGAGCGCAGGTCGAAGCCGAAGCGGGTGCGGGACAGCACGAACCAGTACAGGACACCGGCCAGGCCCGCGAAGACGATGAAGCCGACCACCGGGTCGGTGGCGGTGGTGAAGTTGAACAGGTGGCTGCTGGACGGGATCGGCTTGGTGGTGATGGTGTTGGCCAGTTTGTTGGTCACACCGAGTCTGCCGTCCTGCAGGAAGTACCCGATGACGATACCCGCGATCGAATTGAGCATGATCGTCGAGATGACCTCGCTGACCCCGCGGGTCACCTTGAGCACACCGGCGATCGCCGCCCACGCGGCGCCCACCACCATCGCGGTGAGGATGATGATCGGGATCTGGATGAAGCCGGGGATCGACATCGAGCCGCCGACGGCGGCGGCGAAGAAGGCGGCGAGCCGGTACTGCCCGTCGACACCGATGTTGAACAGGTTCATCCGGAAGCCGATGGCCACCGCGAGACCCGAGAGGTAGTACGGGGTCGCCTTGTTGAGGATGTAGACCTGGCTGTCGGACTTGCTGCCGTAGGTCAGCATCACGTGGAAGGCGTGGAAGGGCTCCTTGCCGCTGGCCAGCAGCACCAGGCCGGTGACGATCAGCGCGCCCAGCACGGAGAGCACCGGGGCGGCGAGGCCGAGCAGCACCCGGTCCTTGTCGAACTTCTTCATCGGTCCTCTCCCCCGGACGTGTCGTCTCCGGACGGCCCTGTGCCGCCAGGCGCCTCCGGCTCGTGTTCGAGGTGGCCCGCGGCCGCTCCGGTCATGGCCGAACCCAGCTCCTCCGGGGTGATGGTGGCGGGGTCGGCGTCCGCGACCAGCCGGCCGCGGTACATCACCCGCAGCGTGTCGGACAGGCCGATCAGCTCGTCGAGGTCGGCGGAGATCAGCAGCACCGCCAGGCCCTCCCGGCGGGCGGCCCTGATCTGGTCCCAGATCTGCGCCTGCGCGCCGACGTCCACGCCCCGGGTGGGGTGCGCGGCGATCAGCAGCTTCGGCAGGTGGCTCATCTCACGGCCGACGATCAGCTTCTGCTGGTTGCCGCCGGACAGCGACGCGGCGGTCACCTCGATACCGGGCGTACGGACGTCGTAGTCCTTGACGATCCGCTCGGTGTCGCGGCGGGCGGCGCCCGGGTCGATCAGGAAGCCGCGGCTGTTGGGGCGCTCGGTGACGTGGCCGAGGATGCGGTTCTCCCACAGCGGCGCTTCGAGCAGCAGCCCGTGCCGGTGCCGGTCCTCGGGGATGTAGCCGATGCCGTCCTCGCGGCGGGAGCGGGTGGGGGCCCGGGAGATGTTCCGGCCGTCCAGGGTCAGCACGCCGGAGTTCAGGGCGCGCATGCCCATGACGGCCTCGACCAGTTCGGCCTGCCCGTTGCCCTCGACGCCCGCGATGCCGAGGACCTCGCCCTTGTGGATGGTGAAGCCGATGTCGTCCAGCACGGTCCGCTCGACGCCGTCGGAGTCGGTCTCGAACAGCCGCAGGCCCTCCACGGTGAGCATCGGCTCGGTCGTGACGGTGGACTCGCGGGTCTCGGGCGAGGGGAGTTCACTGCCGACCATCAGCTCGGCGAGCTGCTTGGCGGTGGTCGTGCGCGGGTCGGCCTCGCCGACCGTGGTGCCGCGCCTGATGACGGTGATCTCGTCGGCGACCGACAGCACCTCGCCGAGCTTGTGCGAGATGAAGATGACGGTCAGGCCCTCGGACTTCAGGCCGCGCAGGTTCTCGAAGAGCGCGTCGACCTCCTGCGGCACCAGGACCGCGGTCGGCTCGTCCAGGATCAGGATGCGGGCGCCGCGGTAGAGGACCTTGAGGATCTCCACCCGCTGGCGGTCGGCGACGCCCAGGTCCTCGACGAGCGCGTCGGGCCGCACGCCGAGCTGGTAGGAGTCGGAGATCTCCTTGATACGGGCGCGGGCGCGTCCGCCGATGCCGTACGCCTTCTCGCTGCCGAGGACGACGTTCTCCAGCACGGTGAGGTTGTCGGCGAGCATGAAGTGCTGGTGCACCATGCCGATGCCGCGGGCGATGGCGTCGCCCGGGTCGCCGAAGACGACCTGTTCGCCGTGGATCGCGATGGTGCCCTCGTCCGGCTTCTGCATGCCGTAGAGGATCTTCATCAGGGTGGACTTGCCGGCGCCGTTCTCGCCCACGAGGGCGTGCACGGTGCCGCTGCGCACGGTGATGTCGATGTCGTGGTTGGCGACGACACCGGGGAACCGCTTGGTGATGCCGCGCAGCTCGACGGCGGGTGGACTCGTGGACGCGTTGATGGCGCACTCTCCTCGGGGGAAAGGCTCGGGGCGGTGGTGGTGAAGGTATCGCGGGAAAGAGACGCTACGCGCGTAGCGTCGGCTTTTCACAGCACGGAATCGTCACGACCCGGACGGAAGCGGGGCGGGGACCGGGAAGGGTCCGGGGCCGGACCGGGACAGGCCGGGACCAAACCGGCCCGGACCGCGACCGAGGCCCGGCGGGGGCTGCCGCAGCATCCCCGCCGGGCCTCGCAGGCCGTACCGGCTCACCCGCAGTGGAACACGTGGCTCACGTGCTTCACGGGGTGGAGCTCACCTTGACCTGACCCGAGACGATCTTCTGCTTGGCCGCGTCGATCTGCGACTGGATGTCGGCGATGAAGCCGCCGGAGGTCGCGAGCGACACACCGTTGTTGGCGAGGTCGTAGGAGTTGGTGCCGACCTTCGGCTTGTTGTCCTTCTTCACCGAGTTGATCAGGTCGTAGACCGCCACGTCGACGTTCTTGATCGCCGAGGTGAGGATGCTGTTCTTGTACTTCGCCAGCGCCGTGTCGGTGTACTGGTCGGAGTCCACGCCGATCGCCCAGGCACCGGACTTGCCGGCCACCTTCTGGATCGAGCCGTCACCGGACAGGCCGGCGGCGGTGTAGATCACGTCGACGCCCTTGTCCAGCATGCCCTGGGCCTTGGCGGCGGCCGACGTCGCGTCGTTGAAGCCGCGCGGGTCGGTCTTGTACAGGTACTCGCGGGTCAGCTGGACGCTGGGCTTGGTGTCCTTGACGCCCTGCGCGAAGCCGGCGTCGAAGGTGCCGATCAGGGTGTTCTGCACACCGCCGATGAAGCCGACCTTGCCGGTCTTGGACTTGAGCGCGGCGGCCACACCGGCCAGGTACGAGCTCTGCTCGGTGGCGAAGACCATGCTGTCCACGTTCGGCGCGTCGACGACCGAGTCGACCAGGCCGAACGTCACGTTCGGGTACTTCTTGGCGACCGTCGTGACGGCCGTACCGTAGGTGTAGCCGACCGCGACAACGGGGTTGTAGCCGGCCGCGGCGAGCGAGTCGAGCCGCTCCACGCGGTCCGACTCGGTCTCGCCGTTGGCGGCGGTCAGCTCCTTCGAGTCCAGCTTCAGCTCGCCGTCGGCCTTGTCCAGGCCGCGGGCCGCGGAGTCGTTGAAGGAGTGGTCGCCACGGCCGCCGACGTCGTAGGCCATGCCCACGCCCTTGGTCTTGCCGCCGCCACCGGACGAGCTGCTGCTGGAGCCGCTGCCGCCCGTCGAGCCGCTGTCCGACGTGGTGCTGCTGCCGCACGCGGTCGCGGTCAGTGCGAGAGCCGCGGAGACCACACCCGCGGCAGCGATCTTGGATACCCGGCGCAAGAGGGTCCCCTTCGGTTCGAAGCGCCCCGTCCGGCGCTGGCTAAGCGGGAGCTTAACGCGCGTAGATGTCAGGTAAAGACCGTATGAAGGCCTGTTATCGGATCGACGCATTTCCGCCAGGTGAAGCTCCCGTAGCCATGGCCTCACCCGGTGTCAGACCAGCAGCGCAACCCCGGTGAACAGCTCCACACCGACCGTGATCGCGCCCTCGTCGGCGTCGAAGTCGCCCTGGTGCAGATCACGCTTGACGGTGTCCCCCACCGGCCGCACCCCGAGCCGGGCGAGCGCGCCGGGCACCTGCTCCAGATACCAGGAGAAGTCCTCGCCGCCGAGGCTCTGCTCGGTGTCCTCCACCGCGTGCAGGCCGTGCCGCGCGGTCATCGCGTCCCGCAGCAGCTCGGTCGACACCGCCTCGTTCACCACCGGCGGCACCCCGCGCTGGTACGTGATCTCGCACTTGGCCCGGTACATCGCGGCGACCTGGTCGATCACCTCGTGCACCAAGTCGGGCGCCTCGTGCCAGGCGGTCAGCTCCAGGCAGCGGACGGTGCCCTCCAGCTCGGCGTGCTGCGGGATGACGTTCGCCGCGTGGCCGGCCTCGATACGGCCCCACACCACGCTCAGGCCCGAGCGCGGGTCGGCGCGGCGGGTCAGCACGACCGGCAGCTCGGTGGCCAGCTTGGCGGCGGCCATCACCAGGTCGGTGGTCAGATGCGGCCGGGCGCTGTGCCCGCCGGGGCCGTCCAGGGTGAGCAGCAGCTTGTCGGCCGCCGAGGTGATCGGGCCCTGCCGCAGGCCGATCCTGCCGACCTCGACCTTGGGGTCGCAGTGGACGGCGAAGATACGTTCCACCCCGTCGAGCACGCCGGCCTTCACCGCGTCGAGCGCGCCGCCGGGCATGACCTCCTCGGCCGCCTGGAAGACCAGCCGCACCGGGCGCGGCAGCCGGCCCTGCGCCGCCAGGTCCGCCAGCACCAGGCCCGCGCCGAGCACGACGGTGGCGTGCACGTCGTGCCCGCAGGCGTGCGCCCGGCCCTCGACGGTCGAGCGGTATTCCACGTTCTTGGTGTCCGGCACCGGAAGAGCGTCGATGTCGGCGCGCAGCGCCAGCCGCCCCCGGGTCGGGTCGTCGGGCCCGATGTCGCAGACCAGGCCGGTGCCGCCGGGCAGCACGACCGGGTTCAGCCCGGCCAGTTCGAGCCTGGCCTTGATCTTTCCGGTCGTCCTGAACTCCTGCCGGCTCAGCTCCGGGTGCCGGTGCAGGTCACGTCGGAAGGCGATGAGCTCATGGCGCAGTGTTTCGGACAGCGCACCGGACGGCGCTGCGGGTGAGTCGTTCACCCCAGTCAGGGTAGGCCCCATGACCGGCTCCTCTGGGCTGATCGGACAAAATTAAGTGCAGTAGGAGGAGAAGAAGTCGCCCGATCAGCGCATACCCGGTCATCCTCTGGGGTATGCCCACCCTTTTGGGGTTCGGACACGAACACACCCATACTCGCTCAACGAGCACCCGCCCGCGAGGCAACGCCCACTGATACGCCCGGCGCTTCCGTGACGGCTGGTGACAACCTACGGCACTCATGTGACGACGACGTGAAGCCCCAGGCAGGACGCTGTCGCTCGGCTGGCGGTCAAGCCGCGCACATACGCGGAGGCCGGCATCGCGCACTACTGGTGCGTCGAGGACGAGGACGGCACCGTCGCCGTCCACGTCTACGAGCTGGACCGGCCGACCGGGGCGTACGCGCCCGCGGGCGTCTTCCGGCACGGCCTCAAGCGCCCGGTCCCCTTCGACATCTCCCTCGACCTCGACGCGCTGACGCCCTAAGGGCCGAGGAGGCGGGCGTAGAGGTCGAGGAGGGGGGTGGATTCGGTCTGCCAGGACCAGGTGCGGAGGATGTCGACGCGGTCGTAGGCCTTGCGGTAGCGGCGCGGGTTGGTCAGGACCGCGCCGACCGCGCGGACGAAATCGGCGGTGTCGGCGGCGCGGAAGACCTCGCCGTTGCCCAGTTCCAGGGTCGCCGCGGCCATCGCGCGGACATCGCTGACCACCACGGGCAGCCGCGCGTGGGCGTACTCGAAGTAGCGGGTGGCCAGCACCGACTGGTGGTGCGGGAGCTTGTGCACCGGCAGGACGCCGATGTCGGCCGACGCCAGGAACGCCGGGATCTCCGCGACCGGCACGTACGGCAGCACGTGCAGCCGCCCGTCGACGCCGAGCTGGGCGGCGCGTTCGCGCAGGGCGGCCAGGTCGGGGTGGTCAGGGTCGGGGACGACGAAGGCGGCGTGCAGGTCGTAGAGCTTGGGCAGCGCCTCGATGACGGTGGCCGGTCCGCGGTCGGGTGTGACGGGTCCCGCGTGGACCAGCAGCGGTACGTCGGGACCCAGGCGGCAGCGGTCCCGTACGCCGTGCGGGTGCCGGGCCGTGGTCGCGGCCAGCGGCGGGGCGTTGCGTACGACCGCGGGGGTCGCCGACAGCCGGTGCCTGGCCCGCAGCTCGCGGGCCAGGCCCTCGCCGACCGTGACGACGCCGTCCGCCTCGCGGGCGAAGGACCGCTCGTGCGCGTCACCCGCGACGGTGGCCCGGCGGGACGGGCCCGGGGTGCGCGGCGGTACGTCCCACACCACCTCGATCCGGTGGCCGGCGCCTTCCGCGCGCAGCGCCGCCCTGATCGCGACGCCCAGCGCCCGGTGGCCCAGCGCGTGGATCAGATGCGGGCGCACCTCGTCGAGCACCGGTCCGTACGCGACCTCCTCGTCGAGCAGGCCGGGGTCGAGGCGGCGCCAGGCCCGGCGGCCGAGCAGCAGCCGGGTGACGTCCGTCATCAGGTTGTCGAGCCGCGCGTCGGGGCTGCGCCGGCGGCGTACGGCGGCCTGGTACTGCGCGGCCCGCACCCGGGTCCAGCCGGCCCGTAGCCCGTAACGCAGCCAGGCCAGCGCGTGGCCGCATCTGGCCAGCGCCAGCAGCGGCAACGGGCGGTGCACCAGGTTGAGTTCCGCCGACCGTGTCACCAGCAGCGCGCGGGCGGCGGCGAGTCGGACCGTCCGGTGGTCGTGCGCGCCGGCGCTGCGGTACGCGAACGGCCAGCGCAGTCCCGGGCGCGGGCGCCGCACCCGGTGGTTGCCCAGGACGCCCTGGACGACGACCCGCCGTACGTCGATGCCGCGCGGCGCCACGGTGGCGGGCGCCTGGCCCACCAAGGTCACGCGGTAGCCCGCGGTGCGTGCGGCTGCCGCGACCCTCAGGGCCCGGGAGTCGCCGTCGACACCGCCGCCGGTGACGACGGCGACGCACGCGTCGCGTGCGGCTCGCGCCGCAGGAGCGGAGGGTTCCGGGTCCGAGGGGTGTGCGGGGGTCGGCCCGCGTAAAGATCCCGCCATTCCCATATGTGACACCACGGAGATGATCATTGGGTTACGTCCGGTTGGACGCGAGGCGAACGAGCCCCTGCGGGGCGGCTGTCGGGCTTCACACCTGCTGCCCGGTGGGGGCTTGTCGCGCGGGTCCCCGCGCCCCTGGGCGGGTACCGCTTTCTGTGGCGTTCACAGTGCCGCCGCGCTGTGGCCGATCGCGCGGTTCCCCGCACACGTTGGGGGGGTGCCCCTGCGGTGCGTGCTTGCCCGCGGCGGCATCGAGGCTGAGCGCGCGGTTCCCCGCGCCCCCGCGGGGCGCCCTTGCCTGCGGGGCAGCGTTCCTCTGCCGGAGACGGCACGTCACGTCGTGCGGGTGGCCGCCGGAGGCAGGTTGTGGAGGTTGCGGGCCGAGTGGGTGATACCCGCGAGGAACGTGTGGGCCCGGGGGGCCGCCCCCGACGTGAGCCAGGCCGGGTCGATGTCGACGACCTCGATGTCCACCCCCGTACCGTCCAGCACGAGCGGCAGCGTATGGACGACCGTCGAGGGGAACGACAGCACCTTCCGCCCGGTCGGCCCGCGCCGGGCGACGAGTTCGAGCGGCAGGTCGGGCCGGACGATCTCCAGGCCGGTCTCGGCGGCGAGCAGGCGCAGCTTGTCCGGCGCCTCCTTGCGGTGCGCGAAATACCGCTTCGCCCCGTGCCGCCGGGCCAGTTCCGCGACCACCGCCAGGTAGTGGCCGGGGTCGACGACCCCGGTCTCGACCAGCGACGTCCCGATCAGGTCCGTGCCGCCGAGCACGCTCGGCGGCCCGAAGCGCTCCCTGGTCCACGCGAAGCGGTTGGCACCGAGCACCATCCCGGCCGGCGGCGTCGCGGGCATCGCGCTGAAGAGTTCGACGTGCCGCCGCCCGCCGGGAGTCAGCCGGCGCCTGGCGGCGGACGCGAAGACCCCGAAGGCCGCGTCCACCGGGGAGCGCCGCCGCCCGCTGCGGTGCCACCGCACCAACCGCCCGCCGCGGCACAGGATTTCGGTGAACTCCATGGTGGCGGTGCCGTCGTCCACCACCGTCAGCTCCCTGGCCCGGCACAGCGGCAGCAGCACCTGCACCAGCCGCGAGAACGGGTCGCCGATGACCAGCCGCCTGACCCGCAGCAGCAGCGGGGCGAGCGCGAGCGCCGTACGCAGCAGGCCGCCCCGGCCGCCGCGGGCCTCGTACCAGCGGACGACCGCGCCCTCGTCGCGGGCGAGTTCGGCCATCCGCCGCAGTTGGCCGCGGCTGGTCGGGTCGGCGGGCGAGAGCACCACGACGGTCAGCGGCGCGGCGGACTCCCGTACGGGCGGGCCGTGGTGGGCGCGGCCGTCGCGGGCGGCGGGGACCGCGGGGCGGTGCAGGTGCGCCCACTCCAGGACGTTGAGCAGTTGAACGGGTGACTCGACCAGCGCTACGGCCCCGTTGCCCGGGTCGGGCGCCGGGAGGGTGCCGGAGGCGGGGGTGTCGGCCATCGACTCGTCCTTGTCATCGCTTGGTGCGGTCCTGGTGGTCCGTGCGGCCTCCGCCGCCGCCGTGCCGGGGTCAGACCGACGCGGGCTCCGCGCCGGCCCCGACCTCCGCCTCGGCGATCACGCCGGCGACCCGGCGGAGCTTCTTCATCGGGCCCAGCTCGCCGTCGTAGACCTTCTTGACGCCGTCGCCGAGGGAGGTCTCGATGATGCGGATGTCGCGGACCAGCCGCTCCAGGCCCTGCGACTCGACGGACGCGGCCTGGTCGGAGCCCCACATGGCGCGGTCGAGGGTGATGTGCCGCTCGACGAAGACCGCGCCGAGCGCGACGGCGGCCAGCGTGGTCTGGAGGCCGACCTCGTGGCCGCTGTAGCCGACGGGCACGTTCGGGTACTCGTTCTGCAGGGTGTTGATCATCCGCAGGTTCAGCTCCTCGTGCTTGGCCGGGTACGTCGACGTGGCGTGGCAGAGCACGATGTTGGCGCTGCCCAGCACCTCCACGGCGTGCCGTATCTGCCGGGGCGTGGACATGCCGGTGGACAGGATCACCGTGCGGCCGGTGGCACGCAGCGCGCGCAGCAGGTCGTCGTCGGTCAGGCAGGCGGACGCCACCTTGTGCGCGGGCACGTCGAACTTCTCCAGGAAGGCGACGGACTCCACGTCCCACGGCGACGCGAACCAGTCGATGCCGCGCTTGCGGCAGTACGCGTCGATCGAGCGGTAGCCGGCCTCGTCGAACTCGACGCGGTGCCGGTAGTCGATGTACGTCATACGGCCCCACGGGGTGTCCCGCTCGATCTCCCACTGGTCGCGCGGGGTGCAGATCTCCGGGGTGCGCTTCTGGAACTTGACCGCGTCGCAGCCCGCGGCGACGGCCGCGTCGATCAGGGCGAACGCGTTCTCCAGGTCGCCGTTGTGGTTGATGCCGATCTCGCCGGTGATGTACACGGGCTGGCTGTTGCCGATGTGGCGGGAGCCGACCGGGCGGAGGTTGGAGGGCAGGGAGGCGAGAGGAGAGGTCACGGGAAGTTCCTTACGGTGTTCGGGACTGACGGGGGGGGAGGTGGCCGGGTCAGCGGGCCAGAGTGGGGCCGAGCAGCCACGCGGCGATCTCGCGGATCGCTCCGTGGCCGCCGTCGGCCGTGGTGATCGCGCGGGCCGCGGCCCGTACGACGTCGTGGGCCCCGGCGACGGCGACGGGCCAGCCGACCAGGCCGAAGCACGGCAGGTCGTTGACGTCGTTGCCGGCGTAGAGCACCCGCTCGGGCGCGATGCCGTTCTCCTCGCACCACTGCTTGAGCGCGAGGTCCTTGCGGTCGATGCCGTGCAGTACGGGGACGTCGAGCTTGCGCGCCCGTGCGGCGACGACCGGGTTGGTCTCGGTGGACAGGATGAGGACGGGAAGTCCCGCACGGCGCATGGCCGCGATCCCGAGCCCGTCACCGCGGTGCACGGTGACGGCCTCATGTCCGTCCGCGTCGATCAGCACCCGGTCGTCGGTCTGGGTGCCGTCGAAGTCCAGTACGACCGCGTCGACGTCGTCGCCGGTCGGGGTGGCCGCCGCCGGGTCGAGCAGCGGGGCCAGGGCGCGGGCGCGCTGGAGGTCGGCGGGCTCGTCGATCTCCAGCACCTTCGCGGAGTCGGCGCGGACCAGCGCGGTACGCCCGAAGAAGCGGTGGCCCGCGGCCCGGAAGCCGGCCGCGCGCATGGCGTAGGCGGCGCCGGTCTCCAGCAGGTCCTGCGGCCGGTCCTGACGGCGCGGGCGGGTGGCCTTGTCGTGGTTGACCCCGTAGGCGGAGTCGCCCCCGGCGGGGTCCCCCGCCGGGTCGCGCCATATGAAGCCGTGGAAGGGGGCGACGGTGTGGGCGGTGTCGGCGCCGCCCTCGACGACCGCGGCCACGACGCCGTCGATCTCCTCGCCGGTGATGAAGGGGCTGGTGCACTGCACCAGCAGCACCACGTCGGGGGCGGCGCCCGTCCTCGCCTCGTGCGCGTCCATCGCGTGCAGGACCGCGGCCTCGCTGGTCGCGGTGTCGCCCGCGATGGCCGGCGGCCGCAGGACGACCTCGGCGCCGGCCGTCCTGGCGACCTCGGCGATCGACGGGTCGTCGGTGGACACGGCGACCGCGGTGACCCGCCTGGCCCGCAGGCACGCGAGCACCGCCCGCGCGACCAGGGGCACGCCGCCGACCGGGGCGAGGTTCTTGCCGGGCACGCCCTTCGAGCCGCCGCGGGCGGGGATGACGGCCAGTACGGTGTGGCCTCCGGCCCGGGTGGTGGGGTCCGCCGGCGGGCGGGACGTCTCGCTCATCAGGTGGCTCCTGTCATCACTCGCGGCTCCGCCACGAACGGGTTGCCCCCTCCGGGGGCGCGATGTCCTGCGGCTCCCCCACGCATCCGCCGGCGCGGGGCTGTGAGGGTCCCGCCGCGGCGGGGGCTGCCCATCCGCCAGCGCGGGGCTGGGGTTCCCCTTCGGCAGGGGGTGCCCATCCGCTGACACGGGCTGGGGGTCCCGCCGCGGCGGAGGGTGCCCCGTAGGGGCGCGGGGAACTGCGCGGCCGGCCGTCGACAAGCCGCACGTCGCCACCGGGCGGAAGGGGCTGTCGCTGTCGCATCCGGACCACCGGCCGGTGGCGGGTTGCTCGCGCAGTTCCGCCCCCAGAACTTCGCCTGGGGGTACCCCCAGCGCCCTCGGGGGGCACCCCGGTGCCGGAGGGGAGCCGCACAGCCGCCGTGCCCGGCGGAAGCGCAGCCGCCGACGCGGCGGCAGCCCCATGACCACGCCAGCGCAAGCGTCATAGCTGGCCCCAGCGGCGGATCGTGGGGGCCACCCGCTGGACGCCCTGGCGGTACGCGGTGCGGGCGGAGTTGCGGACGAATTCGCGGACCGCCTGGCGGACCGGGCCGGCCTCGCGCGGGGTGAAGCCGTCGATCGGCTCGCCCTTGGGGGTGAGGCCGTGGCGGGCCAGGATGCCGGGGAGGTAGCCCGGCGCGGTGCGCAGCGTGTAGTAGGGGGACAGCGCAGGAAGCTCCGGCAGGTCGAGCAGCGCGCGCACCCGGCCGCGCAGGGCGGCGTAGGGGGCACTGCTCGCGACGCCGTGCTCCGCGGTCCACTCCTGCGAGGCCCGCGGCATGCGCCCGTCGTCCAGCTCGTCCCACGAGGCGTAGCAGCCGGACCCCAGGAAGTGGTGGTTGCCCAGGGACTCGCGGATGCCGAGGTCGGTGAGGACCACCGTCGGGATGCCGCGGTGCAGCGATTCGAGCGCGGCGGTGGAGCTGACCGTCACCAGCAGGTCGGTGCGGTCCAGGACCTCGGCCATGTTGCCGTAGACCAGCCGCAGGTTGGCCGGCGGGTCGAGGGCGGCGACCAGCTTCTGGTAGGGCTGCTCCTCGATGTGGGTGGTGTGCTCGCCCGGCTTGCTGCGCAGCTTGACCAGCACCTCGCGCGACGGGTGCAGCCGGGCGTGCTCGACGGCGCGGCGCAGCAGGTGCAGCCGGTCGGCGCGGCTGTCGGGCACGGAGGGCTGTACGGCGAAGGTGACGGTGAAGGGCCGGCTGTCGTCGGCCCGGTAGGGGTCGCCGCCGAGGAAGGGCAGCGCGGTCTCGACGATGGCGCCCGCGGGGTGGCCGACCCCGTCGTAGACGTCCCTGAACCGCCGGGCGTCGTCCGCGCTGTTGGCCAGGACGACATCCGCTCCGGCGCGCAGCAGCAGCCCGTCGGCGAGCTTCTCGTAGACCACGCCGACGTATCCGGTGACGACGACCGGGCGGCGGGCGCGGCCTTCCCACGCGCGGGACAGGCCGTGCAGCAGGGCCTGGACGGTGCCGCCGACGCAGGAGAGGACGAGTACGTCGCAGGTGCCGGCGTGGGTCCGCGCCAGGATCTCGGCCGCGGTCGACTCGGCCATCGAGTCGGCGGGGATGCCGAGTTCGGCGAGCTGCCGCGGGGTGGGGGTGGCCCGGCCGCGGAGCAGCCGTGCGTCGAGGCGGGCGTCGGGGTCGATGCGGCGCGCGGTCAGCGCGCCCCATTTCCACCGGGTGTCCGAGTCGGCGATCACGGTGATCCGCAGGGGGCCTGGCGTACGTTCTGGCACACGCCGACAGTAGGAAGCAGGCGGGTGGAATGCGCTAATCGCAGGCCAACAAAGGGTAAACAGAATGCCGCTACTTCGCGAGTACGCCCGCGCATTGACGGCATCACCTTCCGGCCATTCGCCGTTTACCCAAACGTTCCCCGCCCGCCCATCAGGCCGCCGGATGAGACCTTAGGATTCGGCGGGTGGTCAAGCTCTCCGTCATCGTGACATTTTTCAACGTGCAGCAATTCGTTCCCGACGCGCTACGCAGTCTTGAGGCGAACGCCCGTTCAGATTTCGAGTTCCTGCTCATGGACGACGGGTCGACGGATCAGACGCCCCGCCTGCTGGAGGAGGGAGCGCGCTCGCTGCCGGGTGCCCGCGTGGTGCGGCGGGACCACGCCGGGGTCTCCGCCCTGCGCAACGCGGGCATCGGCGCGGCCAGGGGCGACTACCTCACCTTCATGGACGGCGACGACTGGATGGCCCCGGGCTATCTTCCGCAGCTGGCCGGGGCGATGGACGAGCTGGACGTCGACTTCCTGCGCACCGACCACGTCAAATGCACCGGTACCGCCCGCGAGATCGTGCGGGTGCCGCACGGCCGCCGCAATGTCGTACTCGATCCGCGCGCGTGCATCCTGCCGGCCGACCGGCCCTCGCTCGTGGACTATCCCAATCTCCCCTTCGGCGCGTACCACCGGCGCACGGTCGACCGGGGCCTGCTGCGTATGCCGGAGGAACTGCGCACGGCCGAGGACCGGTTGTGGGCCTGGCGCATGCACCTGGAGGCCGAGTCGGTCGCCGTAGTGGGCCTGCTGGGCATGCACTACCGCCGCAGCGTGTCGACGTCGCTGACCGCGATCGGCGACGAGCGGCAGCTGGACTTCATCCGCTCCTGCGAACTCGCCTTCGACCTGCTGGCCAAGGACCCGGAGGGCGACCGCTTCCTCCCGAAGGCGGTACGCCAGTTCTGCGCGCTCACCGTCTTCCACCTGGACCAGATCGACCGCTTGGAGCCGGCGATGGCCCGGCGCCTGAAGTCCTCCTGCGCGGCGGCGCTCGGCCGGCTGCCCCGGGATGTGCTGAACACCGTGCTCGACTCGATGGACATCGAACGGAGCACGAAGATACGGCGGTTGCGCTGGCGGCTGCCGGCCAGGCCCGACGACATCGACACCCGCGACAGCAACGGATCGGCGGTCGCGTGATGCCCACCACCCAGCTCTTCCTCGCGTCCACCCTGTACGGCGCCGCCACGCTGGCCGCCGCGATGGACGCCGGCACCATACCCGCGGCCGGCCGCCGCGTCCTGGTGGTCAGCAACAACGCCTCGGTGCCCGAGACCCAGCCGGGCCCGGACCTGGCGCCGGGCTTCGAGGCGCTGCGCGGCCGTTTCGACCGGCTCGTGTCCTGGAACGAGCTGATCCACCCGCAGCACCCCGGCGGCTGGCTGCCGCGTACCAACGAGATCCCCATGTGGGAGCGGCACGTGCGGCTGCTCTGGCAGCTCGGCGACGACGACGTCGAGCTGATCGTGGAGTCGATCCAGGTCGCCCCCGCGCTGTCCCTCGCGCAGGTCTTCCTGGGCGCCCCGATCACGGTCTACGCCGACGGCCTGATGTCGTACGGCCCGACCCGCAACAAGCTCGGGCTGCTGGTGGACACCAGGATCGACAGGCTGCTGCACCTGGACCTGGTCCCCGGTCTCGAACCGCTGCTGCTCACCGAGTTCGGGGTGCCCTCGCAGGTGGTGCCGAGCGCCGAATTCACCAAGGTGCTGGCCGAGGTCGCGGAGGCGGCCGGTGACGCGGTCGGCCGCGACCTCGCCGCCGTCCCGCGGGACTGCGCCCTGCTGCTCGGCCAGTACCTGTCGGCGCTCGGCATCCTCAGCACCGAGGAGGAGGAGCGGCTGCACCTGTCGATGGTGCGCGGCGCCGTCGCGCTCGGGCTCCGCAGGATCGTCTTCAAGCCGCACCCGACCGCCCCCGCGCACTGGACGGAACCGCTCAGGGACGAAGCCGCCAGGCTGGGAGCCGAGTTGACCGTGCTGGACTCCCCGGTGCCGGCCGAGGTGGTCTACCAGAGGGCGCGTCCGGCGCTGGTGGCCGGCTGCTTCTCCACCGCGCTGCTCACCGCGTCCGTGCTGTACGGCATCCCGGTGGCGCGGGCCGGCACCCGGCTGCTGCTCGACCGCCTGGCGCCGTACCAGAACAGCAACCGGGTGCCGGTCACGATCGTGCACGCACTGCTGCCCGACCTGGCCGACGCCGAAGCGGTACGCGCCTGGTCGCCGCCGTCGCCCGAGCGGGTGGCGGCCGAACTGACACCGCTGCTGCGGGCCGTGGGCTACTGCATGCAGTCCCAGGCGCACCCGGGCCTGCGGGACGAGGCCGCCGCCTGGCTCGCCGCGAACCTGACCGCCGACACCTGGCCGTACTTCAAGCGGCGCCGGCTGACCTCGCTGGGGCTGCCGGGCGCGGTGCCGGCCCGGCTGGCGTTCGTGCCGCGCAACCGCACCGTCCGCCGGGTGGCCCGGCGGGCCCGGGCGCTGAAGAAGGCCACACTCGGCTGAGCCGGCCGGGGCGCGGATCGGGGGTGTGCGGCGGTCGGACCGCCGCACACCCCCGCTTCGTCACGCCGTACGCCGGCCGGTGCGCCGGTACCACCAGCCCGTGGCGGCCAGGCTGATCAGCGCGGCCACCCCGACCGCCCCGCCGAGCCGCAGTCCCGGCGGGGCGAAGGTGCAGCTGATCGAGGTCGCCCGGCCGTCCAGCGGCACGGCGATCAGGCCCAGGTACTTCTGCGCGGACTTCGCCGACGCGTCCCCCGCCGCGCAGCGCCAGCCGCTGATGCGCGGCACCGCGACCACGGCCGTCCCGGTGCTGCCGGGCGGCAGCTGCGCGGTGAGGGTGTGGCCGTCGACGTGCACGGCGGTCGCCCCGGTCGCCGTCAACTGCCGTACGGCCGCGTCCAGCCGGCTCCTGACCAGGCAGCCGATCGACTGCCGCGGCAGCCTGAGGTGGCCCGTGAAGCTCAGCGCGACCTGCACCTCGCCCGACGCGGGCACGGTCCCGACGGCCTTCATCGCACCGCGGACGGCGGGCAGCCGGCCGTCGAAGTCCACCGGTGCTCCCCCGCCGAGCGCGGCCGTCCCCTTGTACTGCGGCGCCCAGAAGTACACCTGGGCGCCCGGGGTGCAGGCCGTGGTCAAGGTGGCCGAGCCCGCGGCGGGGTCGGCCCGCGCGATCGGCGCCGGCGGGTCGTAGACGCTCGCGCCGAGCAGCATCTCCTGGTTGGCGAAGGCCGAGTCCTGCCAGCGCTGCGACGCGTCCGGCAGCCGGAGCCCGGCGCGTACGGTCACCAGCGGCGGTACGGCGGAGTTGGTGGCCGTGGTGGTGGCCCGCGGCAGCTCGTCGGTGCGCGGCGGAGCGGCCGGGACGGAGTGCATCCGGGTGCCGATGGAGAAGATGGCGTCGGTGACCGGGTTGTCGAGGGAGACGGTGTGCCGCCCCTTGGCGTAGTAGCCGAAGCCCAGCTCGGACAGCATCCAGGAGGTGTCGTCCGCGGTCAGGCTGCTGTAATACTCCGCGCCCTGCCCGCCGACGAGCATCTCGTCGTTGCCGCCCGGCACATCACCGGGATCGGTGCGCGACCGCGGCCAGTCGTCCTTGGCGGCGACCGCCGCGGCCATGTCCTGCTGCGCCGGGCCGACCCGCGGCGACCAGGACACCTCCTGCAACTGCAGCTCGGCGACCCGCATCCCGGTCACCGCCGTCTCGCCGCCCTGGGCGAGCACCAGCAGGGCGACGGCCGCCACCGGCAGCGCCCGGGTGGCCACCCCGTACCGCCGCGCGACCAGCACCGCTGCGGCGGCCAGTGCCCCGAGCAGCAGGGCGACGGCGAAGGCGGGGTAGGTCCAGCGGTCGATGGCCTGCCGCCCGTGCGCCGCCAGGGTGACGACGGCCAGCACGGCCGCCCCGCCGAGCAGCGCGGGCAGTTCGGGCAGCCCGTCGGCGGTGGACAGCCAGGCGGCGATGAGCAGCAGGCCGCACAGCACGAAGGTCTGCCGGTAGGGCACCCCGTTGGGCGAGGCGCCCGCGTGCCAGAGCAGATGGGTCGGCTCCCAGTTCAGCGACAGCGCCACCAGGCAGACGGCCGCCGCCCAGCCGGCCCGTACCCGGGTGGCCACCGCCCGGTTGAAGGGCAGCGTCAGCGCCAGGGCGAGCGCCGGGGTGCCGATGAAGAGGGCGGGGGTGGCCGTACTGGTCGTCGCGGGCAGCAGCCGGGCGGCGATGTCCGCCCACGCGGCCGGGGCGAAGACCACCTCGGGGGTGGGGTCGGCGACCTTGGTGGCCTTGTAGATCACCAGCACGAGCGGGGCGGCGAGGCCGATGCCGATCAGTACCGCGCGGGCCGCGTGCAGCAGCCCTGCCAGCCGCCGCCGGCCCGCCTCGTCGGCGGTGAACAGCCGCACCACCAGCACGACGGCGGCGCCGATCGTGGCCATGTACGCGGTGTAGAAGTTCGCCAGCCACGCCACGCCCACGACCAGCGGCCCCAGCACCGGCCGCCGTCCGGCCCGCGCCCACTCGCCGACCAGGCACAGCAGCGGGAAGGCCAGCAGGCCGTCCAGCCACATCGGCACCGAGGCGCCGTTGTCGAGCGTCCAGCCCGACAGCGCGTACGCCGCCCCCAGCACCGCCGCGACCGGCCACGGCCCGCGGCGCAGCCGCAGCAGCAGCACCGCCATCGCGGCGCCCGCGGCGGTGATCTTCGCCGTGGTGATGACGTAGAGCGCCAGCTCGGTCCTGTCGGCGGGGAAGAGCACCACCAGCAGGTCGAAGGGACTGCTCAGATACGTGCCGAAGTCGCCGAGGAAGTTCGTGCCGAAACCGGAGTTCCAGTTCACGAACATGTCGCCGTCGGCGCCGCCGGTCAGCATCGTGCGCCAGTAGGCGTGGTAGGGCAGGTACTGATTGCCGAGGTCCACGATGTTGCGGGTGTGCGAGCCGAGCGGATAGCTGCCGGCCAGCAGCCCGCCCAGGCAGAAGACGACGCAGGCCAGCGCGGCGGCGCCGAGCCCGGCGCGCAGCGGGGCGGCGGCCGGCGCCAGGTCGAGCAGCCGCCCGCCGGCGCCGCGCCGGCCTGCGGGTGGCTGTTGCTCCTCCGCCGTCCTGGCGGGGTTGCCCTGGGCGGGTGCGGCCTCGGCTGCTGGGGGCACGGGTCCTCCGGGGTGCGATGCGCAGCGCGCCTGACAGCGCGCAACCCGGTGGGTGTGTCACCGCACGGGTGGCCGCCCATCCCAGCCGAGGCGGGCGACGCCGTTCCGACCGCCGGACGAACCGTGCCCTGCGGATGAGTGAACGCCGGACGTCGTCCGGCGCCGCCACGCCGTCAGAAGGCGTCGGTCGGCACGTAGGTGCCCCACACCTCGCGCAGCGCGTCGCAGACCTCGCCGACCGTGGCCCGCGCCCTGAGCGCGTCCTTCATCGGGTGGAGCACGTTGTCGGTGCCCGCGGCGGCCTTCCGCAGCGCGCCGAGCGCCGCGTCGACCACGGCCTGGTCGCGGGCGGCCCGCAGCCTGCCCAGCCGGGCCGCCTGCTGCGCCTCGATCGCCGGGTCCACCCGCAGCGGCTCGTACGGCTCCTCCTCGTCGAGCTCGAAGCGGTTGACGCCGACCACCACCCGCTCGCCCGCGTCGGTCTCCAGCGCGATGCGGTACGCGTTCCGCTCGATCTCGCCCTTCTGGAAGCCGTGTTCGATCGCCGCGACCGCGCCGCCGAGATCCTCGACCCTGGCCATCAGCGCGACGGCGGCGGCTTCGACGTCGTCGGTCATCTTCTCCACCACATAGCTGCCCGCGAACGGGTCCACGGTGGCGGTGACATCGGTCTCGTAGGCCAGCACCTGCTGGGTGCGCAGCGCGAGCCTGGCCGACTTGTCGGTGGGCAGCGCGATGGCCTCGTCGAAGGAGTTGGTGTGCAGCGACTGGGTGCCGCCCAGCACCGCGGCCAGGCCCTGCACGGCGACCCGCACCAGGTTGACCTCGGGCTGCTGCGCGGTGAGCTGGACGCCCGCGGTCTGGGTGTGGAAGCGCAGCATCAGCGACTTGGGATTCCGGGCGCCGAATTCCTCGCGCATCACCCTGGCCCAGATCCGCCGGGCCGCGCGGAATTTCGCGACCTCCTCCAGGATCGTGGTGCGCGACACGAAGAAGAACGACAGCCGCGGCGCGAAATCGTCCACGTCCATCCCGGCGGCGACCGCGGTGCGGACGTATTCGATGCCGTCGGCGAGCGTGAAGGCGATCTCCTGCGCGGGCGAGGCGCCGGCCTCGGCCATGTGGTAGCCGGAGATCGAAATGGTGTTCCACTTCGGGATCTCGGCGCGGCAGTAGGCGAAGATGTCCGCGATCAGCCGCAGCGACGGCTTGGGCGGGAAGATGTACGTCCCCCGCGCGATGTACTCCTTGAGCACGTCGTTCTGGATGGTGCCGGTCAGCCGGTCGGCGGACACGCCCTGCTCCTCGCCGACCAGCTGGTAGAGCAGCAGCAGGAGGGCGGCGGGCGGGCGGCGCACCGCCGCGGCCTGGGACGTTCCTCACAGCCGCCGACTCTCTACCAAGGGTGCCGCAACCGTCCGGGCCGGAAACGTGTCTAGGGGTGCACAACGGCTGACGCACGGGGATGGAGAGCGATGTCCACAGGCAGGAACAGGAGCAGACGGCGGGTCCCGGTGGTGGTGGCCGCCGCCGGAGCGGCGCTCGCCATGGCGGTGCTCGCCGCGTGCGGACCGCAGGACACCGGGGCCGACCAGAAGCCGTCGACCACCACGACCGCGGCCGGCACGACCGCACCGGCCACCACCGGCGCGGCCCCGACCACCGCCCCGGGGACGACCGCGCCGGCCACCACCGCGCCCACCCGTACGGCCGCACCGACCACCGCGCCGCCGACCACGAAGGCGCCGACCACGCCTCCGGTCGCGCCCGCGGTGATGACGGTGGGGGCGACCAGCTCCCAGGTGCGCGAGCTCCAGGCCAGGCTCGGCCAGCTGCACCTGTTCTCGCAGAATCCGACCGGCTACTACGGCGCGGTCACCGAGCACGCGGTCAGCGACTTCCAGGAGCGGCACGGCCTGACCTCGACCGGCAGCGTCAGCCAGAACACCTGGTCCAAGCTGCGCTCACTGACCCACCAGCCCACCCACAAGGAGCTCTACCCGCCGGTCCCGGCCAAGCCGGCCGGCAAGCTCGACCCGCGCTGCATGACCGGCCGCGCGCTGTGCGTCAGCAAGACCAGCCGCACCCTGTCGTGGGTCATCGACGGCAAGGTGCAGGCCACCATGGACGTCCGCTTCGGGTCGCAGTACACCCCGACCCGCGAGGGCCTCTTCCATGTGAACTCCAAGAGCCGCGACCACGTCTCGACGATCTACCACACGTCGATGCCGTTCGCGATGTTCTTCAGCGGCGGCCAGGCGGTGCACTACTCGTCCGACTTCGCCGCCCGCGGTTACGCCGGGGCCTCGCACGGCTGCGTCAACGTACGCGACAAGGCCGCGATCACGAAGCTCTTCGACCAGGTGCGGGTCGGCGACAAGGTCGTCGTCTACTGGTGACGTGACCGGCTGTCAGGACCGCGGGCCCGAGGGCCCCCGGGCCTGACGGGCAGGAGCGCGGTCGGGCAGGGGGAAATGCGCCCGGCCGCGCTCCGTAGCACCCGAACCCGATACGGGGTGGACCGGGATCAGGGGGGCCGATGACCAGTCGGCCTTACTCCCTACAGCGCACGGACCGTCAGAAGTGTCACCTTCCAGGCGGCCGTGACGGTGAGCGCTGCCCGGGGCGCGTGTGGCGCGGACCACCGCCGCCGCGTCCCTTGACCGTCTTCTCCGGTTTGCCGGTCCTCCCGGCGCTGCCGCCGTTTCCGCCGCGCCCCGCGCTCCCCCCGCTCTTCAGCGCGAGCTGCCCGGCCTTGGTGTCCTTGGCCGGCTTGCCGCCCTTCCCCGTCGCAGGACCGTGCGGGCAGCGCGGGACCGGAGCCCGGTGGCAGGCGTGGCCGTACCCGCGCCCGCCCGCGCCCTGCCGGTCCTCGCCGGCGCCGCTGTGCGGCGGCGGCGCCGCCGGGCCGCCGCCGCGGGCGCCGGGACCCGCGGTCCACGGCCCCGACGTGCTGCCGTCGGGCGACACCGCGGCGGGCGGCCTGGTGCCCATCGGCGTGCTCCCCGAGCCCTCCCCCGACGTGAACGACCTCGCCGCCGCGGCCATCCCGACCGCCATCCCGCCGAGCGCCAGCGCCGACACCACTGCCGCGGCCATCACCCGCGGGCGCCGCACCGCGAAGGCGGCCCGCAGCGCGGCCAGCCGGCCCCTGCCGCGGGCCTTGCCGCGGGCCTTGCCCGCCCGCCCGGCGGCGGCCGTGCGGAAGGCGGCCAGGGCGGCGGCCTCCCTGGCCGGGTCGAGCGGCGCGTGCCCGTCGCGCGCGGCGGCCAGCAGCCGCACCAGCCGGTCGGCCGGCACGCCGGGCGGCGTACAGCGCCCGTCGCCGGCGAGCAGGACCTCCGCCGTACGGGCGTCCGGCCACGCCCCGAGCCGCTGGGGCGGGCGGGGGTGCCGGGCCGGGTGGGGCAGGTCCGTGGATGCGGCGTCCCGTCGGGTGTTGTCGCTCATCCCACTTCCTCACAGCGCCTTGGACGCGGAAAACGTCACATCCGCGTGCGGACGGTCCGCGGGCCGCCGCTCCGGGACCGCGTCGGGGCCGTCGCCGTACTCCCCGTGGTCCCCGTGCGCGTGGTCCGCGTGATCCCCGTGGTCCCCGTCGTCGTACTCCAGGATTTCGGCCAGCCGCCGCAGTCCGCGGTGGGTGGCCATTCTCACCGATCCGGCCCGTTTCCCGAGCACTCGCGCCGCACTGGTCGAATCGAGCCCCATCACCACCCGCAGCAGCACCGCCTCCGCCTGCTCGCGCGGCAGCGCCGCGATGGCGGCCAGCGCCCGGTCGGTCGCCACCGCGTCCAGCGCCTCGCCCGCCGTGTCGGCCCGGTCCGGCAGCTGGATCAGGTCGTCCACCCCGCCGCCCGGCACCGGCCGCCGGCTGCGCGCCCTGATGTGGTCCAACGCGCGGTTGCGGGCGATCCTGGCCGCCCAGCCGCGTATCGACCCGCTGCCGCCGCGGTAGTTGGGCAGGTCGCGGGCGATCTGCAACCAGGCCTCGGACGCCACGTCCTCGGCGTCCACCGGCCCGACCAGGCTGCGGACGTAGTTCAGCAACTGCGGCTGGACAGCCCGGTAGACGGTACGGAACGCGCCCTCGTCGCCCCGCTGCGCCGCGCTGACGGCGGCCTCCAGAGACTCGTGCACTTCCACGTCGGGCCCCACCCCCTCGAACACACGGCCAATCCTGCCTCATGCGCGGCAGTGACACTTTTGCTCTGGGATACGCCGTACAAGTCGGCGGCCGGGGACGCTCCTGTGGGGGGAGGCGGCCCCCGGCCGTCGTCACTTTCCGTACGCGCTTTCCCGCGCGGCCCGCCGGAGAATGCCCCGCGCGCCTGCCCGCCCCCGCGGAAGGCGGCCGGTCAACACCGCGCCAGGGCACGGCTCCGTACGGGTGAAGTTCGCACACCTGCCTGCCCTGTTCGAACCGGGCGCGCCTACAGTGGAGTTCTCCCCCCGCCGAATCAGCCGTACGAGGCCGCCGTACGTCCCCGCCGTCACGGATCGGCCTCACGCCCCGCCCCCGCCGTACGGGTTCGCCCTGCGCCCGTCCCCGCCCACGACTCTGGAGCCCGCTGCTGTCCAGCGACACCGCGTCCGACGCTCCGCCGTCCCCGCTGACGCGGCTCAACCAGGCGCCGCCCGCCGCCGCGGAAACGGCGCTGCTGGCCTGCTGCGGCAGCAGCCGGTGGGCCCGCCGGATGGCCGCGCACCGCCCGTACCCGACCGTCGAGACGCTGCTCGCCGCGGCGGACGAGGCCGCGTACGACCTGACGCCGGGCGATCTCGCCGAGGCGCTGGCCGGCGAGGCGCCCACGGCGTTGACCGACCGGGGCGGCCTGACCGTGCACACCGCGCTGCGCGCCGCCCACGCGCACTACGAGGCCAAGTTCGGCCACGCCTTCATCCTCGCCCTGGACGAGCGCACCGCCGCCGACCCGGGCGCCGCCCTGGACCAGATGCTGGTCAGCCTGCGCGAAAGGCTCGGGCACGACGAGGACGAGGAGCGGGTGGCCACCGCGCGGCAACTGCGCCGGCTCTGCCGGGCCCGGCTGATCCGGCTGGCGGGCGGCAGCGGCGAGCCCGGCCGCCCCGCCGGGTTCGCCGGGTTCGGCCGCCCCGACGCGTTCCGCGCTTCCGGCGCTTCCGGCGCTTCCGGCGCTTCCGGCGGCGGGCCGACGGACCAGTCCGTGCGCGCATTCGAGGCCGCGCGTTCACCCGACCGTGCGGGATCGATCACACCTGGCCCACCCCGCGGTACTCAGGCCGTATCGCGTCGCTACGATGGCCGGGGCCGGTGGACCGTACCCGGCCGGGCGTGACCGACACCCCTAGCCGGCACCCCTCGCCCCGCTCCCGGAGGGTTTTTTCCGTGCCGGCTGGAACGCTGTACCGCGGCCGGGAAGGCATGTGGTCGTGGGTGGCTCATCGAGTCACCGGTGTCCTCATCTTCTTCTTCCTGTTCGTACATGTCCTCGACACCGCCCTGGTGCGGGTCTCCCCCGAGGACTACGACAAGGTCGTCGCCACCTACAAGACCCCGATCGTCAGCCTGCTGGAGTACGGCCTGGTCGCCGCGATCCTCTTCCACGCGCTGAACGGCCTGCGGATCATCGCCGTCGACTACTGGACCCAGGGCCCGCGCTACCAGAAGCAGATGCTCTGGACCGTGGTCGGCCTGTGGGTCCTGCTGATGGTCGGCGCGATCTACCCCGTCCTCGGCCACGCCGCTCGAGTCCTGTTCGGGAGCTGAACGACACATGGCCACTGACATCACCGACGCCGTCGAGCTGACCGGCTCCAGCGTCGCCCCGTACAGCCCGCAGAATCCCGCGCCGGTCATCGAGCCGCCGCGGGCCCGCACCAAGCGCACCCCGCGCAGCAGCCGCACCAACTTCGAGATGTACGGCTGGCTGTTCATGCGGCTGTCCGGTGTGGTGCTCGTCGTACTGGTGCTCGGCCACCTGCTGATCCAGCTGGTCCTGGACGGCGGTGTGCAGAAGGTCGGCTTCGCCTTCGTGGCGGGCCGCTGGGCGTCGCCGTTCTGGCAGTACTGGGACCTCGCCATGCTGTGGCTGGCGATGCTGCACGGCGGCAACGGTCTGCGCACCGTCATCAACGACTACGCCGAGCAGGCCAACACCCGCGTCTGGCTCAAGACGCTGCTGTTCACCGCAGTGGCGTTCACCATCGTGCTCGGCTCGCTGGTGATCTTCACCTTCGACCCGAACATCCGCTAAGCCAGGGCTGGACAGGGAAAGCGACCCCATGCAGATCCACAAGTACGACACCGTCATCGTCGGCGCGGGCGGCGCCGGTATGCGCGCCGCCATCGAGGCCACCAAGCGCAGCCGCACCGCCGTCCTGACCAAGCTCTACCCGACGCGCTCCCACACCGGCGCCGCCCAGGGCGGCATGGCCGCGGCCCTGGCGAACGTCGAGGAGGACAACTGGGAGTGGCACACCTTCGACACGATCAAGGGCGGCGACTACCTGGTCGACCAGGACGCCGCCGAGATCCTGGCGAAGGAGGCCATCGACGCGGTCCTCGACCTGGAGAAGATGGGCCTGCCCTTCAACCGGACGCCCGAGGGCCGGATCGACCAGCGCCGGTTCGGCGGCCACACCCGCAACCACGGCGAGGCCGCGGTCCGCAGGGCGTGCTACGCCGCCGACCGCACCGGTCACATGATCCTCCAGACGCTCTATCAGAACTGCGTCAAGGAGGGCGTGGAGTTCTTCAACGAGTTCTACGTCCTGGACCAGCTGCTGACCGAGGTCGACGGCGTGCAGCGCTCCGCGGGCGTGGTGGCGTACGAGCTGGCCACCGGCGAGATCCATGTCTTCCAGGCGAAGGCCGTGATCTACGCCTCCGGCGGCACCGGCAAGTTCTTCAAGGTGACCTCCAACGCGCACACCCTGACCGGCGACGGCCAGGCCGCCGTCTACCGGCGCGGGCTGCCGCTCGAGGACATGGAGTTCTTCCAGTTCCACCCGACGGGCATCTGGCGGATGGGCATCCTGCTGACGGAGGGCGCCCGCGGTGAGGGCGGCATCCTCCGCAACAAGGACGGCGAGCGCTTCATGGAGAAGTACGCGCCCGTCATGAAGGACCTGGCCTCGCGTGACGTCGTCTCCCGGGCGATCTACACCGAGATCCGCGAGGGCCGCGGCTGCGGTCCCGAGGGCGACCACGTCTACCTCGACCTGACGCACCTGCCCCCGGAGCAGCTGGACGCGAAGCTGCCCGACATCACCGAGTTCGCCCGCACGTACCTGGGTATCGAGCCGTACACCGACCCGATCCCGATCCAGCCCACCGCGCACTACGCCATGGGCGGCATCCCCACCAACGTCCAGGGCGAGGTGCTGCGCGACAACACCACCGTCGTGCCCGGCCTGTACGCGGCCGGCGAGGTCGCCTGCGTGTCCGTGCACGGTGCGAACCGCCTCGGCACCAACTCGCTGCTCGACATCAACGTCTTCGGCCGCCGTTCCGGCATCGCCGCCGCCGAGTACGCCCACGCCAACGACTTCGTGCCGCTGCCCGAGGACCCGGCCTCGCTGGTCGTGGCCCAGGTCGAGCGGCTGCGCTCGGCCACCGGCAGCGAGCGGGTCTCCGACATCCGGCGCGAGCTGCAGGAGTGCATGGACGCCAACGTGATGGTCTTCCGCACCGAGCAGACCATCAAGACCGCCGTCGAGAAGATCGGCGAGCTGCGCGAGCGCTACCTCAACGTGTCCATCCAGGACAAGGGCAAGCGGTTCAACACCGACCTGCTGGAAGCCGTCGAGCTGGGCAACCTGCTCGACCTCGCCGAGGTGATGGCCGTCTCCGCGCTGGCCCGCAAGGAATCCCGCGGCGGCCACTACCGCGAGGACTATCCGAACCGCGACGACGTCAACTTCATGCGGCACACGATGGCCTACCGCGAGGTGGACGACGCGAGCGGCGCCGAGTCGATCCGCCTGGACTACAAGCCGGTCGTGCAGACCCGCTACCAGCCGATGGAGCGTAAGTACTGATGAGCACCCCGAGCACTCCGACGCTGGACAAGCACTCGGCGGCCCTGGACGCCGCCGAGGTCGGCGCGGCCCACCTGATCACGGTCACCCTGCGGGTGCGCCGCTTCAATCCCGAGGTCTCGGCCGACGCCGAGTGGGTCGACTACCAGCTGCCGATCGACCCCAAGGAGCGCGTCCTGGACGCACTCCACAAGATCAAGTGGGAGATCGACGGCACCCTGACCTTCCGGCGCTCGTGCGCCCACGGTGTCTGCGGTTCCGACGCGGTCCGCATCAACGGCCGCAACCGGCTCGCCTGCAAGACCCTGATCAAGGACATCAACCCCGAGAAGCCGATCACGGTCGAGCCCATCAAGGGCCTCACCGTGCTCAAGGACCTCGTGGTCGACATGGACCCCTTCTTCCAGGCCTACCGCGATGTGATGCCCTTCCTCATCACATCCGGCAACGAGCCGACCCGCGAGCGCCTCCAGTCCGCCGAGGACCGCGCGCGCTTCGACGACACGACCAAGTGCATCCTGTGCGCCGCGTGCACCTCGTCCTGCCCGGTCTACTGGAACGACGGCCAGTATTTCGGCCCCGCGGCCATCGTCAACGCCCACCGCTTCATCTTCGACTCGCGCGACGAGGGCGGTGAGCAGCGCCTGGAGATCCTGAACGACAAGGACGGCGTCTGGCGCTGCCGCACCACCTTCAACTGCACGGACGCCTGCCCGCGCGGCATCGAGGTGACGAAGGCGATCCAAGAGGTCAAGCGAGCCCTCATCACCCGCCGCTTCTGACCCCTCGCCCACACCCGAGGCCCGCCCCCCACCCCCGGGAGGCGGGCCTCGGCCGTGCGCGTCCCGCGGACGGCGGGCCGGTCAGGCGGCGGGGCGGGGGGTTTGCAGGATGCCGTTGATCAGGACGTGGAAAGCCCAGGTCATACGGGCCTCGCCGGTGCCGGTGAAGAGCTCGGGGCCGAGGGCCGCGACGTGCGGGTGGGTGGAGGGGGAGGCGGCGAGGACCGCCGCGGTCAGGGCGTCGTCCTCGTCGGCCGCTTCCGCGGACCCCTCGCGGGTGCTCTGCTCCGCCGCCGTCGAGGTCGCGAAGTGCAGCAGGAGGTCGACGGCCCAGGCGGCTCGGTCGGCGGGGACCTCCGTGCCGAGCAGGGCCAGGACTCCGTCGACCAGCCGGAGGTAGCCGGGGCCGGACGGGCGGGTGACCAGGGCCGAGCGCGCCAGGCCCGGGTAGGCGAAGAGGGCGGCGCCGTAGGAGTTGAGTACGGCGATGAGGCGGTCGCGCCAGTCGCCGGGGGCGGTGACCGGGGTGAGGTCGAGGCCGGCGAGCAGCTCGTCCAGCATCAGGGCGCGCAGCTCGGCGGTGTTGCCGACGTAGACGTAGAGCGACGCCGCTCCGGTGTCCAGCTCCTGGGCGAGCCGCCGCATGGTGACCCGGTCGAGGCCCTCCTCGCGCAGGATCCGCAGTGCGGCCCGCACGATCGCGTCGCGGCTGAGCGCGGGCTTGGCGGGGCGGTCGCGGCGGCTGATCGGGGCGGGCTTGCCGGGGGTCATGGGACCGAGCATAACGAACACGTTCGGCGGAACCGGCCCTAGAACGAACATGTTCGGTGCGAACGTGGTCGTCACGAACATGTTCGTCTAGACTCGGAGCATGTACCCGGAAAGGGGCTCCCCATGACCACGATGACCAGCACTCCCGCGGCCGGACCTGCCGCCACCAGCACCTCCACCCGGCTGATGTGGGCGATTCTCGGCCTCGTCCTCCTCGCTGACGCCCTCGACATGATCGACTCGACCGTCACCAACATCGCCGCCCCCACCATCGCCACCGACCTGCACGGCGGGCAGAGCCTGATCAAATGGCTGGGCTCGTCCTACATGCTGGCCATGGGCGTGCTGCTCGTGGTCGGCGGGCGGCTCGGCGACAAATTCGGCCGCCGCCGGATGTTCCTGACCGGCATGGCCGGCTTCACGGCCGCCTCCGCGGCAGCGGGCCTCGCGCCCGATCCGGCGCTGCTGATCGCCGCCCGGGTGGCGCAGGGGGCCTTCGGCGCCCTGCTGATCCCGCAGGGCATGGCCATCATGACCAGGACCTTCTCCCGGGACATGCTCGGCAAGGCCTTCTCGCTCTTCGGCCCGCTGCTCGGCCTCGCGACCGTCGGCGGCCCGGTCCTGGCCGGCTTCATCATCGACGCCGACCTCTTCGGCCTGTCCTGGCGGCCGCTCTTCCTGGTCAACCTGGTGCTCGGCGCCGCCGGCCTGGTGCTGGCCGGCCGGCTGCTGCCGCGCGACGACGGGGACCGGGCGGTCGTCGTGGACGGGTGGGGCTCAGCACTGCTCGCCGTGGCGATGTTCGGCCTGCTCTTCGGCATGCTGCAGGGCTCCTCCGACGGCTGGAACGCCACCGCGATCGTCCCGCTCGCCGCCGGCCTGCTGGCCTTCGCCGCCTTCGCCCGGCGGCAGGGCACCGCCGCGGAACCGCTGCTCAAGCCGAGCCTGCTGCGCAACCGCGGCTTCACCTCCGGCCTGCTCGTCGGCCTGGTCGTCTTCGCGGCCACGAGCGGACTGATCTACGTCCTGTCCCTGTTCATCCAGCAGGGCCTGCACGCCTCCGCCCGCGGCGCCTCGCTCGCGCTGCTCCCGATGACGCTCGGCATCATCGTGGCCGCCGGCTCCTGCATGGCGCTGATCAAGACCCTCGGCCGGACCCTGATCTTCACCGGGATCGGGATCGTGCTGGCCGGCTGCGGCTGGGTGCTCGCCCTGGTCGCGCAGTCGGGCACCGACCTGGGGCTGTGGACGCTGGCCGGTCCCGTCTTCGTCATCGGCCTCGGCATGGGCGCCTGCTACGGCACGATCTTCGACATCGCGCTGGGCGACATCGACCCCGACGAGGCGGGCAGCGCCGGCGGGTCGCTGTCGGCGGTCCAGCAGCTCGCGGCGGGCATCGGCTCGGCTGCCGTGACCTCGGTCTTCTTCCGGACCACCGGCGGCGGCCTCGGCCACGCCATGACGATCAGCCTCGTCGTCGTCCTGGCCCTGACCGCCGCCTGCGTCCCCGCCGTCGCTCTCATGCCGCGCCGGGCGCCGGCGGAGGAGGCCGGGGCACCGGCGGCGTAAGGCCCCGTCACAGCTGGCTCACGATCGTACGGTCGGTGATCTCCTTGTCGCGGGACAGCAGCAGCGCCTTGCTCAGGATGAGGGTCAGGGTGCGGTCCCCCTCGAAGGGCAGATAGCCGTCGTAGGCGGAGCCGGGCGCGGACTTCGGGACGATGCAGAGGTACCGGTCGTGCGGCGCGATCAGGATGTTGCCCGACCCGAGGTGGATCTTGTACGTGTGCAGGTCGCCGCGCACCCGCAGGAAGCGGCCCTCGACCGTGCACCGGTCGGCTATCGCCAGCCGGGGAACGAGACGGCTGAGCAGGTCGCGGCGTCCCTGCGCGGTCTGGGTGAGGTCGCCGAAACCGTAGGAGTGCCAGTAGTCGCGGTAGTGGCCCCGGGGTCCGCCGTCCTGCCAGGCGGGGTCGTTCCCGACGCTGGCAACGCCGACGAAGAGGTCGACGTCCCGCAGGATCTCGCTGAGGACCAGCGCGGGGACCTCACTGAGCGGCAGGCCCTCGGGGGCCGCGCCGCCCGCCGGGTGCCGGTAGCCGCCGCCTCCCGCGTGGGCCACAGCGACCGCCTCGTCGAGCCGGTGGAAACGGACCTGGTCGGTGGCCAGGTGGAGATAACTGCCCGAGTCGGTGGTGTCGTCGCCCACCCCCTCGACCAGGAACTCGGCCCGCAGTCCCCACTGCGGCAGCTCGCGCACCGCCGGCGGATAGACGTCGTCCACGGCGAGCCGCAGCGCACTGGTCCAGCCGCGGGCGGCGGCCAGCGACTGGAACTGGTGCTGGCGCAGGATGTGCGCGGCGAAGCGGTTGGAGTACGTGCGGGTGCCGCGCTCGGCGTCGGTCAGCAGGTAGACCTCGCGGTGCGCCTGCTTGAACGGCTGGGTGATCCCGTGCCGTTCGAGCCAGTCGCGCCAGCCGACGACCTCGGCGGGCCCGCGGTCCACCGGGTGCCACAGCTCGACGGTGGCCCCGGCTCCGGGGGCGACGGGTGTGCCGGCGAGCGTCCGCAGCTCCCCGTCGGCGTAACCGCAGGGCCGGCCGTCGACCGTCCACAGCAGGCGGCGGGCGAGGGTCCCGACCAGCGGGTGGTCGAGGCAGCGCTCGCGCCAGGCGGCGTACGCCCACTGCCTGCGGGCCAGGAACTGCCGGTCGAAACGCTCGGCCTGGGCGGTGAGCATCCGGTCGATGTCCTTCACGGCGGCCTTGAGCGCGGCGACCTCTTCCGGGTGGTCGCGCTTGACGGCCGCGGGGATGCCCCTGACCTCCTTGCCCGCCGCATTGCGCCAGCTCAGGACGGCCTTTCCGGCCCATACCGCCAGCTCGCCGTGGTCGTGGCGCAGCAGGCCCACCTCGGTCAGACCGTACGCGGGCACCGCCAGCTCCTCGACCTCCTCCCGGCTCAGCCCGAGGGCCGCGGCCCGCGCCTCCAAGGCCGCGTCGATCTGCTTGCGGGTGCCGCGGAAGGTCACCCGGGAGGCCAGCCGGGCGATCTCGCCGAGCGCCGTGTCGCCCTCGCAGCGGGCCAGCGCGCCCACCCCGGCGTTGGCGAGCTTGGGATTGCGCGGGCCGTGGCCGGGGACCTTGCGCAGCGCCATGTCCACCAGCGCGCCCAGCGCCCGCGCGCTGCCGGGGTGCGGCGGCAGCATGGCCAGCAGCCAGGCCAGGCCGCGCAGCGCGTTGGCGTTGTAGGGGTCGAGCAGCGCGTTGGGATCGGGACCGTACTCGCGCGAACCGAACGGTACGGTCCTCGGCCGCCCGGCGAGCGCCAGCCAGTGCAGCGCCTTGTCCCGTACGGCGTCAGGTCCGAGCCGGTCGGTCACGGCACGGGCGTCCTTCTCCCAGCGGGCGGACGGCTTGGCGGCCGTCGCGGTGGCGGCCACCCGCAGCAGCTGCGGCCACGGCTCACCGAGCAGTGCGGCGGTCGCCAGCGCGTCGTCCGACCACTGCTCGCCGGGATTGAGCGGCGGCCCGCCGAGATTCCGCACGATCGCGACCAGGTCCGACGGCGGATACGAGGCGAGCACGGTCCGGCGCAGGGTGGCCACGGCGGCGGGCGTCAGGGCGCGCCCGGCGGCGGTCTCCGCCTCGATCAGCCGGTGGAGCCATCCGTCGTACCAGACGGTCACGACGTCGCCGAGGCCCGCGAGCCACCGGGACCGCTCGTCGGCGAGCGGGTCGGCGCCGAGATCCCGGCCGGCGCAGCACACCAGCACCAGCAGGCCGTACCAGGGGTCGCCGGTCCCGGCGGTGGCCGCCTCGGTGGCCCGGTAGCGGTCGGCCCACCGCGACACGAGCCGGCGCCGCTGGTCCGGCGTCAGTTCCCCCACAGGCGCGAGCAAGGCCAGCCCGGACGACTCCGTCAGCGCCGTCGGGTGGGCGAAGGCGTCGGCGAGCAGATCGGCCAGCCCCCCGACATTCCCGGCGGCGGCCAGCCGGCGCACCGCCACCACCTGCTCCCCCGGCCTGGCCATCAGCCACCCACCAGCGGGACGAGCTTGAGGAAGACGACCTCGGTGCCGGGCGGCAGCTCGACCTCGTCGTCCAGCTGCTCGACCTGGCGGTCGGCGACCAGCAGCAGGAAGCCGTTGCGGCCGAAGGCGTCGAGCGCCAGCGCGCACTGCCGCTCGGGGTCGAGGCGGCGCGGGGTGCGCAACCGGTAGCCGTTGAGCGTTGTCTCCGCGTCGGTCGGCCGGACGAGGCCGTGGAAGGCCTCGGGCTGTCGCGCGTTGAACTCCGCCGCCTCCTGGAACACCCGGCGCCGGATCAGCTCGCGGGCGCTGAGCCGTTCTTCCGCGAGTTCCAGTCCCCAGGAGTCACGGGTCTCTCCCGATGTCGTCTCGTCGACGAAGGTCACCATCCCCATGACTGCGAGCGTAGAGCCGGCCACTGACAGTGGCCCCTGACGGCCCTCACCCCTTCTTTCGGGCCCGATGATCTTACCGGTTCGGCAAAGTTATCCACAGGGCATTTTTTCCGTCTCGGCAAAACCGCTACGTTGGCAAGCATGGAAACCACGGACGGCCCGGCGGACGCGGCGGCGGCGACAGACGCCGCCGACGCGACGGACGGGCTTCGCGAACGCAAGAAGCGGCAGACCCGGGCCGCGCTGAGCCAGGCCACGATCGCGCTGAGCGTCGAGCGCGGCTGGGACGGCGTGCGCATCGAGGACATCGCGGCGGCGGTGAATGTCTCGGAGCGCACCTTCCGCAACTACTTCTCCGGCAAGGCGGAAGCGGTGGCCGCCACCCACCTGGACCGGATGCTGCGGGTAGCGCGGGCGCTGGACGAACGGCCGGCGCAGGAGCCGCTGTGGGAGTCGATAAGCGCCTCGGTGCAGGCCGAGTTCACCCCGGCGGGCGGCGGCGGGGCGGGCGCCGCGGCTCCCGGGCGGCAGCACACCGAGGCGATCTGGCGGGTGCTGTCGGAACCCGCCGTGCAGGGTGAGGTGCTGCGGGCGGACCGGGCCGCGCAAGCGGTGCTGGCCGGGGCGATCGGCGCGCGCACCGGGACGGACCCGGAGACCGACCTCTACCCGAAGCTGGTCGCCGCCTCGGTCGGGGCCGCGGTCGGCACGGCCCTGTCGCACTGGCTGCGCGCCGATCCCCCGGTCCCGCTCGGGCCGCTGATAGCCGAGGCGCTCGAACAGGTGACGGCGGGCCTGCCCGCGCCTTCGCCGGCCCCGGCGTCCGGGTCCGGGTCCGGGTCCCCACCCGAGCCTGCGCCCGCCGAGCACTGACCGCCGGGATTCCGACAGTGGATCGGATCGCAACAGTGGAGAGGAGTACGTCCTGATGGCTGTCGACACGGATGTCGATGTCGTGGTTGTCGGCGCGGGTCCGACCGGACTCATGCTGGCTGCCGAACTGGGTCTGCTGGGCGTGCGCCCGGTCGTGCTGGAACGCCTGCCGGAACCGAGCGGGGAGCCCCGGGCGAACGGTCTGGTCGGGCAGGTCGTCCAGGCGCTCGACCGGCGCGGACTGTACGAAAGCCTCAGCGGCAGCGCCGGGCCGCCGCAGCCCGACACCAGCTATTTCATGTTCGCCGGGCTGCCCCTGGACCTGAGCGGGCTGCCGGCCGGCCCGGTCTACACACTGCCGGTCCCGCAGCAGCGGATCGTGCAGGTGCTGACGGCGCGCGCGCTCGACATGGGTGCGCAGATACGCGCCGGGCACGAGGTGACCGGTGTGGTGCAGCGGGAGGACCGGGTCGAGCTGGAGATATCCGGCCCGGCGGGGCCGTACCGGCTGCGGGCCCGCTATGCCGTCGGCGCCGACGGGGCGCACAGCGTCACGCGCAAGCTCTCCGGGATCGGCTTCACCGGCATCACCTACGACCGGTCGGTCGCGCGGCACGCGCATGTGGCCGTGCCCGAGGGCTGGGCGGACGCGCGGGGTCTGCGGGTGCCGGGGTTCGGGACGGTGGCGCCGTTTCTGCCGCGGCGCACGGAGCGGGGGGCGTTCAGCTGGGCGCCGCTGCCCGGCCGGCCGCCACTGGTGGCCACCACCGAGTGGGAGCCGGCCGAGGGCGACGAGCCGATGAGCCTGGCCGAGATGGCGGCGAGCATACGCAGGGTGCTCGGGGCGGAGGTGCCGGTGGCGGCTCCGGAAGGGCCTGGGCCGTTCGTGCTGCGGCGGCTGACGGGCGGCAACACACGGGTGGCCGACCGGTTCCGCGACGGGCGGGTCTTCCTGATCGGCGACGCGGCCCACGTCTACGCCTCGGGCGGCGGGCCGGGGCTGAACGCCGGCCTCCAGGACGCGATCAACCTCGGCTGGAAGCTGGCGGCACAGCTCACGGGCACGGCGCCCGAGGGGCTGCTCGACAGTTACGCGGCCGAGCGCACCGCCGCCGCACGCCGCACGCTGACCTACGCCCAGGCGCAGGCCGCGATGCTGGGGCCGGGCAGCGATGTGGACGCGCTGCGGGAGCTGTTCGGCGAGCTGCTGCGGGACCAGGCGGCGATCCGCCGGGTCGCCGACCTGATAGCGGGGTCCGATCTGCGCTACGACATGGGCGGTGCCGCAGACCACCCGCTGGTCGGGCGGCACGTCCAGGACCTGGAGCTGTCCACCGCGACCGGCCCGGTGCGGCTCGCGGAACTGACCCGGGGCGGGCGCCCGTTGCTGCTCGACCTCACCAAGGGGGCGACGGCGGCGAAGTCGGTGGCGGACTGGACCGCCCGGGTGGACGTGGTGACGGCCCGTCCCCGGCGGTCGGCGGACCCCGGTTTCACGGCGGCGCTGCTCCGGCCCGACTCGTACATCGCCTGGGCCACCTCCGCCCCGACCCCGCCCCCGCCCGACCTCGGGGAGCTGCGAGCGGCGGGGGAACGGTGGTTCGGGGTGGGGTGAGCGGAGGAGGCCCGGGCGAGGGCAGGTGAAGCGGGGCGGCCCGAGCAGGGTGGGTGAGCGGAGGTGGACCGGGCGAGGGCGGGCGAACCGAGGAGGGCCGAGCGGGGTGGACCAGGCGGGGTGGCCCGGGGAAGGGCGGCCCGGGCGGGGCGGCCCGGGCGGGGTGGGCCAGGGGGCGATCTCGGCCACCGGGGCGAGCACGGTGGGGTGGTTCGGTGCCGGTGAGCAGGCTCAGCGCGGCCAGGTTACGGGTGTGGCCGTCGTCGGAGCCGGGGGCGGAGGGCGTCGCGGAGGCGTCTGCGTGTGCGGGACGCTGCGAGGTGGAGCTCACTCCAGCGCAAGTCCCGCCCCGGACGCGGCCGGCTCGCGTACCGGTGCCGCCGTGGGAGTGGACGCGGGCTCGGGTCCGGTCGCGGGAAGGGGCGAGGGCGAGCCGGCCGCGGGCAGCGTGATGTGCACGGTGAGGCCCTGGCCGGGTGCGGTGTCCAGGACGACGGTGCCGTGGTGGGCCTGGACGACGGCCTGCACTATGGCCATGCCCAGGCCCGCGCCGCCGGTGTCGGGGGCGCGCTCGGGGTCGGCGCGGAAGAACCGGTCGAAGGCGCGGGCGGCGTCCCGCGGGTCGAGCCCGGGGCCGGAGTCGGCGATCCGCAGCCGTACCGCGGACTCGTCGCCCTCGACCTCGATGACCAGCAGGCCGTCCGGCGGGGTGTGGACCCGGACGTTGCTGAGCAGATTGCCGATGACCTGCCGCAGCCCGGCCTCGTCGCCGAGCGCGTACGCGGTGCGGTCGTCGGACGGCAGCAGCAGGCTCTGCGGGCGGCCGGGCTGCTGCGCGGCGAGGTCGGCGGCGGCGTCCCGTACCAGGGCGCAGACGTCGACCGGCTGGAAGTCCAGCGCGGGGCGTTCCTCCAGCCGGGCGAGCGCGAGGAGTTCGTCCACCAGCCGGCTCATCCGGGTGGCCTCGGCGGAGACCCGGTGCAGCGCGCGCTCCTTGTCGTCGGCGTCGAGCATGCCCTTCTCGTAGAGCTGGAGGTAGCCCTGGACGGAGGCCAGCGGGGTGCGCAGCTCGTGGGAGGCGTCGGCGATGAAGTGCCGCAGCTGGGCGGTGGCGCGTTCGCTCTCGGTGAGGGCGGTCTCGATCTGCTGGAGCATCGCGTTGAGGGCGGTGCTGAGCTGTCTGACCTCGCTCGATCCGTGGCGTGCGGTGGCGATCCGCCGCGACAGGTCGCCCTCGGCGATGGCGGAGGCGGTCTCGACCATGGTCTCCAGCGGGCTGAGCCGCCGCCTGGCGGCGGTCAGCGAGCCCACGGCGAGCAGCCCGAGCAGGGCGAGCCCGGCGGCCGACTCCCAGATCAGCAGCTTGTGGATGGCGTGTTCGAGCCCGCTGTAGCGCATGCCCTGGACGACCATGCTGCCGTCGGTGAGCCGGGTGACGATCACCCGGTAGTCGGTGCCGTCGGCGCGGACGTTGACGGCCTTGCCGCTGCGGGCGAGCGCGGCCGGGTCGGACAGGGCGTCGGTCAGGTCCTTGCGGATCCGGCTGTTGGCGCCGCCGCTGTTCTCGCACACCGACGAATTGCTGCCGTCGGAGTCGAGCACGACGAAGAGGTCCTGCTTGAAGGCCTTGGCGAAGGACAGCCCGCCGTCCTTGCCGTCCTGAAGGATGCCGGCCAGAGTGCACAGCTGCTGGAGCCCGTCCGCGGTCACCGGTGCGCTGCTCACCGAGCGCTGCGAGTCGCGCAGGGTGTTGTCGATCTCGCTGCCCAGCACCATGTAGGTCGCCATCACGCTGAAGGCGGCGGTCGCCAGCAGCCCGAGCGCGACGAAGGCCACGTTGGCGAGGGTCAGCCGGGCGCGCAGGGTCCTGGGGCGGGGCAGCAGGCGTCGTCGGGTCACGGTGTCACGCCTGTTCCACAGCCCGCAGCCCGTAGCCGATGCCGCGCCTGGTCTCGATCAACGGCGGTCCGAAGCGGTCGAGTTTGCGCCGCAGATAGGAGATGTAGGTCTCGACCACCGTCGAGGGCACCACCGTCTCGTACTGCCACACGTGCTGGAGCAGCTGCTCCTTGGAGATGATCCGGCCGGCGTGCCGCAGCAGGTGCCGCAGCAGGTTGTACTCGGTGGGGGTCAGTTCGACGGGCTGGCCGGCCCTGCGTACGGAGTAGGTGGCCTCGTCCATCTCCAGGTCGCCGTGCCGCAGCACCCGGTCGGTGACGCCGGTGCCGCGCCGGGTGCGGCGCAGCACCGCGTGCACCCGGGCGACGACCTCGTCCACGCCGAAGGGCTTGGTGATGTAGTCGTCGCCGCCGAGCCCGAGCCCGGCGACCACGTCGCGCGGGGCGTCGCGGGCGGTGACGAAGATGATGGCGAGGTCGTCGGCGCCGGTCTCCGCGGCCCGCTCGGCGGCGTGTTCGGCGCGCAGGGCGCGGCAGACCTCCCAGCCGTTGCCGTCGGGCAGCATCACGTCGAGCAGCACGAGGTCGGGCCGGTGGGCGCGGACCGCCGCCAGCGCCTCCCGTCTGGTCGCGGCGCAGTGCACCGTGAAGCCGTTGTAGCTGAGCGTGATCCGCAGAATGTCCGCGATGGCGGGCTCGTCCTCGACGACGAGCACCCTCGGAGCCGTGCCGACAGCTGTCTCCATACGGTCAAGTATCCGCACCCGGAAGGGCGCCTGCGGGCGCGAACTTTGGAGTTCCTTGAGAGAAGTCGTTTCGGCTTGGTCCGGGTCGGGAGGACCACTGAGTCTGGAGGGGGGCGAGTGGAGATCATCCGACAAGATCACGTGTCGGACACGTGTGACAACGACGAAGGTGGGGGATAGATCGTGGCCGCTCTGGCGCGATGGTGCTTCCGGCACAAATGGCTGGTGATTCTGCTGTGGGTGGCGGCGCTGCTCGGCGCGGGCACGGCGGGCAGGATCGCGGGCGACACCTACTCGAATGTGTTCTCGCTCCCCAACACCGAGTCCAGCAAGGTCATCGACCTGCTGGACAAGGCGGTGCACAGCCAGTCCGGCGAGTCCGACACCGTGGTGTGGCACGTGGACTCCGGTTCGGTGCGGGACGCCTCGGTGCAGCAGCGGATCGCCCCGATGCTGGACAAGATCCGGCATCAGAAGGACGTCGGCCAGGTCGGCAGCCCGTACGACAAGGCGGGGGCCGCGCAGATCAGCAAGGACGGCCGGACGGCGTACGCGACGGTGACGTACACCGTGCTCGGCTCCAGCCTGGACAAGTCGCAGGTGCACGACCTGGTCGACACCGCGCACGACGCGCACACCGACGGGCTCCAGGTGGAGCTGGGCGGCAACATCATCGCCTCGGTCGAGGAGCCGCCGGCCGGGCTGAGTGAATTCGTCGGCATCGGCGCGGCCGCGGTGGTGCTCTTCCTGGCGTTCGGCTCGCTGTTCGGCATGCTGACGCCGATCGTGACCGCGCTGTTCGCCATCGGCATCTCGTCGTCGATGATCACCCTGCTCACCCACACCATGAACGTGCCGGACTTCGCGGGGCAGCTGGCGATGCTGGTCGGCCTCGGGGTGGGCATCGACTACGCGCTGTTCATCGTGACCAGGCACCGCAAGGGCATCCTGAGCGGCAAGTCGCCGGAGGAGTCCGCGGTCACGGCGGTGAACACCTCGGGCCGTGCGGTGCTCTTCGCCGGCGGCACGGTCTGCATCGCGCTGCTGGGCATGTTCACGGTCGGCCTGAGCCTGCTCTACGGGGTGGCGATCGCGGCCGCGATGACCGTGGTGGTGTCGGTGCTGGCCGCGATCACGCTGCTGCCCGCGCTGCTCGGGGTCTTCGGGATGCGGGTGCTCAGCCGCCGCCAGCGGCGCAAGTTCGCCGCGAGCGGTCCGCGGACCGGGGACGCGGTCGGTGCCGCGATGCGCTGGTCGACCTTCGTCCAGCGGCACCCGCGGGCGCTGGCCGCGGTCGCCGTCGTGGTCATGGCGGTGCTGGCGATCCCGACCCTGTCGCTGCGGCTCGGCTCGTCCGACCAGGGCAACGACCAGAAGTCCAGCACCACGCGCAAGGCGTACGACATGCTCGCGGACGGCTTCGGGCCCGGTTTCAACGGGCCGCTGACCATCCTGGCCGAGGTCCCGGGCGGCGCCCGCGACAAGGCGGCGCTCGACGGCCTGGTCACCACGCTGGGCCACACCAAGGGCATCGCCTACGCCGCCGCGATGCCGATGCAGCCGGACAGCACGGTGGCGCTGGTCCGCGCGGTGCCGACAACGTCCCCGCAGGACAAGGACACCACCACGCTGATCAACCATCTGCGGGACGAGGTGGTGCCGGCCGCCGAGCGGGGCAACACGATGAAGGCCTACGTCGGCGGACCGACCGCGACCTTCAAGGACTTCGCCTCGGTGCTGGGCAGCAAGATGCCGATCTTCATCGGGGTGATCATCGCGCTGGGCTTCGTGCTGCTGCTGCTCGCCTTCCGCAGCCTGGTCGTCCCGCTGACGGCGGCGGTGATGAACATGGTGGCGGCGGGCGCGTCCTTCGGCGTGCTGGTGGCGACCTTCCAGTGGGCGTGGGGCGGCAGCCTGCTGGGGGCGACCCGGCAGGGGCCGATCGACGCCTTCCTGCCGGTGATCATGCTGGCGCTGCTGTTCGGCCTGTCGATGGACTACCAGGTCTTCCTGGTCAGCCGGATGCACGAGGAGTGGGTCCACACCAAGGACAGCGCCCGCGCGGTACGGGTCGGCCTGGCCGAGACCAGCCGGGTGATCAACTCGGCCGCGGTGATCATGATCTGCGTCTTCGGCGCCTTCGCGCTCAGTGGAGTACGGGTGCTGGGCATGTTCGGCATCGGGCTCGCGGGGGCGGTCGCGCTGGACGCGTTCATCCTGCGGACGGTCCTGGTGCCGTCGCTCATGCACATGTTCGGCAAGGCGAACTGGTGGCTGCCGGCCTGGCTGGACAAGCGGCTGCCGCACATGGCGGTGGAGCCGGCCGAGGACGAGCCGACGCCCAGCGGCAACCAGGCGTCGGACATGGCACTGGCCTCGTCCGCGGACTGACCACCCGCTTCATCCGGGGTGACCTCCCCGTACCAGGGGAGGCGGACCCCCGCCGCCCTCCCCGCAGAACCGGCCCGACTCGGAGCATTCCGAGCCGGGCCGGTTCCTTTTCCGCGCCCGCTCCCCCGCGGCGCGCCTGGCCCCGGGTCGGGCGTCGCCGCCCAGCGCCGGACGGGGCCGGCATCTGGATGTACGACAGCGGCGGCTTCGCGTTCCGGCTCGGCGAGGACCCCTGGGCGGCACATCCAGCGTGCTCGCCCCCTACCGGACGCGGTCGGCGCGGCTGCTCTGCGTCAGGCTGGACCTCGACGTCCCGTGCGGGGACGGCCTCACTTTCCGGCGGGCGTCCGGTCCTGCCGCTGCGGCTCGGTGACCGCGGGCGGCTGGTCGCGCCGCAGGGCGCGCAGGCCCCGGACGCCGATGGCGCCGATCACCGTGCCGAAGACCGTGGAGACCACGGCCAGGGTGAGGTGGATCCAGAAGTACGCGGTCGGCGACGAGTGGTCGCCGTCGTGGAAGGCCAGACCGCTGGTGTCCTTCCACAGATTCTTCACAAAGGTGACCCAGACGATCCACGACCACACCCCGAAGGCGGCGAGGAACCAGGACACCGGGCGAGTGAGCTTCATACGTCCCAGTATGGGCGGCCCCGGAGGGTGCCCCGCGGCCGGGGCGGGGTGACCCCGGCGGCATCTCCGCCCGCGCGCCGTGTTGACCCTGGCGGCCGGAGTGACAGCTGAGCCCTGTACGTTCTTGCGGGTGCTTATGCCTCAGACCGCATCTGCCCGCCGCACACTGCGCCGCCGCGTCCTGGCCGTCGCTGCGACCGCCGCGCTGCTGGGGGGCACCGTATTCGCCGGCACGGCGGGGGCCGCGCCGGGACGCGGGCCCAAGGTGCCGCAGCCGCCCGCGCGGATGTCGACGGTCGGCGGCGACCGGCTGGGGGTGCCGGGCACCCAGGTGGACCTGTCGGGCGGTGCGCCCCCGCTGCCCGCCAAGGTGACGGCCCGGTCCTGGGTCGTGGCGGACGCCGAGACCGGCGACATCCTCGCCGCGCACAACGCGCACTGGCAGCTCGCCCCCGCCAGCACGCTGAAGATGCTCTTCGCCGACGCCGTGCTGCCCAAATTCCCCAAGACCGAGCAGCATGTCGTCGCGGCCACCGACCTCAAGGGCATGGGCGAGGGCAGCAGCCTGGTCGGAATACAGGAGAACCAGGGCTACTCCGTCAAGGATCTGTGGCTCGGCGTCTTCCTGCGCTCGGGCAATGACGCGGTCCATGTCCTCGCCGCGATGAACGGCGGCGTGCCCAAGACGGTCGCCGACATGAACGCGATGGCCAAGGAGCTGCAGGCGGGCGACACCAATGTCGTCACGCCCGACGGCTACGACGAGCCGAACCAGCACAGCAGCGCCTACGACCTCACGCTCTTCGCCCGCCAGGGCCTGCAGAACCCGGACTTCCGCGCCTACTGCTCCACCGTCGTCGCGCAATTCCCCGGCGACTACAAGAAGGACAAGAACGGCAAGCCGACGAAGGTCCGCGGGTCCTTCCAGATCCAGAACACCGACCGCCTGCTCAGCGGCGACTACGACCTGGCGCGCTACCCGGGCATCGCCGGGGTGAAGAACGGCAACACGACCAACGCCGGCGCCACGTACACCGGTGTCGCGCAGCGCGACGGCCGCACCCTGCTGGTCACCGTGATGAATCCGGAGCCCAAGCACAACCAGGTCTACCGGGAGGCCGGCGCGCTGCTGGACTGGGGCTTCAAGGCCGCCGCCACCGCGAAGCCGGTCGGCACCCTGGTGCCGCCGCTCAGCCAGGTAAAGGCGTCGGCCTCGGCGGCGCCCCAGCCGAGCGGCACCGGCGGCAAGCGGATCGACGCGTCCGCGAGCGCGTCCGCGTCCTCCTCGCACGGCCTGTGGACGGCCGCCGGCGTCACCCTGGGTACGGCGCTGGTGCTGGCGGTCGTCGTCACCGTCATCCGCCGCAGGCGCCCGCTGCCGGCCGGCGGGGCGGACGGGGAAGCGTCCGAGAGGGCTCCGGCGGAGCCCGGCGAGGCGTCCGAGGAGACCCCCGCGGAGCCCGGCGGCCACCGCCGCCGCAAGCGCCGGCGTTAGGCCGCGCTCCGGGGCATCCAGCGGTGCGCGCCGCCCTTCTCCAGGTCGACCTTGGCCGTGGGCTCCTGCGGCGGCAGCGGGTCGGGGGCGTGCCGCGGGGTGACGGTCCAGGCGGCGCAGTAGAGCAGCAGCTTGGCCATGAAGTTGAACCAGAGCAGCAGGGCGACGGGCGTGCCGAAGGCGCCGTAGATGTTGCGTCCCGCCACCCGCTGGAGGTAGCCGGCCAGCGCGACCTTGAGGACCTCCAGGCCGACCGCGCCGATCAGCGCGGCCACGACCACGGACTGGCGCGGCGGGTCGACGCCCGGCATCAGGGTGAGCAGATAGACCAGGATCAGGAAGTCGGCGATGACCGCGATCACGTAGCCGACGATTATCAGCAGGACCCGCCCGGCGCTGTTCTGCGACAGGCCGATGTGGTTGGCGGTCCAGTTGACCGCGGCGGTGGCGAAGCCGGACGCGCCCAGCGAGACGAGCACGGCGATACCGAGGCCGAAGAGGATCCCGGCGTCGGTGAGTTTGCTCATCACCACGTTCTGGTCGTTCTTGTCCTTGAGCCACACCGCCCGCAGGCAGTCCCGCAGCGAGCTGACCCAGCCGATGCCGGTGAAGAGCAGCACGGCCGACGCGATCAGGCCGACGGTGCCGGCGTTGGAGACCAGGCCGTTGATGTCGATCTGGTCGGCGATCCCGGGAATCTGCTCGGTGACCTTGTGCTCCAGCTTGTCGAGCTGGCTCTGCGACAGCAGCGCCGCGCCCAGTGCCGCGGCGACGGTGATCAGCGGGAAGAGGGACAGGAAGCTGGTGAAGGTCATCGCGGCGGCCAGCCGCGTCCAGTGCACCTCTTCCAGATGCGCGAACGCCCGCCAGGCGTGCGTCCGCAATCCGCGGTCCACCAGCGGCTTGAGGCGTCTGTCGTACCACGGCCCGAGCCGTGGACCGATCCACGGGATCCGGGTCAGCCAGTCCATGGAGGTCGGTTACCCTCGTCCACCCGTCGCACGCCACGGGTCCGCCGGGTGGCGGTACGGAAGACCAGGGTGCGGGTGCCCCAGAAGCGCAGGGCGGTGGCCAGCACCATACCGACGCCCGCACCCGAGACGACGTCGGCGCGCGGACTGGTGAAGCCCAGCGCATAGTGCGAGCAGGCCAGGCACAGCAGCTGGACGGCGGCGCCTGCGGCGTTGACGGCGAAGAAGACGCCGTAGCGCCGGGCCCGCCCCGCGGCCGGGGCGCGGCGGCGGTAGGTGCCCAGCGCATTGCCGAGGTAGGCGACCGTGCACCCGGCCAGGAAGGACAGCGACTTGGCGGTGAGCGGCCCGAATGCGGCGTGGCCGCGCAGCCAGACGAACAGCCCGAGGTCGGCGGCATAGGCGGCGCCCCCGGCCAGTGCGAAGCCGGCGATCTCGGGCAGCAGGGCGCGCAGCCGGGCGGTACGGGTCCCGGCGGGGCCGCGCGTGCGGCGGGGCGACTCGGTGCGTGCGCTCATCTGTTGACCGCGGCGAGCACATAGAGCGCGCCCCAGGCCAGGCCGATCACCACGAGGGCGCGGTCGCGCAGCAGTACGTCCTCGGGGGCGCCGGCCGAGCCGGCGTCGGCGAAGACGGCGTAGCGCAGCACCGAGAGGATGAACGGGATCATCGACAGTTGACGCCACGGCAGCCAGCCGGAGGCCGCACCGCCGGTCTCCATCGCCCACAGGCAGTACGCGAGCACGCCGACGCCCGCCGCGAGCTGCCAGACGAAGCGCAGATAGCCCGAGGTGTACTCGCCGAGCAGGGCGCGCGAGGCGCCGACGTCGCCGCCCTCGGCGGACATCAGCACCAGCTCGGAGTAGCGCTTGGCGGCGACCATGAACAGCGCGCAGAAGCCGGAGGTGATCAGGAACCAGCGGGACAGTCCGATGCCCAGGGCGAGTCCGCCGGCCATCGCGCGCATCAGGAAGCCGGTGGTGACGATCGCCAGGTCGACGACCAGCATGTGCTTGAGCCAGACGCAGTAGGCCAGCTGCATGACCACGTAGCCGGCCAGCAGGCCCGCGGTGTCGGCGTTGCACATCACCGCGGCGGTGGCGGGCGCGGCCACCGCGAGCAAGCCGCCCGCGGTATAGGCGGCGCCGACCGGCACCTGCCCGCAGGCCACGGGCCGCAGCCGCTTGACCGGGTGGGCCCGGTCGGCGTCGGCGTCCCGGGCGTCGTTGATCAGATAGACGGCCGACGCGCACGCGGTGAACAGCACCAGGACGACGCCGAGCTGTACGGAGTCGCGCAGCGACAGCAGCCGCCCGGCGGCGAAGGGCGCGGCGAGCACCAGGCCGTTCTTGACCCATTGCCGCGGCCTGGCGGTCCGCACCAGGCCGGCGCCGAGCCCGCGCGCGGGCCTGGCGCGTACCCCGATCCCGGCGACACCTGCCGCGCCCGTGGTCTCCTCGACCATGATCGCCGACGGTTCACCCACGGGGACCACCGCCCATGGCGAGCGCGACGCCCCTTTCGGGGACGGCGAACCGGCCGAATCCGGCGCCCCCGCCCGGGAGCGCGCCCAGCGCCCAGCCGCGGCCCAGCCGGGCCGCCGCGGCTCCCAGCAGTGCGCCGCAGGCGACGTCGCTGGGGTAATGGACGCCGGCCACGAGGCGGGAGACGCATATGGCGGCGGCGAGCACGGGCACGGCCGCCCGCCCCGGTAGCAGGGCGCCGAAGGCGATCACGGCGGCGGCCGAGGAGGCGGCGTGCGAGCTGGGGAAGCTGTGCCGGCCCGCGGTGCGCACCAGCGGGGCGGCGCCCGGGATACGCGGGCGGGGGCGGCGTACCAGCCGCTTGACGCCCATGCTCGTCAGATGGGCCGCGCCGACGACGGCGGTGGCGCGCAGCCACGCCTGGCGGCGTTCGCGGTCCGCGAGGGCGCCCGCGGCGCCGGCGGCCACCCATACGGCGCCGTGCTCACCCGCCTGCCCGAGTACGCGCACCGCGCCCGCGATGTGCGGGTTGCCGCCGCAGTCGCGCAGGGCGGCGAGGAGGCGGCGGTCGAGGTGACCTGCGGCGGCCGGCAGTGGGCGGCCGGCACGACTGCCCGGCGCCGACGGGAGCCGGCGGTCGGCGTGACCGGGGACGGTGCGGTCGGCGTGACCGGGGACGGTGCGGTCGGCGTGACCGGGGACGGTGCGGTCGGCGTGACCGGGGACGGTGCGGTCGGCGTGACCGGGAGCGCCTGGCACAGGCCTGCGGTCGGCGCGGTCCTCGGCGCTCGGCACAGGCCTGCGGTCGGCGTGGCCCGGCGCGGTCGACGGGGGCCGGGATATCGAGGTGCCGCGCTGTGCGGCGGAGTCGGCTCTGCGCATCGGCGGTTTCTCCCTCCGCGTGGTGGTCCCGCGGTGATGGCCGCGAGGCCCGTCCCGCGGGATGTCCGCGGGCCGGCCGCGGAGCCCTTCCGCGGTGCGCACGCGGGGCGTGCGCGCACTGTCCGCGGCCGGTGGGCGGCTCGCCGCACCGCGCTGCGTCCAGCCCCGAGTGATTACCGTGCGGGCCGCCGGCTCACGCAGCGACACTCACCCTTTACGGTGAGAAACGCGGCATAACCCCCTTTTGGTATCTTCCGGGCGATACGGTCGGCGATATGCCCGTACCCTTCGCCGTCGAAGCCACCTCCGTCACCGGCTGGGGCCGCACCGCGCCCAGCTCCGCGCAGGTGCTGCGCCCCGGGTCGTACGAGGACGCGGTGCGGGCGGTGCGCGAGTGCGGCGGGCGCGGGACGATCGCCCGCGGGCTCGGCAGGGCGTACGGGGACGCGGCGCAGAATGCCGGCGGCGCGGTGCTGGACATGACGGGCCTGGACCGGATCCACGAGATCGACGCGATCAACGGGCTGGTGGTGTGCGACGCGGGGGTCTCGCTGCACCGGCTGATGGAAGTGCTGCTGCCGCTCGGCTGGTTCGTACCGGTCACCCCCGGCACCCGCTATGTCACCGTCGGCGGGGCGATCGGCGCCGACATCCACGGCAAGAACCACCATGTCTCGGGCTCCTTCTCCCGCCACGTCCGCGCCGTCGAACTGCTCACCGGCGACGGCGAGACCCGGCTGGTCACCCCGGAGGACGAGCCGGAGCTGTTCTGGGCGACGGCCGGCGGCATGGGCCTGACCGGCATCGTGCTGGCCGCCACGATCGAACTGCTGCCGGTGCAGACCTCGCTGATGACGGTGGACACCGAGCGGGCCGCCGACCTGGACGACCTGATGGCCCGGCTCACCGCCGACGACCACCGCTACCGCTATTCGGTGGCCTGGATCGACCTGCTCGCCCGCGGCGCCAGGACCGGCAGGGCGGTGCTGACCCGCGGCGACCACGCCCCGCTCGACGCGCTGCCCGCCCGGCTGCGCGAGGAGCCGCTGGCCTTCCGCCCCGGGCGGCTGCCCGCGCCCCCGCGCCACCTGCCCGAGGGCCTGCTCGGGCGGCGCAGCGTGGGCCTGTTCAACGAGTTCTGGTACCGCAAGGCCCCGCGCGAGCAGCGCGGCAGGCTGCAGAAGCTCTCGTCCTTCTTCCACCCGCTGGACGGCCTGCCCGAGTGGAACCGGATCTACGGCCGCGGCGGCTTCGTGCAGTACCAGTTCGTCGTCGGCCGCGGCGAGGAAGAAGCGCTGCGCCGGATCGTCCGGCGGATCGGCTCGCGCCGCTGCCCGTCCTTCCTGGCGGTGCTCAAGCGCTTCGGCGACGGCGATCCGGGCTGGCTGTCCTTCCCGATGCCCGGCTGGACCCTCGCCCTGGACATCCCGGCCGCGCTGCCGGGCCTGGCCGCCTTCCTCGACGAGCTGGACGACGAGGTCGCCGCCGCGGGCGGCCGGGTCTATCTGGCCAAGGACGCGCGGCTGCGCCCCGACGTGCTGGCCCGGATGTATCCGCGGCTGGACGACTTCCGCGAGCTGCGCACCCGCTACGACCCGCGCGGCGCCATCACCTCCGACCTCGCCCGCAGGCTGGGCGTATGAGCCCGGCCCCCATCCCCGAGGAGAGCCCATGAAGGACGCCTTCGGCGCGCCGCAGTCCCTGCTGATCCTCGGCGGCACCTCCGAGATCGGCCTGGCGACCGCCCGCCGGCTGATCGCCCGCCGCACCCGCACGGTCTTCCTGGCGGGGCGGCCGTCCGCGGCGCTGGAATCCGCTGCCGAGTCGCTGCGGACGCTGGGCGCGCTGGTCCGCACCGTGCCCTTCGACGCGCTCGACCCCGGTTCGCACGAGGATGTGCTCGGCAAGGCCTTCGCCGAGGGCGACATCGACATGGTGCTGCTGGCCTTCGGGGTGCTCGGCGACCAGGCCCGCGACGAGCAGGATCCGCTGGCCGCCGTGCACGTCGCCCAGGTCAACTACACCGGGGCGGTCTCCGCGTCCCTGGTCTGTGCGGCGGCCCTCCAGGCGCAGGGCCACGGCTCACTGGTGGTGCTGTCCTCGGTCGCCGGCGAGCGGGCCCGCCGGGCCAACTTCATCTACGGCAGCAGCAAAGCGGGCCTGGACGCCTTCTGCCAGGGCCTGGCCGACGCCATGCACGGCTCGGGGGTGCATGTGATGACGGTCAGGCCCGGCTTCGTCCGCACCCGCATGACGGCGGGCCGCCCCGAGGCCCCCCTCGCGACCACACCCGACGCGGTGGCGACCGCCATCGAGCTGGGCCTTCGCCGCAGAAGCGGCACGATCTGGGTCCCGGGCACCCTCCGCCTCCTGATGTCCGCCCTCCGCCACCTCCCCCGCCCCGTTTTCCGCCGCCTCCCCACCTGACGCGGGACCCGTCCCGACGGCTGCCGAACGCGACCCGGCAAAAAGCGGAGGTCGCCGGCCGGGCCCTCAGTGCAGGGTCGTCTCACGGGGCGCCGGGGTGGGGTGCTGGTGGGGGACGGCGGGGGGCTCCTTGCCGAAAGGGTATTCACGCATCTTGCGCCACACCCCGTCGCCGCCCTGCTCGTAGAGGGCGAAACCGGTGGCGGTCCAGTCGGCTGTGAAGTCGGCCAGTTCGCGCTGGGCGCGGTCCATGGCGGCCTCGGCGATACCGTGGGCGACCGTGACGTGCGGGTGATACGGGAATTGCAGCTCGCGGGCGACCGGGCCCGACCTGACCTTCTCCTGCAGTTCGGCGCAGCCCCCGGCGCCCTCGGCCAGGCGCACGTAGACGACCGGGGACAGCGGCCGGAAGGTGTCGGTGCCGCGCAGCCGCATCGGGAAGGAGCGCCCCTCCGCCGCGACCTGGGCCAGGTGGCGGCGCAGCGGCGGCAGCTCGGTGCAGCCGACCTCGGTGGGCGGCAGCAGCGTCACATGGGTGGGGATGCCGTACGCGGCCGGGTCGCCGAAGCCCGCACGGCGCTCCTGGAGCAGCCGTCCGTACGGCTCCGGGACCGCGATGGACACGCCGATCGTTGTGGTGGTCTCCATGGCGTTCACCCCTTTCCCCCAGGTCAGTGCCGTCGGCAGGCCCTCGCCGCCGGCACACGCTCGTGCGTGGTGCCGTACCCCGTTACCCCGTTACCCCGTTCCGCGTGCCGTACGTCCCCGGTGGCTCAGTGCTTGGCCGGCACCAGGCCCATGCGGTCGTATGCCGACGCCAGGGTTTCCGCCGCGACGGCCCTCGCCTTCTCCGCGCCCTTGGCCAGCAGGGAGTCCAGGGTTTCCGGGTCTCCCAGATACTCCCTCGTACGTTCGTGGAACGGTGTGACCCACTCCACGAAGATGTCCGCGAGGTCGGTCTTGAGCGCACCGTAGCCCTTGCCCTCGTACTGCTGTTCCAGTTCCGGAATTCCGGTACCGGTGAGAGCGGAGTGAATGGTGAGCAGATTACTGACGCCCGGCTTTTCCGTTTCGTCGTACCGGATGACCGTGTCGGTGTCGGTGACCGCGCTGCGGAATTTCTTCGCCGAGACCTTCGGGTCGTCCAGCAGATTGACCAGGCCCTTGGCGGAGGCCGCGGATTTGCTCATCTTCGCGGTCGGGTCCTGGAGGTCGTAGATCTTGGCGACCTCCCGCACAATGTGCGGCGCCGGGACGGTGAAGGTCGGCCCGTAGCGGCTGTTGAAGCGCTCGGCCAGGTCGCGGGTCAGCTCGATGTGCTGGCGCTGGTCCTCGCCGACCGGGACGGCGTCCGCCTGGTAGAGCAGGATGTCGGCGACCTGGAGGATCGGGTACGTGAACAGGCCCACCGTGGCGCGGTCGGCGCCCTGCTTGGCGGACTTGTCCTTGAACTGCGTCATCCGGGAGGCCTCGCCGAATCCGGTGATGCAGTTCATGACCCAGCCGAGCTGGGCGTGCTCGGGCACATGGCTCTGGATGAAGAGCGTGCAGCGCTCCGGGTCGAGCCCGGCCGCCAGCAGCTGGGCGGCGGCGAGCCGGGTGTTCGCGCGCAGTTCCGCCGGGTCCTGCGGGACGGTGATCGCGTGCAGGTCCACGACCATGTAGAACGCGTCGTGCGACTCCTGGAGCGCCACGTACTGCCGGACCGCACCGAGGTAATTCCCCAGGTGGAAGGAACCGGCGGTGGGCTGGATGCCCGAGAGGGCGCGGGGACGATCTGAGGCCATGTTCACCATTCTCTCAGGTCGGCGCGCGGTCCCACACCCCTGAGCGGCACCGGCGGATCTGCGACGCGACGGCGTTTTCACCGGAAGGTTTCATGCCATCGCCGGTGAGCGACGATAGAAATGGGGCACCGCCCCGGGGGCACACCCCGTCCCCGCTCCCAGGCAGGGCGCCTGGCTCCCGACGCACGACGAACGGAGTACGCACGTGACCACGAGCACATCCAGGATTTCCGCTGCCGAAGGCAGTCCCTCCGCCACCGACCGGCAGATCGCTGCCGCCGAGGCGCACAGCGCGCACAACTACCACCCGCTGCCCGTGGTGATCGCCGAGGCCGAGGGCGCCTGGGTGACCGACGTCGAGGGCCGCCGCTACGTCGACATGCTCGCCGGCTACTCCGCGCTGAACTTCGGTCACGCCCACCCCCGGCTGATCGCCGCGGCCAAGGCCCAGCTCGACCGGGTCACCCTCACGTCGCGGGCCTTCCACCACGACCGCTTCGCGCAGTTCTGTACGGAGCTGGCGGAGCTGTGCGGCATGGAGATGGTACTGCCGATGAACACCGGCGCCGAGGCGGTGGAGACCGCCGTGAAGACCGCCCGCAAGTGGGGCTACCAGGTCAAGGGCGTGCCCGACGGGCGGGCGAAGATCGTCGTCGCCGACGGCAACTTCCACGGCCGCACCACGACGATCATCAGCTTCTCGACCGACCCCGAGGCGCGCGCCGACTTCGGCCCGTACACGCCCGGCTTCGAGGTCGTCCCCTACGGCGACCTCGACGCGCTCGACGCGGCGGTCGACGCGGACACCGTCGCGGTGCTGCTGGAGCCGATCCAGGGCGAGGCGGGCGTCCTGGTGCCGCCGCCGGGCTACCTCGCCGGGGTGCGCCGGATCACCGGCGAGCGCGGCACGCTCTTCATCGCCGACGAGATCCAGTCGGGCCTGGGCCGCACCGGCCGCACCTTCGCGTGCGAGCACGAGGGCGTCGTGCCCGACATGTACGTGCTCGGCAAGGCGCTCGGCGGCGGGGTCGTCCCGGTCTCCGCGGTCGTGTCGTCCCGGGACGTGCTCGGTGTCTTCCGCCCCGGCGAACACGGCTCCACCTTCGGCGGCAACCCGCTGGCCTGCGCGGTCGGGCTGGAAGTCATCGCGATGCTGCGCACCGGCGAATACCAGCGGCGGGCCGCGGACCTCGGCGACCACCTGCACCGCGAGCTGGGCTCCCTGCTGGCGGCCGGCACCCTGACCGCGGTCCGCGGCCGCGGCCTGTGGGCGGGCCTGGACATCCCGCCGGCGCTGGGCACCGGCCGCACCGTCTCAGAGGCGCTGCTCAGGCGCGGTGTGCTGGCCAAGGACACCCACACCGCCACGATCCGGCTGGCGCCGCCGCTGGTCATCTCCAAGGACGACCTCGACTGGTCCCTCGACCAGCTGCGTGCCGCCCTGCGCGGGTAGGTCCGGTCCGCGGTCCCGCGCGTACGAACCGCCCTGCACGCGTAGGTCCGGCGCCCCGCGCGTACGAACCGCCGTCCTCGCGCAGGCCCGGTCCGCTCCCGCCGTAAGGTGCGAGGGTGATCATCGGGATGGTGGCGGCGCTCGTGGCGGCCGTGTGCTTCGGGGTGGCGTCGGTACTTCAGGCCAAGGGGGCGCGGGCCGCCGAGCCGGGCAGCGGGTCGGGGGTGGACACCCGGCTGCTCGCGCGGGCGCTGGCCCAGCGGGTGTACATCGCCGGGCTCGGCCTGGACGCGGTCGGCTTCGCCATGGAGCTGGTCGCGCTCCGGGCGCTGCCCATCTACGCGGTCGGCGCGGCCCTGGCGGCGAGCCTCGCGGTGACCGCGGTCGCCGCCAGCCGGCTGCTGCACGTGACGCTGCAACGCGTCGAGTGGGGCGCGGTCGGCACGGTCTGCGGCGGCCTGGCGCTGCTCGGGCTCGCCTCGGGCGGCGAGGGGCACGGACACGGCACTTCCGCGCTGCGCTGGGCCACGCTCCTGGCCGCCGGCGGCGTCCTGCTGGTGGGGCTCGCGGCGGGGCGGCTGCCGGGCCGCGCCAGGGCCGCGGTGCTCGGCCTCGGCGCCGGGCTGGGCTTCGGCGTGGTCGAGGTGTCGGTCCGGATCATCGACAGCGTCACCAGCCCGGCCCTCTACGCGCTGCTGCTCGGCGGCGGCTCCGCCTTCCTGCTGCTGACCTCGGCCCTGAGCAAGGGCTCGGTCACCACGGCGACCGCGGGAATGGTCATCGGCGAGACGATCGGCCCCGCTCTGGTCGGCGTCCTGGCCCTGGACGACCGCACCCGCCCCGGCTGGGCGCCCGTCGCCGTCGTCGGCTTCGTACTGGCCGTGGTGGGCGCCCTGGTGCTGGCCCGCTTCGGCGAGGGCGGCGCGGACGGTCCCCCCGGTCCGGACGGTCCGGACGGCGCTACGGCCGGGTCGCCGGTGACATCCGGCAGGTGACGCCGATCCGGTTCCAGGCGTTCATTGCGACGCCCATCGCAATGAGCCGCGGCAATTCGTCCTCGTCGAAGAGCTTGGCGGCCTCGTCGTAGACGTCGTCGGGCACGCCGTGCCCGCCCAGGTGGGTCATCGCCTCGGCCAGGGCGAGGGCGGCGCGTTCGCGGGCGGTGAAGAACGGGGTCTCGCGCCAGACCGTCAGGCCGTAGAGCTTCTGCTCCGGAACGCCCTCCTTGCGGGCGTCGGCGCTGTGCTTGTCGACGCAGTAGGCGCAGCCGTTGAGCTGGGAGACGCGGACCCTGACCAGCTCGCGCACCACCGGGTCCAGGCCCAGGGCCGCGGCCTTGTCGAGGGCGAACATCGCCTGGTAGAAGTCCGGCGCCTTGTCCTTGAGGTCGATCCGGCGGACCGGTGCGGGAACGGCTTCGTCAGCCGGGGGAATCGTGGTCATGCAGCCACCGTAGACGGGAAGTGGCACTTCCCTGTGGTCCACTTGGGGCATGAACGACTGGGCCATTCCGCAGCGCGGCAGCGGGAGTTACGACCTGCTGCTCGACCTGGCCGGGCAGCGCACCCGGGCGGGCCTGGAGGAGGCGCTGCGCGCGGCCGTACGCGACGGGCGGCTCGCCCCCGGCACCCGGCTGCCGTCCAGCCGCGTCCTGGCCCACGATCTGGGCCTGGCCCGCAACACCGTCGCCGACGCCTACGCCCAGCTCGTCGCCGAGGGCTGGCTCACCGCCAGGCAGGGCTCCGGCACGACCGTCGCCGCCCGGCCCGCCCTTCCGGTACGCCGGCCGGCCCGGCCCGCGGCGGACCGGCCGCGTACCGAACCCGCCGACGTCGTACCGGACCGCACCGGGCTCCCCTACGTGCTGTGGCCCGGCTCGCCCGACCTGTCGTCCTTCCCGCGCACCGCCTGGCTGCGGGCCGCCCGCCGCGCCCTGACCGCGGCCCCCAACGAGGCCTTCGGCTACACCGACCCGCGCGGCCGGCCCGAGCTGCGCACCGCGCTCGCCGACTACCTCGCCCGGGTCCGCGGTGTCCGCACCGACCCGGACCACCTGGTCATCTGCACCGGCTACATCCAGGCCGTCGGCCTGCTCTCCCGCGTCCTGTACACCCGCGGGGCACGCCGCGCCGCCGTCGAGACGGTCGGCCTGCCCGACATCCCGACGGTGCTGCGGGCCGCGGGACTCGAACCCGTACCTCTCCCCGTCGACGCGGACGGCGCCCGGGTGGAGGACCTCGGGACCGGTGTCCCCGCGGTGCTGCTCACCCCGGCGCACCAGTTCCCGCTGGGGGTACGCCTCTCCCCCGCGCGGCGCACGGCCGTCGTCGCCTGGGCCAGGTCCACCGGCGGGATCGTCGTCGAGGACGACTACGACGGCGAATTCCGCTACGACCGGCAGCCGGTGGCCGCGCTCCAGGCGCTCGCCCCCGACCACGTCGTCTACGCCGGCACCGCCAGCAAGAGCCTCGCCCCCGGGCTGCGGCTGGCCTGGATCGCGGTCCCTTTGCATCTGCTCGACGCGGTGGTGCGGGAGAAGCGGGTGGCCGACCACCAGTCGGCGGTGATCGACCAGTTGACGCTGGCGGAGTTCATCCGGTCCGGGGCGTACGACCGGCACGTGCGGCGGATGCGGGTACGGTATCGCGCGCGGCGCGACCGGGTGGTGGAGGTGCTGGCCGAGCGCGCGCCCGGCGTGCGCGTGTCCGGCATCGCCGCCGGGCTGCACCTGGTGCTGGAACTCCCGGCGGGCGGCGCGCCGCTGGACGCCGTGGTCGGCCGGGCGCACCGGCTGGGGCTCGCCGTCCCCGGGCTCCCCGCGTTCGGCTCCGCCGCTTCCCACCCGCCCGCCCTCGTCGTCGGCTACGGGACGCCGCCGGACCATGCGTTTTCGGCGGCGGTGGGGTTGCTGTGCGAGGCGCTGGCCGCGCGGGCTTGAGGGGGTGAGGGGTGGTTCCCAGTTGCGGTGGCCGCGCTGCTTCCGCGCCGTCGTGGCTGGTCGCGCGGTTCCCCGCGCCCCTGGGCGGTGCCACTTGCGGTGGCCTGCACGTGCCGCTTTCACCGTGGCTGGTCGCGCAGTTCCTCGCGCCCCTGGGGGGGTAGCACTTGGGGTGGCGGTCGCACCTCGCGGTGCTTCGTGGTTGCGCGCGCAGTTCCCCGCGCCCCTGGGGGGCGTGCCCTCCGGGGCGCGGGGAACTGCGGGCGGGGGTGGGGTCAGATCAGGCCGAGGTCGCGGACTGCGGCCTGCTCTTCCGTCAGTTCCTGGACGGACGCGTCGATCCGCGCCCGCGAGAACTCGTTGATGTCCAGGCCCTGGACGATCTCGAACCTGCCGTCCTTCGTGGTGACCGGGAAGGACGAGATGAGGCCGGCCGGGACGCCGTAGGAACCGTCGGAGACGACGCCCATCGAGGTCCAGTCGCCCTCGGCGGTGCCGTTGACCCAGGTGTGGACGTGGTCGAGGGCGGCGGACGCGGCGGAGGCGGCCGAGGAGGCGCCGCGGGCCTCGATGATGGCCGCGCCGCGCTTGGCGACGGTCGGGATGAAGGTGTCGGCCAGCCACTGCTGGTCGTTGACGACCTCGGCGGCGTTCTTGCCCGCGACCTCGGCGTGGAAGATGTCCGGGTACTGCGTGGCGGAGTGGTTGCCCCAGATCGTGACGCGCTTGATGTCGGCGACGGCCGCGCCGGTCTTCTTCGCCAGCTGCGCGATCGCGCGGTTGTGGTCCAGCCGGGTCATCGCGGTGAAGCGCTCGGCCGGGACGTCGGGGGCCGCGGACTGCGCGATGAGCGCGTTGGTGTTCGCCGGGTTGCCGACCACCAGGACCTTGATGTCGTCGGCCGCGTGGTCGTTGATCGCCTTGCCCTGCGGCTTGAAGATGCCGCCGTTGGCCGACAGCAGGTCGCCGCGCTCCATGCCCTTGGTGCGGGGGCGGGCGCCGACCAGCAGCGCGACGTTCGCACCGTCGAAGGCGACGTTCGGGTCGTCGGTGATGTCGATACCGCGCAGGAGCGGGAAGGCGGCGTCGTCCAGCTCCATGGCGGTGCCCTCGGCTGCCTTGAGGCCCTGCGGGATCTCCAGCAGCCTGAGCTTCACCGGCACGTCCGCGCCGAGCAGGTGGCCCGAGGCGATACGGAAGAGGAGGGCGTAGCCGATCTGGCCGGCCGCTCCGGTGACGGTGACGTTGACGGGAGTGCGAGTCATTGCCTTCTCCTGGCCTTTGCTGCGGTCTGCTGCGGTCGCGGAACGGCCGCTACGGCAGTGGCCCGAGCGGCCCCGAACGCGGATCTCTCGTCGTCAAGAGAGCCACCCGTCAGGCTATCGCGCGCCGCGCGCGGCGTCGGACCGCGGTCGTGTGGCGGCGGTCACCGCGCCGCCCGCGGAGTCAGCCGACGCAGATGCCCAGCACGATCAGGCCCAGGCACAGGCCGGTGTGCGTCGGACTCGGTGTGGCGGTGGGAGTCGGGGTGTCCCGGCTTGACGGCGTCGGCGACGCGGCGCCGGTCGGCGCCGGCGTGCCGTGCACGGGCGGCGGGGTCGTCGTCCCCGCTCCCGGCGCCACCGGCTCACCCGTCACGGGCGCGGTCGAGGCGGCGGGCGGTACGGGCGGTGCGGTGCCGCCGGGAGTCGCCGAGCCGTGGCCCGGTACGTGCGCGCCCGACGCCGGTGTACGGTCCCGGGGCTGCCGCGCGGACGCCGAGGCGGTGGCGGTGGGGGCGCCGACCGTGGGGCCGGCGTCGCGGCCGGGTGCCCGGCCGTTGCTCGTACCCGCCATCAGTACGACCGCGAGCAGCGCCGCCACCGCGAGCAGGCCGGCGACGGCGAGCAGCGCGATGCGCCTGCGGCGGGCGGGAAGGCCGTCCTCCGCGGTCAGCGGGTCGAGCGGGTCGGGCAACGGCAGCGGCTTGCCCCGTCCCCGGTCGCCCGTACCGGTCGAGGCCTTGTCCGCGAGCTTCCACAGGGCGCCGATACGGTCGTAGTCCGCGCCGCACGCCTGCGCCAGCACCTCGACGGCGGCGAGCGGGGCGACGGTGCGGGCCGCCAGATAGCCGGCCCACGCCTCGGCGGATTCCGCGGTGCGCGCGGCCAGCGCCGGGACGGTCAGGCCGCTGCGGTCCTTCATCCTGCGCAGTTGCGTCGCGAGGCGCCGCATGTCCAGGGGGATGCGGTCCGCCAGTGGTTCCCACTGCCCCATGCCGCACCCTTCGTGTCCCGCCCGATACCCGGAGCTACGGTAGATCATCCCTGCCCGTACGGATGGGCTTCCGGTCAACCCGCCACGACCGGACGGCCGTTGTGCTAACCGGAACCCCGGGTTGCCCCCGTCCTGCCCCTCAGGACACGCCCGGGACCTTCCCCCGGCGGGTTGCTGGTCGCGCAGTTCCCGCGCCCCCGGGTGATTGCCACGTGCGGTGGCATGCCGCTTTCACCAGCGCCGCGGTTGCGCGCGCAGTTCCCCGCGCCTCTGAAAAGCTCGCTCACCCTCCGCGGAAGAGGAACCGAGCCCTGTCAGGAGGCGCTGGGGGTACCCCCAGGCGAAGCTCCGGGGGCGGAACTGCGCGGCCAGCCACAACGCACCGCAAGCTACGACGCCCACCGCAGGTGGCACCCTCAGGAGCGCGGGGAACTGCGCGGCCGGCCACGGCGGACGCGCGCCGTACTCGCCCTCAACCGTTCACCGAACGGAAAAGTGGATGATGTCCTCCAGGAACGGGATCCGGATCAGCGGGTCCGGCTGAGCCATCAGCGCCAGGAGGACGATGGCCACGCCGAGAATCCCGTACGTGATCACGTCGGTGAACCGGCTGCGCACGGCGAGCATCCCCACCGACTGCATGGTCCACCTCAGCGCTCCGCCGAGGAGAAGCGCGGCCCCCACCACGATCGCCCCGGCGCGGAACGCGCCCGCGGCCGTCGTGATGAGGCCGATGACCGCGCCCGTGATGACCAGGATGATCGGCCACTGGCGGGCCGGGGCGGGCGCGTCACCGGGGGCGGCGCGTCCGCCGCCTTCCGGGCGGGCGGTGGAGGTGGTCACGGCGGGGCGCCCGCCGGGGCCGAGGTCATCCGGCATGGGCCGCCGCCCGTTCCGCCGTTTCCACCACGTTCTGCAGCAGCAGCGCCCGGGTCATCGGGCCGACGCCGCCGGGGTTCGGGGAGAGCCAGTCGGCGACCTCGGCCACCCCGGGGTGGACGTCGCCGACGATCTTGCCGTGCTCGTCGCGGCTGACGCCGACGTCGAGGACGGCCGCGCCCGGCTTGACGTCCTCGGGCTTGACGATGTGCGGCACCCCGGCCGCGGCCACGATGATGTCGGCCTGCCGCAGCTGCGCGGACAGGTCGCGCGTACCGGTGTGGCACAGCGTGACCGTGGCGTTCTCGGACTTGCGGGTGAGCAGCAGCCCGATCGAGCGGCCGACGGTGATGCCGCGGCCGACGACCACGACGTGCGCGCCGTTGATGGCGACGCCGTGCCGCCGCAGGAGTTCGACGATGCCGTTGGGGGTGCAGGGCAGCGGCGCGGGCACGCCGAGCACGAGCCGGCCGAGGTTCGTCGGGTGCAGCCCGTCCGCGTCCTTGGCGGGGTCCATGAGTTCCAGCACCCGGTTGGTGTCGATGCCCTTGGGGAGCGGGAGCTGCACGATGTAGCCGGTGCACGTCGAGTCGTCGTTGAGTTCGCGGACGACCGCCTCGATCTCGTCCTGCGTGGCGGTGTCCGGCAGTTCGCGCTGGATCGAGCCGATGCCGACCTGCGCGCAGTCGCGGTGCTTGCCCGCGACGTACCACTTGCTGCCCGGGTCGTCGCCGACCAGCAGGGTGCCGAGGCCGGGTGCGACACCGCGGGCCTTGAGCGCCTGGACGCGCTCGGTCAGTTCGGACTTGATCGCGGCGGCGGTGGCCTTGCCATCGAGAATCTGGGCGGTCATGCCCCCATACTCCCGGATGGGAGCCGCGTGGGACCAATCCGTCCGCTTCCTGTGCACGGTTGACCCTTGCGCCCCCGCGGCGCTGGGCCGGACGATGTGGCGATCCGTCCCGTCCGTCCCGCTCTAAGGAATCCGCACGTGAGTCAGCCTCCCGGCTCCCCGAATCCGTACGGCGGCCCGCCGCAGCAGCCCTACGGCCAGCCGCAACCGCCCGGTATCCCGCCGCAGCAGCCGTACTACGGGCAGCAGCCGGCGGGCTACGGCTATCCCCCGCAGCAGCCGTACGGCGGCTACCAGCAGCCGGGCGGGCTGCCGCCGGGCATGCCGCCGCTGGCGAGCTGGGGCGCCCGGCTCGGGGCGTCCCTGCTCGACGGCCTGATGTTCAACCTGATTCCGTCCGGGCTGTTCCTCGCGGGCTACCTGCCGTACAGCAAGAAGGTCAGCGACGCGACCACCGCGTGCCACGACCAGGGCGTTTCGACCGGCAACTGCGACCTGCCGAGCATCACCGGCGCCAATGTGACGCTGATCCTGATCGGCGGGCTCCTCGGACTGGCCGCGTTCGTCTTCCTGAGCGTCCGCGAGGGCCGGACCGGGCAGACGCCGGGCAAGAAGATCGTCGGCATCCGGCTGCTGCGCGAGTACGACGGCTCCGCGCTCGGCTTCGGACGCGCTTTCGGCCGCCGCTGGCTGCACGTCCTCGACTCCATACCCTGCGGGCTCGGCTTCCTGTGGCCGCTGTGGGACAGCAAGAACCAGACCTGGGCCGACAAGATGGTCCACACCGTGGTGATCAAGGACCAGTTCTGAGCGCTTCCGGCGCCATGGGCGACGCCTTACCGCGCCGCGCGGCGGGTGGCGCCGACCGTACGCGCGGACACGACCGAGGCCGTACCCCGTGCAAGGGGTACGGCCTCGGTGCGTGCTGCGGGTCGGCGGACGTGCGGGTCAGTGGAAGAAGTGCCGCGTGCCGGTCAGGTACATCGTGACGCCGGCCTTGCGCGCCGCGTCGATCACCGCGTCGTCGCGGATCGAGCCGCCGGGCTGGGCCACCGCGCGGACGCCCGCCTCGGCCAGGACCTCGAAGCCGTCGGGGAAGGGGAAGAAGGCGTCGGAGGCCGCGTACGAGCCGGCCGCGCGTTCGGCGCCGGCCCGGGCGACCGCGAGCTTGGCGGAGTCGACCCGGTTGACCTGGCCCATGCCGACGCCGACGGTGGCGCCGTCCTTGGCGAGCAGGATGGCGTTGGACTTCACGGCCCGCGACGCGCGCCAGGCGAAGGCGAGTTCGGCCAGCTCGTCGGCGGACAGCGGCTCGCCGGTGGCCAGCGTCCAGGTGGCGGGGTTGTCGCCCTCGGCCTGGAGGCGGTCCTTGGTCTGGAGCAGGATGCCGCCCTCGATGGGCTTGTACTCGGTGGTCGCGGCGGGCGCGGCGGCGACCCGCAGCACCCGGATGTTCTTCTTGCGGGCCAGCGCCTCGACGGCGCCGTCCTCGTAGCCGGGCGCCACGATGACCTCGGTGAAGATCTCCGCGACCTGCTCGGCCATCTCGACCGACACCGGCCGGTTGACCGCGATGACGCCGCCGAAGGCGGACAGCGGGTCGCAGGCGTGCGCCTTGCGGTGCGCGTCCGCGACATCGGAACCGACCGCGATACCGCACGGGTTGGCGTGCTTGATGATCGCCACGCAGACGCCCTCGTGGTCGTACGCGGCCCGGCGGGCGGCCTCGGTGTCCACGTAGTTGTTGTAGGACATCTCCTTGCCGTGCAGCTGCTCGGCGCCGGCCAGGCCGCCGCCGTCGCCGGTGACGTAGAGCGCGGCGGGCTGGTGCGGGTTCTCGCCGTAGCGCAGCGTCTGGCGGCGGGTGAAGACCTCGCCGACGAATTCCGGGAAGTCGCTGTCCTGGTCGGCCGCGTAGCCGTCCACGAACCAGGACGCCACGGCCACGTCGTACGCGGCGGTGTGCTGGAAGGCCTCGGCGGCGAGCCGCTTGCGGGTGTGCAGGTCGAAGCCGCCCGCCTTGGCCGCGGCGAGCACGTCGGCGTAACGGGCCGGGCTGGTGACCACGGCGACCGACGGGTGGTTCTTGGCCGCGGCGCGCACCATCGAGGGGCCGCCGATGTCGATCTGCTCGACGCACTCGTCGTCGCCCGCGCCGGAGGCCACGGTCTCCCGGAAGGGGTAGAGGTTCACCACGACCAGCTCGAACGGCTTGACGCCCAGCTCGTCGAGCTGCCGCCGGTGGTCGTCGAGGCGCAGGTCGGCGAGGATGCCGGCGTGCACGCGCGGGTGCAGCGTCTTGACCCGGCCGTCCAGGCACTCGGGGAAGCCGGTCAGCTCCTCGACCGGCGTCACCGGCAGCCCGGCGGCGGCGATCCGGCCGGCCGTCGAGCCGGTCGACACCAGCTCCACGCCCGCCTCGTGCAGGCCGCGGGCCAGCTCCTCCAGACCGGTCTTGTCGTAGACGCTGATCAGCGCGCGGCGGAACGGCTGCTTGCCCTGGCCCTGGGTGTCTTCGGCGCTCATGCCGGAATCCGTACCTTTCGTCCTTCGATGCGGTAGCCGTCGCGCGACAGCCGCCCTACGACGTCGACGAGCAGGCGCCGCTCGACGTCCTTGATGCGCTCGTGGAGCGCGTCCTCCGTGTCGTCCGCCCCGACCTCGACCACGCCCTGGGCGATGACCGGACCCGTGTCGACGCCGTCGTCGACGAAGTGGACGGTGCACCCGGTGACCTTCGCGCCGTACGCGAGTGCGTCGCGTACGCCGTGCGCCCCGGGGAAACTCGGCAGCAGTGCGGGATGGGTGTTGATGAACCGGCCGCCGAACGCGGCCAGGAAGTCCTTGCCGACGATCTTCATGAAGCCCGCCGACACGACGAGGTCCGGCTCGTACGCGGCCGTCGCCGCGGTCAGCGCCGCGTCCCAGGCGGCGCGATCCTCGTGGTCGCGCACCTTCACCACGAACGTCGGCAGTCCGGCGCGCGCGGCCCGGTCGAGGCCCGCGATGCCGTCGCGGTCGGCGCCGACCGCGACAATTGCGGCGCCGTAGGCGGGGTCGGCGTCGATGGCGTCGAGCAGCGCCTGCAGATTCGTGCCGGAGCCGGAGACGAGGACGACAAGGCGGGTCGGGGTGCCGGAGGCGGGAGTGTGGGCGGCCACTGGCGGGGCTCTTCTCTCGCTGAAGTCGTTCGGATGATCGTACGAGTCGGGGATTGGCCGGATTCCGGGGAACCCTACGAGACCGCCGACCGTCAGCAACGATACCGGCACTCCGCACGGCCCCCACGGGACGGGGGAGCGCGCGGACGGTAGCGTCTGGCGGGAGCACGGGACTTCGCACGCGCTGCGCGCGGGTGAACGTGATGTATCCGACACCTGTTTCACGTATGACTTGTATGCAGGAATGTCGATCAGCCCGGTATGAGGAGTCGAGCCCAAGGGGATGGCGCATCACATCATGAGCAGCGGCCGTAATCGTCTTGCGCTGCGCGCGCCCGGGGGCGACCAGGACCAGGACAATCCGTTCGCGCCACCGCCGGAGGGGGCGCCCGACCAGCCCTGGCGGCCCAGGCAGCCGGAGGATTCGGGCGACTCGGGCGACGGCTCCGGCTCGTCCGGAGGTACGTCCGGGGGTACGCCACCGCCCCCGCCGCCCGCGCGGCGGCCCGGGGCGCCCCAGGCATGGGGCAGCCAGTGGAGCAACCGCCAGCCGCAGGGCGACCGCCCCGACCCGTACGGGCACCGGCCGGACCCCGGCCAAGGGCCGAACGGCCCGCAGGGCACCGGACCGCGCTTCGACCCCACCGACCCGGCGCAGCGGCGCTCGCGCTACGCGCTGGTCTGCGGCGGCTGGGGCCTGATCTTCGCCGTGCTCGGCTGGGTCGAGGTCGGGCTGCTGCTCGGTGCGCTGGCGCTCTACTGGGGGATCAGCGCGCTGCTGATGTCCCCGGAGGACCGGGCCGAGGCCCGCGCCACCGCGGCGTCCGCGCTGGCCGACGCCACGCAGACGCCGCGGCCGACGCCGCCGGCGCCGGGGCCCGACGCGCAGCGGTCCTTCAAGACCGCGGCGTGGACCGGGATCGTCACCAGCGCGGTGACGATCGCGATTGTCGCGTCCAGTTTCGGGCTGCATCTCGCGTACCGGGATTACTACACGTGCAAGAAGGACGCGTTGACGGCGCCGGCGTCGCAGGCCTGCCAGAAGCTGCTGCCTGAGCCGCTCCGCAGCGTGCCCGCGATGCGCCCCTAGAGGGCGCCCCGCCCTGCCCCGCGGTGCCGTCCCGCGACCTTCCCGTGCCGGCGGGCCGGTCGCGCAGTTCCCCGCGCCCCTGGGTGGTAGCCACTTGCGGTGGCTTTCGCACTCGCGGTGCGTCTCGGCTGGGCGCGCAGTTCCCCACGTCCCTGGGTGACGTGCCCTCTGCGGCGGAGGACGGCCCCGCAGGGGCGCGGGGAACTGCGCGGCCAGCCCCAGTGCGGCGGCACTGTGAACGCCGCAGAAAGTGGCGCCGACCCAGGGGCGCGGGGAACTGCGCGCGCAACCACAGGCCAACGGCACTGTGAACGCCACAGCAAGCGGTACCCACCCAGGGGCGCGGGGAACTGCGCGATCAGCCACGACGGGCCCGCGGTCAAAGAACCTGGCTCGGGCCCAGCGGGATTCCTCACCCCGCCGGACGGCGAACCGTGCGGACCCAGGAAACGACCGTGGCCGTCGACACCGCCACAGCCAGCGGCCAGGCCGTCGCCGCGGCCCCGCAGAGCCACCCGCTCGGCCCGAACGTGGCGAGCCCGCCCACGCCCATCGGCCCCCCAGCCGCGGCCGCGAGCAGGGCGAAGGCGAGCCCGCAGACACCGGACGCCCCCGCGGCCACCGCCGCGGTCCGCGAAATCCCCAGCTCGGCCCTGACGCAGCAGAAGGCCATCGCGGCCCCCGCGACCGCCGGCACCGCGAGGGCGGCCCAGCCGACCGCGTGACCGCCGACCCCCGGCAACGCGGCCAGCAGCGGAAAGCGCGGCAGCAGCGGACGGCCGGACACACCGTAAGGCGCCACCGTGCCGGCCCCGACGGCGAACCCCGGCCCGAGGGCGTACGCGGCGGACCACACCGCGAGGTTCGGCACCAGCAGCACGCACAGCAGCAGGAGTGCCGCCTGCCCGGCCGGCGACGCGCTGAGCTGCCCGACGGCCCGTCCGGCGGTCCCGCCGTGCCAGGCCAGGGCGGCGCCCCCGACGAGCGCGCCGCCCCCGACGAGGATCCCGGTGGCGATGGCGCCGACCCGTAGCGCGACGGCGGCGTCCGCGCCCCACGGCACGTACCGTTCGAGCGTCGGCCGTCCGCTGCCGGTCCACGCCCCCACGGCGGTCACCGCTGCCGCGAACAGCGGCACATAGAGCGCCGCCGAGAGCACATCGACCCGCACCGGCCCACCGGCGGCGTATACGGTGACGGGCGCCGCGACCCCGAGGTAGCCGCACAGCACCCACCCCGCGGAGCGGTGCGTGCTGTTCACGACCGCCGATGCAACCCCCCGGTGCAGCAGCCAGGCTGGCAGCGCGGTGAGCAGCAGCGGGGTGAGGCCGATCGGGGCGGGCACCCCGGAGAGCGTGCCGTCGCGCACCAGGTCGGCGCCCTGCGCGAGCAGCCACAGTCCCGCGCCGATGTGCAGGGCGCCGCCGAGCCCGCTGTCGGGGAAGGGCGAGACGACCCAGAGCAGCAGTACGACCGCCGCCAGGCCGAGGAGCGCGAGGCCGGCCGCGGCCGCTCCGGCGACGACCGCGGCCGCGCGGGCCGCCGGGAGCGTCCGGCCGGTCCCGGCGGGCGGGTGTGCCTGGACCTGTTCCGTCAATTGGGTCACGGCGCCCCATGGTGTCAAGAACACCCGTTTCGCCCCCGCAGCGGGCGATTGGTCGTCGTGTCGCGCATCATGTGCCGTATGCGTGCTTTTTTCAGATCATCGTATGAATCAGAGGAAAGGTCCGTCCGGTGAGCGGGGGCAAACGGTCGCACAAGGCCCGGGCCAAGGCGCACGCGAGCACGCGCACCACGCCCCGCCCCGCGCCCTCCGCCCGCACCAACGCCGCCGTCGCGCCCCCGCCCGACCTGGCACCCTCCGCCCAGGCCGAGCCGACGCCCTCCCCCCAGGCCACCGCCACCCCACGGCCCGACCCCGCGCCCGCGCCCTCCACCCGAGCCGGCGCAGCGCACCCGCATGGGTTCGCGAACGTCACGCCTCCCGCTCCCCCGCCCGGCCCCAAGACCTCCCGCCCGCGCAAGCCGGGTCCGCTGACCGACCGTCCGCGGAGGCCCGCGCCCGGTCCCGTACGCGTGCGGGTCGTCTACCGGCCGGTCGCCGCGACCGTCCTCGCGCCAGCACAAGCGCGAACACCAGCCGACACCGCCGCCCCCGCGGACGCGTTCGACGCGCTCTACCGGCGCAGCGCCGCCGACCTGCGGCGGCAGGTCGCCGTGCTGACCGGGGACCGGGCACTGGCCGGGCGCGCTGTGCGGCGGGCGTTCGACGCGGCCTGGCAGCAGTGGCCCGAGGTGGCGCGGGACAGCGACCCGGTGGGATGGGTGCGGGCAGCCGCGCACACGTACGCGCTGGCGCCCTGGCAGCAGCGGCTGCCGGGGCGGCGCAAGGCCCGGCCGACAGCCGGGGCCGGGCTGCCGCAGGCGCTGGTGCGGCTGCACCCGGAGCGGCGGCGGGCGCTACTGCTGCACGACGGCCTCGGGCTGACCCTGGCGGGGACGGCCGCCGAGGCCGAGTCGAGCACGACGGCCGCCGCGTCCCGGATCATCGGCGCCCGGCGGGAGTTGGCCGCGGCGGCGCCCGACGACTACGACGGCGGCGACGCGACGGCCCTCCTGTCCGCCCTGCTGGCGGCGGAGCCGGATGTCCCCGACGAGGCGCCGTCAGGCGTACGGGCCGCGAGCGAGCGCGGGACGCGGCGGCGTACGGCCGGGGTCCTCGCGATGGCCGGCGGGCTCGTGCTGGCCACCCTCGTGTGCATGGTCGCGGGGCCGCAGCAGGCCGCCCCGCCCCCGCGCGGCCCCGCGCACCAGCAGCGGGCCGAGCAGCCGGCGGGCACCTGACGTACGGCACGACGACGGCGTGGACCCGGAGCGGGTCCACGCCGTCGTAGGCCGGACGAACGGCCTGGCAAGCAGCCTGACGTCAGCCGACGAGGATCTCGCGGGCCAGCCGGGCGGTCTCGGACGGGGTCTTGCCGACCTTGACGCCCGCGGCCTCCAGCGCCTCCTTCTTGGCCTGCGCCGTGCCGGAGGAGCCGGAGACGATGGCGCCGGCGTGGCCCATGGTCTTGCCCTCGGGCGCGGTGAAACCGGCGACGTAGCCGACGACCGGCTTCGTCACGTTCTTCTCGATGTAGGCCGCGGCCCGCTCCTCGGCGTCGCCGCCGATCTCACCGATCATCACGATCAGGTCGGTGTCGGGGTCGGCCTCGAACGCGGCGAGCGCGTCGATGTGCGTGGTGCCGATGACCGGGTCGCCGCCGATGCCGACCGCGGACGAGAAGCCGATGTCCCGCAGCTCGTACATCATCTGGTACGTCAGAGTGCCGGACTTCGACACCAGGCCGATACGGCCGGGCTTGGTGATGTCGCCCGGGATGATGCCGGCGTTGGACTGGCCGGGGGTGATCAGGCCGGGGCAGTTCGGGCCGATGATGCGGGTCTTGTTGCCCTTCTGCTGGGCCAGCGCCCAGAACGCGGCGGAGTCGTGCACCGCGACGCCCTCGGTGATGACGACGGCCAGCGGGATCTCGGCCTCGATGGCCTCGACCACGGCGTCCTTGGTGAACTTCTCCGGGACGAAGATGACCGTCACGTCCGCGCCGGTGGCCTCGATGGCCTCCTTGACGCTGCCGAAGACCGGGACCTCACGGCCCTGGTCGAAGGTGACGGTGGTGCCGGCCTTGCGCGGGTTGACACCGCCGACGATGTTCGTGCCGTCGCCGAGCATCAGCGTGGTGTGCTTCATGCCGGTGGCGCCGGTCATGCCCTGGACGATGACCTTGCTGTCCTTGGTGAGGAAGATAGCCATGGTTGTCTTGTGTCCTCGTCCCTTACTTCGCGGCCAGCTCGGCGGCCTTGTCGGCCGCGCCGTCCATGGTGTCCACCCGCTGGACCAGGGGGTGGTTCGCGTCGGACAGGATCTTCCGACCCAGCTCCGCGTTGTTGCCGTCCAGGCGTACGACCAGCGGCTTGGTGACTTCCTCGCCCTTGGACTTGAGCAGTTCCAGCGCCTGCACGATGCCGTTGGCGACCTCGTCGCAGGCGGTGATGCCGCCGAAGACGTTGACGAACACCGAGCGCACGTCCGGGTCGCCGAGGATGATCTCCAGGCCGTTGGCCATGACCTCGGCGGAGGCGCCGCCGCCGATGTCCAGGAAGTTGGCGGGCTTGACGCCGCCGTGCGCCTCACCGGCGTAGGCGACGACGTCGAGGGTGGACATGACCAGGCCCGCGCCATTGCCGATGATGCCGACCTGGCCGTCGAGCTTGACGTAGTTGAGGCCCTTGGCCTTGGCCTTGGCCTCCAGCGGGTTGGCGGCGGCCTTGTCCTCCAGCGCCTCGTGCTCGGGCTGCCGGAAGGCGGCGTTCTCGTCGAGCGAGACCTTGCCGTCGAGCGCGACGATCTTGCCCTCGCCGGTCTTGACCAGCGGGTTGACCTCGACCAGCAGGGCGTCTTCCTTGATGAAGACGGTCCACAGCTGCTGGAGCACATCGGCGACCTGGTCGGCGATGTCGGCCGGGAACTTCGCCGCGGCGACGATCTCGGCGGCCTTCTGCGGGGTCACGCCCTCCAGGGCGTCCACCGCGACCTTGGCGAGCGCGTCCGGGTTCTCCTCGGCGACGACCTCGATCTCGACGCCGCCCTCGACCGACGCCATGGCCAGGAAGGTGCGGTTGGTGCGGTCCAGCAGGAAGGAGACGTAGTACTCCTCCTTGATGTCCGCGGTCTCGGCGAGCATCACCTTCTGGACGGTGTGGCCCTTGATGTCCATACCGAGGATGGCCTCGGCCTTGGCCACCGCGTCGGCCGGGTCAGCGGCCAGCTTCACGCCGCCGGCCTTGCCGCGGCCGCCTACCTTGACCTGCGCCTTGACGACCGCTCGGCCGCCGAGTCGCTCCGCCGCCGCGCGTGCCGCTTCAGGCTTGTCGATGACTTCACCGGCCAGCACCGGTACACCGTGCTTGGCGAAGAGATCCCTCGCCTGATACTCGAACAGGTCCACGCGCGTCCGTCTCCCTTTTCCCTGGAATCCGCTGGAAGTAAGGCTGGATGTCACTCCGGCGTCGGCAGGAGGCTGCCGCCATGAGTGCAGCGCCGCCTGCCGGCTGGGCGTGCCGCTACGGGCAGGGCGACCGCACGTCACCAGCTGTCACCAGGGAAGCGCACGCGGTGTCCGAGTACGCGGCATGTCCGTCTTGCAGGTTATCGCCGTGCACGGGCGCGTCCTAAATCGCTGATCGGTTGTGAGCGGTGAGAACGGTCACAGATCGCCGTGCGCTTCCCGGGGGTCACGCCTCGGGTATCGGGATCCGGCGCTTCTCGATGGCGGCGGCCATCACCTCGGGGAAGAGGTCGGGCGTGCAGGCGAAGGCGGGGGCGCCGAGCGCGGCCAGCGCTGCCGCGTGCTCCCGGTCGTAGGCGGGGGCGCCCTCGTCGGACAGTGCGAGCAGCGCCACGAACTGCACTCCCGACGCCTTCATCGCGGCCACCCTTTTCAGCATCTCGTCCCGGATGCCGCCCTCGTAGAGGTCGCTGATCAGTACGACCACGCTTTCCGCCGGACGGGTGATGAGCGACTGGCAGTACGCCAGCGCCCGGTTGATGTCGGTGCCGCCGCCGAGCTGGGTGCCGAACAGCACGTCGACCGGGTCGTCCAGCTGCTCGGTCAGGTCCACCACCGCGGTGTCGAAGACCACGAGGCGGGTGTTGATGGACCGCATCGAGGCGAGGACCGCGCCGAAGACCGACGCGTAGACGACGGACGCGGCCATCGACCCGGACTGGTCGATGCACAGCACCACGTCCTTCTTCACCGACCGGTCCGCGCGGCCGTAGCCGATCAGCCGCTGCGGGACGACCGTGCCGTGCTCGGGCAGATAGTGCTGGAGGTTGGCGCGGATGGTGCGGTCCCAGTCGATGTCGCGGTGTCGGGGCCTGCTGACCTTCGCCGACCGGTCGAGCGCCCCGGTCAGCGTGGCCCGGGTGCGGGTCGCGAGCCGGGACTCCAGGTCGTCGACCACCTCCCTGACCACGGCCCGCGCGGTCTCCCGGGTCGTCTCGGGCATCGCCTTGTTCAGCGACAGCAGGGTGCCGACCAGGTGGACGTCGGCCTCCACCGCCTCCAGCATCTCGGGCTCCAGCAGCAGCGCCGACAGCCCGAGCCGGTCGATGGCGTCCCGCTGCATGACCTGGACGACGGAACTGGGGAAATACCGGCGGATGTCGCCGAGCCAGCGGGCGACCTGCGGCGCCGACCCGCCGAGCCCGGCCGTACGCTCGCCGGCCCGGCCCGGCTGCCCGCCTGCGCCGCCCGAGCCGTACAGCGCGGTGAGCGTGCGGTCCATCGCCGCGTCACGCCCCGCCAGCTCGTAACCCGTGCCGTCGGACGCCGGGCCGCCGCCCAGCACCAGCCGCCAGCGCCGCAGCCGCTCGTCGGCGTACCCGGCGCTCGCGGCGCCCCCCGTGTCAGTCATCGTCCGCTCCCCCATCCCCGTGCGTGCCCAGATCGGTCGTCGTGGTCGTGCCCAGCAGCAGCCGTACGGTGTGCGCCGCCGCCTCCGCGCGGGAAGGGTCGAGGGTGGTGCCGAAACCGGGCAGCCCCGGCTCCGCCGCCTCTCCGCCCGGCCGCCGCACCGCCGACGGCCCGCGCCGCGCCAGCTCGCCGACCGTGCGCCGCACCCCCGGCTCGAACTCGGCGAACGTCCGCCGCAGCAGCGGCAGCACATCGCTGAACGCCTCCGCCGTCACCCCGCCGAGCCAGCCGTCCACCAGCGCCAGCAGCTTCTCGTCGTGCACAAGCAGCATTCCGCCGCCCGCGAGGAAGCCCTCGATCCAGCCCGCCGACTCCGCCGGTCCCGTCCCCGCCGACAGCGCCAGGCCCATCAGCCGGGCGGCCTGCTCCGCGTCCAGCCGCCCGTCGTCCAGCAGCAGCCGCGCGGCGGCTCCGCGCAGCAGCCCCGGTATCGTCTCGTCGCGGTCGGCCAGGGTGCGCAGCGCGGCGGCCCAGCGGTCCCGCAGCGCCGGGTCCGGGAGCAGGGCGACCGCCCGGTGCACCTCTTCCACCTGCGCGCGCACGGCCGCGGCACTGTCCGCGTCCAGACCCGTGCAGGCCGGCGGCAGCCCGACGCAGATCCGCAGCGCCAGGCCCTCCGCGACCTCGCCGAGCGCTGCCGAGTCCGTGCCGCGCACATCCCCGTAACGCACCGCCCGCACCAGTGCGGGCAGCGCCGCCGCCAGGTGCGCGACATCGGTGTCCAGGGCAGCCCGGTCGGCCAGCACCCGCATCACCACGGGCAGCGCGTCCGGCAGCCCGGCCAGCAGGCACGCCTCGGCTGTGGCGGTGACCTCGGCGAGCGTGCCGGAATGCGCCGCCGCGTCCTCCGCCTTCGCCGTGGCCGCCGACGCCACCGTCGTCCCCCATATCCCGGCCTCGGCGACCCGCACCGCCAACTCCGGCTCCCAGCGCAGCCGCCAGGTCTCCCGGAAGGTGCCCTTGCCGTCCCGGCCCCTGGCCGGCTCGCCCCAGCCGACGCCGAGCAGCACCAGCCGGTGCAGCAGCCGGCTGCGGGCCGCGTCGGTGTCCTTGCGCAGGTCCAGATCCAGCTCGCGGTCCAGCGCCTCGGGCTTCAACCGCAAAGTGCGCTGCTCCCTGGCCAGGTCGCGGGCCAGCGGCACCGCGGGCGCGTCCGGCGGCACCTCGCCGAGCACATCGCCGACCACCAGCCGGTCCCTTATCAGCGCCAGCGGCACATCGGAGCCGTCGCACATCACGGCCCGGATCGCGTCCGTCGTCTCGCCGAGCCCGGCCAGCGGACGGCCGCGCATCGCCGCGAGCGTGTCGGCGAGCCGCACCGCCTCGATGACATGCGCCGACGAGACCGGCAGGTCCTCCTCCCGCAGCAGCCCCGCGACCTTGGTCATCCACCGGGTGACCGGCCGGTCGGCGGCGGTGAACAGATGCCGGTACCAGCCCGGCGAGTCGATCCCCGCGCCGTATCCGCTCGCCCGGGCCAGCCTGCGGTGCGTCCACGGCACCCACGTCGTCTCGACCTTCGCCTTCGGCAGCCCCTTGAGCAGCTGCCGGTCCGCGGCCACCGCCGTACGCCCGGCGAGCGCGGGCACATGCCACGCCCCGCACACCACAGCCGTCCGTTCGTACGCCCGCCGTGCCTCGCGCAGCCGGAGCCGCATATGCGCCTCCCGCACCGGGTCCTGGTCGTGCCCGCCGTCCCCGTGGAGCGCGCGAATCGCGGCCATCGCCTCGGCGAGCGCGGCGAACGGCGCCAGCGGATCACCCTCGTCCGCCCCGCCCCGGTGCTCGACCGCGTCCTCCCACCAGCGCTCCGGGTCGTCGTACCCGGCCGTCTCCGCCAGCACCGCCAGCGGGTCGACCCGCACGTCGATGCCGCCAGGACCCGCGCCGGGCGCCGCCGGGACGCCCTCGGGGACGGTGGGCGGTGCGGGCTCCTCGCCGGTCGGCGCGCGCAGGGCCAGGCTGTGGGCGGCCGGCAGGTCGATGAAGCGGACCTCGGCGCCCGCCTTCGCGGCCCAGCGCAGCGCGACCCACTCGGGCGAGAACTCGGCGAACGGCCAGAAGGCGGCCCGCGCCGGGTCGTCCACCACATGGGCCAGCAGCGCCACCGGCGGGCGCATCGCGGGGTCGGCGGCCAGCGCGACCAGCACGTCGGCCTCCGGCGGCCCCTCGATCAGCACCGCCTGCGGCCGGTACGCGTCCAACGCGGCCAGCACCGCCCGCGCGGACCCCGGCCCGTGATGCCGCACCCCCAGCAGGACGACGCCCTCCGGGACGTCGGCGCCAGCCGTACGCGCCACCGCAGTGGCCGCCGCGCGGTCGGCGGCGTCCGACGCGGCCGGACCCGGGGCGGGCGGCGGCGTCATGACGTCACCTCACGGCAGGCACGGTAGAAGTCCTTCCAGCCGTCCCGCTCCCTGATCACCGTCTCCAGATACTCCAGCCACACCAGGCGGTCCGCCGCCGGGTCGCGCACGACGGCGCCGAGGACGCCGGCCGCGATGTCGCCCGCGCGCAGCACCCCGTCGCCGAAATGCGCCGCCAGCGCAAGGCCGTTGGTCACCACCGAGATCGCCTCGGCCGTCGACAGCGTGCCCGAGGGGGACTTGATCTTGGTACGGCCGTCCTCCGTGACGCCGCCGCGGAGTTCACGGAAGACCGTGACGACCCGGCGGATCTCGTCGGCGCCCCGGGGCGCGGCCGGCAGGTCGAGGCCGCGGCCGATCTGCTCGACCCGGCGCGACACGATCTCCACCTCGTCCTCCGCGCTCGCGGGCAGCGGCAGCACCACCGTGTTGAACCGGCGGCGCAGCGCGCTCGACAGGTCGTTGACCCCGCGGTCGCGGTTGTTGGCGGTCGCGATGAGGTTGAAGCCGCGGACGGCCTGTGTCTCCGTGCCCAGCTCGGGGATCGGCAGCGTCTTCTCCGACAGGATCGTGATCAGCGCGTCCTGCACATCGGCCGGGATACGGGTCAGCTCCTCCACCCGGGCGATCCGGCCCTCGGCCATCGCCCGCATCACCGGACTGTGCACCAGCGCGGCAGTGCTCGGGCCGCGGGTGAGCAGCTGGGCGTAATTCCACCCGTAGCGGATCGCCTCCTCGGGGGTGCCCGCGGTGCCCTGGACGAGCAGGGTCGAGTCGCCGCTGATCGCGGCGGCCAGATGCTCCGACACCCAGGTCTTCGCGGTGCCGGGCACCCCGAGCAGCAGCAGCGCCCGGTCGGTCGCCAGGGTGGTGACGGCCACCTCGACGATCCGCCGCGGACCCACGTACTTGGGTGTGACGACCGTCCCGTCCGGCAGCGTCCCTCCCAGCAGATACGTGGCGACCGCCCACGGGGACAGATTCCAGCGCGCCGGGCGCGGCCGGTCGTCGACGGCGGCGAGCGCGACGAGCTCGGCCGCGAAGGCCTCCTCGGCGTGCGGCCGCAGGGCCTGCTCGGCGCCGGCCGCGGCGCTCGTCGTAGCGGTCATGGCTGTCCCCCACTCGTCGAACGGACCCCCTTCGGTCCGTGCTGTTCCCACCTTGCACCCGACCACTGACAATCCGTCACAGCCCGCTATCCACGCAGGTCAGAGAGATTGTCAGTGGTCGGTCCTAGCGTGGTCTGCATGGAGGACACGGAAGCTCGGTGGACAGCGGACCAGGTGCTCGCGCTCGCACCTGACGCAGCATCACGCACGGCGGGCGCGCGGCTCGCGGCGCCCGCGCCGTGGTCCGGCACGGGCGCGGCGGGCACGGCGGTGTGGGGGCTGTGCGCGGGCAGCGGCAGCAGGCCTTATCAGACGGTCGTCGATCTGAGCGGCCCCGCTTTCGCGTGCTCGTGCCCGAGCCGGAAGTTCCCGTGCAAGCACGCGCTGGGCCTGCTGCTGCTGTGGGCGGCCGGGGACGGCGGGCCGGTGGCCGCGGGGGCGGCCGAGCCGGAGTGGGCCGAGCAGTGGACGGCGGCACGCCACAGGAAAGCGGAAGCGGCTGCCGCCGCCGTGCCAGGTCCCGGGGCCGCGCCGGGCGGCCGGGAAGCGGCGAAGAAGCGGGCGGAGCGCCGGGCGGTCCGGGTGGAGGGCGGCGCGGTCGAACTGGAGCAGCGGCTCACCGATCTGCTGCGAAGCGGTCTCGCGGGGTCCGACCGCGCCGGATATCAGCAGTGGGACGAGATCGCGGCCCGGATGGTGGACGCGCAGGCCCCCGGGCTCGCCGCCCGGGTGCGCGAGCTGAGCACGGTGGCCGGCTCCGGGGGTGACTGGCCGTCCCGCATGCTGGAGGAGACGGGCCTGCTGCATCTGCTGGCCCGCGGCTTCCTCGGCCGCCAGCGGCTCCCGGCGCCGCTGGCCGAGACGGTGCGGACCAGGATCGGCTTCACCGTCGACTCCGCCGAATTGCTGGCGGGGCCGCTGGTCAGAGGGCAGTGGCTGGTCCTCGCGCAGTACGACACGGCGGACGAGCGGCTGACGACCCGGCGGATCTGGCTGTACGACTGCGCGTCGGGGCGCTTCGCCCTCGTCCTCTCCTTCGGTGCGGCAGGCCGGGCCCCCGAACTCGCCCTGCCCGTCGGCACGGTGCTCGACGCCGAGTTGGCCTTCCACCCGGCGGCGGTGCCGCTCCGCGCGGTCCTCGGCACGCGCTACGGCACGGGCCTGCCCGAGGAGGTGCCGCCCGGCACGGCGGTCGGCCCCGCGCTCGACTCCTACGGCACCGCCCTGGCCGACGATCCCTGGCTCGACGCGTGGCCCGTCCTGCTCACCGACGTCGTCCCCCTGCCCGGGCAGGACCGTTGGCACGTGGCCGACAGCGCGGATGCGGCGGTGCCGCTGCTCGGGGCCGATCACTGGCGGCTCGCCGCCATATCCGGGGGGCACCCCGTCACCCTCTTCGCCGAGGCCGGCCCCACCGGCCTGCGCCCCCTGGCTGGGTGGACGCGGGCGTCGCCGATACCGATCGCTCTGTAGGGGGTGACGCATCCTGGCGGTTCTTCGGCCGGAGGACACACCGCAAGAGGCAGGGCTCTGGGAGGTGCTGGGGGCACCCGGCAATTTCCTCAAGGCCGGGGCGACCCGGCACGACAGGGCGTCGCGGGGGTACGGGCACGTACATACGCTCAGCCGCGGCGCGATCGTCGGGACTGAACGAGGAGGGACTCGAATGGACATCGGGTGGGACGACCTCGTCGGAAGCGCGTTGCTCGGGACGGAGCGGCGGCGCCCGGGCGGGGTGGTGGGGGACGCGGCGGAGACCGCCGCGGGGCTGCTGGACGCCGCTGCGGCCGGGGCGGTACGGCGGCGGGCCGGGCTGCGGCCCGCCGTGGCCGGGCAGCGGCCGGCGGTGGCGCCGGAGGACCGGCGCGCGGAGTTGCCGCCCGCGGCACGCCGCCGGCTGGAGACGCTGCTGACCGACCGCGCCGGCGGCACCAGCGGAAACCGGCGCGGCTCGGCGCCGAATCTGGCCGAACTGCTGCCGCAGTGGCTGGCGGCGGCGCACCGCGAGGGCTACGCGGCCCCGCCGGAGATACTGCCGGCGTTGCTGGACGCGGCCCGGGCGCGGACGGATCTGCGGGCGGACGCGCTGGCCTTCGCCGGCCCCCGCGGGCGCTGGCTCGCCGGGCTGAACCCGGACTGGAAGTACGCGTTGCGGGCCGGCGCGGGAGCGGTTCCTGGCCCCGACCCGGAAGGGCGCGAGCAGGCGGAACGACTGTGGGAGGAAGGGCTGTTCGCCGAGCGGATCGCCCTGCTGAGCCGACTGCGGCTGACCGAGCCCGCGACCGCGCTCGCGCTGCTGGCCGCGACATGGAAGAGCGAGCGTGCCGAGGACCGGCTGATGTTCGTCGACTCGCTGCGGACCGGGCTGTCCGCGGCGGACGAGCCCTTCCTCGACCAGGCGCTGAGCGACCGCAGCCGCAACGTACGGGCGACCGCGGCCGAACTGCTCTCCGCGCTGCCGGAGTCCGCGCTGGCCGCGCGGATGGCGGGCCGTGCGCGCAGTTGCATATCCCTCGGCCCCGACGGCATCTCGGTGGAGGCGCCCTACGAGTGCGACGCGGCGATGGAACGGGACGGGGTCGCCCCGCGACCGCCCAACGGGCGCGGGGAGCGGGCGTGGTGGCTGGGCCAGTTGGTCGACGCGGCGCCGTTGGCGACCTGGCGGGCGCGGTTCGGGGGCCGCACCCCCGAGCAGATCATCGGGCTGCCCGTGCTGGACGACTGGCAGCCCGATCTGCACGCGGCCTGGTGCAGGGCCGCCGTCCGGCAGCGGGACAGCGAGTGGGCGCGGGCGCTGCTCGGGCCGCCGCCGGCACCGTCAGGACCGCTCGGCGCGGTCGGCGACCCGGCGAAGCTGCTGTCGATACTGCCCGGGGAGGAGCGGGCGGAGTGGGTCGCGGCGTTCATCGCCTCGCACGGGCTGTCCGAGGCGTTCCAGATGCTTGGAGTGTGCGCGGTGCCGTGGGCCGCGCCGCTGGGGCGGGCGGTGATCGACGCGCTCGACATCGCGCGGGACGCGGGCAGCTATCCGTGGAGTTTCAGCGGGGTGATGGGGCTGGCCGAGCGCTGCCTCGACCCTGCGAGTGCGGACCAGGTCGCTGCGCTGGCCTCGGCCGGGGAGGAGCCGGCCGATGGGGCGCCGGGCGCTGCCGCGTACTGGGGGGAGGCGTTTCAGCGGCTGGGCAGCACGTTGAGGCTTCGAGCCGCGATGTGGGATGAGCTTCGCCCTGCGGGCGGCGCTGGGTGACCCTGCGGGCTGCACCCGCTGGCCGGCTCCGGGACCTTCTCCCGGTGGTGGGCTCGTCGCGCAGTTCCCCGCGCCCCTGGGTGGATGCCACTTGCGGTGGGGGGTCGCCCTGCTGCTCCGTCGGGGGCTGGGCGCGCAGTTCCCCGCGCCCCCGAGGGGGTGCCACTTGCCGTGGCGTTGCGCGATTTCCCGACATCGGGGTTGCGCGCGCCGTTCCTCACACCCCTCGGTCGGTGCCACTTGCCGTGGGCCGTCATCTTGCTGCTCCGTCGGGGGTTGCGCGCGCCGTTCCTCGCACCCCTGGGTGGATGCCACTTGCGGTGGGCCGTCGCCCTGCTGCTCCGTCGGGGGCTGGGCGCGCAGTTCCCCGCGCCCCCGAGGGGGTGCCACTTGCCGTGGCGTTGCGCGATTTCCCGACATCGGGGTTGCGCGCGCCGTTCCTCGCGCCCCTGGGTCGGTGCCGCTTGCCGTGGGCCGTCACCATGCTGCTCCGTCGGGGCTGGCGGCGGGGGCATCCGCGCGGGGTCAGGCTGCCGCGGAGGAGACGTTCGCGTTGACCCAGGCCACGATGTCGCCCGTGGAGGTGCCGGGGGTGAAGATCGCGGCGACGCCGAGTGCCTTGAGCGGGGCGATGTCAGCCTCGGGGATGATGCCGCCGCCGAAGACCTTGATGTCCTCCGCGTCGCGGTCCTTGAGCAGTTCGATGACCTTCGCGAAGAGCGTCATGTGGGCGCCGGAGAGGATGGACATCCCGATGGCGTCCGCGTCCTCCTGGATGGCGGTGTCCACGACCTGCTCGGGGGTCTGGTGGAGGCCGGTGTAGATGACCTCCATGCCCGCGTCCCGGAGGGCCCGGGCGATGACCTTCGCCCCTCGGTCGTGGCCGTCGAGTCCCGGTTTGGCGACGACTACCCGGATCGGACCGGACACACCCATCTCTGCCTCCATGTGTATGCCTCGCGGGCCGCGGACCGCCCTGTGTGAACGAACGTTATCTCCCGTGTCCAGTGCCCGTCAGTTTTACGGACGGCTCCGAGGGGGAAATCACACAGTGGGACACATTCCCCAGAAGTCGGGCCGACGGTGGCCCATACGGGCGAGGGACACGCCCGGGCCGACCGGCGACCCGTCGAGGTTCTGAGGAGCCGCTGCCAGGACTCCGCATTGCCGCGCTCGCCAGCCGCAGAGCGCGGTGACGCGGCATCCGCGGACCCGTCCGCGGGCGCCGGTTCCTCCGATGGCACCGGGGTCAGTGCGGATTCCGGGGCCGCGACGGGAGGTGGGCCATGGCCGGCCAGTCGTCGGGGGCGAAGCAGGGCTCAGGTCAGGGCACCGGCAAAGGCGCAGGTCACGGCGCCAGAACGGACGCAGGCCAGGAGGAGGAGCCGGACGGCGCCGGAAGCCGCCTGTGGCACGGGGTGGGCCTGGCCAGGGCGACCGCGATGGACCTGGCGGTCCTGGCGGGGCACCTGGTGCTGTATCCGACCGGGATGCTCCCGGAGCGCGGCCACGCGCGGGACACCGGCAGGGCGCATCCACCGGTTCTCCTGCTGCACGGCTTCGTGGACAACCGCTCGGCCTTCGCCGTGCTGCGCCACTCGCTGCACCACCACGGATGGACGCAGGTGCAGGCGTTCAACTACTCCCCGCTCATCGGTGACATACGCGCCGCCGCCGAGCTGTTGGGCCGCCATGTGGAGCAGGTCTGCGTGCAGAGCGGGCGCCGCCGGGTGGACATCGTCGCGCACAGCCTCGGCGGCCTGATCGCGCGCTACTACGTTCAGCGGCTGGACGGCGACCTGCGGGTACGTACGCTGGTCACGCTGGGTACGCCGCATGCCGGCACCCGGGCGGTGCCCGTGCTGGCGCCGCATCCGATCATCCGGCAGATGCGGCCGGGTTCCGAGGTGCTGGTCGAGCTGGCGCAGCCCGCGCCCGGGTGCCGTACGCGGTTCGTCGCGTTCTGGAGCGACCTGGACCAGGTGATGATCCCGGTGGAGACCGCGCGCCTGGTCCACCCGGACCTTCCAGTGGAAAACATCAAGGTCAGCGGGGTGGGACACCTCGCACTGCCCGTGCACGGCACGGTGGTGGCCGAGATCCGCCGGGCCCTCGCGGGCGCCGGTCCACTGCGTCCCGCGATCGAGGCGGCATAACGGACACATAACGGTCGGATATCGACCGAACGTCGGGCAAGCCGGACGTGACGTTACGGGCAGAGATTGTGGCCTTCCCCCGGAGGCGGCTACAGTCACCGCTAATTCTCCTGCTGCCGAGGCGAAAGAGAAGCTGGCGGTGAACGAACGTCACCCGTCGGGGCACGTCCCCGACTACGACGCTTACGCGTACGACGCCTATTCCACGGGCGTCCACCAAGCTGTCGGCACCGTCTTCGCCGACGACACCATGACCGGGACGTACGGGTACATCCCGCAGCAGACTTCGCAGTACGGCTACGGCCAGCCGCAGGCCGAGCAGCAGGGCCAGGGCCAGGAGTACGCCTACGGCACCGGCTACAGCTACGACTACGGCCAGGGCCAGCAGCACGCCCAGCCGCAGCAGCCGCAGCAGAGCTACGACCCGTACGGCTACCCGACCGGTGCGACGTACTACGACACCGGCACCTACGACGCCCAGCAGTTCGCGTCGTACCAGCAGCCGCAGCAGCAGAGCGGCTACCCGCAGCAGGACTGGGACTCGGGCGCGTACCCGGCGTACGGCTACGGCTACGACGCCAGCGGCGACACCGGCGTCTACGAGCAGTTCCCGCCGCAGGCGTACGAGCAGCAGCAGTACGAGCACGACCAGCACCAGTACGCGCACTCGTACGCGCAGCAGACGCCGATGCCCGAGCCCGACCCGTACCGCGAGGCCCCGGTGTCGTACGCCGCCGAGCCCGAGCCGTTCGCGGCCGAGGCCCGCGGCCGCGCCGAGGCGGCAGCCGAGCCCGACCCGTACACGTACGAGCCGTACGAGCCCGCGGAGCCCGAAGCCGCCGCCGAGCGGCACGACTACGCCGCCGACGGCTTCGAGCCCGGCGCCCCGGCGGCCCGCAGCAGGCGCCGCAAGCCCGCCAAGCGCTCCGCGCTGCTCACCGTCGCCGTGCCCTCGGTCGCCGTGATGGGCGTGGCGGCGGTCGGCGCGGCGGCCGTGACCGGGGTGGGCGTGGCGCAGGGGGACTCGGGCAGCGCGCACACCGATGCCCAGGCCGCCACCGGCAAGGCGCCGACGACCCAGCTCGACCGGCAGCTCGCCGGGGTGAGCCAGGACGCCACCGACTTCGCGGACCGCGCCAGCCGTACGCAGGAGCGGATCGACCTCAAGGACCGGCAGGCGGCGGCGAAGGCCGCGGCGGCAGCGGCGGCGGCGCGCAAGGAGGCGCTGCGGCCGAAGTTCGTGCTGCCGGTCAAGCACAAGGGGCTGAGCGCCTACTTCGGGCAGGCCGGCGTCAACTGGATGGCCGTACACACCGGTATCGATTTCCCGGTCATGGTCGGCACCCCGGTGATGGCGGTGACGGACGGCACCGTCCGCACGCAGTGGAACAGCTCCTACGGCAACATGGCGATCGTCACCGCCCCGGACGGCACCGAGACCTGGTACTGCCATCTGAGCAGTACGAAGATCCGCAGCGGTTCGGTGAAGGCCGGTACGGTCATCGCGTACTCGGGCAACACCGGCAACACCACAGGCCCGCACCTGCACCTTGAGGTACGGCCCCACGGCGGTTCGCCGATCGACCCGCTGTCATGGCTGCTCAAGCACGGCCTCGATCCGCGATAAGCCCGCTCCCCACCCGCCATGAGCACGCCTGCGACCCGCGGTAAGCACGAGGGCCGCAGCACCGGCGAGCCCGAAAGCCCGCAGCGCCACGGCCCTGCGCCTAAGCCGGCACCGGCACCGGCACCGGCCTACAGCTTCTGCACCGGCGCATAGCGCAGCAGCAACTGCTTGGGCCGCTCGTCGCCGAAGTCGATCGTCGCCTTCTCGTCGCCCGGCTGCCCGGTGACCGAGACGACCGTGCCCAGGCCGAACTGGTCGTGGGTGACCCGGTCGCCCACCTTGAGCGTGATGACCGGCCGGTCGCCGGCCGACCGCCGGGTCGCGAAGCCGCCGGAGGCACCGCCCCGCCGCCCGCCGCCGCCCAGCGTCGTGGACAGCGACGCCGCCGCCTTCGACACCGGGCCGCCGCCCGGTCCGGCGGCCGAACCGGTGCGCTTCCACTCGATCAGCGTCGCCGGGATCTCCTCAAGGAAGCGCGACGGCGGGTTGTACGCGGGCTGGCCCCAGGCGCTGCGCATCATCGAGCGGGTCAGATAGAGCCGTTCGCGGGCGCGGGTGATGCCGACGTAGGCCAGCCGCCGCTCCTCCTCCAGCTCCTTGACCTCGCCCAGCGCCCGCATGTGCGGGAAGACGCCGTCCTCCATGCCGGTGAGGAAGACGACCGGGAATTCCAGGCCCTTGGCGGTGTGCAGGGTCATCAGGGTGATGACGCCGTTCGCCTCCGCGTCGTCGTCGGGGATCTGGTCGGAGTCGGCCACGAGGGCGACGCGCTCCAGGAAGTCGGACAGGGTGCCTGGCTCGTCGTCGCCGCGCTCCTGCTCGAATTCCAGCGCCACCGCCGCGAGTTCCTGCAAGTTCTCCACCCGGGTCTCGTCCTGCGGGTCGGTGGAGGCCTGCAACTCGGCCAGATAGCCGGTGCGTTCGAGCACCGCCTCCAGGACGACCGCGGGACCCGCGCCCGACTCCACGATCGTGCGCAGCTCGTCCATCAGGGTGTTGAACCGCCGGACCGCGTTCGCCGAGCGCGCCGCCATGCCGTAGGCCTCGTCCACCCGGCGCAGGGCGGCGGCGAAGGAGATCTTCTCGCGCAGCGCGAGGGCGTCGATCATCGCCTCGGCCCGGTCGCCGATGCCGCGCTTGGGCACGTTGAGGATCCGCCGCAGGGGTACGCCGTCCTCGGGGTTGGACAGCACCCGCAAGTACGCGAGCACGTCGCGGACCTCGCGCCGCTCGTAGAAGCGGACGCCGCCGACGACCTTGTACGGCAGGCCGACCCGGATGAAGACCTCTTCGAAGACACGGGACTGCGCGTTGGTGCGGTAGAAGACGGCGACGTCGCCGGGGCGGGCGTCGCCGGCGTCGGTGAGGCGGTCTATCTCGTCGGCGACGAACTGCGCCTCGTCGTGCTCCTGGTCGGCGGCGTAGCCGATGATGACCGGGCCGTCGCCGGACTCGGTCCACAAATTCTTCGCGCGCCGCCCGGCGTTGCGCTCGATGACGGCGTTGGCGGCGGACAGGATGGTCTGCGTGGAGCGGTAGTTCTGCTCCAGCAGGATGGTGCGGGCGTCCGGGTAGTCCTCCTCGAACTGGAGGATGTTGCGGATGGTGGCGCCGCGGAAGGCGTAGATGGACTGGTCGGCGTCACCGACGACGCACAGCTCCGCCGTGTCCTCGCCGGTGCCCACCAGCTCGCGCACCAGGGTGTACTGGGCGTGGTTGGTGTCCTGGTACTCGTCGACCAGGACGTGCCGGAAGCGCCGCCGGTAGTGCTCGGCCACGTCCGGGAAGGCCTGGAGCAGGTTGACGGTGGTCATGATGATGTCGTCGAAGTCCAGCGCGTTGGCCTCGCGCAGCCGGGCCTGGTAGAGCGCGTAGGCCTCGGCGAGCTTCTTCTCGAAGCCGTTCTCCGCCTGTCCGGCGAAGGTCTCCTCGTCGATCAGCTCGTTCTTGAGGTTGGAGACCTTCGCGCTGAAGGACTTCGGCGGATACTGCTTCGGGTCGAGGTCGAGGTCCCGGCAGACCAGGGCCATCAGCCGCTTGGAGTCCGCGGCGTCGTAGATCGAGAACGACGAGGTGAAGCCGAGCACCTTCGACTCGCGGCGCAGGATGCGCACGCAGGCGCTGTGGAAGGTGGAGACCCACATCACCTTCGCGCGCGGGCCGACCAGCTCCTCGACCCGCTCCTTCATCTCGCCCGCGGCCTTGTTGGTGAAGGTGATCGCGAGGATCGAGCCGGGGTGGGCGTCACGGGCGGCGAGCAGGTGGGCGATGCGGTGGGTGAGGACCCGGGTCTTGCCCGAGCCGGCGCCGGCGACGATGAGCAGCGGCCCGCCGGAGTGCTCGACGGCCGCACGCTGCTGCTCGTTGAGCCCTTCGAGCAGCTGGGCGGGGTCGGTGGCCGGGCGCGGGGCGCCGTTGCGGTAGTACGCGTCGCGCCCGCCGCCGCCAGCACCCCAGTCCTCCGGGGGCGGCGGTGCGTCGGGGTCGGCGGGTTCCGGCGCCACGTGCAGACCGGGCAGGAAGTCGTCGTCAAAGAGGCTGCTCATCGCCTCCCGAGTCTAGGGCCTGTCGTGTGGGTCTCCGCGGCGTCGCGGTGTCCGCCCGCACCGGCGGTGGCGCCCGCGTCCCCACCGGTAGCACCTTTTACACCCTCCGTGACATCCGGACTTGATTACGAAAAGGTATCGGGCCTATCGGACACCGCTCTTCCCAGCGGCGCCGACGTGCGGCTACGGTGCCGCACCAGGCAGCATCCGGAAGGAGTCCGCCCGGCAATGGCGACGCACCGTAAGGCCCGCACCGCGATACTCACCGCCCCGCGCACCGCCGTGGGGCTGACGACGGCCGCCCTGGCCACCGTGACCCTGTTCTCCGAGACCGCGGGCGCCGCGCCCGCGACCCCCGCGCCGCAGCCGTCGATCGCCCAGGTGAAGGCGAAGGTCGACGCGCTGATGCACCAGGCGGAGGTGGCGACCGAGCACTACAACGGCGCCAAGGAGAAGGCGAGCCAGCAGAACGCCACCGTCAACAAGCTGCTGGCGCAGGCGGCGCAGAAGACGCAGGCGCTGAACGACTCGCGCCGGCTGCTCGGGCAGTACGCCGCCGCGCAGTACCGCTCGGGCGGTGACGACTCCACCGGGCGCTTCCTGCTGGCCGACGATCCGCAGGACCTGCTGGACCAGGCGCATCTGACGAGCCTGCTGGGCAAGCGGCAGAAGTCGGCCGTCGAGTCCTACCGGGTGCAGCAGGCCGCGGCCACCCAGCAGCGCATCGAGGCGGCCAAGAGCCTGGCGACGCTGACCACCCAGCAGGCGCAGCTGCGTACCGCCAAGGCCGATGTGCAGACCAAGCTGGGCGCGGCCCAGACGCTGCTGAACAGCCTCACCGCGCAGGAGAAGGCCCGGCTCGCGGCGCTCCAGGCCCAGCAGGAGGCGGAGGCCAGGAGGAAGGCCGCCGCCATCGCGGCGCAGGAGAAGGCCAAGGCGGAGACGGCGAAGAAGGCCGGTACGACCGCGGGCACGACCGCGCACACCGTCCCGGCGAACGCGTCGGTGTCGGCCAAGGCCATCGCCTTCGCGCGCGACCAGTTGGGCAAGCCGTACGTGTGGGGCGCGACGGGGCCCGACTCCTTCGACTGCTCGGGCCTGACGCAGGCGGCGTACAGGGCGGCCGGCATCCGGCTGCCGCGGACCACGGGCGAGCAGGTGGACGTCGGCACCCGGGTGTCGCAGTCGGACCTGGAGCCGGGCGACCTGATCTTCTTCTACAGCGACGCCAGCCACGTCGGCCTCTACATGGGCGGCGGCAACATGATCCACGCTCCGCACACGGGAACGGTCGTCAAGGTCGCCCCGATCACCGAAATGCCGATCTATGCGGCGGTTCGTCCGTACTGATCCCGCACGGAATCCGTACCGGCCGATCACAAGCCGTAAGATCACAAAGCGATTTCGGTCACGTTGCAATCCAAACGTCCCAACTTTCGGAGAAGTTGAGTACGGTATCCCGCTAGGTGGTGCGTTCCCCGCCGGTGAAAATGCCGGCACCGCGCCGCCTCCGCTCAATCCGGCCCAGGCCGGAACCGGGGACCCACCACGCACCATTGGGGTGAATCGGGACAGACGCCGGAAAGCGTCCGACCCGTAGGGCTACCTTCCCAGCCCGAACCCGTCAGCTAACCCGGTCGGCGGTTCACGGAAGGAGTCGCCTTCGTGGCGTCGCACCGCAAGCCGCGTCCGCGGATACTCGCCTCGACCGCCCCCCGTGCGGCGGTCGGCGTCACCGCGGCGGCCATCGCCTCGGTCACCCTGCTCAGCGAAAGCGCGAGCGCGGCTCCCGCGAAGCCCAAGCCCTCGATCACCGAGGTCAAGGCGCAGATCGACACCCTGAACCAGCAGGCCGAGGTCGCCACGCAGAATTACGACCAGGCCAAGGAAAAGACCGAGACCCAGCGCGACAAGACCAACCAACTGCTCGCGCAGGTCGCCCAGAAGACCCAGCAGATGAACGAGTCGCGCCGGGTTCTGGGCCAGTTCGCCAGCGAGCAGTACCGCGACGGCGGTATCGACCAGACCGTGCAGCTGCTGCTCGCCGCCGACCCCGAGCAGTTCCTGAACCAGTCGCACATGGTCAGCCAGCTGTCCGCGACCCAGGCCGACGCGCTCAAGAACTTCCAGATCCAGCAGGAGCAGGCCTCGATCCAGCGGGCGCAGGCCACCGCGAGCCTGACCCAGCTCACCACCGCGCAAAAGCAGCTGGCCACCCAGAAGAACACGGTGCAGACCAAGCTCGCCGCCGCTCAGAAGCTGCTGAACAGCCTCACAGCCGAGCAGCGCGCCAAGGTCGCGACCATCCACAAGGGCTCGACCTCGACCACGAGTTACACCTACAGCGGGCCCGCCTCCGGCCGCGCCGCCGCCGCGATCAGCTTCGCGCTCGCCCAGCGCGGCAAGCCGTACGTCTACGGCGCCACGGGTCCCGGCTCGTACGACTGCTCGGGCCTGACCGGGGCGGCCTACCGCGCCGCGGGCGTCACCCTCGGGCGGACCACGTACGACCAGGCCAAGCAGGGCGTCGCCGTCTCGAAGGCCGACCTGCGGCCCGGCGACCTGGTCTTCTTCTACTCCGGGCTGTCCCATGTGGGCATCTACCTGGGCAACGGCCAGATCGTGCACGCCCCGCACACCGGCGCGTTTGTCGAGGTCGCCCCGCTCAGCTGGATGCCCTTCGCCACCGCCCGCCGCGTGGCCTGACCGCGGCCCCTTTCCACGGGTCGCGGCAGCGGGGCCGGCAGCCGGAAAACGGCCGATCGGTCAGGTTGGGTCGTACCAAGGCCCGGTCACCGGTCGAACGGCGGTCGTTTCCTTGCAGGGGTCGGCCGATAGGGGGCAGTCCCGGTCAGTGCCGCCCGGCGCGTCCCCCGGCAGGTTTAGCGTCGCTCCCCAGGTGGCCGACACCCCTTGCCGTCCCGGTCAGGACGGCACCGGTCATCCCCGCCGAAGGCCCGGCGGTGTCCTGCTCCCCCGTGCAGGCGCCGCCGGGCCGTCCCCTGGAAGGAGTGACGGCCCCGCAATGGCCTCACACAGTCCCGCCCGCACTCCCGCCCACCGCAAGAAACGCACCGGCTCAGCCACCGGCCCGGCCGAAAGCGACAGCACCACCGGCAGCACGCGCACCACCAGCAGCACCCGCGCCACCCGCGGCGCCCGCACGACCGTCCGGATCAGCGTCACGCTCGCGCTCGCGTCCGCCGCCTCCGTCTCGCTGTTCGGCGAGACCGGGTACGCCGACCCGCAGCTCACCCCGGCGCAGGTCGGTACGAAGGTGGCAGCGCTCTACCAGCAGGCGGAGCAGGCCACGGAGGACTACGACGGAGCCAAGGTGCAGGCCGACACCGCGAGCGCGGCGGTCGCCGCCCTCCAGGACGAACTCGCCCGCAAGACAGCGACGCTGAACAGCACCAGGGACGCGCTGGGCGGTATCGCCGCCGCGCAGTACCGCTCGGGCGGCATCGACCCGCTGCTGCAACTCGCGCTCAGCTCCGACCCCGACAACTACCTCGCGCGGGCGTCGTACCTCAACCAGGCGGGCACCCAGCAGAGCGCCGCGCTGGCCCAACTGGCCGCGCAGCAGCAGGACATCGCCCGCACCCGGGCCCAGGCCACGGACAAACTCGCCGACCTGCGGGCCGCGCAGGCCAAGGTCGCCGACCACAAGCGCACCCTCCAGGCGAAACTCGCCGCCGCCCAGGCGCTGCTGGCCCAGCTGACCACGGCCCAGCGCGCGGCGGTCGCGGCCTCCGACGGCCCCGGCTCACCGGCGGGCGCGTCCGCCGCCCGGGACACCGTACGGGTCCCGCTCGCCGCGATCGGGGCGCCGTCCCCGCGCGCCGCCCAGGCGGTGGCGTTCGCCTACCGCGCGCTCGGCCTGCCGTACGTGTGGGGCGCGACGGGACCGAACGCGTACGACTGCTCGGGTCTGACGCAGGCGGCCTGGCGGTCCGCCGGGGTGTCACTGCCCCGCACCACCTACACCCAGATCAACGCCGGCACCCGGGTCTCCCGGTCCGAACTCCAGCCCGGCGACCTGGTGTTCTTCTACTCGGGTGTGAGCCATGTCGGCCTCTACATCGGCGGCGGCGACATGATCCACGCGCCGCACCCCGGCTCCCCGGTCCGTATCGCCCCGATCAGCGAGATGCCTTTCGCGGGGGCGGTACGCCCCGGTTGAGCCGGGGTGCGGCGGCGGACCTGTTGAGCCGGAGCCCGGCGGCGGACCCGGCTCAACAGGTCCGCCGCCGCACCCCCGCCTCGGGCGGTGCCGGAGCCCGGCACCACCGCCCGGTACTTGCCGGTCGCCGCGGCCCGCGCCCTGGCGATGAACAGCCCGTACGCCCACAGGCGCGGCCAGGCCCGCGGTGAAGGCCGCCCGCGGCCCCGGGCGCACGGGGAAGTCCCTTGGTCCGGTCGGATGGGGCTTCTACGATGGGTGGGGCGACAGGGGGTGAGACGCCATGGCGGCGCTGACGAGAACGGTGGCCTGGTGCGGGGTGGGCCTGGGGGCGGCGGCATCGGTCGCGCTCGTGGTGCTGGCCTTCACCGCCGGCCTCGACACCGCGGGGCAGTGGTCCGGGATCGCGGGGGCGGTCGTGGCACTGGGTACGTTCTCCGCGTCGATGTACGCGCTCGCCGGCCGAAGGACTGCGCCCCCGGCGTCCCCGCCACCCGTACCGCCCGCCGCCGCGCGGGCCTCCGTCACGGCGTCGGGGCGCGGCGCCATCGCCTCGGGCGGCAGCATCGGCGTGGTCTCGACCGGCGGCGCCCCCGTACCGGCCGCGCCCGGCCCCATGCCGCCCTTCACGGCCGCGCGGGAGACGACGGTCGACGCGTCGGGTGCCGGGTCCGTCGCCTCGGCCGGCCACATCGGCTACGCGGTGACGGGCGAGCCCGGCGCAGATCCGGCCGAGCCGTGAGCCCCGTGCCCCGCAGCCGCCGCAAGCCGCATTCCGAAGCGCCACGGGACCCGCCCTCCCCCGTCGAACCCGCCGCGCCCGGGATCGGCGCCTCCGGGGACGGAGCCGTCGCCGCCGGCGGCGACATTGGCGTCGCCGTCACGGGCGACGGCATCGGCGTACAGCTCAACGCCACCTTCGTGGTGCCCGGCGGCGACGTGCCGGCCGCGGCCGTCCTGCTGCTCATGCCCGACGGGAGCGTCCCGCGGGTCGGGCAGTTGGGCCTGGCCTCGTTACGGGTGCATCCCGCCGCCGTACCCGAGGCGCCCGCCGGCGGCGGGACCGTCGCGACCGGCGCCTTCCCGGTGTACGTACCGCGGGACTGCGACGCCGAGCTGGACCGGGCGGTGGCCGCCGGCGGTCTGGTGATCGTGGAGGGCAGGTCCGCCGCGGGCAAGTCGCGGGCCGCGGCCGAGTCGATGCAACGGGCCGCCGCAGGGCGCCAGTTGCTCGTCCCCGAGGACAACGCCTCGCTCACCGCGCTCGCGCGCCGGCCGCCCGGCGCCCTGCGCGACGCCGTCGTGTGGCTCGACGACCTCGAACGCTTCTGGGCGGAGCGCGGCTTGACCGCCCATCTGTTCAACCGGCTGGCGCCACCCGGCCGTTCCGACGTCGTCGTGCTGGCCACCCTGCGGTCCGAGGAGCGCCGCCAGTTGGGGAGGCTGGGCGCGTTCGGCGACCTGCTGCGGCTGGCCACCGTCGTACGCCCCGCCTTCCACCCGAGTGCCGCGGAAAGGCAGCGGGCCGAGGAGCAGCGCGCCGACCCCCGTATCGCCCAGTGGCTGGACCGGGGCGGGGACTCGGGACTGGCCGAGTATCTGGCGGCGGGCCCGGCCGCCGTCGACCGCTGGCTGGCCGGGCGGGACGGCGAGGACCTGGTCGGGGCGGCGCTGGTGTCCGCCGCGGTCGACTGCCACCGGGCCGGCTACCACCGCCCGGTCCCGCTGGCCCTGCTGCGCGAGCTGTGCGCGCACTACCTGGACCCCCGGGACGTCCACCGCGCCGCGGACCTCGCCGCGAGCACGGCGTGGGCGGCGGAACCGGTCAGCGGCGCCAGTTCCTGCCTGATCCCTTACGAGGACGACACCTTCGGGGCGTTCGACTACCTGGTCGACCACGTCCAGCGGGACGAGGCCGCGCCGCCCGTGCCCGAGGACGTATGGGACCGCCTGCTGGTCCACGCCAGTGGTGACGACCTCACCAGCGTCATCGGGGCTTCCTGGAGCGACGCGGTCACCACCGGCAGGCCCGCGGTCATGGACGCCGGACTCGCCCACCTGGTCAGGGAAGCCGACAGCGAGGCCGACTTCGACAAGATCGCGCAACTGGTCAACGCGATGTTCGTGTTCACCGGCAGCGCGCAGGACGGCCGGGACTGGCCAACCCGTTTCGAGCACTGGCTCCGGCCGCACGTCGAGGCGGGAAACACGCGCGCGATGGCCGCCCTCGGCGTGGCCCTGCTCCTCGGCACCGACCGCCCCGAGGAGGGCGAGGCCTGGCTGCGCCGGGCCGCGGCGGCCGGTGACGACAGCGCGGCGGCCGACCTCGCGCAGGTGCTCCACGAGGCGGGCAGGACGGACGACCTGCGCACCTGGCTGGACGCCGCGATCGCCGCCGACCGCGGACCGGTGATCACCTGCTTCGCAGGCGAGCTGATCCGGCGCGGCCAACCGGCGGAAGCCGAGCGCCTGTTGCTGCGGGCCGCGGCGGCGGGCAGCGCCGCGGCGGTCACCGCCCTGGCGTCGCTCGCCGCGGAGAAGGGCGACACCGGGGTGGCGGCGCGGTGGTACGAACGGGGCGTCGCGCTCGGCGATCCGACGTCCCAGGTCGGACTGGGCGTCCTGCTGTGCCGGCAGGGCCGGGACTGGGAGCGGGCCGAGTCGCTCCTGCGCGCCGCCGACGACGCGGGCGATCCGCTGGGCGCGTACCACCTGGGCGTCCAGCTGCGCCCGCTGGTCGGCCGCTGGCAGGAGGCCCTGGACTGCTTCCGCCGGGCCGCGGCGGGCGGTTGGCGGCCGGCGGAGGCCGAGGCGGCGCTCATGACGCACCTGCGCCATGACGCGGTCGGCCTCGCCGAGTGGTGGGAGCGGGTGCGGGAGACCCGCGACGGCGGCGAGACCGTGCGCGAGTTCGCCGACCGCCTCGTCGACGTGGCCGACCTCCCGGCCGCGGCACGCTGGTACGAACGCGCCGCCGGGCTCGGCCGCGCGGACGCGATGTCCCGCCTCGGCGACGTCCACCGCCTGCGCGGCGATCTTCCGGCCGCGATCACCTGGTACCGCAAGGCCGCGGACGGGCTCGACCCGCGCGGGCAGCTCCACCTCGGCGCCGCCCTCCTTGAGTCCGGCGACCTCGCCGGGGCCGAGACCGCGCTGCTGGCCATCATGAACGTCATCGAGACCACCGACGTCCGCGACGAGGCCAAGAGGCGGGCGATGCTCGCCCTTGCCGACCTCTACCGCCGCCAGGGCCGGGACGCCGAGGCCGAGGAGTGGCTGAGCGAGGCCCGGCGGTGGGGCGGGCGCGCCGCCGCGGATCCCGAAGGTCACTGAGCCGGTCCGCAGGGCCTCTGACGGCGGTCAGCAGTGCGCGACCCGGCCCGAGCGGAGGCGGAGCCTCGTACTATCACCCGAGGTAGTGCTTGCGTCAGGGGGGGTTATTGATGCGGACGTTGTTCGACACCGAGGATCTTCCGCCGGCCGAACGACTGTCGGCCCTGAACAAGCTGCTCATCACCTGTCCGAATCCCATGGCACTGGTCTGCGACACACCCGATGGATTCGGCGGGGCCTTACGGACGATGGACCTGGCCCCGGTCAATCTGGGCGAGTTGACGTTCTCGCCCAGCGATGTGCTGCGCACCCCGAAGCTGATCCGGCAGCTGGACCCGGAGGTGTGCTGCGCGGTGATCCCGCTGCGGGGCAGGCTGCTGGTGAGCCAGGCCGACCGCGAGACGGTGCTCGGCCCGCAGGACATCGCCTTCTGCGACACCTCGCTCCCCTTCGGGCTGGGCCTCGGCGTGGACGGGGAGCCCACCACCATGCTGTGCGCGCACGCGCCCCGCTCGTTACTGGGCCTGTCCGTGGACGCGTCGCAGCGGCTGGTGGCGCGGCCCGTGGACGGCCGGAGCGGATTCGGGGGGCTGCTGGCGCAGTTCCTCATCGCCATGGCGAGCGACTCCAACACCTACAAGCCCGAGGACCTGCCCCGGCTCAGTACGATCGCGTACGACCTGATGGCCGCGCTCGTCGCCCACCACCTGGAGACCGAGGCCGCGCTGCCCGAGGACTCGCGCACCCGCACCCTGCTGCTGCGCATCGAGCGGTTCATCACGGAATACCTGCACGACCCGGACCTGACGCCGGGCTCGATCGCGGTGGCCCACCACATCTCGGTCGGCTACCTGCACCGGCTCTTCTCGTCCCGCGACACCACCGTGGCCGCCTGGATACGCCGCCAACGCCTCGAACACGCCCGCCGCGACCTGACCGACACCGCGCTGGCCGGCGTCCCGATCCACCAGATAGCGGCCCGCTGGGGCTTCAAGGACCACGCCACCTTCACCCGCGCCTTCCGCACGGCTTACGGAGCCGCCCCCAAGGACTGCCGCCACCGCACGGCGAACGGGCTGCCGCACACGTGAGTCCTTGATCAGCCGACTGGATCGGCGGCTGGATCAGCCGCCACCGCGGCATCGAGCATGCCACCCGGCACTGACAAGCCGGGGCGCCGCCCCTGGGAGGTTCCCGCGCGGGCGGTGCCTCCGTGCGCGCCTGGACAATCTTCACAGTTTGCGCCAGCATGACTTCAGAGAGTCACGAGGGAAAGGAGCACCCGATGGGGGAGCACGAGAAGCCGCCCGCGGATCCCGGACAGGGCGAGCCGCCGCCCGGGAACACGGACGGACAGGTGCCGCCACCGCCGCCGTCCGACGGGAAGCACAAGAAGTAGGCGACGTCATGGCCGAGTTCGAAAGAGAGCGGGAGCGGCTTGCCGACACCATGGACAAACGCGGGGCCTGGCCTGCGCGTTCGCCGTGGATTCGGGAGGCCGTCGACACCCTGCCGCGCCACGCGTTCGCGCCGGACCGGCTGTGGCGCTGGGACGGGGGCGCGTACACGCCGGTCGACCGCGCCACGGATGCGGAGCAGTGGGCCGACGAGGTGTACGCGGACCCCGACACGGCGGCCGTCACCCAGGTCGGTGACGGAGTGGCGACGTCCAGCCTGTCGTCACAGGGTGTGGTGGTCGACATGCTCGACTCACTGCTGCTCGAACCCGGCCATGCCGTCCTGGAGTTGGGCGCCGGCACCGGCTGGAACGCGGCACTCCTCGCCCGCCGCGCGGCCCCCGGGCGGGTGGTGAGCGTCGAGGTCGACGCGGAGCTGGCCGACCGGGCGCGGGCGCGGCTCGCGGCGGTCGGCGCCGCCGTGGACGTCGAGGTCGGCGACGGCACGAAGGGCTGGCCCGCGGGCGCCGCCTACGACCGTGTGATGGCGACCTATGCCGTGGAGCGGGTCCCCTGGGCCTGGGTCGAGCAGACCCGGCCCGGCGGCCGGATCGTCACCCCGTGGGGCAGGCTCGGCCATGTCGCGCTCACCGTCGCCGCCGATGGCCGCAGCGCCTCGGGCTGGATGCAGGGGCTCGGGCAGTTCATGCCCGCGCGTGGCGTGCCCGGGTATGCCGAGAGCGGCTATGCGGCGGTCCGCGGCCGGGAACCGGCCACACGGCAGCGGGAGTTCACCCGCGATCTGACCGTGCTGCGGGACGATACGCATCTGCTGTTCGCGCTCCGGGTCGCGCTCCCGGACCTGCGCATCTCCTCGGCGACCGACGCGGACGGCGTCAACGCCTGGCTCCACGACGGCAGATCGTCCTGGGCCGCGTTCTCCGTCCACGACACGGGCCGCACGACGGCGTACGAGGGCGGCCCGCGCAGCCTGACCGACGAGCTGGAACTCGCCTGGGACCAGTGGCTCGCCGCCGACCGCCCCGACGTCTACGACCACGGCATGACGGTGACCGCCACCGAGCAGTTCGTCTGGGTCCACAACCCGGACCGGGTGGTACGAGGTCAGGCCACGGCCAGCAGGTGCGGGGCTTAGACCCCGACGGCGCGGCGCGGCCACCAGTGGAGGACCACGCCGCTGCCGTCGTCCGCTACCGTCGTCCCGGTGCTCAGGCCGACAGCGGCTGCGCTGCGGCGAACTCCACGAAGGTCGCCCACGCGGCGGGCTCGAAAGCGAGCTGCGGCCCGGACTTGTCCTTGGAGTCCCGCACGTGGACCGTGCCGGGGCACGCGGCGACCTCGACGCAGTCGCCGCCCTCGCCGTTGCTGTGACTCGACTTGTGCCACGAGGCGGCGACCTCGATGCACTCGCCACCTTCGGTGTTGCTGTAGCTGGACTTGAACCACGCCAGGCTGGTGCTCATAGTTCCTCCGCCAACTTCCGGATGAATTCCGCGGAGTCCTCGGTGCTGAGGGCCGCTCGGAGGATCATCGCATAGCGCTGGGAGACAGCGGTGACCTTCGCCGCGTCGCCGGAGAGCACGCCGTACGACTGACCCTCTTCGTACGTCAGGTTCTCGTGGTCGGGCATCTGGAGCAAGACGAAGGGGCCGTTCAAAGCCGCCTGCGGACCGCGCTGCCGGAGTACCTGGATGGCGACATTCCGCCGCCTGCCCTGCTCCAGGAGTTCCAGCAGCTGCCGCTTGTGCGTGCCCCGGTCCGCCAGCACGATCCGCAGCGCGGCCTCGTTGACGACGAAGTTCAGCAGCTTGTTCTGGATGTCCAGCAGTTCCTTGCGGTCCATCCGCGCGCTTACCCGCTCCTCGACCGTCTCGTCGTCGAGATGCGGCCACGAGCCGCCGATCAGTGCCCGGGCCGTCTCCTCGGTCTGGAGCAGTCCGGGTACCAACAACGGCTCGTACGAATTGCGCACCACCGCCTCGGCCTCGTACTGCATGAAGTTCTGGGAGTACGAGGGGAATGGCTCGGGCTTGAGGAACGGCACCGCCGCCAGCAGCATGCCTTTGGCGCCGCACATGTCGTCGGCGATCTCAAGGAGCCGCTGGCTGGGCTTGCGGCGGCCCAGCTCCATGGACTTGACAGTCTCGTACTCGTAGTTCGCTTCCTTGGCGAGCGCGTCGCGCGTCACCCCGGCGCGTTCGCGCCACAACTTGCACTGACTGCCGCAGTACCGCCAGCCGATCGGCGGCTGGGAATTGTCCGACGTCATCAGCGTGGACCGCCCTTCGTGGTGGAGCGGGGTACGCAGGATGGCGTACCCCGTCGTAGCTACCGACGATAAGGGCTTACCTACGCATTGTGAGTGCGAACTACGAAACTCCTACGCAAAGGATGACGAGAAGGTGGCGCGCCACCGCGTCAGTGGCCGCCGGTGGGGCGGTCGCAGCCGGTGTGGTCGGGGTAGCCGGCGAAGGCGTCGGCGGCGGTGCTGTCGCGGTCCATCGTGCCCTCCAGGCACAAGGGGGTGGCGTCGATGAGGAAGCTGACCCCGGTGGGGCCGTTCTGGTAGGCGCCCACCTTCTCGGGGGCGTACCCGAGGGCGGTGAGCGCGGTGAGGGTGTTGGCGGGGTCGAAGTCACCGCGCCGGCGCAGCGGTTCGAGCGCGGAGGTGACGCGGTCGACGGCCGCGAGCCCGTCGCAGCGGGTCTGGCCGTGCAGCGGGAGGGGGACCATGAAGCCGTGGTTCTCGGCGTAGTGGTCGGTGGGCGGCACGGTGCTGTCCGCGGTCGTCGGCGGCGGCGCAGGGGTCGTACTCTCCCCCGGGCACGGAAAGTCCACCGGCCTGCTCGGCGTCACCACGGACGCCCCGGGCCCGTCGGCGGCGTCCCCCGCGTGCCGCGTCCCGCACCCCGCGAGGGCCAGCGCGACGACGGCCAGCACCACGACCCGTACCCCATCCGACCTGATCATCCCCATCCCCCCATCCTCCCCGGCCCCCAGGCGCGGCGTCATGAGCCCCCGTACTCACCCCGGGGCCGCCCTGCCATCTGGACCCCCACGGAAGCCGAACACCCGCTCGGCAAGCCAGACCCCCGGGGGAGTTGACGGCGATTGAGTGCAGCAGTCCACCTGCACGAAGGTCGAACTCCTCTTCCCACGAACTCAGATGAGCTGAGGGAGCGGCCGTGATGCTCCGTCAAGATCCGATGTGACGTTGGTCACTCATGCCGAGCCCGCTGGAAAAGTAGCTTATGGGGGGTGCGTGTGGGTTGTGCGCGCTAACCGGAGGTTAGCGCGCACAACCCACACGCACCCCCCATTTCGCTAACGCCCCCGCTGTCCGATTTGTTCAATTCGAGTTCGTCAGCGCCTGTGGGCAAGCTTGTGGTGTGCCGAGGCGATCGCTTCCGGCCGTCACCACCCACAGAAACGCGACGCCGACCAGCCTCCAGAGTTTTCCGGCCCAGGAGCTGATCGGCTGCGCTGAGGAGAACCCGAAGTGAAGCAGGTGCTCATCTTCTTCAAGTATGCCTCCTGCCTGAGTCCCCGGACTCTGGCGCTGGCCGTGACGTCCACCGTCCTGATGGCCGCGATCTCGGCCGTGCTGATCTGGGCACCGCCCGAGCGCGCCAATCTCGTGGTCACGCTGGTCGGCCCCATCCTGGCCGCCGTGGCCGTCGCCACCTTCGATTCGAGGAGGCGTCGCCGCTAGTCGCCGCTGGTAGGAGCACGGAATCACAGCGCTCCCGCGCCTCTGGTGCGGGAGCGCTGGCGGCTCTCACCATCTGGGTCCTGTCGAACCTGGAGGCGTCTGGCGCCAAGAGGAGACGGCTTCGGTCACCCGGCGCGTTCAGGCTTCCTTGTCAGTGGACCTGGTCGCTCGTCGGCCCGATGTCTTTGACGCTGGTCGGAGTTCCCTCAGGGGCGAACGACCGGTGGAAGGTGAAGGCGTGCGGCGTGGAGCCGTGGTCGTGGAGGTGGTCCAGCCTGGAAACCCCGTCCTGCCAGATGGGTATCGCGCTGTCGGAGACCCACCAGAACACGTGACTGGGGTGTCCTGTTCTCTCGAACCAGTCGTGACGCCTGTTCAGCGCCTTACGGTGCAGACCGGTGTAGACGGCGTCGAAGGCGGCGCGCAGGTCGGTCCAGAGCGAGAGGGTCGCGGCCAGGGCGATGGTCTCCACCGTACGGCCCTTGTCGTACCAGGTCGGTACGGCGAACTCCCCCCACGCGCCCCAGTCCAGGTCGAAGAGTGTGCCCCGGCCGCCGTCCGCCGGTTCAGCACGGCCGAGGTACCCGGGGTGCCCGCCGATCTTCTGGTAGACGGGCCCGCCGCTGTCCTGGAATTCGCGCGTGAGGGGTGCGGGATCGGCGAGAGGTGATTTCAGGACGCCGAATGTGTACAGCGCGAGTCGGGGCATGCGTCTCTCCCTGGTGGGCGGCTGAGCACGAAAGAACTCCCGTGCGACCGTGGGCGATCGCCGAGGACCAGGTGAAGGTAGCTGCCCCTGCGGGCCATGTCGAAGTTGCGTTTTCCCTGCCTAAATGGCCTCGTGCACCGGTCATCGCGGGGCCTGGGACGGTGACGGACGGGTCGGCTGCGGGACATCGCCCCGAGGAGCCGGCGGCCGGCTCGGACCGCGTCATCGCCGCCGGACTCCGGGGCGACGCCGAGAGCCTGCGCCCACCGCGCTCCGCCGACAGCGCGGCACCGCGGAGACCGTCCCCGGGCAGCGCGGCTACACCAGGCGGCGGGCCGTCGCCCAGCGGGTGAGTTCGTGGCGGTTGGAGAGCTGGAGCTTGCGCAGCACCGCCGAGACGTGGGACTCGACGGTCTTCACCGAGATGAAGAGCTGCTTGGCGATCTCCTTGTACGCGTAGCCGCGGGCGATCAGCCGCAGGACCTCGCGTTCGCGCTGGGTGAGGCGGTCCAGGTCCTCGTCCACCGGCGGGGCGTCGGTGGAGGCGAAGGCGTCGAGGACGAAGCCGGCCAGGCGGGGGGAGAAGACGGCGTCGCCGTCGCGCACCCGGAAGATGGAGTTGATCAGGTCCGGGCCCGTGATGGTCTTGGTCACATAGCCGCGGGCGCCGCCGCGGATGACGCCGATGACGTCGTCGGCCGCGTCGGAGACGGACAGCGCGAGGAAGCGCACCGGCTGGTCGGGGTCGGCGGCCAGGGTCGCGCAGCGGCGCAGGACCTCGACACCGCCGCCGCCGGGCAGGTGGACGTCGAGCAGGACGACCTCGGGGCGGGTCGCGGTGACGACGCTGACCGCCTGGTCGACGTCGGCCGCCTCGCCGACCACCTCGACGCCGGTCTCCGCGGTGGTGCCGATCTCGGCCTGCACTCCGGTGCGGAACATCCGGTGGTCGTCCACCAGCACCACCCGTACCCGCCGCCCGCTCTCGGGGGACTGCGCCGGGTCCGTGAACCTCGGCGAATCCGGCGAAGCCGAACCTGTGTCCGTCATGTCGTGGCCCTCTCCATCTCAAGTTCGACTTCCGTGCCGCCGCCGGGCGCGGGGCGCAGCCTGGCCTCGCCGCCGTTGCGCCGCATCCGGCCGATGATCGATTCTCTGACGCCCATCCGGTCGTCCGGCACCGCGTCGAGGTCGAAGCCGGGGCCGTGGTCGCGTACCGACACGAAGATCCTGCCGTCCTCGACCTCGGCGTAGACCTGGACGGCCCCGCCGCCACCGTACTTGGCGCCGTTCACCATGGCCTCCCGCGCGGCCTGCATCGTCGCCACGAGGCGGTCGTCGAGCGGGCAGTCGCCGACGCAGACCACCTCGACCGGCACCCCGTGCGCGTCCTCGACCTCGGCGGCGGCGGCGCGTACGGCGGCGGCCAGCGTCGTCGGCTCGTCGTCGCGGCCGGTGCCCTCGGGGCGGTAGAGCCAGGCGCGCAACTCGCGTTCCTGGGCGCGGGCCAGCCGGGAGACCTCGCGCGGGTCGTCCGCGTTGCGCTGGATCAGGGTCAGGGTGTGCAGCACCGAGTCGTGCACGTGCGCGGCGACCTCGGCCCGCTCCTGCGCGCGGATCCGCATCAGCCGCTCCGCCGACAGGTCCTGCGTCATCCGCACCAGGTAGGGGCCGGCGATCAGCGCGACCCCGACCAGGACGGCGAGCGCGGCCTGGAGGATGCCGCCGAGGTGGCTGCCGGTGCCGCGCACCACGATGAAGCCGGTGACACCCGCGATGACCAGCGCGACCCCGCCGGCCGCCCGTACCAGCGGCCAGAAGCGCTTGCCGTGGCTCATCTCGACCCAGCGGGCCTTGCGGGCGTTGTCGGCCTGCCGCCACACCAGGGACACGCCGAGCGCGATGACCAGCAGCGGCCAGACCGCGCGGTTGGCGGCGCCGAGGTTGAGGTTGTCGATCAGGATGCCGGTGCCGATCGCGAGCGCGATCAGCGCCATGACCTGGCCCTTGTCGGGCCGCCGCCCGGCCAGCCAGGAGCGGGCGTCGCGCGGCTCCTTCGCCTCGGCGACACCGCCGATGCCCAGCGGCACGAAGAACCAGAAGACGGCGTAGAGCAGCAGGCCGATGCCGTTGAAGGCGGCCAGCACCAGGAAGAGCGCCCGCACCCACAGCACGGGCAGTCCGAGGTGCCCGGCCAGCCCGCGGGCTGCGCCGCCGACCATCCGGCCCTCGGAGCTGCGGTAGAGCTTGCGCACACCGGCCTGCGCGGGGTCGGGCGGCTTGAGGAAGGACGCACCGGTGGTCACCCCGGTGGACGCGCCTGTGGAGGCACCCGGGGGCGCACCGGGCGGGGCGCTGCTCGCTGACATACCCCGATCGTCACACGTACGGCCCCAGGCAGGCATCAGGGTCGGCCCCCCAAGGGTTGCCCCGGGTGACGGCCCAGGGTCGGATCAGGGTCCGACCAGGGTCGGGGCGGGTGCCGGGCGCCGCCGGGAGCGGCCACCATGGTGGGTATGACGGAAGACCCGCACGACGAGCCGCCGCCGACCGGTGCGACCCGCGCCCCCTCCCCCGGCGAGGAGGGCCGGGGCGACGTGGCCAGGCCGCGTATCACCCGGGGCCGGGAGCACAAGGTGCTGGCCGGCGTCTGCGACGGCGCCGGCCGCTACTTCGGCGTCGACCCGGTGATCTTCCGTATCGTGCTGGCGGTGCTGTCGCTGACCGGCGGCATCGGTCTGATCATCTACGGCATGGGCTGGCTGGTCATCCCGCAGGAGGGCGAGGACCAGAGCGAGGCGCACCGGCTGATGTCGGGGCGGATCGAGGGCGCGCCGCTGACCGCGGTGCTGATGGCGCTGGTCGGCTGCGGCCTGTACGCCTCGATGCTCGGCAACGGCGCCAACCAGGCCTTCTCGCTGATCCTGCTGTTCGCCACGGCCGGCGCCGTCTACTGGTCGCAGCAGCGCAGGCGGGCGCCGGGCGAGGCCGCCGCGTCCGCCACGGCCGCGGCGGTCGCGGACGCGCCGCCCGCGGTCCAGGCGCCGCCCGAGCCGGGCGGCTCGCCGTCCTGGTGGCGGGACCCGCTGTCGAAGGAGCCGGCGTATCTGTGGGGTCCGGACGACGGCCCGTACGGCGAGCCCGAACGGCAGGCGTGGCGGGCGCGCAAGAAGGCGGTCAAGGCGGGGCAGGAGCGGTCGTGGCCCTTCTCGCTCGCTGTCCTCCTGCTCGCGCTGACCGGGCTCGGGGTCGGCACCGGGGTGTCCTGGCCGCACCAACCGGCGGGCGCCAGCCTGGAGATCGGGCTCGCCGCGGTGCTCGGCGTGCTCGGCACCGCCTTCGTGATCGCGTCCTTCGCCGGGCGCGCCAAGGGCGGCACGGTCTTCTTCTCGGTACTGACGCTGGCCGCCCTGGTCGGCACCACCGCCCTGCCCAGGACCGGCCACGGCTTCGGCAGCACCACCTGGCGGCCGGTGAGCGCGCCGGGCGTGCAGCAGCTGTACGAACGCGGCGCGGGCCGCGGCCTGCTCGACCTGAGCGGGCTGACGCTGGACGGCGGCACCGTGCGCACCCACCTCAAGGTGGGCGCGGGCCAGGCGGAGGTGCTGCTGCCCCCGGGCGCCACGGTGGTGCTCGACTACGACCTCGGCGTCGGCGAGACCGTGCTGCCGGGAAAGGTGAACGACGGCGTGGACGTCAAGACCGGCCAGCACCGCACGGTGACCCTGCCCCCGGCCCCCGGCACTTCGCCGGCGGGCACCATCGACCTGCGGGTCGAAGTCGGCGTCGGCCAGCTGAAGGTGGTCCGATGAGGCGGCACCGCTTCGAACCCGCGGCCCTGGTGATGGGCCTGGTGCTGATCACCCTGACCGTCTTCTTCCTGCTGGACGCCGGCGGTGTGTGGGACCTGCGCCCGTCCCGCTCGGTGCCGCTGGCCGGCGGCGGCCTGGTGCTGGCCGCCGCGGCGGGCATCGTCACGCAGGCGGTACGGAGCGCACGGGCCCGCCGTGCGCGGCGGCGCCCGTAGCCGCGGCGGTCCGTGCGGCGGGCACGTCCGCGGCGGGCTCCCGGCGCCGCCCGAGCCACCGGTCCAGCGACAGCGAGGGCGCCCCGGCCAGCACCAGGGGCAGCCACGCCATCAGATACGCCAGGTCGTTGCCGTAGTAGTACGGCGTCGTGGACCAGCTCACCGTCAGCCACAGGCTCAGCGAGATCGCCGCGCCGCCGGCCGCCGCCACCCGCCCCAGCAGCCCGAACAGCGTCCCGAGCCCGGCGGCCAGCTCGCCCAGCGCGATCGCGTACCCGAACGGGTGCGGTGCCTTGAGCGCCAGGTCGATCATCGCCGGGATCGCGGCCGTGTCGTGCGACCCGTGCAGGATCTGCACCAGCGACCCGTTGGCGCCGTCGGTGAAGAAGGTGTCGCTGGTCAGCTTGTCCAGCCCGGCGTAGGTGAAGGTCACGCCGAGAAAGATCCGCAACGGCAGCAGCGCATGGCGCCGAGCGGTCTCCCGCCAGATGTCGATCGTGTCGCGCATCGTCTCCCGCCTCTCCCGCCGCGCGCGTCGAGGGGTGGAAGCGGTCTTCCGGTGCGCGGGCGTCAGCGAGTCATACGTACACCAGCACGCTGTGACTCAACGGGACGCGGACCGATACCGCTCACTCCCACTCGATGGTGCCCGGGGGCTTGCTCGTGATGTCCAGGGTGACCCGGTTGACGTCCTTGACCTCGTTGGTGATCCGGGTGGAGATCCGGGCCAGCGTGTCGTAGGGCAGCCGGGACCAGTCGGCGGTCATCGCGTCCTCGGAGGAGACCGGGCGCAGCACGATGGGGTGGCCGTAGGTGCGGCCGTCGCCCTGGACGCCGACCGAGCGGACGTCGGCGAGCAGGACCACCGGGCACTGCCAGATCTCGCGGTCGAGGCCGGCCGCGGTCAGCTCCTCGCGGGCGATGGCGTCGGCCTCGCGGAGCAGGTCGAGGCGCTCGCGGGTGACCGCGCCGACGATGCGGATGCCCAGGCCGGGGCCGGGGAAGGGCTGGCGCTGGACGATCTCCTCGGGCAGGCCCAGCTCCTGGCCGACCATCCGGACCTCGTCCTTGAAGAGCTTGCGCAGCGGCTCGACCAGCTGGAATTCCAGGTCCTCGGGGAGGCCGCCGACATTGTGGTGCGACTTGATGTTGGCGGTGCCGGTGCCGCCGCCGGACTCGACCACGTCGGGGTAGAGGGTGCCCTGCACCAGGAACTCCACCGGCTGGTCGCCGGGGGCCTCGGCGACGATCTCCGCCTGCGCCTGCTCGAAGACCCGGATGAACTCCCGGCCGATGATCTTGCGCTTCTGCTCCGGGTCCGACACCCCGTCCAGCGCGGCCAGGAAGCGCTCGGAGGCGTCCACGACCTTGAGCTGCACGCCGGTCGCGGCCACGAAGTCCTTCTCGACCTGCTCGGTCTCACCCTTGCGCATCAGCCCGTGGTCGACGTAGACGCAGGTCAGCTGGCTGCCGATGGCCCTTTGGACCAGAGCGGCGGCGACCGCGGAGTCCACGCCGCCGGACAGGCCGCAGATCGCCCGGCTGCTGCCGACCTGGGCGCGGATCAGGGCGACCTGCTCGTCCACCACGTTGGTGGTGGTCCAGGTCGGGGCCAGGCCCGCGCCGCGGTAGAGGAAGTGCTCAAGGATCTGCTGGCCGTGCGTGGTGTGCAGCACCTCGGGGTGGTACTGCACGCCGTAGAGCCGCCGCTCGTCGTTCTCGAACGCGGCGACCGGTACGACACCGGTGGACGCGGTCACGGCGAAGCCCTCGGGCGCCGCCGAGCACGCGTCGCCGTGCGACATCCACACCGACTGGTCGGCGGGGGTGCCCTCGAAGAGCGTCGAGCCCGGCTTGGACACGGTGAGGTCGGTGCGGCCGTACTCGCGCGCCCCGGTGTTGTCGACGGTGCCGCCGAGCGTGGTGGCCATCAGCTGGAAGCCGTAGCACATGCCGAAGACCGGCACCCCGGCCTCGAACAGCGCCCGGTCCAGGGTCGGCGCGCCCGGCTCGTAGACCGACGAGGGCCCGCCGGACAGGATGATCGCCTTCGGGCCTTTCGCCAGCATCTCGGCGACCGGCATGGTCGAGGGCACGATCTCGCTGTACACCCGGGCCTCACGCACCCTGCGGGCGATGAGCTGGGCATACTGCGCCCCGAAGTCGACCACGAGAACGGTGTCCGTACCGTCCTCGGGCGACTCGGTGCTGCGGTCGGGGGCGGCGGGGGTCGCTGATGCCACGGGCTGCCTTCCGGCGGTTGCTGCGATGGGGTCGAGTTCTGATTCTACCGTCGCTACACTCGCCCCCATGACCCCGCACACCTTCGCCTTTACCTATGGCACCCGGCCCGGCCGGCTGCCATGGTCGCGTCGCGTGTGCCACTGACACAGCGACTTCCAGGCGCCCCGGGCCAACGGCCCGGGGCGTCTGTCGTTTCTCCCCCGGCCGTACGGCCCCTCCGGCGCCCCGGACGTCCTGCGGACCCGAGGAGCAGAACGTGACCACACCCGTACCCGTACCGGCGCCCGCGCCCGTACCCGTGCCCGTACCCGAGCAGGCGGATGCCTCCGCGCCGACCGGGCACGGTCCCGGCGCCGACCCGGGTCCCGATGAGGTGATCGCGGCGAACCGGGCCCTTATCGACGGGCTCGACGGCCGGATCATCGCGCTGGTCCAGGAGCGGATGGCGGTGTCGCGGGCGGTGCAGCAGGCCAGGATCGGGTCCGGCGGGCGCCGGGTGCACCTGGCGCGGGAGCTGGAGATCCTGCGCACCTACGGCGACGCGCTCGGCCGGCCCGGCACGTCGGTGGCGATGACGCTGCTCGAACTGTGCCGGGGCAGCGTATGACGCGGGTGTACGACCCTTTCGAGGGGGATCACCCGAACGGCACGTGACCGCCCAGCGGCCCTTTCGTTGGAGGTGGTGTCCGCGCCAGCCAGGAGCGGTCGACCCACACCACGCGTGGAAAAGGACACCGCCCAGACGCAGCTGGGCGGGGTGTGACCGGTGCGATGAGGCGGGCCGCAGCAATGCGCCCGCCGTGGGACCTCGCAGCGGTACCAGTGACCGGACGGCAGGGGACAGCAGCCCGGTCACGACTCTAATGAGGCGGTCGGTGCCGGGGACGCCCGGAACCGGCCGCTCTGCGAAGAGAGCACCACGAAGCACACATTACAGCTTGTTCAGAGCGATTTGTCAGGAACGGTACGCACCGGCGGCACCGCCGGAATCGGGAGCAGCGGCAGCCGCAGACCGCCGAAGGCGTCCTCCGGGACCACCGGGGCGGCCGGCCTGACCGCGGCGATCCTGCGGTAGGCCTCGCCCTGGTCCGGCCGCGGGTCCGCCTCGCCCTTGTTCGGCCACAGCGACATCGCCCGCTCCACCTGCGCGGTGATCGTCAGCGACGGATTGACGCCGAGATTCGCCGACACGGCCGCGCCGTCCACCACATGGATGCCCGGATGCCCGAACAGCCGGTGGTACGGGTCGATCACGCCGTGCTCGGCGTCCTCGCCGATCGGGCAGCCGCCCAGGAAGTGCGCGGTCATCGGCCGCTGGGTGGCCTCGCCGATGTTGGTGCCCGCGAAACCGTTGATCTGCGCGGCGATCAGCCGGGCCGCCTGCGCCCCCTCGGGAATGTGCACCGGGTTCGGCTCGCCGTGGCCTTGCCGCGCCGTCAGCAGGCCCTTGCCCAGGCCCTTGGTCTTGCGGTACGTGATCAGCGAATTGTCGCTGGTCTGCATGACCAGGCCGATGATGGTGCGCTCCGACCAGCGGTAGTTCGACAGCGACCGGAAGGTCACCACCGGGTGCAGCAGGTTGTGGCCGAGGATCTCCAGCCAGCGCGGCGCCTTGCCGCCGTAGGGCGCGGCCGGCACCGACATCGAGCCCATCGAGTTGGAGCCGCGGCCGTAGCGGACCGGCTCGATGTGGGTGTGGTCGTTGGGGTGCACCGACGAGGTGATCGCCACGCCCCGGGTGAAGTCCAGCGGGCGGTCCGGGTACTTCTTGCGGTAGCGGCCGGGCGAGGTCTGGGCGCCGACCAGGGCCTCGGAATTCGTCCGGGTCAGCTCGCCGAGCCGCGCCGAGATGCCGGGCAGCCGGCCCGCGTCGCGCATCGCGTGCAGCAGCGTCTGCGTTCCGTACGTGCCCGCCGCGACGACCACCTGGCGGGCGCGCAGCACCTGCCGCCCGCCCTTCCTGCGCTGGTCGGTGGGGACGGCGGTGACCTGGTAGCCGCCCCGCGCGTCCTCGGCGAGGTCCACGACGGTGGTCATCGGGTGGACCACCGCGCCGGCCTTCTGCGCGAGGTGCAGATAGTTCTCGTTGAGGGTGTTCTTGGCGCCGTGCCGGCAGCCGGTCATGCACTCCCCGCACTCGATGCAGGCCCTGCGGGCCGGCCCGGCCCCGCCGAAGTACGGGTCGGGGACCTCTTCGCCGGGCGCGGCCTTGTGCGTACCCTCCCCCTCCGCGGATCCCGCGCCCTCCGCGTCCTTTCCGTCGCCGAAGAAGACGCCGACCGGGGCCAGGTGGAAGGTGTCGCCGACGCCCATCTCCTCGGCCGCGTCCCGCAGGTGGACGTCGGAGGGCGTGAGCGTCGGATTGACCCGCACCCCGAGCATGCGCTTGGCCTGGTCGTAGTACGGCGCCAACTCCGCCTGCCAGTCGGTGATCCGGCCCCACTGCGGGTCCTGGAAGAAGGCGGCGGGCGGCACATAGAGGGTGTTGGCGTAGTTCAGCGAACCGCCGCCGACCCCGGCGCCGGCCAGCACCAGCACATTGCCCAGCACGTGGATGCGCTGGATGCCGTAGAGGCCGAGGGCGGGCGCCCACAGGTAATTGCGGAAGTCCCAGGAGTTCTTCGGCAGTTCCTCCCGGGCGAAGCGGCGGCCGGCCTCCAGCACGCCGACCCGGTAACCCTTCTCGGTCAGCCGCAGCGCCGAGACGGCACCGCCGAAGCCGGAACCGATCACCACGACGTCGTAGTCGTAGCCGTCTTCCTCTGACACATCGTCCTCCGTGGGGTGGGCCGGCCGGCTCAGCGCATCCGCAGGGTCTTCAGCAGCCGCAGCGAACGGGTCATGAAAGCCGCGTACTTCTCGTCGTCCATGCCGAAGGACGGCGCCAGCGGAAGCAGCCGCTGGGTGGCGACGGTCTGGGCCTCGGTGAATTTGAGGATGCCCTCGGAGCCGTGCCTGCGGCCGAGCCCCGAGTCCTTCATACCGCCCATCGGCGCGCGCACACTGCCGTACGCGGCGGCGTACGCCTCGTTCACGTTCACCGTGCCGGAGCGCAGCCGGGCCGCGATCCGGGCGCCGCGGCGGGTGTCCTTCGTCCAGACGCTGGAGTTGAGGCCGTAGTCGGTGGCGTTGGCGCGCTCGACGGCCTCCTCCTCGTCGCGGAAGCGGTAGACCGACACGACCGGGCCGAAGGTCTCCTCGGCGCACACCGCCATCGGCGGCTCCACGCCGTCCAGGACGGTCGGCTCGTAGACGTAGGGCCCGATGTCGGGCCGCGCCCGGCCGCCCGCCAGCACCTGGGCGCCCTTCTCCCTGGCCTCGTCCACATGGCGGGTCACCACGTCCAACTGCCGCGGCCCCACCAGCGATCCCATGCCCGCGCCGTAAGCCAGCGCCGTCCCGAGCCGCAGCGCCCGGGTCCTCTCGGTGAATCTGGCCAGGAAGGCGTCGGCGACCGACTCGTCCACGTACAACCGCTCGATGGAGATGCACAGCTGGCCGGCCGACGCGAAGCAGGCGCGGACCGCACCCTCGGCGGCCTTGTCGAGGTCGGCGTCCCGCAGCACCAACAGGGCGTTCTTGCCGCCCAGTTCCAGGCTCGCGCCGATCAGCCGGGCGGCGGCGCGCTGCGCCACCTCGCGGCCCGTACGGGTCGAGCCGGTGAAGGACACGTAGTCGGCGTGGTCGACCAGCGCCGGGCCGACGACCGGCCCGTCGCCGATCACGATCTGCCACACGCCCTCCGGCAGCCCCGCCTCGATCATCTGCTCGCGCGCCCACAGGGCGGTCAGCGCGGTCTCGGTGTCCGGCTTCATCACGACGGCGTTGCCCGCGGCCAGGGCGGGCAGGGCGTCGCCCACCGACAGCTCGAAGGGGTAGTTCCAGGGGGCGATCTGCCCCACGACCCCGCGGGGCTGGCGCAGCTCCACCGTCCGGGTGAGCGTCGGGATCGCGCCCTGGTGGCGCTTCGGCGCCAGATACGCCGGGGCCTTGCGCCCGTAGTGCCGGGCCGACATCGCGACGACCTGCAATTCCTCGTGCGCGTGCAGGCGGGCTTTGCCCGTCTCGACCTGGATGAGGTCCAGCAGGTCGCTCTGTCGGGCCAGGATCAGGTCGTGGAACCTCAGCAGTACGCCGGCCCGCTCGCGGGCCGGCGTCGCGGCCCAGGCGCGCTGGGCCGTGCGGGCCGCGCGGAAGGCTTCCGCCACGTCCTGGGGCGAGGCCTCGGGATATTCGGCGAGCCTGTCGCCGGTGAGCGGGGTGTGGCTCACGGTCCGCCCCTCGCCGCGGAGGCCGCGGGTGAGCCGCGCGAGGACCTCGGGCGTGACGACGTCCTGCGGCCCCCGGGTGCCGGCCGGGGCGACCGGGTTCCCGCCGGGCGGTGCGGTCGCGCCTGCGGCGGCTGCGGGGGTCGCGGTCGCGGCGGTCGCGGCGGTCGCGGCTGCGGGCTTTGGCGAATCCGTCATGCCGGTGAGGTTACGGCGCCGGGCGCTGCGCGGCTACCCATCAGTAGCCCTTTTCTCCCCCCACCCCTCACCCGGGGTAACCCCCAGTAACCCCCTCCCCGCCCACGGTGCCCCACCGGGGCTTGCGCCCCTGGGGGGGTTGCCGCTTCCTGTCACGTTCACAGTGCCGCCGCACTGCGGCTGGGCGCGCAGTTCCCCGCGCCCCTGGGGTGGTGGCCGCCCGTCCCCACACGACGGTACGTCGTGGCTTGTCGCGCAGTTCCCCGCGCCCCTGATGGGTGCCCTCCGCGGCAGAGCAGGCGCCCTTCCGTGAGAACTCACCCTCTGCGGCAGCGGAGCCGTGCCCCACAGGGGAACTGCGCGGCGAACACGCACAGAGCGCGACTGTGAGGTCGGTGACAGGCGTCGCGCGGGACGCGGGGAACTGGACTTGCCGGTCCACTCCGGCGTACCTACCGTCGAAGACGTGACCCTCACCCGCAGAGGCGCCGCGACGCGGCACCGCATCATCGAGGGAGCCGCAGCCGAAATCCGCCGGCACGGCGTGTTCTCCGTGACGCTCGACGACGTCCTGGCGAGCACCACGACCAGCAAGGGCCAGCTCTTCCACTACTTCCCCGGCGGGAAGGAAGAGCTGTTCCTGGCGGTGGCCCGCCACGAGGCGGCCAAGGTGCTCAGCGACCAGCAGCCCGAGCTGGGCGCGCTCACCTCCTGGACCGCCTGGCGGCACTGGCGCGACAAGGTCGTCGCCCGCTACCGCGAGCAGGGCCAGAACTGCCCGCTCAGCGTCGCGGTCTCCCAGGTCGGGCACGCGACCCCCGGCGCGCAGGCGGTGGCCACCGAACTGCTGGAGCGGTGGCAGGCCGAGATCGCCGCGGGCATCCGCCACATGCAGGGCATCGGCGAGACGGACCGCGGACTGGACGCCGACCGCGCCGCCGCCGCGCTGCTGGCCGGCATCCAGGGCGGTGTGCTGATCCTGCTGTCCACCGGCAGCCTGCGCCACCTCGAAGCCGCGCTGGACCAGGGCATCGCCCACCTGCGCGGGCGGCCCTCACGGGGTGAAGGTGGCCCGGGCGGTGTCGAAGGTGTCCCGGGTCTCCTCGACCCGGGTGATCAGGCCTGACACCCACACGTCGTACATCCGGCCGCCCTGCGTCCAGCACAGGTCGAAGACGCGCCGGGCGCCGCGGCCGTCGCTGAAACCGTCGTAGGTGAACTCCCAGAGCGCCGCCTCCTGGCCGTTCTGGGAGGTACGGGTGATGACGCCGTCGCGATAGCCGGGGTAGATGCTGTCCGGGCCGCGGGCCACGACGTCCTGTCCGTGCATCACGGCGTACGGGCCGCCGGGATCGGGCGACTGCTCGCGTTCGCCGAAGCGGAAGGTGTGGTCGGGCGACCAGTAGTAGACCCGGGGCTTGAGTTCCTGCCGTACCCAGCCCGCCGGGAGCGCCACGGCGAAGCCGCGCTTGTCGGTGGTCGTACGGAAGCCGGCCGGGAGGACCGGGGCGGTGGGCGTCGGCGAGGGCGACGGTGTCGCGGGCGGGGTGGTCGTCGGTGCGGCAGTGGTGGTGACGGGTGGCGTGGTCCGCGGAGCCGAGGCGGCGCTGCCCCGGCCGTGGGTGACGACGAGCGCCGCGGTGGCGCCGGCGACGACCGCGATCATGACGGCCGCCGCCACCCCGGCCAGCAGCCGGCGCCGCCGGCCCCGCGGCTTCGGGTCCGCCGGCTTCTCGACCGGGAGTTCCGGGGTGGGCGCGTCGGGGGTCGGCGGCTCGACGCCGGTCTCCGCGTACGCGACCAGGACCGTCATCACATCGGCGGCGGCCATCCGGCGGGCCGGGTCGCGGTCCAGCAGGGCCTGAACGACCGGCAGCAGCGGGCCGACCGTGGCCGGCGGGGTGATGTCGCCGATCGCGACCGCGTGCACGATCTCGCCGATCGATTCGCGCTGGAAGGGCGAGTGGCCGTCGACCGCCGCGCACAGCAGCGCGCCCAGCGACCACAGGTCGGACTCCGGGCCCGCCGCCCGGCCGCCCGACATCCGCTCGGGCGCGGTGTATTCGGGCGAGCCGACGAAGGAGCCGGTCTCGCTGATCGTGGCGCTGCCCGGGATGCGGGCGATACCGAAGTCGGTGAGGACGACGCGGCCGGTGGCGTGGTCGATGAGGACGTTCGCGGGCTTGACGTCGCGGTGCTGGATGCCGTGCGCGTGCGCGGCGAGCAGCGCGCCCGCGACGGCCGCGCAGATCCTGGCGGCCTCGCGCGGCGCCAACGGGCCGTCCTCGCGGAGGATCTCGGCCAGTGAGCGGCCGTCGATCAGCTCCATCACGATCCACGGGCGGCCGTCCTGCTCGACGACGTCGTACACGACGACCACGTGGGGGTGGCGGATACGGGCCACGCTGCGGGCCTCCCGCAGCGCGCGCTCGTGCTGGCGGCCGGACTCGACCTCGCTCAGCCCGGTGTGCGGGAGGTGCAACTCCTTGACGGCCACCTGGCGGTGGAGCAGTTCGTCCGTCGCCGCCCATACGGTGCCCATGCCGCCGCGGCCGAGGCGGTTGGTGATGCGGTAGCGGCCCGCGACCACATCCCCCGGTGCCGCGGCGTTCCGACCCCCGTCACTCGCCATCCCCCCATCATGCCGCACCCCTCCACCCCGACACCCGTTTTCCCCCGCCCAGCCCCCCGGGCAAGTCCCGGAACCCTCACCCGGTAATGGGTTCGCCGCGCAGTCCGCCACCCAGCCGCAGGCGGCACGTCACGACAAGTAGCACCCCCTCAGGGGCGCCAGGAACCGCGCGCGCGACCACGACGCCGGGAAAGAAGCGACGCCACCGCAAGTGGCAATCACCCAGGGGCGCGAGGAACCGCGCGCCCAGCCCCCACCGGGCAGCAGGTGGCAGGTCACGGCAAGTGGCCCCCTCAGGGCTGCGAGGAACCGCGCGACAAGCCCCCACCGGGCCGCAGGCGCCCGGACAAGGTCAAGAAGCGCGACGCGGACGTCAGTCCGCCGCGTAGGTCTCGACGACCTTGTCGAACGCCCGCTGCACAGCGGCCCGCTGCGAGTCCGGCCCGTAGATGAGGACCACGTGATACCGCCCGCCGATCTGAATCGCCAGGTTGCGCCCGTAGATCGACTGCTGGTTCGCGTCCCGCCAGGTGTACTCGCCCTCGGCGGCCTGGTGGCCCTGGATGGTGACGGCTTGCAGGCCGGCCGCCGAGGACCAGGACGAGGCCCGGAAGTCGGCGAGTTCGGGCTCCACGAGCTGATAGGCGACCGGGTCGTCACTGTCACCCGTCGCCTTGTCACGGCCCGGCACGACGGTCATCGTCAGGTCGCTCCCGGTGAACCGCACCTGCCCCTTGCCGTTCTTGCCGGTGCGCAGCCAGCCGGTGTGGACGGCGACGGTGAAGCCCGCCGGGTCGGTGTGCAGCGCGAAGTCCGCGCCGAGGTCGGGCGGCGCGACCGGGGGCACGGTGGTGGCGGCGTGCGTGGGTGCCTTCGGCGGAGCCTTCGTGGCGGTGTGCGTCGGCGCCGCGGTCGCCGAGGGCTCCGGGTCCTTCTTCTTGCCGCCGCCGGAGCCCGGCATCTCGGCCGGCACCGTACGGTTCCCGTCGGCCCCGTCCGTGGAGCTGTCGCGGTGCGGCAGCAGCAGCACCACGAAGACCACCAGCGCGACCAGCACCGCCAGTATCAGCACCAGCAGCCGGGCGCCGAGCCGGCGCGGGGCGGCGGCGGTGCCGTCGGGGGCGGGGCCGCGCGAGGAGACCACCTGCTCCTCGTGGAAGTGCTCCTGCATGACCTCGCTGCGCTTGACCCGCTCCCGCTTGGCCTTGACGACCCTGGCCTGCTTGCCGCGGGCGTGCCTGCGGTGCTGGAGCCCCTCGGGGTCGGCGGCGGCCTCGCGGCGCCGGCGCTTGACCAGCTCGCCCTTGCGCCGCTTGACCGGCAGCTTCGCCGGATCGGTGGGCAGCTGGACGGTGTGGGTGCCGACCTCGGGTTCCGGCGCGGAGCGGATCAGCGAGCGCAGCCAGCCGCCCAGCTCCTCGGCCTCGGGCCGCTCCTCGGGGTCGGGCCGCAGCAGCGACTCCACGACCGGGCGCAGCGGTCCGCACTCCTCGGCGAAGGCGGGCGGCTCCGCGCACACCAGCTGGACCAGCTCGGCGGCATTCTCCTCGGGATACGGCGGGTGGCCCTGGACGCTGCGGAAGAGCAGCGACCCGAGTGCCCACAGGTCGGCGGGCGGGCCGACCGGCGGCGACAGCTGCCAGTTCTCGTGCACCGGGTGGGCCTGCTCAGGCGCCCAGCGCTCGGTGACGGCGCCGACGACGGTGATGCGGTTCTGCCGGGCCCGCTCCTGTTCGAGCGCGGACCGCGGGCCGTGCCAGGCGGCCGGATCACGGGGTGCCCCGTCCGCCGCGCCGTCCGAGGCCTCGGCGGCACTCATCGCCGGGACGTGCTCGGGCAGCGGGTCGTAGCCGCAGAGGGCTTCCTGCGCGGCTCCGGCCGCGAGGCCGCCGAGCATGGCGCGGCCGTCGTCGCAGACCAGCACCGTGCCCGTGGTGACGTTGCGGTGGGTCCAGCCGTGGGCGTGCAGGGTGCGCAGCGCGGTGAGGACGTCGGAGGCGACCTCGGCGGCGCGATAGGCGTCGATGGGGCGTTCGGCGAGTAAGGCCGCCAGCGGGCGGCCGGACACCAGCTCGCTCGCGATCCACAGGCTGCCGTCCTCGACGAAGATGTCGAAGACCTGGACGAGTCGGGGGTGGTCGGGTATCGCGGCTGCGGCGCGGGCCGCGTCCAGGGCGCGGCGGGCGCTCTCGCCGAGCGTGTCGGGGTCGTCGTCACCGAATTCGGCGGCCACCACCTCGGGCAGCAGGACCTGGCGGACCAGGACCTCCTGGCCGCTGTAGGTGTCGAAGGCGCGGGTCTCGACGAGTTCGTACTCGTCCGCCGGCGGCCTGGGCAACCGGTAGCGGTCCGCGAGTACCCGCCCTGCGTATTCGTCCACGGCGCCCCCTCCCTGGCCCGGTCGGACTGCGGTACGAACCGGTCACGTCCGGGCGGTCCCGGATGCGTACAGTTCGATCCCCTTCACGATACGTGCTGCGACTCACTCACCCGGCCGGTTTGAACGTGTCGAAGGCGATCGCCCGCATCCGCTGGTTCGCATCGCTGTCCCATGCGTCGGCGGGGAAGGTGAACAACAGCGCATAGCCGTGGTGGGCGTCCGTCACCATGCCTCGGTTCAGGACGTGCACTTGCCTACCCGAAAGCGTCCGCTTGTACTCCCAGTCCGCGGCGTCGTATCCGCGGTAGGTGACCCGCTGGACGCCGATCTGCTGGTATCCGTTCATGCCGGCGCCGACCGTCTTGGAGTCGTGCTGCCACTTGGCCAGGGCGCTGGGCCCGGGGGTCGAAGTGGAGTCGACCAGCAGTTCCGCGCCGTCGGGGCCGCTGAAAAGCGTGCCCGTGTGGTAGTGGTTCTGGCCCGCGGACACCTGCTTCCAGCCCGCGGGGACGGCCACGGACGACTTACCCGCCGCCTGGACGAGCGAGAAGCCCGCCGGCGCCGTCCCCGGCCCGGTGGACGCGCTCGGCGTCGTCGTGGACTTGCCGCCGGTGCCCGCGGAGGTGGCGGCCGAGTCGTCGGCGCCGCCGGTGGCGGAAGGGGCGGAGGCCGACGGCTTGCGGTCGTCGCCGTCCTTCCGCTTCGTGGTCTGCGTGCTGCCCGGCGTGCCGCTGGCGCCCGCGGTGGTCTTGCCGCCGTTCTTGGTGTCGCCGTCCCCGCCGCCGGATTTGGCGAGCGCGACGCCTATCAGCGTGCCCAGCAGCGCCAGGGCGACGGCGACCGCCGCGATGACGAGGGTGCGGCGCGGTACGGCGTCGGTGATCGGGGAGCGGGCGGGCGGCGGGGCGGCGGCCGGCCCGCCGGGCTGGGGTGAGGCCGCGGGCGCGGTCCTGGACGTGGCCGCCGCCTTGCGCACGGACTGGAGCGCCTCGCGCACCCTGGCCTGCTCGGCGTCGGCCCGCTCGGCGTCGGCCCGCTGAGTGGCGGGCGGCGCGTCGGTCGGGGTCGGCTGCGGGTCGACCGGCAGCACCGCCGTGGCGGTCTCGCCGCTCGGCGCGGCCGGGGCCACCGGGCGGTCGGGCGCCTCGGCGACGCTCCGGAGCATCGCGCGGGCGGCGCTCTCGTCCAGCCGCTTCTCCGGGTCCTTGGCCAGCAGCCCGGTGATGACCGCGCTGAGCGGCCCGGCGTTGCGCATCGGGCCGACGGGCGCGGTCATCACCGCGGTCAGGGTGGCGATCGCCGACCCCTTGTCGTACGGCGGCCGGCCCTCGACGGAGGCGAAGAGCAGCGCGCCCAGCGACCACAGGTCGGCCGGCGGGCCCGGCTTGTGGCCGCGGGCGCGCTCGGGCGAGATGTACGAGGGCGCGCCGACCAGCATGCCGGTGGAGGTGACGGAGGGGTCGCCGTCGATCTGCGCGATGCCGAAGTCGCCGAGCACGACCCGCGAGTCGTTGGCGATCAGCACGTTGGACGGTTTGACGTCGCGGTGCAGGATGCCCTCGCGGTGCGCGGCGGACAGCACGTCGAGCACGACGAGGCCGACCTCCGCGGCCCGTTTGGGGGTCAGCGGGCCGTCCTCGCGGATGGCGTCGGACAGCGACCTGCCCTCGATGAGTTCCATCACGATCCACGGCCGGTCGTCCTCCTTGACGACGTCGTAGACGGTGATGGCGCCGGTGTTGCGGATCCTCGCGGTCGCCTTGGCCTCACGCAGCGTGCGCGTGACAAGGCGGCGCTTCTCGTCCTCGTCGACGTTGCCCGGGAAACGCAGTTCCTTGACGGCGACGGAGCGGCCCAGGGTCTCGTCGACCGCGCGCCAGACCGTACCCATACCGCCCTTGCCCAGTACGCCGTCGAGGCGGTACCGGTCGGCGAGCAGGCGTCCGTCGGTACCTTCGACCTCGCTCATGGGTTCCCTCTGCAGTCCTGCGGTGTGAAACCCCATCATCCCCGACCGGGGCACCAGGATGCGAATGCGGAGCTCGGGCCGCTGTTCAGCCCTGCTGCCGGAAACCGGCGGCGGCGGTGTCGAACACCGGCTTGTAGGTGGTCCATTGGGACTTCGGCGCGGACAGGTACACCGCGTACTCGCGTCCACCCTCCTTGCCGAATCCGAGGTCCACGGCGCGGAAGGTGCTGCTCGTGCCCTTGAACGTGAACTGCCACAAGGCCGCGTCCTGGCCCCAGGCGGTCTTGGTGGTCTCCATGCGCTCGCGGTGGTAGTTGCGGACCTTGTCCTGGGTCTGTGGTTCCAGGTCCAGCCAGTGCTGGTACGGGTCGGAGCTGGCGTAGTCCAGGGCGCTGATCTTGAGGGCGACCGTGTCAGTGGGGTCGACGTAGCTGACCTGGTCGCCGTCGTCGGTGACCTTCTTCGTCCAGTCGTCGGGGACCGGGACGCTGTAGCCGCGGTTGGCCTGGTCCTCCAGGTGGTAGCCGTCCGGGACGGGCGGCGGGTGCGCGTTGGTCGGCTCGGCGGTGGGCGTCGCGGGGGTGGTGGGCGTCGTGGGGGCCGTGGTCGCGGTGGTCGCGGTGGTCGCGGTGGCGGTCGGGGCGCCCGTGGGGCCGCCGTCGCCGCCGGCCGCGTCCGACCGGTGCGCCCGGTCCACGGCGACGGCGATGCCCCCGGCCAGCACCGCGACGGCCGCCGCGGCGGCGATCCAGCGGCCGGGGCGGCGGCGGTCCCGGCCGTGCGGCGCGGAATACGGCGGCTGCTGCCCCGTGGTGGAGTACGCGCCGGGGGCGTCGCCATGCGGCGGCGTGTGACCGGCGTGCGCGGGCGCACCACCGCGGGCGGCGGACGCCGGATCGGAGACGGGCAGCGGCTCGGTCACCTTGACCTGCTCGACCACCGCGGTGTCCTGGTCCCCCGCCGGGATGCGCAGCATCCGCTCGGCGTCCTCCGCCGACAGCCGCTCAGCGGGCTCCTTGGCCAGCAGGCCCGCGATCACCTCGGTCAGCGCCCCGGCGTTCGGCGGCGGCACGACCGGGTCCTCGGCGATGGCGTACGCCGTCTCGATCGCGGTCGGGCGGCGGAAGGGCGACTCGCCCTCGACGGCCTGGTAGAGCGTGGCGCCCAGCGCCCACAGGTCGGCCTCGGGCCCCGGCATGGCGCCGCGGATGCGCTCGGGCGACAGGAAGTCGATGGAGCCGATCAGCTCGCCGGTCCTGGTCAGCGTCGAGGTACCGGACGCCTGGGCGATGCCGAAGTCGGTGAGGACGATCCGGCCCCCGTCGCCGAGCAGGACGTTGCCGGGTTTGACGTCGCGGTGCAGCACTCCTGCGCGGTGGGCGGCCCGCAGCGCCGCGACCATGCCGCGGCCGATCCTGGCGGCCTCGGCCGGCGGCAGGGCGCCGCCCTCCTTGAGCCGTTCGCCGAGGGTGACCGAGGGGACGTACTCCATGACGATGGACGGCAGGCCCGCGTCGTCCACCACGTCGTGGACGACGATGACGTTGGGGTGGCTGATCCTGGCGGCGGCGCGGGCCTCGCGGCGGGTGCGCTCGAAGAGCGTGGCCAATTCCTCTTCGAGCATGTGCGGCTGCGGCGGGTGCAGTTTCTTGACCGCGACCTGGCGGTCGAGGAGTTCGTCCTCGGCCCGCCACACGGTGCCCATGCCGCCGCGGCCGATCCGCTCCATCAGCCGGTACCGGCCCGCGACCAACCGCCCCTCGTCCGCGGGTGCCACCATGTCCTGTTCCTCCGTCTGTCCCCCGATCACGCGTGCCAGGAGGGCCGTTCGGCCCGTTCCGGCTCGCGTCCAGACGCCGTGCGCCTAGAGAGGCACGATATCCGGCGCCCCCAGCCTGGCGGCATCCGCGGTCAGATCGTCCGGCTGGCGCTGCGATTCGCGCTCCGCCTCCACGCGCTTCTCGTAGTATTCGACCTCCTTGTCGACCTGGTGGGCGTCCCAGCCGAGCACCGGCGCCATCAGCTCGGCCGCCTCGCGGGCGCAGCGGGTGCCGCGGTCGAAGGTCTCGATCGAGATCCGCGTCCTGCGGGCGAGCACGTCGTCCAGGTGGCGGGCGCCCTCGTACGCCGCCGCATAGACGACCTCGGCGCGCAGGTAGTCGTCGGCGCCGGTCAGCGGGGCGGCCAGCGACGGGTCGTCGGCGATCAGGTCGAGCACTTCGTCGATGAGGGTGCCGTAGCGGTTGAGCAGGTGCTCGATCCGCGCGACGTGCACACCGGTACGGGCGGCGGTCCTGGCCCTGGCGTTCCACTCCGCCTGGTAGCCCTCGGCCCCGGCCAGCGGCACGTCCTCGGTGCAGCACGCGGCGACCCGGTGGTCCAGCCCGTGCACGGCCTCGTCCACCGCGTCCTTGGCCATCACCCGGTACGTCGTGTACTTGCCGCCGGCGACGACCACGAGCCCGGGCACCGGGTGGGCCACGGTGTGCTCCCGGGACAGCTTGCTGGTGGCGTCGGACTCGCCGGCCAGCAGCGGGCGCAGCCCGGCGTAGACGCCCTGGACGTCGTCCCTGGTCAGCGGGGTGGCCAGCACCGAGTTGACGTGGTCGAGCACGTAGTCGATGTCGGCGCTGGAGGCCGCCGGGTGCGCCTTGTCCAGGTCCCAGTCGGTGTCGGTGGTGCCGACGATCCAGTGCCTGCCCCACGGGATGACGAAGAGCACGCTCTTCTCGGTGCGCAGGATCAGCCCCGTACTCGAATGGATCCGGTCCTTGGGCACCACCAGGTGGATGCCCTTGGACGCCCGTACGTGGAACTGCCCGCGCTCGGCGATGAGCGCCTGGGTGTCGTCGGTCCACACCCCGGTCGCGTTCACCACCTGCTTGGCCCGCACGTCGTATTCGCCGCCCGCCTCGCCGTCGAGCACCCGGGCGCCGACGACGCGCTCGCCCTCCCGCAGGAAGCCGGTCACCCGCGCCTGGTTGGCGACATGCGCGCCGTACGACGCGGCGGTACGCACCAGGGCCGCGACGAAGCGCGCGTCGTCGACCTGGGCGTCGTAATACTGGAGCGCGCCCACCAGCGCGTCCTTGCGCAGCGCGGGGGCGACCCGCAGCGCGTGCTTGCGGGTGAGGTGGCGGTGCACGGGCAGGCCGCGCCCGTGTCCCGAGGACAGCGACATCGTGTCGTAGAGGGCCACGCCCGAGCCCGCGTACAGCCGCTCCCAGCCCTTGTGCTGGAGCGGGTAGAGGAAGGGCACCGGGCGCACCAGGTGCGGCGCGAGCCGTTCCAGCAGCAGCCCGCGCTCCTTCAGCGCCTCGCGGACCAGCGCGAAGTCGAGCATCTCCAGATAGCGCAGCCCGCCGTGGATGAGCTTGCTCGACCGGCTGGACGTGCCGGCGGCCCAGTCGCGGGCCTCGACCAGCCCGGTCGACAGCCCGCGGGTGGCCGCGTCCAGCGCCGTCCCGGCGCCGACGACGCCGCCGCCCACCACCAGGATGTCGAGTTCCTTCTCCGCCATCCGGGTGAGGGCCGCCGCCCGCTGGGCGGGTCCGAGTGTCGTCGTACGCATCCGTACCTCCGTGCCTGTCGCTGGTGACCGGGCTCTCGGTCGGTTCCGCTGGGTCGTTCCTGCTCGGGTTCCACCGGGATATGCCGTGATCCGGCGGTGGCCCTCCTTCGATAGTGACCGGCCCGGCCGGACGCTGCCAGGCCAGGTCGCCGGGCCTGTACGGCGCGGCGAGTGGTCATATCAGTGATTTGTCTGGTTAGCCTGTTTTAAAGCCATGCATGAGCCCATTCGTGGTGGTCGCCAGGGAGGACACCCCCCATGCCCGCAGACCTCGCCGTACTCGGACTCGGCAGCACCGGACTCCCGCTCGCCCAGGCGGCGACCGTCGCGGGCGTCGGTGTCATCGGCTACGACCCCGATCCCGCCACCGTCGCCGACATCAACGCCGGCCGGGTGCCGCCGGGCTCGCTCGCCGCCGCCGACCTGCGCAGGATGCTGGCCTGCGGCTTCCGCGCCACCGCCGACCCGGCCGTACTGGGCCGGGTGCGTACCGCGGTGATCTGCGCGCCCACCCCGCCCGGCGAGGACCACGCCCTCGACCTGTCCGCGGTCGCCACCGCCGCCCGGGCGCTGGCCGCGCACCTGCGCCCGCACACCACCGTCGTCCTGGAGTCGGCCGTCTACCCCGGCACCACCGAGGGATATCTGCGCCCGCTGCTGGAGTCGCACGGGCTGCGGGCCGGCCGCGACTTCCACCTCGCCTACTCCCCCGGCCGCCTCGACCCCGGCAACCGCGCCTACCAGCTGGCCAACACCCCCAAGGTGGTCGGCGGCTGCACCCCCGCGTGCACCGAGGCCGCCGCCGCCTTCTACAGCCGCTTCACCGAACGCATCGTGCGGGCCCGCGGCACCCGCGAGGCCGAGGCGGTCAAGCTGCTGGAGACCAACTACCGGCACGTCAACATCGCCTTCGCCAACGAGATGGCGGTCTTCTGCCACGACCTGGGCGTCGACCTGTGGGACGTCATCAGGTGCGCGGAGACCAAGCCGTTCGGCTTCCAGGCCTTCCGCCCGGGCCCCGGCGTCGGCGGCCCCGCCGCCCCCCTCGACCCCAACGCGGCCCCGCACTTCACCCCGCCCGCCCACCCCCGGCTGCCCGGCCACCCGCTGCGGATGGTCGAACTCGCCCAGGAGGTCAACTCCCGCATGCCGCGCTATGTCGTCCAGCGGGCCGCGGCGCTGCTCAACGAGCACGGCAAGTCGCTGCGCGGCGCCCGCGTCCTGCTGCTCGGCGTGACGTACAAGGCCGACCTCGCCGACCAGCAGGGCGCCCCCGCCCGGGAGATCGGCACCCGGCTGCTCGAACTCGGCGCCCAGCTCAGCTACCACGACCCGTACGTACCGCAGTGGCGCGTCATGGACCGCCCGGTCCCGCGCGCCGACTCCCTGTGGGAGGCCGCCGCCGACGCCGATCTGACGCTGCTGCTCCAGCACCACCGCACGTACGACCTCCAGGGCCTGGCGGTCAAGGCCCAACTCCTGCTCGACACCCGCGGCGCCACCCCGGCCGGCGCCGCCGCCCGGCTGTGAGCGACGGGCCGTGATCGCCCTGGCGGGGCGGACGTCCGGGTCCTGTAACGACCGGATCAAACGTCTTGTCCGATTGTCACTGCCCCCTGCTAGATTTCGGCTCACCGTTCGCACGGGGCATGCACGCATCAAAGTGGGCCGCCCGACGTGCGGAAACCCACAGCATTCCGTCCCCGGGGGACCCTTTATGAGCTCCGACTTCCCGCCGCCGCAGCAGCCGCCCGGCGGCCAGAACCCGTACGCGCAGCAGCCGCCGCCCGGCCCGCAGCAGCCGTACGCCCCGTCGCCGTACGTCACCCCGCCGCAGGGCGGCGCGCCCTTCAACGCCGCCGCGTACGCCCCGCCGGCCCCGATCGGCGCCCCGCCGCGGGGGAACCCCGGGCTCGCCGTCGTCGCGGGTGTGGCCGCCATGCTGGTCGCCGCGTTCGCCTACGCCGGGATCATGCGGGCGATGGCCAAGGACGACGGCCACTACACCGAGGTCGGCTACCTCGCCCTGGCGGTGGGCCTGCTGATCGGCTTCGCGCTCGGCAAGATCGGCGGCCGCAATCCCGTGCTGCCCTTCGTCGGCATCGTGCTGGCGCTGCTCGGCGTCTTCCTCGGCGAGATGGTCGGCCTGTCGATGATCGCCAGCCACTACGCCTCACAGGCCGGCCTGGACATCTCCTGGTTCTCGATGCTCACCGACCACGGCGGCGACGTCTTCCGCCAGTGGAAGCACGACTTCGACGCGAAGTCCTTCTTCTTCCTGGCCATCGCCGGCCTTGAGGGCTTCGTCGTGACCCGCCGCGTCGCGAACTGACCCGCGCGCACACGAAAGGCGGCGGGGACGCAGCTCGCGTCCCCGCCGCCTTCGCGCTGTCTCAGCGGTGGTGCGTCGGCGAGACCGTGACCTCGACGCGCTGGAATTCCTTCAGGTCGGAGTAGCCGGTCGTCGCCATCGAGCGGCGCAGCGCACCGAAGAAGTTCATCGAGCCGTCCGGGGCGTGCGACGGGCCGAGCAGGATCTCCTCCGTCGTGCCGGCCGTCCCGAGGTTCATCCGCTTGCCGCGCGGCAGTTCGGGGTTGACCGCCTCCATGCCCCAGTGGAAACCGCGCCCCGGCGCGTCCGTCGCGCGGGCCAGCGGCGAGCCCATCATCACCGCGTCCGCCCCGCAGGCGACCGCCTTGGGCAGGTCACCGCTGGCGCCGAAGCCGCCGTCCGCGATGACGTGCACATAGCGACCGCCGGACTCGTCCATGTAGTCCCTGCGGGCCGCCGCCACATCGGCCACCGCGGTGGCCATCGGCACCTGGATGCCCAGCACATTGCGCGTGGTGTGCGCGGCCCCGCCGCCGAAGCCGACCAGCACACCGGCGGCCCCGGTCCGCATCAGGTGCAGCGCCGCCGTGTACGTGGCGCAGCCGCCGACGATGACCGGCACGTCCAGCTCGTAGATGAACTGCTTGAGATTCAGCGGCTCGTGCGACCCGCTGACGTGCTCCGCGGACACGGTGGTGCCGCGGATCACGAACAGGTCCACCCCGGCGTCCACCACGGCCTTGGAGAATTGCGCGGTCCGCTGCGGCGACAGCGCGGCGGCCGTCACGACCCCGGCGTCCCGCACCTCCTTGATGCGCTGCCCGATCAGCTCCTCGCGGATCGGCGCCCGGTAGATCTCCTGGAGCCGCGCGGTCGCCCGTACGTCATCCAGCTCCGCGATCTCCGCGAGCAGCGCCTCCGGGTCGTCGTACCTGGTCCACAGCCCCTCCAGATTCAGCACCCCGAGCCCGCCGAGGTTGCCGATCCGGATCGCGGTCTCCGGCGACACGACCGAGTCCATCGGCGCGGCGAGGAAGGGCAGCTCGAAGCGGTAGGCGTCGATCTGCCAGGCGATCGAGACTTCTTTCGGGTCCCGGGTGCGGCGGCTGGGCACTACGGCGATGTCGTCGAAGGAATATGCCCTGCGGCCTCGCTTGCCCCGACCGATCTCGATCTCTGTCACGTCCGTGCCTCTCTCTGTGGCCTGCGGCCCCAGTATCCCGCACGCCGTGGCTGCCGCCCGCGCCGGACGTGCCCGTACGCCTGCCGGGGCCCCCAGGAGCGCGCGCGACCCTCCACAGCCGTCGTGTGCGGACGCCCCCTGGGGCACCCCCTGCCGTAAGGGGAACCGCACGACCCCAGCGCCCCCGGGTGGGCACCCCCTGCCGCGGAGGCAGCGCGCAATTCCGCGCCCTGGGGAGGGCAGGACGTGGCCGGGGGCGCCAGCGCGGCGTCAGCCGTGGTAGTTGGGGGCCTCGACCGTCATCTGGATGTCGTGGGGGTGGGACTCCTTGAGGCCCGCCGCGGTGATGCGGACGAAGCGGCCCTTGGACTCCATCTCCGCGACGGTCGCCGCGCCGACGTAGCCCATGGTCTGGCGCAGGCCGCCCACGAGCTGGTGGAGGACGGCGGACAGCGGGCCGCGGTAAGGAACCTGGCCCTCGATGCCCTCGGGCACGAGCTTGTCGTCGGCCGAGACCTCGGCCTGGAAGTAGCGGTCCTTGGAGTACGAGCGGCCCTGCCCGCGGGACTGCATCGCGCCGAGCGATCCCATGCCGCGGTAGGACTTGAACTGCTTGCCGTTGATGAAGAGCAGTTCCCCGGGGGACTCCTCGCAGCCGGCGAGCAGGCTGCCGAGCATGACGCTGCTCGCGCCCGCGGCCAGCGCCTTGCCGATGTCGCCGGAATACTGCAGGCCGCCGTCGCCGATGACGGGGACGCCGGCGTCGTGGCAGGCCTGCGCGGCCTCGTAGATCGCGGTGACCTGGGGGACGCCGATGCCGGCGACCACCCGGGTGGTGCAGATGGAGCCGGGGCCGACGCCGACCTTGACGCCGTCCACGCCCGCGTCGATCAGCGCGCGGGCGCCGTCGCGGGTGGCGACGTTGCCGCCGACGAGGTCCACACTGACGCTGGCCTTGATCTTGGCCATCCAGTTGAGCGCGTTGCTGTTGTGGCCGTGCGAGGTGTCGACCACCAGGAAGTCCACCCCGGCGCCGACCAGCGCCTGCGCGCGGTCCAGGGCCTCGGGTCCGGCGCCGACCGCGGCGCCGACGACGAGCCGGCCCTCGGAGTCCTTGGCGGCGTGCGGATATTGCTCGGCCTTGACGAAGTCCTTGACGGTGATCAGGCCGCGCAGCCTGCCGTCGGCGTCGACCAGCGGCAGCTTCTCGATCTTGTGGCGGCGCAGCAGCGCCATCGCGTCCACGCCGGAGATGCCGACGTTGCCGGTCACCAGCGGCATCGGCGTCATGACCTCGCGGACCTGGCGGGCGCGGTCGGACTCGAAGGCCATGTCGCGGTTGGTGACGATGCCGAGCAGCCGCCCGGTGCCGTCGGTGACCGGGACACCGCTGATCCGGAACTTCGCGCACAGCGCGTCCGCGTCGCCGAGCGTGGCGTCGGGGCGGACCGTGATCGGGTCGGTGACCATGCCGGACTCGGACCGCTTGACCAGGTCCACCTGGTTGACCTGGTCCTCGATCGACAGATTGCGGTGCAGTACGCCGACGCCGCCCTGCCTGGCCATCGCGATGGCCATCCTGGCCTCGGTGACCTTGTCCATCGCGGCGGACAGCAGCGGGATGTTGACCTTGACGTTGCGCGAGATGAGCGACGAGGTGTCCACCTCGTTGGGCAGCACCTCGGACGCACCCGGCAGCAGCAGCACATCGTCGTAGGTCAGCCCGAGGGCGGCGAATTTCTCGGCTACTCCGTCGGCGTTCAGCGTCATGACACCTTCCCGAATGGTCTTGCCCGGCGAGTTGTTCAATGGTAGTGGCTGTGCCGGTATTCCCAGGACGGTCCGGTACGGACCAGTGCCCGCAAGGGTGGAACGAGCGACAGGCCTAGGCGCTGAGGCCGCCCGCGCCCGCCGGGTGTGCGGCGGCCGACTCCTCGGCGATGGCCCGCAGCCGGCTCAGCGCGCGGTGCTGGGCGACCCGTACGGCCCCCGGCGACATGCCGAGCACCCGCCCGGTCTCCTCGGCGCTCAGCCCGACGGCGACCCGCAGCAGCACCAGCTCCCGCAGATGCCCCGGCAGCCGGTCGAGCAGTTCCTTGGCCCAGGCGGCGTCGCTGTTGAGGAGCGCGCGCTCCTCGGGGCCGAGCGAGTCGTCCGGTTTCTCCGGCATCTCGTCGGAGGGGACGGCGGTGCTGCCGGGGTGGCGCATCGCGGCCCGTTGCAGGTCGGCGACCTTGTGGGCGGCGATGGACACCACGAAGGCCTCGAAGGGGCGCCCCAGGTCGCGGTAGCGCGGCAGTGCGCACAGCACCGCCAGGCAGACCTCCTGTGCGAGGTCGTCCACGAAGTGCCGCGCGTCACCGGGCAGCCGGGACAACCGGGTGCGGCAGTAGCGCTCGGCGAGCGGGTGAACGTGTGCCAACAGGTCGTGAGTCGCGCGTTGATCGCCGTCAACGGCGCGACGGACGAGGGCACCAATGGCCGGAGTATCGTCGTCGCGCATCCACCCATGGTGCCTCGCCGCCGGAGCATCCGCCGCATCGCGGCCGTACTTCTGCACCGAAGCGTTATGAGCCGTCGTGGCCGAAGCCGCGGCTGAGTCCGCGGCAGACACTGTCATCTGCGCCTTCTGGTCCGCCATGTGAAGCCCCCGCCGATCCCCGAGGAAGTCCATACGTCAAGCATGCGTCCTCCCCCGGGAAACCGAGGACTCGCGGGCGAGTTCGCCGTACGGCGTACGGCGTAGCCGAGTCAGCGGACCAGGCCCCAGCGGAAGCCGAGAGCCACCGCGTGCGCCCGGTCCGAGGCGCCGAGCTTCTTGAACAGCCGCCGTGCGTGCGTCTTGACGGTGTCCTCCGACAGGAACAGCTCGCGGCCGATCTCGGCGTTGGACCGTCCGTGGCTCATCCCTTCGAGCACCTGGATCTCCCGGGCGGTCAGGGTGGGCGCGGCGCCCATCTCGGCGGACCGCAGCCGGCGCGGCGCGAGCCGCCAGGTCGGGTCGGCGAGCGCCTGGGTGACGGTGGCCCGCAGTTCGGCGCGTGAGGCGTCCTTGTGCAGATAGCCGCGGGCGCCGGCGGCCACCGCGAGGGCGACGCCGTCCAGGTCCTCCGCGACGGTGAGCATGATGATGCGGGCACCGGGGTCGGCGGACAGCAGCCGACGTACGGTCTCGACGCCGCCGAGCCCCGGCATCCTGACGTCCATCAGGATGAGGTCGGACCGGTCGGCCCCCCAGCGGCGGAGCACCTCCTCGCCGTTGGCCGCGGTGGTTACGCGCTCGACGCCGGGCACGGTCGCCACCGCGCGGCGCAGGGCCTCTCGGGCGAGCGGGGAGTCGTCGCAGACGAGGACGGAAGTCATGACCGCCCTCCGCAGCTGAACCGCGTCACGTTGTGCCTCCAGGCTGTACGAAGTCTTCACCGTTGGGGCTGACGGCATCGGGCAGATGCCCGAATCCTGTGGGACCGCTAGGGCCGCCAACCGCTTCCGCCACACTCAACGACCCTCACCCGAAAGAGTTACGAAGTTTGGTCGCCACCATCAGCACTCTACGTGATCGTGCGCATGCGGAACGGTCACGGCGCAGGTCAGAATGGGTGAGCCGACAGATTTCCGGCACCACCGCCGATCCATCGCAGACCGGGGCAGTCCGGCGGATGCTGCTGAACGGGTGTTATGCCGGACTTTGCACCCTTTGGCCGCTCTTTTCTGATGCGTGGGCTAATCGCCGCTAGATTGGCGATGAGTCATATTTACAGCTACTACGACAGTAGATGTACGGTCGAAGACACCGAGGTCGTCTTGGCCGTCACGCACCCGTCGAGGGGATGAGCAATGGCAGACTTCTCCCGCCTTCCCGGCCCGAACGCCGATCTCTGGGACTGGCAGCTGGTGGCTGCCTGCCGAGGCGTCGACAGCTCACTGTTCTTCCACCCCGAGGGCGAACGCGGCGCCGCCCGCAGCGCGCGGGAAGCCGCGGCCAAGGAGGTGTGCATGCGCTGCCCCGTACGCGCGGAGTGTGCCACTCACGCCCTGGCCGTACGCGAGCCGTACGGCGTCTGGGGCGGGCTGACCGAGGACGAGCGCGAGGAGATGATGGGGCGCTCCAGGCACCGCGTGCTCGGTTCACCGACGTAGAGCCCAGCAGAATCGATTCTGCGGTCAGGACCAGCGCAATCCCGCCCGCGCCAGCCGGCCCAGCATCATGTCCACCGCCGGTACGTGTGCGAGGTCGGGCAGCGTCAGAGCCACGACCTCGCGCTGCACGGCGGGCCGCAGCGCGAGCACCGCGACACCCCGCGACCGCAGCGACTCCAGCGCGAGCCGCGGCAGCACCGCCACCCCGAGACCCGCCGCGACCAGCCCGATCACCGCCGGGTAGTCGTCGGTCGCGAAGTCGATCCTGGGCGTGAAGCCCTCCCGTTCGCACAGCTCCACCAAATGGCCCCGGCAGCGCGGACAGCCCGCGATCCACCGCTCACCGGCCAGCTCCGCCAGCTCCACCGCCGCCGGACCGCCGGCCAGCCGGTGCCGCTGCGGCACCACACCGACCAGCCGGTCCGCGAGCAGCGGGCGTACCACCAGGTCGTCCCAGGACTCCTCGGCCGGCGTCGGCAGGTCCGGATAGCGGAAGGCCAGCGTGATGTCGCAGTCCCCGGCCCGCAGCATGTCCACGGAACCCGGCGGCTCGGCCTCCACCAGCGAGACCTCCGTGCCCGGATGCCGGTCCCGCATCTCCGCGACCGCCCCCGGCACCAGCGTCGGGGTCCCCGAGGGGAACGACGCCAGCCGCACCCGCCCGGCCCGCAGCCCGGCGATCGCGGCGACCTCCTCCTCGGCCGCCGCCAGCCCGGCCAGAATCCCGTCGGCGTGCCGCACCAGCGCCTCGCCCGCCTGGGTCAGCCGCATCTCGCGCGGCCCGCGCACCAGCAGCGGAGTGCCCGCGGAGGCCTCCAGGGCCTTCATCTGCTGGCTGACGGCCGGCTGCGTACAGCCCAGCAACCGCGCAGCCGCGGAAAACGAACCGCCCCGCGCCACCGCCCGCAGCACCCGCAGATGCCGTGCCTCGATCATTCCCCCACCATAAGCATGACTTAGGTATGACCTCCATAAATCGGCAATGGACTTTGCCCCGCCCCGGGTCCAGGCTGAAATTCATGAGCGCCCACGCACCCACCGCCGCCCTCGCCGATCTGCGGGCCGCCGAATACCCCGGCCTCCCGGCCGGCTACCTCAACGCCGCCACCCACGGCCTCGCCCCGGCCCGCACCATCGCCGCCCTGCGTGGCGCCCTCGACGCGTGGGCCGCCGGGCGGCCGGACACCGGCGGCTACGAGACCGCCGTCGCCGACGCCCGCGCCGCCTTCGCCCGCGTCACCGGTGTGCCGGCCTCCCAGGTCGCCCTGGCGAGCACCGTCGCCGGCAGCGTCGGCCTGATCGCCGCCGCCCTGCCCCAGGGCGCCGAAGTCGTCGCCTACCAGGAGGATTTCAGCTCCCTGGTCCACCCCTTCGCGGCCCGCCCCGACCTCCGCCTGCGGCTCGTCCCCCTCCAGGACCTCGCCGCCGCCGTACGCCCCGGCACCGCGCTGGTCGCCGTCAGCGCCGCGCAGTCCGCGGACGGCCGGGTCGCCGACCTCCCCGCGATCCGCGCCGCCGCCGCCGAGCACGGCGCCCGCACCCTCCTGGACGCGACCCAGTCCATCGGCTGGCTCCCGCTCGACGCCGCCGACTACGACTACGTCGTCTGCCACGGGTACAAGTGGCTGGTCAGCCCGCACGGGGCGTGCTTCCTCACCGTCCGCCCCGGCGCCGAGTCCACCCTTTCCCCGGCCTTCACCGGCTGGTACGGCGCGGACGACCCGTGGGGCTCCTGCTACGGCCCGATCACCGACCTCGCGCCCGGCGCCCGCCGCTTCGACGCGAGGCCCGCCTACCTCGCCTACGTCGGCGCCGCCGCGTCCCTCGCGCTCATCGCGGAGGTCGGCGTCGCCGCGATCCATGCCCACGACCTCGCGCTCGCGGAACGCCTCCGGGCCGGCTTCACCGCCCTCGGGTACGCGCCCGTCCCCGGCCCCTCCGCGATTGTCGCGGTGCCCGACGTGGCCCCTGACGTCCACCAGCGCCTCACCGACGCGGGCGTCGCCTTCTCCGCGAGGGCGGGCAATCTGCGGTTCGCCCCGCACTTCTACAACACCCCGGCGGACGTCGACCTCGCCCTGACAGCGGCGGCGTAGCTCGCGCAGGCGGTGGGCCGGCTACGCGCACACGCCCGTGCGGTGGGGCGTGTGCAGGTCTCTCTGCGGGCGGTTGCGCACCACCGGCGACCGCACCCGCGGCGACGGCGTACCCCGAAGGTTTGCTCACCCACCACAGACAGGCAGCCGCGGGCCGGCCGGAGGGGACGCCCCGAGGCCCGCCCACCCCCACACCCACCCACCACCGACAGATGGCCGCTGGCCGGCCGGGAGGGAACGCCCCGAGGCCCGCCCACCCCCACACCCACCCACCAACGACAGATGGCCGCTGGCCGGCCGGGAGGGGACGATCCGGGGGTGTCCCCGCAGGACTGCGCACAACTCCCGCAGGAACGTTTGCACAGAGCCGAGGTGCGCAGTCCGAGGAGATACCCCCGGAGCGGCACCGACCCCACCCACGCCAAGCGCACCCCACCCCCGGCCCACGCGGAAAACCCGGCCACCCAGCCACCCAGCCACCCGGCCACCCGGCCACCCAGCCACCCGAGGCCACCGCCGCCCGGCCGCTTGAGGGCACCCGCAAGCGACCGGAAACCGGTTGGCCCCACCACCCCCCAGTGGTGAAATGCCCGGATGAACCCCGCAGAAGTCCTTGCCCTCTTCGACGCCCAGCTCCGCCGCGACGCACCCCCGGAGACCCCCACCACCAGAATCGACCGCACGGCCGGCGTCGTACGCCAAGTGGGCGCCGCCCCCCACGATTGGTGCGGGATCCTGTGGTCCGACCTCGACGAGACCACCGCCGACGCGGCCGTCGCCGCCCAACTGCACTGGCTGCGCACCGACCCCGAAGCCGCCGGCCGCGAATTCGAGTGGAAGACGTACTCCCACGACCTCCCGGCCGACCTCGGAGAGCGCCTGGCCGCGGCGGGCTTCGAGCCGGAGGACCCGGAGACCCTGATGGTCGCCGAGATCGACGAGGTGGCCGAGCTCACGCGGGACGCCGAGCTGCCGGCAGGCATCCGGCTGGAGCCGGTGACCGACGCGGCGGGCGTCGAGATGGCCGCCGCCGTGCACGAGCAGGCGTTCGGCACGAGCGCGGAACGGCTCAGGGACAGGATGCTCGACCAGATCACCGAGCGCCGCGACACCGTGAGCATCGTGCTGGCGATGGCCGGCGACGTACCGGTGTGCGCGGCACGGATGGAGTTCTGCCCGGGCACGGCGTTCGCGGGGCTGTGGGGCGGCGGCACCGTCAAGGAGTGGCGCGGCAAGGGCATCTACCGGGCACTCGTCGCGCACCGGGCGCGTATCGCCGCGTCGCACGGGTACCGCTTTCTCCAGGTGGACGCGTCGGACGACAGCCGCCCGATCCTGCGGCGGCTCGGCTTCGCGGCGCTGAGCGTGACGACCCCGTACCTGTTCACGGCCCCGCCCCAGGCCGTGTCCACGGCCCCGCCCCAGGAAGAAGGCCGATGAGGCGATGAAGCTGCTGAGCGTCAACGTGGGCCGCCCGACGCCCAACCCGTGGAAGAAGCTCGCGGCGACCGGCATCGACAAGCGCCCGGTCGAGGGCAAGGTGGCGGTGAGGGCGCCGGGGCCCAAGGGGACGGGGGCGGTCGGCCTGGCCGGGGACCGGGCGTACGACGTCAAGCACCACGGCGGCGACGACCAGGCGGTCTACGCGTACGCCCGCGAGGACCTGGACCGCTGGGAGCGGGAACTGGGCCGCAGCCTGGGAAACGGCGCTTTCGGCGAGAACCTGACGACCACCGGCTACGACGTGAATTCCGCGCTGATCGGCGAGCGGTGGAAGGTCGGCGCGGCGGGGCCGCTGCTGGAGGTGTCCTGCCCGCGCATCCCGTGCGTGACCTTCGCCGGGTGGCTGGACGAGCACGGCTGGATCAGGAGATTCACCGCACGCGCGCTGCCCGGCCCGTATCTGCGGGTGATAGAGCCGGGCGAACTGGCCGCGGGCGACCGGGTGGAGGTCACGTACCGCCCGGCGCACGAGGTGACGGTGGAGCTGGCCTTCCGGGCGATGACCACGGAGTCGGAGCTGCTGCCGCTGCTGCTCGCCGCGGAGGCGCTGCCCGCGAAGGACCTGCGGAAGATCGGCGAGCGGCTGGCCAGGAACGACCGGTGAGGGACCACCGGTGACACGCCGTACGCCTACGCTGCCCGTATGACGACTTCCCTCATCACGGGTGCGACGGCGGGTATCGGTGCGGCATTCGCGCGGCGGCTGGCGGCCGACGGGCACGAGCTGGTGCTCGTCGCGCGGGACGGGGTGCGGCTCGCCGAGAGCGCGGTGGAGCTGCGCGAGCGGTACGGCGTCGAGGTCAAGGTGGTGCAGGCCGACCTGACGACGGACGCGGGCATCTCCGCGGTGGAGGCGCGGCTGCGGGACAGCGGCCTGCCCGCGGTCGACGTCCTGGTCAACAACGCCGGCTTCGGCAACCGCCAGCGCTTCCTCGACGCACCCCTGGCCGACGAGCTGCGCATGCTCACCCTGCACTGCGAGGCGGTGCTGCGGCTGACCGCCGCTGCCGCCGAGGGCATGCGGGACCGGGGCCGCGGCACGGTGATCAATGTGGCGTCGGTCGCGGCTTTCATGCCGCGCGGCACGTACGCGGCGAGCAAGGCGTGGGTGGTGCGCTTCACCGAGGGCGCCGCCCTCGACCTGCGCGGCACCGGCATCCGCTTCCTCGCGCTGTGCCCGGGTTTCGTGCGCACCGAATTCCACGAGCGGGCCGGTATGAACGCGGAGCGGCTGCCGGACTGGGCGTGGCTCGACGCGGACAAGGTGGTGGGCGCGGCGCTCCGCGACCTGGCGCGGGGCCGGGTCGTGAGCGTGCCCGACGCCCGCTACAAGGCGGCCGTCGGCTTCGCGCGGCATGTCCCGTCGCGCCTGTTCGGCGCGCTGTCCGCCGGCGCGAGCCGCCGCTACGACCCGAAGTTGTAGGCGCGGCACAACGGCCGGCGCCCGCCGCCCCGGGAGGGGGTGGCGGGCGCCGGCACGAAAAGCGCGAGATCAGTGCGAGTGGCTGTGGCCGCCCGCGCCGCCCTCCGGCTCCTCTTCCTTCTTCTCCACGACCAGCGTCTCGGTGGTCAGCAGCAGCGAGGCGATGGAGGCGGCGTTCTCCAGGGCCGAGCGGGTGACCTTGACCGGGTCGATGACGCCGGCCTTGACCAGGTCGCCGTACTCGCCGGTGGCCGCGTTGAAGCCGTGGCCCTTGTCCAGCTCGGCGACCTTGGCGGTGATGACGTAGCCCTCGAGGCCGGCGTTCTCGGCGATCCAGCGCAGCGGCTCGACGGCGGCGCGGCGGACGACGGCGACGCCGGTGGCCTCGTCACCCTCCTTGCCCAGGTTGTCGGCGAGCACCTTGACCGCGTGCACGAGGGCCGAGCCACCGCCGGAGACGATGCCCTCCTCGACGGCGGCGCGGGTCGCGGAGATCGCGTCCTCAAGGCGGTGCTTCTTCTCCTTGAGCTCGACCTCGGTGGCCGCGCCGACCCGGATGACGCAGACGCCGCCGGCCAGCTTGGCCAGCCGCTCCTGCAGCTTCTCGCGGTCCCAGTCGGAGTCGGTGGTGCCGATCTCCGCCTTGATCTGGTTGACGCGGCCGTCGATCTCGGCCTTGTCGCCCGCACCGTCGACGAGCGTGGTCTCGTCCTTGGTGATGGTGGCGCGGCGGGTGGTGCCCAGCAGGTCGAGACCGGCCTGGTCGAGCTTGAGGCCGACCTCCTCGGCGATGACGGTCGCACCGGTGAGGGTGGCGATGTCGCCGAGCATGGCCTTGCGGCGGTCACCGAAGCCGGGCGCCTTGACCGCGACGGCGTTGAACGTGCCGCGGATCTTGTTGACGACCAGGGTGGAGAGCGCCTCGCCCTCGACGTCCTCGGCGATGATCAGCAGCGGCTTGGACCCGCCGGACTGGATGATCTTCTCCAGCAGCGGCAGCAGGTCCTGGATCGAGGAGATCTTGCCCTGGTGGATCAGCACGTACGGGTCGTCGAGGACGGCCTCCATACGCTCCTGGTCCGTGACGAAGTACGGCGAGAGGTAGCCCTTGTCGAAGGCCATGCCCTCGGTGAACTCCAGGTCGAGGCCGAAGGTGTTCGACTCCTCGACGGTGATGACACCGTCCTTGCCGACCTTGTCCATCGCCTCGGCGATCAGCTCGCCGACCTGCTTGTCCTGCGCGGACAGCGCGGCGACGGCCGCGATGTCCTCCTTGCCCTCGATGGCGCGCGCGGTGGCCAGCAGCTCCTCGGAGACCGCCTTGACGGCCGCGTCGATGCCCTTCTTGAGCGAGGCGGGGGACGCGCCGGCCGCCACGTTCCGCAGGCCCTCGCGGACCAGCGCCTGGGCGAGCACCGTCGCGGTGGTGGTGCCGTCACCCGCGATGTCGTTGGTCTTGGTCGCCACCTCCTTGACGAGCTGGGCGCCCAGGTTCTCGTACGGGTCCTCCAGCTCGACCTCACGGGCGATGGTGACGCCGTCGTTGGTGATGGTCGGCGCACCGAACTTCTTGTCGATGACGACATTGCGGCCCTTGGGGCCGATGGTCACCTTCACGGTGTCGGCGAGCTTGTTGACGCCGCGCTCCAGGGCGCGACGGGCGTCCTCGTCGAACTTAAGAATCTTGGCCATGCCTGCGAACTACCTCGTCTACTCGTCTAATCACGTCGTCACGGACGGTAAGGACGGTGAAAGAAACCGCCCCGGGGTCCCGGCCTCAAGGACACGGACTCCCGGGGCGGGATCACGGCTGGTGCAGCCGGGGATTTACTTCTCGACGATCGCGAGAACGTCGCGGGCCGAGAGGACGAGGTACTCCTCGCCGCTGTACTTGACCTCGGTGCCGCCGTACTTGCTGTAGAGCACGACGTCGCCCACGGAGACGTCGAGCGGCAGCCGCTTGCCGTCCTCGAAGCGGCCCGGGCCCACAGCCAGGACGACGCCCTCCTGGGGCTTCTCCTTGGCGGTGTCCGGGATGACCAGGCCGGAGGCCGTGGTCTGCTCGGCGTCGAGCGGCTGGACCACGATGCGGTCCTCAAGCGGCTTGATGGCAACCTTGGTGCTGGCGGTCGTCACGATCCGACCTCCCCCTTCAAAGGGCTCACGGGAGTGTCTGTCTGGGTCGGCGACCTGGTAGGCCCGTCGTCGCGGGTGCCGGACCTGCCCGTCGCTGTTTGTCTGGCACTCAGCGGTGCCGAGTGCCAGAAGTGAGACTAGGACGGCTTTAGCACTCGGTCAAGCGGAGTGCCAGCCGCGCGCCGCCGTCCGGGGGTCGGCGTCCCCCTTCCGCGGGGGGAGAATGGGCGCGTGACGCCCGAGGATCTTGAGGGACTGCTGACCGCGGAGGGCCAGAACCTGCTGGCGGGGCTGCGGGAGCACGACCCCGTGGACGACCTGGCGGCGGCCACCAGGCTGCGGCGTACGCACGACGCGGGGCTGGTCGCCGCCGCGCTCGGCCAGGCGCGGCTGCGGCAGCGGGCGGTGGCGAAATTCGGCGCGGCCGACGCGCACCGGATGTACTTCACGCCGCACGGCCTCGAACAGTCCACCCGCGCGTCGGTGGCGGCCCACCGGGCGCGCAGGTTCGCCGCGTTCGGGCCGGCGGCGGTGGCCGACCTGTGCTGCGGCGTCGGCGGCGACGTCCTGGCCATGCTGCGGGCCGGCCTGTCCGTGACGGCCGTCGACCGCGACCCGCTGACCTGTGCGGTGATCACGGCGAACGCCGCCGCGCTGGGCCTGGCCGACCGCCTTGAGGTCAGGTGCGCGGACGTGACGGACGTCGGCACGGGCGGCCTCGACGGGGTGTTCGTGGACCCGGCCCGGCGCACCTCCCGGGGCCGGGTCTTCGACCCCGAGGCGTACTCGCCGCCGCTGTCGTGGGCGCTGCACGCGGCGGCCACCGGTTCACCCGGAGCGGTGAAGGTCGCCCCCGGCATCCCGCACGAGGCGGTGCCGCCCGCCGCGGAGGCCGAGTGGATCTCGGACGGCGGCGACGTCAAGGAGGCGGTGCTGTGGTTCGACGGCCGCGGCGACCGCGTACGCCCCGGCGCCCGCCGCGCGACCCTGCTGCCCTCGGGTGCCACGCTCACCGGGCGCGGGCTGCCCGACCCCCCGGCGCGGCCGGTCGGGCGCTACCTCTACGAGCCGGACGGCGCCGTCATCCGCGCGCATCTGGTGGCCGAGGTCGCGGAGGAGCTGGACGGCGGCCTGATCGACCCGACGATCGCGTACATCACCTCCGACGAGCTGCGGGCGACGCCATATGCGACGGCGTACGAGATCACCGATGTGCTGCCGTTCGGCCTGAAACGGCTCAAGGCGCTGCTGCGGGAGCGCGGGGTCGGCGTCCTGACGGTGAAGAAGCGCGGGTCCGCGGTGGATCCGGAAGACCTCCGCCGCCGGGTGCGGCCCCAGGGCCCGCACTCCGCCACGGTCTTCCTCACCCGCACCGCCGGCGCCCCGTCCATGCTCCTGGGCCACCCGGCCGCCGCGGCGGGGGGTGCCCCGTAGGGGCGCGGGGAACCGCGCGGGGAACCGCCCACCGGCCGGTGGTCCTGACGCGACAGCGACAGCCCCTGTCACCCCGTGGCGACCCGCACCCCGTCGACGGCGGGTCGGACCGTTCCCCGCCCCCCGCGGCCGGTCGTCAGACGTAGTCCTCCAGCCGGGCGAGGGTGAAGCCCTGCGAGGCGATCTGCCGCAGCAGGTTGGCCGTCATCACCGTCATCGTCTCCCCCTTGAGCTGCGACGGCCCGCGGAAATGCGCCAGGATGATGTCACCGGGGTGGAATTTCTTGTCGGGCCGCTGGAATTGCACCTTCTTGATCTGCATCGACTCCCGCCAGAGAATCATCGCCCGCAGGCCGCCGCAGGATTTCACCGCGGCCCGCGTGGCGTCGTTGTAGTTCCCGTAGGGCGGCCGGAAGAGCCCGGGAGCGGTCCCGTATTCCTGGGTGAGTTTCGTCTGCTGCGTGCAGATCTCGTGCTTCTGCTGCGCCAACGACTTGGTGTGCAGGTCAGGGTGGCTGAGCGTGTGGTTCTGTATCGAATTGCCCAGCGCCTGGAGCGGCCGGAAGAAGCCGTAGTCGTTCTTGATGATGTCGTCGGTCAGGAACATCGTGAACGGGATTTTGAGGTCCCGCATCATCGCGACGAATTTCGGGTCCTTCTCGGCGCCGTCGTCGAAGGTGAGAAACACGATCTTCTGGGTGGTCGGTATGTCGCTGACCGCCGGTATCTTCCCGTCGCCGGTGCGTATCGGCTTGACGGCGGGCGGGGCGGGTGGCGGCGGGAGCAGCGGGATGCCCCATTTGCGGAAGGCGGCGGCGCGGTCGTCGGCCGGGGACGGCTTCGCGGCGGGGCTCGTGGCGGCCGTCGTGGCGTCCCTGGAGGCCGGGGAGCCCGCGGGGGTGCCCCCGGAGCAGCCCGCGGTGAACAGCAGGCCCAGGAGCAGGAGGAGGGCGGTTTTCCCGCGGTGTGCGCGCATGGGGGAGGGACCCTACGTCGGTGCTGCAACGTCATGGAGCGAGCGCGCGGCGCGGACTGGGGGTGGTCGGCCGCGCGCTCACCCTGGACGAGTGCTTTTTCAGCCCGCGGGTTCCACCGCGACCGACGAGAAGCGCCATCGGTGCACCTCGCGCCGCACCAGACCGGCGTCCGGCGCCGGCAGGTCCGGCAGGTCCGCGTCGTATCCGGCGGCCCACCAGGTCAGCACCAGGACGCGGTCACCGGGCGCGGTGAGGAACTCGCGCCGCAGGAAGCCGCCGGGCAGCGCGGCGGCGGCTTCCCGCGCCCAGGCGAGGAGTTCGCCGCCGCGGCCCTTGGCGGCGGCGGCCTCCCACATCAGCGTGACGGTCATCCGTAGAGGTTGTCCTTGCTCAGCTCGTGCACATGGTCGTGGCTCAGCCCGTGCGAGTGAGCCGGCTCGTGCGCGTGACCGTGCGCCGACCCGTGCGCGTGACCGTTGGCCGGCTCGTGACCGTGACCGCGGGCCGGCTCGTGCGTGTGGCCGGGCACGGAGACCTCCGTCACCGGCAGGGAGGAGTCCGCCGGGAGGTCGAGGGTGGACGCGGGGCGGCCCCTGGCCACCATCTCGGCGCCCAGCGCCGCCACCATCGCCCCGTTGTCGGTGCAGAGCCCGGGCCGGGGCACCCGCAGCCGGATGCCGGCGTCCTCGCAGCGCTCCAGGGCCAGCGAGCGCAGCCGGGAGTTGGCGGCCACTCCGCCCCCGATCATCAGATGGTCGACGCCGTTGTCCTTGCAGGCCCTGATCGCCTTGCGGGTCAGCACGTCGGCCACCGCCTCCTGGAAGGACGCGGCCACGTCGGCGATCGGCACGTCCTCGCCGTCCCTGCGGCGGGCCTCGACCCAGCGGGCCACGGCGGTCTTGAGGCCGGAGAAGGAGAAGTCGTAGCGCGGGTCGCGCCCGCCGGTCAGGCCGCGGGGGAAGGCGATGGCGGCGGGGTCGCCCTCGCGGGCGCGGCGGTCGATCGCGGGGCCGCCGGGGAAGCCGAGCCCGAGCACCCGGGCGACCTTGTCGAAGGCCTCGCCCGCCGCGTCGTCGATGGTGGCGCCCAGCGGGCGTACGTCGCCGGTGATGTCGGGGGCCAGCAGCAGCGAGGAGTGGCCGCCGGAGACCAGCAGCGCCATCGTCGGCTCGGGCAGGGCGCCGTGTTCGAGCTGGTCGACGCAGATGTGCGAGGCGAGGTGGTTGACCCCGTAGAGCGGCTTGCCGAGCGCGTACGCGTACGCCTTCGCAGCCGACACCCCGACCAGCAGCGCGCCCGCCAGCCCCGGGCCGGCGGTCACGGCGATGCCGTCGAGGTCGCGGGCGCTCACCCCGGCCTGTTTCAGCGCCCGCTGGATGGTGGGGACCATCGCCTCCAGGTGGGCGCGGCTGGCGACCTCGGGGACGACGCCGCCGTAGCGGGCGTGCTCGTCGACGCTGGAGGCGACCGCGTCGGCCAGCAGGGTGTGCCCGCGGACGATGCCGACGCCGGTCTCGTCGCACGAGGTCTCGATGCCGAGCACTAGGGGTTCGTCAGCCATGGTTTTCCTCAGCCAGGTTCTGTGCCGGGTCGGCGCGGCGCATGACGAGCGCGTTGACGTTGCCCGGCTGGTAGTAGCCCTTGCGGATGCCGATCGGCTCGAAGCCGAAGCGGGTGTAGAGCCGCTGGGCGCGGGCGTTGTCGACCCGCACTTCGAGCAGCACCTCGTGGCATTCCGCGGCGGTCGCGGCCCGCAGCAGGGCGGTGAGCAGCAGGGCGCCGAGCCCGGTGCCCCAGTGGTCGCGCGCTGCGGCGATGGTCTGGACGTCGCCGGTGCCCGCGACCGCCGCGAGCCCGGCATAGCCGACGATCCGGCCCTCGGGTGTCTCCGCGACAATGTACGTACGCGTCGCGGCCGGGTGCCTGGCGTCGGCGAGTTCCGACCAGAACATGCCGCGGGACCAGGCGTCGTCGGGGAAGAGGGCGTGTTCGATGGCGATCACCCGGTCCAGGTCCCACCAGCGCATGTCGCGCAGGACGGCATCGCTCACTTCGGCAGGACCGCCTTGTATCCCGCGGGCACCTGGGCGTCGGGGCGGCGCAGGTAGAGCGGCAGCGCGGGGGCGAAGGCCTCGCCCGCGGCCAGCCGGCGGGCGGCGAGCGCGGCGAGCGAGCCGGCCGACTGGTGGGCGGGGTCGGGGCGGTGGCCGGGGAAGGCGTCCGGGTAGAGCGCGGCGCCCGCGCCGACCGCGGGCAGCGCCCGTACGTCGGCGGGCAGGTCCGCGGCCCGGCCCACGGCGGGTTCGGTGACGCGGACGGCGGGGCCGTCGTAGCGCGCCCAGTAGACCTCTTTGCGGCGCGCGTCGGTGGCGACGGTGAACGGCCCTTCGAGGCCGGCCTCGCCCGCCGCCCAGGCGAGCCCGTCCAGGGTGCACACGCCGTGCACGGGGACGTCCAGGGCGTCGCCGAAGGACGCGGCGGTGACCAGGCCGACCCGCAGCCCGGTGTAGGGGCCGGGGCCGACGCCGACGACGATGCCGGTGACCTCGGCGAGCGTACGGCCCGCGGTGGTCAGCACCCGGTCGACGGCGGGCACGAGCAGCTCGCCGTGCCTGCGCGCGTCGACCACCGTGGACTCGGCGAGCACCCGCTCCCCGTCGTGCAGGGCAGCGGTGACGGCGGGCGTGGCGGTGTCGAAGGCAAGCAGCAGCACGCCCCCAGGGTACGGGCAGCGTCCGTGCGTACGCGGCGGTGGTCGCCGCGGCTGCTACCGTCAACCGGGAGCGAGCGCGCAACCCGACCGGAGGACACCCGTGGCAATAAAAGCCGGCACCCTCGTCTCGGGACTGACCGCGGCGGCCCTGGTGGTGATCGCGGTCCTGGCCGCGCAGGCGTCGGGCTCCGCGCCGAAGACCCCGGCGGCCGGGCATTCCGCCAGCCCGCCGAAGAAGTCGGCCCCGGCCAAGCCCACCCCGAGGACGTATCCGCTGCCGCTGCACTCGGGCATAGGAAAACGCGTCGTCTACAGCCTGTCGGGGCAGCGGGTGTGGCTGGTGGACGACGGCAACAAGGTGCTGCGCACCTATCCGGTGGTGCCGGGCAATGTGGCACCGGCCAAGGGGCTGCACCACGTGTTCTTCCGGCGCGCCGCCGGCGTCGGCGGCGACGGCAAGCCGGTCGAGCACACCGTGCTGTTCGCGATGACCGGCGGTGTCAACGTCGGATTCAGCGCGGCCGTGGACGGTTCGCTGACCAAGCCGGACCCGGCGAAGCAGACCGCGGCGATCCGGGCGTCCCGCGCCGACACCACCGCGCTGTGGCAGATGGCGACCATGGGCAGCGCCATCGACGTGATGCCCTGAGCGCCTTCCCGGCGCGTGCAGCGGGCACGGCGATGTCCCGCGGCCTCGCGGACGTCACGCATTGCCGCGCCCGCGGGGATTCACCCGTTCGCGCTATGCCGCGTCCTCTTCGGGGACGGTAGGCCGAGGCGTGGCGGGCGGCGGGGTGGAGATCCTGCGGACCGCCTCCGCGGCGGCCAGCAGGTCGCGGAAGGTGGGGGCGGGCCGCGATTCGGGCTGGTCGTGGGCCGACATGGTGCCTCCCCGAGCGGTGGAAGTTAGGCAGCCCTAAGCGGGCGCCCGGAACCAGGACACCACGGGTGCCGGTCCCTGCGCAACATCTTCCCGACAGCCTGTCGGTTCATGCCCCGCCGCCTTCCGTGCGGCGCCGCCGCGCGCTCAGGCCTCCAGCTGCGCCAGGTCCGTGGCGGCCCAGCGCGGGCCGATACCGCTCACCGTCACCACCCGGGCGTCGTCGTCGGCGTCGGGCGTGGAGCCGACCGTGCGCTCGATGACCACCTGGAGGCGGGCCTCGGACAGCTCCTCGACCTTGCCCTCGCCCCATTCGACGACCACCACCGACTCGGGCAGCGACACATCGAGGTCCAGGTCCTCCATCTCGTCGAGGCCGCCGCCGAGCCGGTAGGCGTCCACGTGGACCAGGGCGGGGCCGCCGGTCAGCGAGGGGTGGACGCGGGCGATGACGAAGGTCGGCGAGGTGACGGCGCCGCGTACGCCCAGGCCCTCGCCCAGGCCCCGGGTCAAGGTGGTCTTGCCCGCGCCGAGTTCGCCGTTGAGCAGGACCAGGTCGCCGGGCCCGAGCAGCGCGGCGAGGCGCCGCCCCAGGTCACGCATGCGCTCGGCGGTGCGTACGGTGATGCGGACCGCGGCGGGGTTCCGGCTCTGCGTGCCCGCGGGGTACGGGTTGTGCGGTGTGCCCATGACCGCGAAGCCTACGCGCCGCCCGCCGCGGGCCGCCCGCCGCCGGCCACGGCGTCGCCCGCCGTCGCCAGCTCGCGCAGCCCGTCGGCGACCGGCGCCTGGACCGAGTCCGAGGCCTGCGCGATCAGCAGCGCGAGGGCGGAATTGACCAGTTCCGGCCGTTCGAATATCACCAGGTGCCCGGCGCCCGGCACGATGACCAGCTCGGCCTCCGGCAGCTTCTCGGCGATCTCGGTGCTGTGCGCGCTGGGCGTCAGCAGGTCCTTGTCCCCGGCCAGTACGAGCCCGGGCAGCCCGTCGAGAAGGGCGAGCGAATCGCCCTTCTCGTGCTCGGTGAAGGCCGGGTAGAACTCGGCGACCACGTCGATCGGCGTCGACTCGATCAGCCGCTCGGCGAACCGCCCGACCGCGGGGTCCACGTCGGAGCCGAACGAATAGCGCTTGATGATCCCGGCGAACAGCTCCGCGGTGGCCCGGCGCGCCCGCTCCACCAGCTCGGCCTGGCTGCCCATGATCTTCAGCAGCCCCGGCGCGACCGCGCGGAAGGCCCGCGCGCCGACCGCGGGCAGCCCGAGGGTGACCGCGGCCAGCTTGCCCGACGAGGTCGAGATGAAGCCGACCCCGGCGATCCGCTCGCGCACGTAGTCGGGGAACTGCTCGGCGAAGGCCATCACCGTCATGCCGCCCATCGAGTGCCCGACCAGCACCACGGGGCCTTCAGGCACGGCCGCGTCCAGTACGGCCCTGAGGTCGCGGCCGAGCTGGTCGATGGTCGCAGGGCCGCCCGCCACCTGGTCCCGGCCGCGCTCGCTGCGGCCGTGGCTGCGCTGGTCCCAGTAGACGGCGCGGACCGTGCCGCGCAGGGCGGCCCGCTGGAAGTGCCAGGAGTCCTGGTTCAGGCAGTAGCCGTGGCAGAAGACCACGGTGACCGGCAGCGGCGCCGGGCCGCCCGGTGCCGTACCCGCGCCCCTGCGGCCGCGCAGCCAGCCGCGCCGGGACGGCTCGGCCGGCTCGGGGGCCGCCGCGTCCTCGGTCTCGTAGTACAGCTCGGTGCCGTCCTCCGCGGCCACGGTGCCCGCCGCCCCGCGCAGGCTGCCGTACGGGCCCGTCGCGTCCAGCGCCAGCTGCGCCTTGCGGCGTACGCCCCGGCCGACGGTGACCCGCTCGATCGCCAGCCCGGCGGCGGCACCCGCGGCCACCACGCCGATCGCAGCTCCGAACAGCCCGGCCCGCTCCCACTTCGCCCCGTCAGCCACCGGCTCAGCCACTCTCCCCGTACACCCGCGGCACCCGGCCGCCGATCCGCGAGACGATCTCGTACGCGATGGTGCCGGACGCCCGCGCCCAGTCCTCCGCGGTCGGCTCGCCCCGGTCGCCGGGGCCGAACAGCAGCACCTCGTCACCCGCCGCCGCGGCATCGCCGCCGAGGTCCACCACGAACTGGTCCATCGCCACCCGTCCCGCCACCGTCCGCCACTTCCCGGCCACCAGCACCGGGCCCACGCCGGACGCATGCCGCGGCACACCGTCTGCGTACCCCAGCGGGACCAGCGCAAGCGTCGTCGGACCCGGCGTCACATAGTGGTGGCCGTAACTGACCCCGTGGCCGCCGGGCACCGCCTTGACCGACGCCAGCCGGGCGGCCAGCGTCATCACCGGCCGCAGCCCGAAGTCCTCGGGGCCGCCGACCTGCGGCACCGGGGAGATGCCGTACATGGCCACGCCGGGCCGCACCAGGTCGAAATGCGACTCGGGCAGCGTCAATGTGCCGGGCGAATTGGCGATGTGCCGCACTTCCGGGTCCAGGCCGGCGTCGGCCGCCTGCGCCAGCGCGGTGCGGAAGACGCCGAGTTCGCGCTCGATCGAGGGGTGCCCGGGCTCGTCGGCGCAGGAGAAGTGCGCCCACAGGCCGGTGACCCGGATCAGCCCGGCCTTCTCCGCCGCCCTGGCCGCGGCGGTCAGCGCGGGCCACTCGGCGGGCTGCGCCCCGTTGCGCCCGAGGCCCGCGTCGACCTTGAGCTGTACGCGCGCGGTGCGGCCCGCGGCCCGCGCCGCCGCCACCACCTCGTCCAGCGCCCATCGCGCGCTGACGGTCACGTCGATGTCGGCCTCGACGCAGTCGCGCCAGGGCCCGCCCGGGGTCCACAGCCAGCACAGCACCCGGCCGCCGACGCCTGCCGCGCGCAGCGCCAGCGCCTCCTCAGGCGTGGCCACGCCCAGCCAGGTGGCGCCGCCCGCGATAGCGGCCCGCGCGCACGGCACCATGCCGTGGCCGTACGCGTCGGCCTTCACCACCGCCATGAAGGCCGCGGTGGGGGCCTTCGCCCGCAGTGCCTCGACGTTCGCTCGCAGCGCGCCCAGGTCGATTCGTGCGCAGGCACGCCCGTTCGTCATGTCGTTCATCCAGGTCAGTGTCTCAGGCGTGCGGTGCGCTTGCGCTTGGCGCCTCGCTGGACCAAGGGGGTGCCCCTTGCGGCCCTCTCCCTACCCGCGGCTGCGGTGGGGTCTGAGCGCGCAGTTCCCCGCGCCCCCGGGGTTGTGGCCGCCCGTCCCCACACGACGGTGCGCTGTGGCTCGTCGCGCAGTTCCCCGCGCCCCTGGAGGGGTGCCACTTGCGGTGGCCTGTCGCCTGCGGCCCGGCGGGGGCTCGTCGCGCAGTTCCCCGCGCCCTCGGGGGGTTGCCACTCGCGGTGGCCTTCGCACTTGCGGTGCGCTGTGGCTGGTCGCGCAGTTCCCCGCGCCCCTGGAGGGGTGCCCTCTGCGGCAGAGGAGGCGCCTTCCGCAGGAACGCACCCTCTACGGCAGAGGAAGCGTGCCCCAAAGGGGCGCGGGGAACGGCGCGCGCAACCACCACGGCGGGAAAAGAAGCACCGCCACAGCAAGTGGCAACCCCTCAGGGGCGCGAGGAACTGCGCGACAAGCCACGACGCACCGCAAGGTGAACACCCACCGCAAGTGGCACCCTCAGGGGCGCGGGGAACTGCGCGACAAGCCACAGCGCACCGCAAGGTGAACGCCCACCGCAAGTGGCACCCACACCCAGGGGCGGCGCGGGGAACTGCGCGACAAGCCGCCCGCCGGGCCGCAGGCGACAGGCCAGCGCAGGTGGCAACCCCCCACCGCCGCACACAGCGGTCAGCTGCGCCAGGCCGCCGGGATGGACTCGGCCACATCCATCGCCGTGAGCGGCCCCTCGGTGAGGCGGGCCGCCAGACCGTGGAGGTAGGCGCCGACCGAGGCGGCGTCGCGGGCCGCGAGGCCGGCCGCCAGGAGGGAACCGGTGAGGCCGGAGAGGATGTCACCGCTGCCCGCGGTGGCGAGCCACGCCGTACCGGTGGGGTTGACGCGGACGGGGCCGCCGTCCGGCGCCGCGACAAGCGTGGTGGAGCCCTTGAGCAGGACGGTGGCGCGGTAGGCCGCGGAAAGGGCGCGTACGGCGTCCAGGCGGCCCGCCTCGATGTCCTCACGGGGCCGCCCGAGAAGCGCCGCCGCCTCCCCGGCGTGCGGGGTGAGCACGGTCGGCGCGGTCCGGGCCGCGACCGTCTCGCGGCTCATGAGGCGCAGCCCGTCCGCGTCGACGAGGACGGGCACATCGGAGTCCAGGACTTCCGCGACCGCGGCCCTGGCGTCGGCGGAGTCGCCGAGCCCGGGTCCGACGACCCAGGCCTGCACGCGGCCCGCGTCATGCGGGGAGCCGGTGGAGACCAGCGTCTCGGGGTGCCGGGCCAGAACGGCGGCGGCCCCGCCGCCGACGTAGCGGACAGCCCCCGCGCCGCCGCGAATGGCGCCGGAGACGGCGAGCACCGCGGCGCCCGGGTAGCGGTCGGAGCCGGCGACGACGCCCACGACCCCGCGCCGGTATTTGTCGCTCTCCCCGCTCGGCCGCGGCAGCAGCGCGGCCACGTCGGTGTGCTGGAGCGCTTCGACCGCGGGCGCGCCCAGGTCCGCGTCCAGGCCGATGTCGATGAGCCGCAGGGCGCCCGCGAGCCCGGCGGCCGGGTCGATGAGCAGCCCCGGCTTGTACGTGCCGAAGGTGACGGTGACATCGGCGTGCACGGCCTCCCCCGCGACCTCGCCGGTGTCGGCGTCGACCCCGCTGGGCAGGTCGACGGCCACGACCGCGGCCCGCGCGTCGTAGGCGGCCCGCACCAGGTCCGCGGCCTGCGGGCGCAGCCCGCCCTTGCCGCCGATGCCGACGACGCCGTCGTAGACGAGGTGGGCGCGGGCGACGGCCGCGAGCCCGGCGTCCGCTTCCGCGACCCGGCCGCCGGCGGCCCGCAGCGCCGCGAGCCCGCCGGCGTGCGCCCGCTCGGGCGACAGCAGCACCGCGGTGACCCCCGCGCCGCGCCGCGCCAGCCGCGCCCCGGCGTAGAGCGCGTCGCCGCCGTTGCTGCCGCTCCCGGCGAGCACGACGACCCTGGACCCGTACACCCGCCCGAGCACATCGGCGCCGACCGCCGCGAGCCCGGCGGCGGCCCGCTGCATGAGCGCCCCTTCCGGCAGCCGCGCCATGAGCGCGCCCTCCGCGTCCCGTACGGCCTGCACCGTGTGCGCGTACCTCATCGCGAAACCCTCCCGTCGGCCCTGCGTTCGACGATACGTACCCGCTGCCGCCCCGGCACCCCGGCCCCGGGTCAGCCCTCCGCGATCACCACGGCCGAGGCGACGCCCGCGTCATGGCTGAGGGACAGGTGCCAGCTGCGGACGCCGAGTTCGGCCGCGCGGGCGGCGACCGTACCGGTGACGGCAAGCGACGGGCGGCCCGAGGGCTCAGTGGAGACCTCGGCGTCGAGCCAGACCAGTCCCGGCGGCGCGCCGAGCGCCTTGGCCAGCGCCTCCTTGGCCGCGAAACGGGCCGCGAGGGAGGCAGCGCCGCGCGGGTCGCCGGAGGGCAGCCGCAATTCCGCGGGTGTGAACAGGCGTTCCGCCAGGCCCGGGCTGCGCTCCAGGGCGGCGGCGAAACGGTCGATCTCGGCGACGTCGATGCCGACCCCGACGATCATCGGACCACCGCCACGAGGTCCGCGCGGCAGGGCCGCGTCCGCCTGGCCGCCGCAAAGTCCCGCCCGGTGCACTCCACATCGCCGCACATGCGCCCAGCTTAGGCCGCGCCCGCCGCCCGCCCGCCGCCGTGCGGCCACCGGCGCACACCGTGCACGCCCGCGTAAGCCCACCGCCGCACCACCGCCGCACCACCACCGCCGCACCGCCGCCGCACCACCGCCGCACCACCGCCCGAGGCGCCCTGCGAGGATGCTCACCGTGACCACCACGCCGACCGCGCCCGCCAGCCCCTTCGTCGACCTGACGAGGGAGCAGTGGAGCGCGCTGCGCGACCGCACCCCGCTGCCGCTGACCGCCGAGGAGGTGGAGCGGCTGCGCGGGCTCGGCGACGTCATCGACCTGGACGAGGTGGTGGACGTCTACCTACCGCTGTCCCGGCTGCTGAATCTCTACGTGGCCGCGCACAGCGGCCTGCGCGGCGCCCTGAACACCTTCCTGGCCGGCGCGGCGGGCGGCCCGCAGCCGGGCACACCGTTCGTCATAGGCGTGGCCGGGAGCGTGGCGGTGGGCAAGTCCACCACCGCCCGGCTGCTCCAGGCGCTGCTGGCGCGCTGGCCCGAGCACCCGCGGGTCGAGCTGGTCACCACCGACGGCTTCCTGCTGCCCAACGCGGAATTGCTGCGGCGCGGCCTGATGTCGCGCAAGGGCTTCCCCGAGTCGTACGACCGGCGCGCGCTGACCCGCTTCGTCGCCGACGTGAAGTCCGGCAAGGCCGTGGTCACCGCGCCGGTCTACTCCCACCTCTTCTACGACATCGTGCCCGGCGAGCTGCTCACCGTCCGCAGGCCCGACATCCTCATCGTCGAGGGCCTCAATGTGCTCCAGCCCGCGCTGCCAGGGCAGGACGGCCGCACCAGGGTCGGGCTCGCCGACTACTTCGACTTCAGCGTCTATGTCGACGCCCGCACCGAGGACATCGAGCGGTGGTATCTCGGCCGCTTCCGCAAGCTGCGCGAGACCGCGTTCCAGAACCCGGACTCGTACTTCACGAAATACACCCGGGTGGCCGAGGACGAGGCGATGGACTACGCCCGGATGGTCTGGCAGACCGTCAACCGGCCCAACCTCGAACAGAATGTGCTGCCGACCCGCAGCCGGGCGACGCTGGTCCTGCGCAAGAACCAGGACCACAAGGTGCAACGCCTGTCCCTGCGCAAATTGTGACGCCGGCGAAAGCCGTCACCTGGTGACGGCGAGCCGAGCCCGGCCCAGCTCCGCCCGCCCCGGGCCAGCCCGCCCGGACCGCCCCGCGCGGGAGGCGCGGGGCGGTCGCAAGGGGTGACGCCGGTCAGCCCAGCGAGGACTTCACCACGTCCGCGAGGCGGCCCGCGACCGATCTCGCGTGGTCGATGTCGGCGGCCTCCACCATGACGCGGACCAGCGGCTCGGTCCCGGAGGGCCGCAGCAGCACCCGCCCGGTCGCGCCCAGCTCCGCCTCCGCCTCCGCGACGGCCGCGACCAGCTCGGGCGCGGTGGCCGCCCGGCTCCTGTCGACGTCCGGCACATTGATCAGCACCTGCGGCAGCCGCTGCATGACCGCGGCGAGGTCGGCCAGCGGGCGGCCGGTCTCCATCACCCGGGCGGCCAGCAGCAGCCCGGTCAGGGTGCCGTCGCCGGTGGTGGCGTGGTCGAGCACGATGACGTGGCCCGACTGCTCGCCGCCGAGGGCGTAGCCGTGCTCCTTCATCGACTCCAGGACGTAGCGGTCGCCGACCGCGGTCTGCACCAGGGTGATGCCCTCGCGCTCCATGGCCAGCTTGAAGCCCAGGTTGGACATGACCGTGCCGACGACGGTGTTGCCGCGCAGCTCGCCCCGCTCGTGCAGTGCCACCGCCAGGATCGCCAGGATCTGGTCGCCGTCGACCTCCTCGCCGGCCGCGTCCACCGCGAGGCAGCGGTCGGCGTCGCCGTCGTGCGCGATGCCGAAGTCGGCGCCCTGTTCCACGACGGCGGCCTTGAGCAGGTCCAGATGGGTGGAGCCGCAGCCGTCGTTGATGTTGAGGCCGTCGGGCTTGGCGCCGATCGTGACGACCTCGGCGCCGGCCCGCGAGAACGCCTCGGGCGACACCCAGGACGCGGCGCCGTGCGCCTCGTCGAGGACGACCTTGAGCCCGTCGAGGCGGTTGGGCAGCACGCCGATGAGGTGGGCGACGTACTGGTCGAAGCCCTCGTCGTAGTCGCGCACCCGGCCCACGCCCGCGCCGGTGGGCCGCAGCCAGGGGGCGCCGGTGCGGTGCTCCTCGTAGATCTTCTCGATCTGGTCCTCGAGGTCGTCGTCCAGCTTGTGGCCGCCGCGGGCCAGGAACTTCACCCCGTTGTCGGGCATCGCGTTGTGGCTGGCGGACAGCATCACGCCGAGGTCGGCGCCCAGCGCACCGGTGAGATACGCCACCGCCGGGGTGGGCAGCACACCGACCCGCAGGACGTCCACGCCCGCGCTCGCGAGGCCCGCCACGACGGCGGCCTCCAGGAATTCGCCCGAGGCGCGCGGATCGCGCCCGACCACCGCGACCGGCCGGTGCCCGGCGAAGGTCCCCGCTTCCGCCAGAACATGCGCCGCCGCGACCGACAGGCCCAGCGCCAGCTCGGCGGTGAGGTCCGCGTTGGCGATACCGCGGACCCCGTCGGTGCCGAAGAGTCGTCCCACTGTGTGTCCTCCGATGCGATACGGCGGCTCTGCCGTCGCGGCCGTGCTCGGCCGTACTCATGTACGCAGGTGCCGTGCGCGGTGTCCCGGCCGCGCACCTGCTTGGTGCATGACGCTTGGCGCCCTGTACTTGGTTGTACCAGTCGTATCACCACAGATATACGACGGCGGCGCCACATGCGAACGCCCCGGAGGCAATGGTGTGCCTCCGGGGCGTTGTGCAGCGGCAACGGCGTGCCGGGTGCGACTAGCGCTTGCTGAACTGCGGCGCCTTGCGGGCCTTCTTCAGACCGGCCTTCTTCCGCTCGACCGCACGGTCGTCACGGGTCAGGAAGCCGGCCTTCTTGAGCGGGCCGCGGTTGTTGTCGACGTCGGCCTCGTTCAGCGCACGGGCGACACCGAGGCGCAGCGCACCGGCCTGGCCCGAGATGCCGCCGCCGCTGATGCGGGCGATGACGTCGTAGCGGTTGTCGAGTTCGAGCACCTTGAAGGGCTCGTTGACTTCCTGCTGGTGCACCTTGTTCGGGAAGTAGCCCTCAAGGGTGCGGCCGTTGATCTTCCACTTTCCGCTGCCCGGGACGATCCGGACGCGGGCGATGGACTGCTTGCGGCGGCCGGTGCCGGCAGCCGGCTGCGGGTCGCCGAAGCGCGAGGCGAGCGACTCGGAGGTGTACTCCCCCTCGACGGCCTCGGACTCGAAGGTGGTGATCTCCTCGAAAGGCTCGTCGCCCTCGATGACGGTCTCGGCAGTGGTCTCAGCCACGATTCTCCTCAGGTTCTTTCTGGTAGCTGGTGGCCGGGAACTACTGCGCGACCTGGGTGATCTCGAACGGCACCGGCTGCTGGGCAGCGTGCGGGTGCTGGTCGCCCGAGTAGACCTTCAGCTTGGAGAGCATCTGACGGCCCAGGGTGTTCTTCGGAAGCATGCCCTTGACGGCCTTCTCGACGGCCTTCTCGGGATTCTTCTCCAGCAGCTCGTCATAGCGCACGGAACGCAGACCGCCCGGGTAGCCCGAGTGGCGGTAGGCCATCTTCTGGGTCCGCTTGTTACCCGAGAGGTGGACCTTGTCGGCGTTGATGATGATGACGAAGTCGCCGGTGTCGACGTGGGGCGCGTAGATGGGCTTGTGCTTGCCCCGCAGAAGGGTGGCGGCCTGAGTGGCCAGACGGCCCAGGACAACGTCCTGCGCGTCGATGACATGCCACTGGCGCTGGACATCGCCGGGCTTGGGGCTGAACGTACGCACGGTCGTAGCCTTCGCTTCTTCTCAGTAGTGGTTTCCCCTGACCCGCCGCGAGGGCGGTGGGGAAGGGTCCTGACAAGGCCACCCGGACGATCACGACAGCCATGGCCGCATACGGGGACGCAACCCGTCTGCCTGCCGCTGGTCATCGGCCCGGTGGACCGGCGTAAGGGCCCCTCACGTGAGATAGAGCAAGCCAATACGCATAACGAACCCGAAGAATACCCGGGCGGCCCCCGGCGGGTCAAAACGCGTGTGCGGCCCCGGCCGTGGACCCCCTCACCGTTCGCGCTCCACGCGGCGCTCGTCCCACACCGGAGCGGCCGTCTCGCGGACCAGCCCGTCGGAGCCGAAGACCAGGTAGCGGTCGAAACTGCGGGCGAACCAGCGGTCGTGCGTGACGGCCAGCACCGTACCGTCGTAGGCCTCCAGGCCCTCCTGGAGGGCTTCCGCGCTCTCCAGGTCGAGGTTGTCCGTCGGCTCGTCCAGCAGCAGCGCGGTCGTGCCCTCCAGCTCCATCAGCAGGATCTGGAAGCGGGCCTGCTGCCCGCCGGACAGCTTGTCGAAGGGCTGGTCGCCCTGCCGCTCCAGTTCGTACCGGCGCAGCACCGACATCGCCCGCCCGCGGTCCCTGGCGTGCTCGGTCCACAGGATGTCCACCAGCGGGCGCCCGCGCAGCTCGGGGTGCGCGTGGGTCTGCGCGAAGTGGCCGGGCACGACCCGGGCGCCCAGCTTGTACGTGCCCTTGTGCGCCACGCCCGTGTCCCCCGCCAGCAGCCGCAGGAAATGCGACTTGCCCGAGCCGTTCGAGCCGAGCACCGCGACCCGCTCGCCGTAGAAGACCTCCAGGTCGAAGGGCTTCATCAGGCCGGTCAGCTCCAGCTTCTCGCAGGTCACCGCCCGTACACCGGTCCTGCCGCCCTTGAGCCGCATCCTGATGTCCTGCTCGCGCGGCGGCTCCTGCGGGGCGCCCGCGTCCTCGAACCGCTTCAGCCGGGTCTGCGCCGCGTGGTAGCGCGAGGCCATGTCGGGGCTGTTCGCCGCCTGCTGCCGCAGCCGCAGCACCATCGCCTTGAGCTTGGCGTGCTCCTCCTCCCAGCGGCGGCGCAGCTCCTCGAAGCGGGCGAAGCGCTCCTTGCGGGCCTCGTGGAAGGTGTCGAAACCGCCGCCGTGCACCCAGGTCGTGGACCCGGTCGGCCCGGTCTCCACGCTGACGATCTTCTCCGCGGTACGCGACAGCAGCTCGCGGTCGTGGCTGACGAACAGCACGGTCTTGCGGGTGGCGGCGATCTGCTCCTCCAGCCAGCGCTTGCCCGGCACGTCCAGGTAGTTGTCCGGCTCGTCGAGCAGCAGCACCTCGTCGGGGCCGCGCAGCAGCGCTTCGAGCACCAGCCGCTTCTGCTCGCCGCCGGACAGCGTCTTGACCTCGCGCCACTGCGCCCGCTCGTACGGGACGCCGAGTGCCGCCATCGTGCACATGTCCCACAGCGTCTCGGCCTCGTAGCCGCGCGCCTCGGCCCAGTCGCCCAGCGCGTGCGCGTACGCCATCTGCGCCGGCTCGTCGTCCTGCGCCATGATCGCCAGCTCGGCCGCGTCCACCGCCTCCGCGGCCTCGCGGATCCGCGGGTGCGCCACCGACACCAGCAGGTCGCGTACGGTCCTGTCGTCCCGGACGCTCCCGATGAACTGCCGCATCACGCCGAGGCCGCCGCTGACGGTGACCCCGCCGCCGTGCGGCGCGATCTCCCCCGAGATCAGCCGCAGCAGAGTGGTCTTGCCCGCGCCGTTCGGCCCGACCAGCGCCACGGCCGCGCCGTCGCCGACGCGGAACGAGACGTCGCCGAGCAGCGCCCGCCCGTCCGGCAGGTAATACTCCAGGTGCGCTGCTTCCACATGTCCCATGGCCTGAATTCTCCCGTGCGGCCCGATCCCGCCCAACCCGTTTTCCCGGGACAGTCGTACCACCCCCGCGGGCCGCTGCCCGCGGTACACCGGGGACCCGCACCGGCAATATGATGCGCGACATGACCGATGGCCCCGGGCAGCAGCCGCCGCAGGAACCGCGCAGGAACGCCGCAGACGGCGAGCGCGAAGTGCTGGAGGGACGCGTCATCCCCTCCCGCGGGCACTCCCAGCGGGACGCCGACCCCCGCCAGCAGTTCCGCCGGCAGTCCCCACCGCCGCAGGCCCCCGAGCCGGGCCCCGCGTGGTCCCCGCAGGCCGACGCCGCCGCGCAGGCCGCGTCCCAGGCGCAGCCCCAGGGCGGCCAGCCGTGGTCCTCCGCCCCGGACCAGCCCGCCGCCCTCGACCCGACGGGCCGGCCGGAACCGGCGACCCAGATCATCCCGGCGCAGAACTGGTCGCCCCCGCAGCAGGCGGCCCCGCCGGCGCAGCAGCAGGCGCCGGGGCCGCAGCAGCCGTACGCGGGCCAGCAGGCCCCGGCGCAACCGCAGGCCTACGGCGGCGAGCAGGCGCCCCCGCAGCAGCAGCCCCAGCCCCAGGCTCACAGCGGCCAGGCGCCCGCCCAGCAGCAGCCCCAGCCGCAGTCGTACGGGGGCCGGCAGGCGCCCGCACAGCCGCAGGGGCCGGCCCCGCAGCAGCAGGCTCCCGCGGCCCAGGGCGGCGGCGCAGGGCACGTACCGTTCGCCGGCGGTCCTGCACCGCGGCCGACGCCTCCGGCGCGGACACAGCCGCAGGCAGAGCCACGGCACGCGGGCGGCGGCGGGGCCGCCGAGTCCGGCACGCCGGACTGGACCGCGCTCGCCGAGCGGCAGGAGGCGACCGGCGCGCGCCGCCGCCGGGTCCTGATGCTCGCCGGCGGGATCGTCGCCGTCGCCGTGATAGCCGGCGTCGTGGCCACCGCGGTCGTCATGTCCGGCAAGAGCGACGGCAAGCCGTCGGCGGGGCCGTCCTCCGCCACGAGCAGCACCGCGAGCCAGCAGCCGCTGCCCCCCGCGCCGTCCTTCTCCTCGGTCGCCCCTCCCCCGCCGGTCGATCCGCGGGACTACCTCAACACCGCCGCCAAGGACAAGGCGCCGCTCACCCCTGAATCCCTCTTCCCCGGCAAGCAGTTCGTCTGGAAGGGCCGTACGTACGTCAAGACGGCGACCGACGTCACGGCCTCCTGCGCGAAGAACGCCAGGCAGGCCGTCGCGACGGCCCTCAGCGCCAACGGCTGCCAGAAGCTGATACGCGCCACGTACACGCAGGGCGGGCTCGCCGTGACGGTCGGCGTCGCCGTCTTCGCGGACGACACGCACGCGAAGAAGGTGCAGGGGGTCTCGCAGTACCTCGCCCCGCTCAACGGCGGGGGCGTCGCCGACTTCTGCCGGGCGGTGCGGTGCCAGATGACGGCGAACTCCGTCGGGCGTTACGCGTACTTCGCCATCGCGGGCTTCAAGAACGGGACGACGCTGGCGGCGAACGACACGGTGGGGAAGCAGGCGGCGAACGACGCGTCTGATTTCGCGTTCAGCCGCATCGTGCAGCGCGGCAAGGACGCTGCCGCGGCCGATCCGACCAGGAAGTAGTCCCCCCGGCCTGCCCCTGCGGGCCGCGCCGGCCTTCCCCCGGTGGGGGCTGGCCGCGCAGCTCCCCGCGCCCCTGATGGTCGCCCTCTACGGCGGAGGACGAGCCCTTAGGGGCGCGGGGAACTGCGCGAAGCGCCACGACGGCGGCACGGGCGCCAGGAGAGGGGAAGGGGCACCCCCTCAGGCGAGGCGTGACCGGCTAGGCGCAGCCCGGCAGCGTGCGCAGGTTGCGGGCCTCGCGGCTGCGGGCCGCGAGGAGTTCATCGGCCGGGTAGCCGACCTCCTCCAGGGTCAGCCCGTGCGGCCGTACGACGTTCACCGCGGAGTGCCGCACCCGTCCGGCCAGGACCTCCGCCGGGAAGGCGACCGGCCGGTGCCCGTCCCCGACCAGGATCATCGCCCCGACCAGCGCCCGCACCATGTTGTGGCAGAAGGCGTCCGCCCTGACCGTGGCGACGGCGACGCCGTCGCGCGCCCGCTCCCAGCGCACATCGAGCAGCGTGCGGATCGTCGTCGCACCCTCGCGCTTCTTGCAGTACGCCGCGAAGTCGTGCTCCCCGAGCAGCAGTTGCGCGGCGGCGTTCATGGCGTCGACGTCCACCGGCCGGTCGTGCCACAGCACGTGCCCGCGCAGCAGCGGATCGACCCCGCCGGGGTGGTCGCCGACCCGGTAGGCGTACCGGCGCCAGATCGCGGAGAAGCGCGCGTTGAAGCCGGAGGGCGCCTCGCTGACGCCGAAGACGCGGACGTCCCAGGGCAGGCGTCCGGCCAGCCGCCTGCGCAGTTTGCCGCGCTCGGCGTCCCACACCTCGGCCGGCAGGTCGACGTGCGCGACCTGGCCGCGGGCGTGGACGCCGGCGTCGGTGCGGCCGGCCACCGTCAGCTCGACGGGCTCCGGCAGCCGCAGGACCGTGGTGATCGCCGACTCCAGCTCGCCCTGGACCGTACGGCGGGTGCGCTGCTTGGCCCAGCCGGAGAAGTCGGCCCCGTCGTATGCCAGGTCGAGCCGGACCCGTACGAAACCGGGTGCAGCGTCGTCGCTCACGCGTAGCTCCTCAACCGTGGGGAAGCGGAAGGACCCGCACCCCCAGGGGGTACGGGTCCGCCCGTAGAACCTGTCGGACGCCTCAGGCGTCCTTGGCCTCGTCCGACTCCTCGGCGTCCGCCTCCGCGTCAGCGGGCTTGGCGTCCTCGACGGCCTCGTCCTTCTTGAGGTCGGCGATGGCGTCGTCGCCCGCGGTGTCCTTCGCGGAACGCTTCGTCGCGGCCTCGGCCTCACCGACAGCGGACTGCTGCACGGTCAGGGCCTCGACCAGCTCGATGACCGCCATGGGCGCGTTGTCGCCGCGGCGGGGGCCGATCTTGGTGATCCGGGTGTAGCCACCCGGGCGGTTCTCGTACCGCGGGCCGATCTCGGTGAAGAGCGTGTGCACGATGCTCTTGTCCGTGATCGTCTGCAGCACCTGGCGACGGTTGTGCATGTCGCCCTTCTTCGCCTTGGTGATCAGGCGCTCCGCGACCGGGCGCAGCCGGCGCGCCTTGGCCTCGGTGGTGGTGATGCGGCCGTGCTCGAAGAGCGCCTTCGCGAGGTTCGCGAGAAGCAGCTTCTCGTGCGCGGCGCTGCCGCCCAGACGGGCACCCTTGGCGGGCTGAGGCATGGTCTTTCTCCTTCTACGCTGCACCGGCCGTGTCAGGTACCGATGTCAGTGCGAACTGGCGGCTGCCAGCTCGTAAGCCCCGGGGCGCACCCCAGGAAGTCCTGCATCCCTCCCGGGCTTGCGCCCGGGCGCCCCCTCGGGGGCGCGGGGAACCGCGCGAGCAACCCACCACCGGCCGGTGGTCCGGATGCGACAGCAACAGCCCTTCAGGCCGGTGCCGACCCGCGCCCCGGTGGGGGCTTGCCGCGCAGTTCCCCGCGCCCCTGGAGGCGCGTTCTCTGCGGTAGCGGTTCCCCCCGCGGCAGCGGACCGCCGCGGGGGAACCGCGTACACCTGGCCGACCCCCGGAGGGATCAGTACTGCTCGGTCTCCACGAAGCCGGCGTCGACGTCGTCGTCGGCGCCGAAGGCGTCGGCGGCGGCGGTCGGGTCGAATCCGGGCGGGCTGTCCTTGAGGGCCAGGCCCATGCCGGCCAGCTTCGCCTTGACCTCGTCGATCGACTTCGCACCGAAGTTGCGGATGTCGAGCAGGTCCGCCTCGGAGCGTGCGACGAGCTCGCCCACGGAGTGGATGCCCTCGCGCTTGAGGCAGTTGTAGGAGCGGACGGTGAGTTCCAGCTCCTCGATCGGCAGCGCCAGATCCGCGGCCAGGGCGGCGTCCGTGGGGGACGGGCCCATGTCGATGCCCTCGGCGTCGACGTTCAGCTCGCGGGCCAGGCCGAACAGCTCGACCAGGGTCTTGCCCGCCGACGCCATGGCGTCCCGCGGGCGCATGGCCTGCTTGGTCTCGACGTCGACGATCAGCTTGTCGAAGTCGGTGCGCTGCTCGACTCGGGTCGCCTCGACCTTGTAGGTGACCTTGAGCACCGGGCTGTAGATGGAGTCGACCGGGATACGGCCGATCTCCTGGCCCTGCTGCTTGTTCTGCACCGCGGAGACGTAGCCGCGACCGCGCTCGACGGTCAGCTCCATCTCCAGCTTGCCCTTGGCGTTGAGCGTGGCCAGGACCAGGTCGGGGTTGTGCACCTCGACACCGGCCGGGGGCGCGATGTCGGCGGCGGTGACGACACCCGGACCCTGCTTGCGCAGGTACATCACGACCGGCTCGTCGTGCTCCGAGGAGACGACCAGCTGCTTGATGTTGAGGATGACGTCGGTCACGTCCTCCTTGACGCCCGGCACGGTGGTGAACTCGTGCAGGACACCGTCGACCCGGATCGAGGTGACCGCGGCACCCGGGATCGAGGACAGGAGCGTACGGCGGAGCGAATTGCCGAGGGTGTAGCCGAAGCCCGGCTCGAGCGGCTCGATCACGAACCGTGAGCGGAATTCGTCGACGACCTCTTCGGTCAACGAGGGACGCTGAGCAATCAGCATGTTCGTGGGTCCTTCTGTCGTGGGCGCCCGCTATTTGACGCCCCCTGTTACTACGAGGGTACGGGCGGCACGGCGGAACCGTCGTAACGGCAGCCGTACCGCCCGTTCCCGCGAGCCGCTACTTGGAGTAGAACTCGACGATCAACTGCTCCTGCACCTGGGTGTCGATCACCTGGCGCTCGGGCAGGCTGTGCACGAGGATCCGGAGCTTGCCCGCGTTGGCCTCGAGCCACGCCGGCACGGTCTTGTCGCCGGCCTCGCCCTGCGCCACCGCGAACGGGGTCAGGTTCCGGGACGACTCGCGGACCTCGATGATGTCACTCACAGCGACGCGAGCCGACGGAATGTCGTTCTTGCGCCCGTTGACGGTGATGTGTCCGTGACGGACCAGCTGACGGGCGTGGTCGCGGGACTTGGCGAAGCCGGCCCGGTACACCACGTTGTCGAGGCGGGTCTCAAGGATGCGAAGCAGGTTCTCACCGGTCTTGCCGGACTTCTGGTTCGCTTCCTTGTAGTAGTTCACGAACTGCTTCTCGAGGACACCGTAGATGCGGCCGCACTTCTGCTTCTCACGCAGCTGAAGCAGGTACTCGCTGTCCTTGGTGCGCCCGCGTCCGTGCTCACCCGGGGGGTAAGGACGGATCTCGATCGGGCACTTCGCGCTCTCGCACTTCGCTCCCTTGAGGAAGAGCTTCTGCTTCTCCCGACGGCAACGCTTGCAGTCGGCCCCGGTGTAACGCGCCATTGTCTCAGTTCTCCTGTTATCGGCTGGTCAGACGCGGCGGCGCTTCGGCGGGCGGCAGCCGTTGTGCGGGGTCGGGGTGACGTCCTGGATCGACCCGACCTCAAGGCCGGTGGCCTGGAGGGAGCGGATCGCGGTCTCGCGGCCGGAGCCGGGACCCTTGACGAAGACGTCCACCTTGCGCATGCCGTGCTCCTGCGCCCGGCGGGCGGCCGACTCGGCGGCCATCTGCGCGGCGAAGGGGGTGGACTTGCGCGAGCCCTTGAAGCCGACGTGGCCGGCGGAGGCCCAGGAGATCACGTTGCCCGCGGGGTCGGTGATCGAGACGATCGTGTTGTTGAACGTGCTCTTGATGTGGGCGTGCCCATGAGCGACGTTCTTCTTTTCCTTGCGGCGCACCTTCTTGGCTGCGCCCTGACGGCCCTTAGGAGGCATGTGTCACGTTCTCCCGGTGGAGGTGGTCGGTCCTACGAGCGAAGACCGCTGGGTGGTCCTGCTGTGGACTACTTCTTGCCCGGCTTCTTCTTGCCGGCGATGGCGCGACGCGGGCCCTTGCGGGTGCGGGCGTTGGTGTGAGTGCGCTGCCCGTGGACGGGCAGGCCCCGGCGGTGACGCAGACCCTGGTAGCAGCCGATCTCGACCTTGCGGCGGATGTCGGCCTGCACCGAACGACGGAGGTCACCCTCGGTCGTGTAGTTGTCGTCGACCCACTTGGCGATCTTGATGAGGTCTTCCTCAGCAAGGTCGCGCACGCGGACGTCGGGGTTCACACCGGTGTTCTTCAGGATGTCCTGGGCGCGCGAGCGCCCGATGCCGAAGACATAGGTGAGGGCGATCTCCACGCGCTTCTCGCGCGGGAGGTCAACGCCTGAAAGGCGTGCCATGTGTGTGGCTCCTGGGATGTCGGAGGTCTTCCGCAGCACCGGTTCCCGGCGGCCGTATCAGGTACCGGACGGGTCCCCGGCCTCCGCCGGGGGTGTCGTCCCCCTTCGTACGGGGACGGGCGCTGCGTATGTACGTGTGTGCGTCGCGCGAATCTCTGCGGAGGTGCAGAAGGAGCAGGTCGTGCGTCAGCCCTGGCGCTGCTTGTGGCGCAGGTTGTCGCAGATGACCATGACCCGGCCGTGGCGGCGGATCACCTTGCACTTGTCGCAGATCTTCTTGACGCTCGGCTTGACCTTCATGGGATGTCAGGTTCTCCGGGTCTTGAGATCTACTTGTATCGGTAGACGATCCGTCCGCGCGTCAGGTCGTACGGAGACAGCTCCACGACGACCCGGTCATCCGGAAGGATACGGATGTAGTGCATCCGCATCTTGCCGCTGATGTGCGCGAGGACCTTGTGACCGTTCTGCAGCTCCACCTTGAACATGGCGTTCGGCAGAGACTCGATCACGGTGCCCTCGATTTCGATGGCGCCTTGCTTTTTGGCCATGTCCTGCTTTCGGGATCGGCTACCTTGGTCGACTCTGGGCATGCCGGAAGACATACGAGAGCCGACGTGTCAGTCTACGACAAGGCACCCGGAAAGACGAATCCACTGTGTATGCCCATGCCGCAAGATCGTTATGCCGCCGGCGGCGGGCGCCTCACGCGACCGGGTCGGGCGCCACCGTGATGCCGTACTCGGCGAGCTTGGCCCGGCCGCAGTCCGGCGCGGTGAGCACCAGCGGGCCGTCCTCGGTCAGGGCGATGGTGTGCTCCCAGTGCGAGGACCACGAGCCGTCGTCGGACTTGACGGTCCACTCGTCGTCCAGCACGTGGGTGTGCGGGGAGCCGAGGGTGACCATCGGCTCGATCGCCAGGCACACCCCGGGGATGAGCTTGATGCCGCGCCCGCGCTTCTTGCTGACGTAGTTCAGCAGGTGCGGGTCCATGTGCATCTCGGTGCCGATGCCGTGGCCGCCGTAGTCCTCGACGATGCCGTACTTGCCCGACGCGGGGCGCGGCTGGCGGCGGATGTAGCTCTCGACGGCACGCGAGATGTCTTCGAGCCGGTTGCCCTTGCGGAAGGCGGCGATGCCGGCCCACATGGACTCCTCGGTCACCCGGCTCAGTTCGACCAGCTCGGGCGCGTGCCCCGAGCCGACGAAGCAGGTGTAGGCCGCGTCGCCGTGCCAGCCGTCCACGATGGCGCCGGCGTCGATGGCGATGATGTCGCCGTCCTTGAGCACGGTCGCCCGGTCGGGGATGCCGTGCACGACCACGTCGTTGACCGACGTGCAGATGTTGCCGGGGAAGCCGCCGTAGCCCAGGAAGTTCGGCTTGGCGCCGTGGTCGGCGATCACCTGGGCGGCGATCTCGTCCAGGTCCTTGGTGGTGGCACCGGGGACGGCCGCCGCGCGGGTCGCCTCGTGCACCGCCGCGACGACCAGTCCGGCGCGCCTCATCGTGGCGATCTGCTCCGGGGTCTTGATCTCCACCATGCGGCTGACGCCCTCCTTCGATCGGGGTGTACGGGCGCGAGTGCCCGTTCAACGATACGGCCGTGGTGCCCGTCGGGGCACCACGGCCGTATGCCGTGCTGTGCTGTTGTGCTGCCGTGCCGCGGTCCGCTCAGAACGCGCTCAGGCGGCGTCGTCGCGCCGCAGCGCCTCCATCGCGCGCTCCGTGACCTCGGCCACGGTGCCGAGCGCCGAGATCGTCACCACAAGATTCTGCTGCTTGTAGTAGTCGATGATCGGCTCGGTCTCGCGGTGGTAGACGTCGAGGCGGTTGCGGACCTTGTCCTCGGCGTCGTCGCTGCGCTGGTACAGCTCGCCGCCGCACACGTCGCAGACCCCGGACACCTTGGGCTGCTTGTTCTCGACGTGGAAGACGTGCGCGCTGTCGTTGCGGCACACCCGGCGGCCGGCGATCCGCTTGACGACCTCGCCCTCGGGGACCTCCAGGTCGAGCACGCCGTCCAGCGCGATGCCGTGGGCGGCCAGGTAGGCGTCGAGCGCCTGGGCCTGGAAGTCGTTGCGCGGGAAGCCGTCGAGCAGGAAGCCGCCGACGGCGTCCGGCTGGTCCAGCCGGTCCTCCGCCATGCCGATGGTGACCTCGTCCGGCACCAGGTCGCCGGCGTCCATGTACGCCTTCGCCTGCTTGCCGAGGTCGGTGCCCTGGCTGATGTTGGCGCGGAACAGGTCGCCCGTCGAGATGTGCGGGATCGACAGGTTCTTGGCGAGGTACGCGGCCTGCGTCCCCTTGCCCGCGCCGGGCGGCCCGACCAGGACGATACGCATCAGCGGAGGAACCCTTCGTAGTTACGCTGCTGTAGCTGGCTCTCGATCTGCTTCACCGTCTCCAGACCGACACCCACGATGATCAGGATGCTGGTACCGCCGAGTGGGAAGTTGCCGTTGCTGCCGTTGAAGATCGCGATCGCGACCGTCGGCACGAGGGCGATGAGACCCAGGTAGAGCGCGCCCGGCCACGTGATGCGGTTCAGCACGTAACTCAGGTATTCAGCGGTGGGGCGGCCTGCGCGGATGCCCGGAATGAACCCACCATACTTCTTCATGTTGTCGGCGACTTCTTCGGGGTTGAACGAGATCGCGACGTAGAAGAAGGCGAAGAACACGATCAGCAGGAAGTACGCGGCCATGTACACCGGGTGGTCGCCCTTGGTGAAGTTCCGGCTGATCCACTGGGCCCAGCCCGAGGTCGAACCGGAGAACTGCACGATCAGCGCCGGGATGTACAGCAGCGACGACGCGAAGATGACCGGGATGACACCGGCCTGGTTGACCTTGAGCGGGATGTACGTGGAGGTGCCGCCGTACGACCGCCGGCCGATCATGCGCTTGGCGTACTGCACCGGGATACGGCGTTGCGCCTGTTCGACGAAGACCACCAGGCCCACCATCGCCAGGCCGACCGCGATCACCGCGAGGAATTCCACCCAGCCGTCCGCGATCTTGCCGGAGACCTTGATCGCCCACAGCGAGCCCGGGAAGCCGGCCGCGATGGAGACGAACATCAGGATCGACATGCCGTTGCCGATGCCGCGGTCGGTGACCAGCTCACCGAGCCACATGATCATCACGGTGCCCGCGGTCATCGTCGTGACCATGGTGATCGTGGTGAAGATCGACTGGTTGGGCACGATGCCGCCGGCGTTGTTGCAGCCGGAGAACAGGCTGCCGGAGCGGGCGGTGGCGACCAGGCCCGTACCCTGGAGCACGGCCAGCGCGACCGTCAGGTACCGGGTGTACTGCGTGATCTTCGTGGTGCCGGCCTGGCCCTCCTTCTTGAGGGCCTCCAGACGCGGGATCACCACCGTGAGCAGTTGGAGGATGATGCTCGCCGTGATGTACGGCATGATGCCGAGCGCGAAGATCGTCAGCTGCAGCAGTGCGCCGCCGCTGAACATGTTCACCAGGCCGAAGAGGCTGTTGTTGCCCTTCGTGTCCTTGATGCACTGGTTGACGACCGTGTAGTCGATACCCGGCACCGGTACGTGCGCTCCGAGGCGGTAGACCACCACGATGCCCAGGGTGAACAGAAGCTTCTTGCGCAGGTCGGGCGTCTTGAACGCCCGTGCGAACGCGGTGAGCACGGTGCCTCCTGCACCCCCCGCGCCAGGGCGGAAGGACGGTTTATGAGGGTTCTGACGACAGCAGCGTCGGCCAGCCTACCGGCGACATGGCCCCGCAAGGAATGACCAGCCGGGGAAGGAAAATCACAGGAACGAACGACCGGGGATGCCCAGGTGTATCTGGGCATCCCCGGTCGTGTTCGGCATCGGGCTCAGACGAGCTCGGTGACGGTGCCGCCGGCGGCGGCGATCTTCTCCTTGGCGGAGCCGGAGACCGCGTCAACGGTCACCGTCAGCGCCACGGAGACCTCGCCGGTGCCGAGCACCTTGACGAGCTGGTTCTTGCGTACCGCACCCTTGGCGACCAGGTCGGCCACCGTCACCTCGCCACCCTCCGGGTAGAGGGTCGCGAGCTTGTCCAGGTTGACGACCTGGTACTCGGTGCGGAACGGGTTCTTGAAGCCCTTGAGCTTCGGGAGCCGCATGTGGAGGGGCATCTGCCCGCCCTCGAAGCGCTCCGGAACCTGGTAGCGGGCCTTGGTGCCCTTGGTGCCACGACCGGCCGTCTTGCCCTTGGACGCCTCGCCGCGACCCACACGGGTCTTGGCGGTCTTGGCGCCCGGAGCGGGACGGAGGTTGTGGAGCTTGATCGGGTTGTCACCCATGATCAGTCGACCTCCTCGACCGTGACGAGGTGGCGGACGGTGTGGACCATGCCGCGGATCTCCGGGCGGTCCTCCTTGACCACGACGTCGTGCAGGCGCTTGAGCCCGAGCGACCGCAGCGTGTCACGGTGGTTCTGCTTGCTGCCGATGTAGGACTTGGTCTGTGTGACCTTCAGACGCGCCATCACGCACCCACTCCGGCGCGGGCCCGCAGCAGAGCGGCGGGCGCGACATCCTCGATCGGCAGGCCGCGGCGGGCCGCGATCTCCTCGGGCCGCTGAAGGCCCTGGAGCGCCGCCACCGTGGCGTGCACGATGTTGATCGCGTTGTCGGAGCCGAGGCTCTTGGACAGCACGTCGTGGATGCCCGCGCACTCCAGCACGGCACGCACCGGGCCGCCGGCGATCACACCGGTACCGGGGGAAGCAGGCTTGAGCAGGACGACGCCCGCGGCCTTCTCGCCCTGGATCGGGTGCGGGATGGTGCCCTGGATACGGGGGACCTTGAAGAAGTGCTTCTTGGCCTCCTCAACACCCTTGGCGATGGCGGCCGGCACCTCCTTGGCCTTGCCGTAGCCGACACCGACGGTGCCGTCACCGTCGCCCACCACGACCAGCGCGGTGAAGCTGAAGCGACGACCACCCTTCACAACCTTGGCGACGCGATTGATCGCGACGACACGCTCGACATAAGCGGTCTTCTCGGCCTGCTGGCCGCCGTCCCGCCGGTCTTTACGGTCCCGTCGCTCGCCACCACCGGCACCGCTTCCGCGGCGCTGGGGTCCAGCCATTGGAATTACCTCTCTATCGTTTTCCGCTAGCTACGCAGCGACACAGGGTCGCTGGCGCGAAGGACGGCTCAGAACTTGAGTCCGGCTTCGCGGGCGGCGTCCGCCAGGGCGGCGATGCGCCCTGCGTACTGGTTGCCGCCACGGTCGAACACGACAGCCTCGACGCCCTTGGCCTTCGCACGTTCGGCCACGAGCTGGCCGACCTGCTTAGCCTTGGCGCTCTTGTCGCCTTCGCCGCCGCGGATGGACGCGTCGAGGGTCGACGCCGACGCGAGCGTGTGGCCCGCGAGGTCGTCGATGACCTGCGCCACGATGCCCCGGTTGGAGCGGGTCACGACCAGGCGCGGACGCTCGGTCGTACCCGAGATGCGCTTGCGCACCCGGATGTGGCGACGCTTGATCGCAGCGCTCTTGTAAGCCTTGCCCTTGGCGATCTTGACACCGTATGCCATGGCTACTTACCCGCCTTTCCGACCTTGCGGCGGATGACTTCGCCCGCGTACTTGACGCCCTTGGCCTTGTACGGGTCGGGCTTCCGCAGCTTGCGGATGTTGGCGGCCACCTCGCCGACCTTCTGCTTGTCGATGCCCTCGACGGAGAACTTCGTGGGGTTCTCCACCTTGAAGGAGATCCCCTCGGGGGCCTCGACGAGAATCGGGTGGCTGTAGCCCAGCGCGAACTCCAGGTTGGAGCCCTTCGCCTGGACGCGGTAGCCGACACCGCTGATTTCGAGCTGCTTGCTGTAGCCCGCGGTCACGCCGGTGATCATGTTCGCCACCAGCGTGCGGGACAGGCCGTGCAAGGCCTTCGAGACACGCTCGTCGTTGGGGCGGGTGACCAGCAGAGTGCCGTCCTCGCCCTTGGCGATGTCGATCGGCGCGGCGACGGTGTGGGTGAGCGAGCCCTTGGGGCCCTTCACCGCGACCGTGCGGCCGTCGATGGTGACGTCCACTCCGGCGGGAACCGAGATGGGCAGCTTGCCGATGCGCGACATTGCTATACCTCGCTTTCCCGGTTACCAGACGTAGGCGAGGACTTCCCCACCCACGCCCTTCTTCTGAGCCTGCTGGCCGGTGAGCAGACCGTGCGACGTGGAGATGATCGCCACGCCGAGGCCGCCGAGCACCTTCGGCAGATTGGTGGACTTCGCGTAGACCCGCAGACCCGGCTTGCTGATCCGCTTGATGCCGGCGATGGAGCGCTGGCGCTCCGGGCCGAACTTCAGCTCCAGGACGAGGTTCTTGCCGACCTCGGCGTCCTCGACCTTCCAGCCGGTGATGTAGCCCTCCTGCTGGAGGATCTCCGCGATGTGCGACTTGATCTTGCTGAACGGCATCACGACATCGTCGTGGTATGCCGAATTCGCGTTACGCAGACGGGTCAGCATGTCTGCGATGGGGTCGGTCATGGTCATGAGTTGGCCCTGGGCCTCTCTCGCCGGGGTTTCCTGGTGCTCCATCCCTCTCCCCCGGGCGAACCGGGGACGGGTGCGGTGCGGTGGACCTACGGCGTAGTAAGTCGATGCGGGCGGCGGGCGCCCAACCCTTCTACCTTACGGGAAGAAAGAGGGGGTGCCGCCCGCCAGGGCGCCCTTGGAAGGGTGGTGGCGGGCGACGGGCGGGCGGGGTCCCGCCGTCCAACTGCTTACCGAGAGTCCTGGTGATCCGGAAACCCGGAACTACCAGGAGCTCTTGGTCACGCCCGGCAGCTCGCCGCGGTGGGCCATCTCACGAAGGCACACACGGCACAGGCCGAACTTGCGGTAGACGGAGTGCGGCCGGCCACAGCGCTGGCAGCGGTTGTAGCCGCGGACAGTGAACTTGGGCTTGCGAGCGGCCTTAGCGATCAGAGCCTTCTTCGCCACGGTCAGTTCTCCTTGAACGGGAAGCCGAGGTGACGAAGGAGGGCACGACCCTCGTCGTCGTTGGTCGCCGTGGTGACCACGGTGATGTCCATGCCCCGGACCCGGTCGATCTTGTCCTGGTCGATCTCGTGGAACATGACCTGCTCCGTGAGACCGAAGGTGTAGTTGCCCCGGCCGTCGAACTGCTTGGGGGACAGACCGCGGAAGTCGCGGATACGCGGCAGCGCCAGCGACAGCAGACGGTCGAGGAACTCCCACATGCGGTCGCCGCGCAGCGTGACGTGGGCACCGATCGGCTGGCCCTCACGCAGTTTGAACTGCGCGATGGACTTACGGGCCTTGGTGACCTGCGGCTTCTGGCCGGTGATCGTGGCGAGGTCGCGGATGGCGCCCTCGATCAGCTTGGAGTCGCGGGCGGCGTCGCCCACACCCATGTTGACCACGATCTTGGTGAGACCGGGGATCTGCATGACGTTCTCGTAGGAGAACTGCTCACGCATCTTGCCCGCGATCTCCTCGCGGTAGCGCGCCTTGAGACGCGGTGAAGTGGTGGTGGCAGTCATCAGATGTCCTCACCGGTCCGCTTGGCAACGCGGATCTTGTTGCCCTCGTCGTCGAAGCGGAAGCCGACGCGGGTCACGACCTTCTTGCCGTCCTTCTCAACAACCAGCTGCACGTTGCTGACGTGGATCGGCGCCTCGGTGGTGATGATGCCGCCGGTCTTCGAACCGCGGTCGGTCGCGCCGGCCTTGGTGTGCTTCTTGACCCGGTTGACACCCTCGACGAGGACACGGTCCTGAGCCGGGTAGGCCACGATGACCTTGCCCTGCTTGCCCCTGTCCTTACCGGTGATGACCTGGACCAGGTCGCCCTTCTTGATCTTCATCGGTTACAGCACCTCCGGCGCGAGCGAGACGATCTTCATGAACTTCTTCTCGCGCAGCTCACGGCCCACCGGGCCGAAGATACGGGTGCCGCGGGGGTCGCCGTCGTTCTTGAGGATGACGGCGGCGTTCTCGTCGAACCGGATGTACGAGCCGTCGGCACGACGGCGCTCCTTGACCGTCCGGACGATGACCGCCTTGACGACCTCGCCCTTCTTCACGTTGCCACCGGGGATCGCGTCCTTGACGGTGGCGACGATGACGTCACCGATTCCCGCGTAGCGGCGACCCGAACCACCGAGAACACGGATGCAAAGGATCTCCTTGGCACCTGTGTTATCAGCGATGCGGAGTCGCGACTCCTGCTGGATCACGTCTATCTCCTGTTTGTCGCGTCGGTTCCCGGCGGGGGGTCGCCCTGGGGCGACCCCGCCGCCGAGCCTGACGGAACGGTCCTGAGCGGATACCCGCTCAGGGATTGCTGGACTACTTGGCCTTCTCGAGGATCTCCACGACGCGCCAACGCTTCGTGGCGGAGGTCGGCCGGGTCTCCATCAGGAGGACCCGGTCGCCGATGCCCGCGGCGTTCTGCTCGTCGTGCGCCTTGAGCTTGTTGGTGCGGCGGATGACCTTGCCGTACAGGGCGTGCTTGACGCGGTCCTCGACGGCGACCACAACGGTCTTGTCCATCTTGTCGCTGACCACGAGGCCCTCACGGGTCTTGCGGAAGCCGCGCTGCTCGTCGGTCGTCTCAGTCACATTCTTCTCGCTCATCAGGCGCTCTCCACCGTCTCCACCGTCTCGATGCCCAGCTCGCGCTCACGCATGAGGGTGTAGATCCGGGCGATGTCCTTGCGGACGACCCTGAGCCGGCTGTTGTTCTCAAGCTGTCCCGTGGCCGCCTGGAAGCGGAGGTTGAACAGCTCCTCCTTGGCCTCACGCAGCTTGCCGACGAGTTCCTCGTCGCCCAGCTGGCGCAGCTCGGTCGCCTTGGTACCGGCCGCCATCACGACTCACCTGCCTCGCGCCGCACGATGCGGCACTTCATCGGAAGCTTGTGCGCGGCGCGGGTGAGCGCCTCGCGGGCAACCTTCTCGTTCGGGAAGGACAGCTCGAACATCACCCGTCCGGGCTTGACGTTCGCGATCCACCACTCCGGCGAACCCTTACCGGAACCCATGCGGGTCTCGGCCGGCTTCTTGGTCAGCGGGCGGTCCGGGTAGATGTTGATCCAGACCTTGCCGCCACGCTTGATGTGCCGGGTGATGGAGATACGAGCGGACTCGATCTGCCGGTTGGTCACGTACGCGGGGGTGACGGCCTGCAGGCCGTACTCGCCGAACGCCAGCTCGGTACCGCCCTTGGCCTGTCCGCGGCGCGTCGGGTGGTGCTGCTTGCGGTGCTTGACCCTACGGGGGATCAGCATGGTACTTAGCCTTCCGTTCCGGGGGTCTCGGCGGCCGGGACCTCAGCGGCGGGCGCGTCGGCCTTGGGGGCCTGGGTGCCTTCCGTCTGGGGACGACGGCCGCGGCCACCGCGCTCGCCACCGCGCTCGCCACCACGGCGCTGCGGACGCTCGTTGCCGCCACCGCGGGCCGGACGGTTGCCCGCCCTGGCGGCCGCGTTGTCGGCACGGACCTCGGCGATGTTCTTGACATTGCCCTTGTAGATCCAGACCTTCACACCGATCCGGCCGAAGGTGGTCTTGGCCTCGAAGAAGCCGTAGTCCACGTTCGCCCGCAGGGTGTGCAGCGGGACGCGGCCCTCTCGGTAGAACTCCGAGCGGGACATCTCGGCGCCGCCGAGACGGCCGCCGCACTGGATCTTGATGCCCTTGGCGCCGGCCTTCAGCGTGCCCTGCATGCTCTTGCGCATGGCACGGCGGAAGGAGACGCGCGAGGACAGCTGCTCGGCGACGGCCTGGGCCACCAGCTGAGCGTCCATCTCCGGGTTCTTGACCTCGAGGATGTTCAGCTGGACCTGCTTGCCGGTCAGCTTCTCCAGGTCACCGCGGATACGGTCGGCCTCCGCGCCGCGGCGGCCGATGACGATGCCCGGCCGGGCGGTGTGGATGTCGACGCGGACGCGGTCACGGGTGCGCTCGATCTCCACCTTGGAGATGCCGGCCCGCTCCATGCCCTGCGTCATCATCCGGCGGATGGCGACGTCTTCCTTGACGTAGTCCTTGTACAGCTTGTCGGCGTACCACCGGGACTTGAAGTCCGTGGTGATGCCGAGCCGGAACCCGTACGGGTTAACCTTCTGGCCCATTACCGGGTCCCTTCCTTGCTGGCGACGACCACGGTGATGTGGCTGGTCCGCTTGCGGATCCGGTAGGCACGGCCCTGGGCGCGCGGCCGGAACCGCTTCAGGGTCGGACCCTCGTCCACGTACGCCTCGCTGATGTACAGCGACTCGGCGTCCGTGTGGTCGTAGTTGTGCGCGGCGTTGGCAATGGCGCTGTCGAGCACCTTGCCGACCGGCTCGCTCGCGGCCTGCGGGGTGAAGCGCAGGATCGCCTGAGCCTCCGTGGCATCCAAGCCACGGATGAGGTCCACCACGCGGCGGGCCTTCATGGGCGTGACGCGGATGTACCGCGCCTGGGCCCTGGCTTCCATGGTCGTCCCTTCAGTGTCTGTCTTCGTCGTCACGGTTCAGCCCACTCAGCGACGCCGCGACTTGCGGTCGTCCTTCTCGTGCCCGCGGAAGGTGCGGGTCGGTGCGAACTCGCCGAGCTTGTGGCCGACCATCGACTCAGTGACAAACACCGGGACGTGCTTACGGCCGTCGTGCACCGCGATCGTGTGGCCGAGCATCGCCGGGATGATCATCGAGCGGCGGGACCAGGTCTTGATGACGTTCTTGGTGCCTGCTTCGTTCTGGACGTCCACCTTCTTGATGAGGTGGTCGTCGACGAAGGGCCCCTTCTTGAGACTGCGCGGCATCTGAACCCGCTCCTAGCGCTTCTTGTTCGTCTTGCGGCGGCGGACGATGTACTTGCTCGATGCCTTCTTCGGCGAGCGCGTACGACCTTCCTTCTGACCCCAGGGCGAGACCGGGTGGCGACCACCGGAGGTCTTGCCCTCACCACCACCGTGCGGGTGGTCCACCGGGTTCATGGCGACACCGCGGACGGTCGGGCGTACGCCCTTCCACCGCATACGGCCGGCCTTGCCCCAGTTGATGTTCGACTGCTCGGCGTTGCCGACCTCGCCGATGGTGGCGCGGCAGCGGACGTCGACCATCCGGACCTCGCCGGACGGCATACGAAGGGTGGCCATGGTGCCCTCCTTCGCCAGCAGCTGGACCGAAGCGCCCGCGGAGCGGGAGATCTTCGCGCCGCCACCGGGCCGGAGCTCGATCGCGTGGATCGTGGTACCGACCGGGATGTTGCGCAGCGGCAGGTTGTTGCCCGGCTTGATGTCGGCGTTGGCGCCGTTCTCGATCCGGTCGCCCTGCTGGAGCTTCGCGGGGGCGAGGATGTAGCGCTTCTCGCCGTCCGCGTAGTGCAGCAGCGCGATGCGCGCGGTGCGGTTGGGGTCGTACTCGATGTGCGCGACCTTGGCGGGCACGCCGTCCTTGTCGTGCCGACGGAAGTCGATGACACGGTAGGCGCGCTTGTGGCCACCACCTTGGTGGCGAACGGTCACACGACCGGCGTTGTTACGGCCGCCCTTGCTGTGCAGGGGGCGGACCAGCGACTTCTCCGGCGTGGACCGCGTGATCTCGACAAAGTCGGCGACGCTGGAGCCACGACGGCCCGGGGTCGTCGGCTTGTACTTGCGGATACCCATTTCTCAGTCCTCGGATGATTCCGGACTTCTGAACGGCCAGCCTCCGTTAGGAGACCGGGCCGCCGAAGATGTCGATTCGGTCGCCCTCGGCGAGGGTCACGATGGCGCGCTTGGTGTTGGCACGCTTGCCGAAACCGGTGCGGGTGCGCTTGCGCTTGCCCTGCCGGTTGATCGTGTTGACCCCGGTGACCTTGACCTGGAAGACCGCCTCGACGGCCTGCTTGATCTGGGTCTTGTTGGCGCGCGGGTCGACGACGAACGTGTACTTGTTCTCGTCCAGCAGCGCGTAGCTCTTCTCGGAGACCACGGGCTTGATCAGCAGGTCACGGGGATCCGTGTAGGTCTTGCTGGTGATCTCGGTCTGCTCGGCCATCAGGCGTCGCTCCCTTCCAGCTCGGCCTCGTCGACACCGGCGCCGGTGAAGCGGTCGAACGCGCCCTTGGTGAAGACCACGTCGTCGGAGACGAGCACGTCGTACGTGTTCAGCTGACCGGCCTCCAGGATGTGCACCTGGGGCAGGTTGCGTGCGGACAGCCAGGCGGCCTCGTCGGCCCGCTCGAGGACCAGGAGCACGTTCTTGCGCTCACTGATCTTGCCGAGCAGCGTCCTGGCGGCCTTGGTGGACGGCGACTCGCCCTCGATCACGCCGGTGACGACGTGAATGCGGTTGTGGCGCGCCCGGTCGGTCAGGGCACCGCGCAGGGCGGCCTTGACCATCTTCTTCGGGGTGCGCTGCGAGTAGTCGCGCGGCACCGGTCCGTGCACGACGCCACCGCCTGCGAACTGCGGCGCGCGGGTCGAGCCCTGGCGGGCGCGGCCCGTGCCCTTCTGGCGGTACGGCTTGCGGCCACCACCGCGGACCTCGCCACGCGTCTTGACCTTGTGCGTGCCCTGGCGGGCAGCGGCCAGCTGCGCGACGACGACCTGGTGGATCAGCGGGATGCTGACCTTGGCGTCGAAGATCTCTGCCGGGAGCTCTACGGTCCCGGTCGTGTCGCCCGCGGGCGACAGGATGTCAATGGTGCTCATATCCTCAAGCCCCCTTGGCCGCGGTGCGGACCAGGACGAGGCCGCCGTTCGGGCCCGGGATCGCGCCCTTGATGAGCAGCAGTCCCTTCTCCGCGTCAACGGCGTGGACGGTCAGGTTCTGAGTGGTGACCCGCTCGTTGCCCATACGGCCCGCCATGCGCATGCCCTTGAAGACACGCCCAGGGGTGGCGCAGCCGCCGATGGAACCCGGCGAGCGGTGCTTGCGCTGGACGCCGTGGCCGGCGCCGAGGCCCTTGAAGTTGTGACGCTTCATGACACCGGCGAAGCCCTTGCCCTTGCTCTTGCCGGTCACGTCGACCTTGATACCGGCCTCGAACACCTCGGCGGTGATCTCCTGGCCGAGCGTGTACTCGGCCGCGTCGGCGGTACGCAGCTCCACCAGGTGGCGGCGCGGGGTGACGTCGGCCTTGGCGAAGTGGCCCTTGAGGGGCTTGTTCACCTTGCGCGGGTCGATCTCGCCGAAGGCGATCTGGACCGACTCGTAGCCGTCGGCGTCATTCGTACGGACCTGGGTCACGACGTTCGGGCCGGCCTTGACCACGGTCACAGGGACGACACGGTTGTTCTCGTCCCAGACCTGGGTCATGCCGAGCTTCTCGCCCAGGATGCCCTTGATCTGCTTGGTCATCTTTCCGCGCCTCTCAGAGCTTGATCTCGATGTCGACGCCGGCCGGAAGGTCCAGGCGCATCAGCGAGTCAACGGTCTTGGGCGTCGGGTCGAGGATGTCGATCAGGCGCTTGTGCGTGCGCATCTCGAAGTGCTCGCGCGAGTCCTTGTACTTGTGCGGCGACTTGATGACGCAGTACACGTTCTTCTCAGTGGGCAGCGGCACCGGGCCCGCGACCTGCGCACCAGTACGCGTCACCGTCTCGACGATCTTCTTCGCCGAGGAGTCGATGACTTCGTGGTCGTAGGCCTTGAGCCGGATGCGGATCTTCTGTCCCGCCATGGCTACTCCGTAGTCCTTGTCTCTATTCAGCTCCGGCATCCGCTTGCTCCGACCCACGCGGTCGGGCGTGTCGCGCCCCTCGCCATGATTTTCCGCATGCGGAATTCCCTGCCAGGGGTTTGCGTGGGAGATAACACCCACCGGATGCCTGGTCGGAGCCGCACTGACGCTTCCCGGAAGATTCCCGTACGTCCGCCCCAGCGCTGCCCACCTGGGCAGTTAGGGCGACGAGTACCGTGGGACTCGCTTCCGGTCCTCCCGACGGGAGGCGCGCAGCATCGGCGCTCGACCGAGCAACTTGGGTAGTCTGCCATACGGGCCGCACCGGACGCCAATCGAGCCGGGTAGCTTACCCCTCGGTGCTCGGCCCCCAAACGCGGGCGGCCGGCCCCACGCCATGGGCAGGGCTTTACGCCCCCTGGTATGCCGCGGGTAAAGTCGCCAGCCCGACGAGAGGCCCGCTCGTGAGTATGACCAGCCGCACCCCGGGGCAGCCGCTGCCCGAGCAGGCAGGGCCCGCCCCGGTGCGCGAGCCGGAGGCGGCGGCCCCGGGCGGCGCCAAGGCGAAGCCGGTACGGCTGGCCGCCGTCGACGCGCTGCGGCTGGTGGCGGCGCTCTCCGTGGCGGCCTACCACTTCCTGGGCACGGGCACCGCCCAGTACTGGGGAACCGATCCGCGCGACTTCGCCCGGCCGCTGCACCAGGCGAGCATGTACGGCTGGCTGGGCGTCGAGGCGTTCTTCGTGATCAGCGGGTTCGTGATCTGCATGAGCGGCTGGGGCCGCACCCCGGGCCAGTTCGCCGTCTCCCGGCTGTCGCGCCTCTACCCGGCCTATTGGGCCGCCCTCGCGCTGATCGTGCTGTACCGGGTGCTGCTCGCCATACGGCAGGGCGATGCGAGCGGGATACCCGACCTCCGGCAGATCGTCGGCAACCTCACGATGGCTCCCGAGCAGGTGGGCGTCCACGAGCTGAACGGCGTCGTGTGGACCCTGTGGGTCGAGGCCCGCTTCTACCTCCTGATGGCCGTGGTCCTGGCCTTCGGTACGACCTACCACCGGATGCTCGGCTTCTGCACGGCCTGGCTGGCGCTGGCCGTGGTCACCCGGCAGATGCACGTCACCCTGCTCGACCAGGTCGTCCAGAGCGACTGCGCGGGCCTGTTCATCGCGGGGATCGTGCTCTACCTGATGTACCGCTTCGGCCGGAATCTGCTGCTGTGGACCATGCTCGGGCTGGCCTGGGCCTACGAGCTGGTCGCCCTGCACGACCGGACGTACTACCACATGCGGGACACGGCCGGCCCCAAGATCGCCGTGTCCTGGCCGGTCTGCGCGCTGCTGCTGACCGGCTTCCTGGCGCTGCTCGCCCTGTGCGCCTTCGGCCCGCTGCGACGGCTGCAATGGCGCTGGATGGTCACCGCGGGCATCCTGACCTACCCCTTCTACCTGGTGCACCTGACCCTGGGGACGGCCCTGGGCGTCAACCTGACCAACCACGGGCCGGCGCTGGGTCCCTGGGTCAACCTGCTGACGACCCTGGCCGCGATGCTGGTGCTGTCCTGGCTGATCCACAAGGTCGTGGAGAAGCCGCTGGGCCTCGCGATGCGGCGCGGCCTGGCCGCTGGGCTCAACCCGCCCAGGGCGAGAGCGGAGGCGGCGGCTGCCGCGGCGGCCAGGGCGAAGGCCGAAGCCGAGGCTCGGTCCGAGGCCGGCGCCGGGACCGGGGCCGGGAACGGGAGCGGGACCGGGGCCGGGGCCGGGGCCGGGGCCGGGGCCGGGGCCGGGGCCGGGGCCGGGGCCGGGGCCGGGGCCGGGGCCGGGGCCGGGGCCGGGGCCGGGAACGGAAGCGGGAGCGGGACCGGGAGCGGGACCGGCCCCGGCTGACCGGCGCGGCGCCCGCCGCGGGACGACGACGGGGTCCCGGCCGGGTGGTGGCCGGGACCCCGTCGTCGTGCGGGCGGGCCGGTGTCAGCTGACGTAGTAGCCCATGATGTCGGCGATCAGATCGACGCTGCCGTAGGCGTTCCAGAAGTCGACCTTGCCGTTCACGACCGGCACGACCACCAGGTTCGGGATCGTCTGGCCCGCCACGAAGTTCAGGTTCGACGCGGTCGTCCGCGGTGTCCCGTCCGGGTAGACCGACACGAAGCTGGACGACGTAGGACCGGTCGCCGTCACGTTCAGCACCACCGCGGTCACACCGCTGGCCGGCACCCCGCTGGCGCCGGTGACCGGCAGGGTCACCAGACCGCCGACGCCGACCTTGCCGGCGCGCACCCCGATGCCGCTGCGGGTGTCCATCAGCCGGCGCGGGCCGAGGTTGCTGTACTTCGCGCCGATGGGGGCCGAGGTGTAGTAGCCCGAGATGTCGGCGATCAGGTTCACGCTGCCGGCGTGGTTGTAGAAGTCGACCTTGCCGTTCACGACCGGCACGACCACCAGGTTCGGGATCGTCTGACCCGCCACGAAGTTCAGGTTCGACGCGCTCGTGCGGGCCGTACCGTCCGGGTAGACCGACACGAAGCTGGACGACGTCGGACCGGTCGCGGTCACGTTCAGCACCACCGCGGTCACCCCGCTGGCCGGCACCCCGGTGGTCCCGCCGGTGACCGGCAGGCTCACCACACCGCCAGGCCCGACCGCGCCCGCGGGCACGCCCTTGCCGCTACGGGTGTCCATCAGCCGGGCCGGCGACAGGGTCCGGTAGGTCGAGCCGGTGGTGTCGGCGGTGTAGTAGCCGGTGACGTCCGCGAGGACGTTCACGCTGCCGGCGTGGTTGTAGAAGTCGACCTTGCCGTTGACGACCGGCACGACCACCAGGTTCGGGATCGTCTGACCCGCCACGAAGTTCAGGTTCGACGCGCTCGTACGGGCCGTACCGTCCGGGTAGACCGACAGGAAGCTGGACGACGTCGGACCGGTCGCGGTCACGTTCAGCACCACCGCGGTCACCCCGCTGGCCGGCACCCCGGTGGTCCCGCCGGTGACCGGCAGGCTCACCACACCGCCAGGCCCGACCGCGCCCGCGGGCACGCCCTTGCCGCTGCGGGTGTCCATCAGCCGGGCCGGCGTCAGCGGGTGGAAGGTGGTCGCGGGCGGCGCCGCGTCGGCGACGACCGTGGTCGCCGCGGTGGTGGCGAGCTTGCCCGACTGGTGGACGCCCTGGACGGCGACGGAGTGCGTACCCACCGGGAGCGTGACGGTGGCGGACCTCGCGGTGCCCGCGACGCTGGCGGCGGCGGTGCCGTCGACCAGGACCTTGAAGCCCGAGATCAGCGAAGTGGGCGTCGACGCCGTCCAGTTGACCGTGACGGGACCGGTGGTGTGATAGGTCCCGCCGTCCTGGTAGGCCGCGCCGCCCACCGAGCTGACGGCCAGGCCGGCGACCGGCCCCGCGGCCCAGCCGCGGATCGTGTCGAGCTGCGCGTAGAGCTTGTCGCCCGGGCACTCGGTGCTCACGCCGTCGCGGTGCGCCGAGACGGCCGGGAAGGGGTACGACTGCCCGGCCGTGAAGGACCGGCCGGTGCCACTGGTCTGGGTGGTCTGGGTGGACAGCGACACCGTGCTCGACGGGTCGACCCCGTACTGCCCGAGCTTCCACGCGGCCACCCGGGCGACCGAGGTCAGCGCGGCGGTACTGGCGCCGGCGGACGTGTAGTTGCCGAGTACGGCGATGCCGGTGGTGTCCTGGTTCCACCCGGCGGTGTGCGCGCCCTCGACCGGCTGGTCCACCCCGCCCTTGCGGCCCTCGAAGATCGTGCCGCACTTGTCGACCAGGAAGTTGTAGCCGATGTCCTTCCAGCCGTTCGACTGCACGTGGAAGACGTAGATGCCGCGGACGATCGACGCCGAGTCGGCGCAGTCGTAGTCGACGGCGGTGTCGGTGTGGTGGACGAAGACGCCGTGCACGTCGGTCATGTAGACCGGGTCCTCGGGGCTGATGGACTCGTCAGCGCCCCAGCCGGCCCGGCTGACGATCGACGGCTGCGGCACGGAGGAGACCGGCCCGCTGCCCGGCGGGCGCGGGGTGTCCCGCGGCGCGACGGCGCCCTGCGGCGCGGCGGTCGGGTCGTCGCCGACCATGTCGACCCGCAGCCCCGCGGGCAGCGCCGCCGCGCCCTTGCCGACCCGCACCTGTACGCCGTCGGACGGGCCGACCCACAGCGGGTCGGTGGCGCCGCGCGCCCCGGCCCCCAGGTCGCCCTCCTGCTCGGTCGCGTCCAGCTGACGCCACCCCGACCAGACGCCGGTCCCGGCGTCCCTGGTCCGCACCTCGACCCGCCCGGGCGCCGCGGCCTTCGGGTCCCGCCACGACACGCCGACCGTGCTGAACGGCTTCGTGCCGCGCCTGCCGAGCACCGCGCCGCCGTCACCGCCGACGGCCAGCCCGACCGTCTGCACGGAACTGGCCACCGGCCCGGCCGCCCGCACCCCGCCGACCGGCGCCCCTTGCGCCACCTGCTGGAGTCCCACCATCCCCGACACGCCCAACGCGGCCGCAAGCGCCGCTCCCCAGACCCGACGTGTTCTCACGTGTCCCCCCTCATCCCGTCATTCAACGTTCCGAACCTCGTACCATATTCGACACCCCGTCAGCCCCCCACACCGCCTTATCCCCCCATACCGGCCTCACGCCCCGCCGATGCCCTTCCGCCCCTCCCGGCTCCCCTGCCACGGGGGCGTACAGGAACGCGTCCCCTTCCGCCTCGACCTGACTCCCGCGGACCTCGCCCGCTCGATCCGCGCGCCGACGCGACCGCGTGCCCGGGGTTGCCGTCGTCCGGCTGCGCCTGTCCCCCCGCGCCGATTCCCGGGGAGCTGGCCTTCGGAGTACCCGAGCGTGACACCGTCCTTGAGCCGCGCCAGCTGTAGTTCACCGCCCATACCCGCATGGTCCTCGCGATCGGTCGGCATCACCTGAAATCTCGAGGTGCCGGTGAGTCGGCACGGCACGCAACGGCCCCCGGCCGGGACTGGCACCCCGCGGGCCTGCTGGCCCACCGCCTTGCTGCGCTACCGCCACCCCGGGCGGCGCCGGTCGCACCGCTCCAGAACCGCGACGGCTGCGAGCGGGCCTACCGCGCCCCCACCCCGGGCGGCCGGTGCAGGGACTGCCGTACCGGATCCCGCCCCGCACGCGCCGCTTGACCTGTAGGACGCCCCGGTCCGTACGCACCGCCGCGGCGATCTCCCGCCCCGGCGGCGCACCCGCCGTGAGGTCACCACCGGCGAGTGGACGATCTCCACGGAGAACCTGCCGCGGTATCGCCGGCGCCAGCGCGTCGCGGCGTCTCCCCCGGGTCCATGCCCCCGCCGGGCATCGCCCAGTGGACGCCGACCTCCTCGTTGTCGTACCGGAGCATGAAGACCGCCCCCGCGGGGTCGAGCACGGCGACTCGGGCCGCCTGCCTCGGTGTACGCGTCGGCTCAGCCTGCCAGAGCCGGCAACGCCGGTACGGGCCCGGCCGCTTCACGTGCGCCCGCGCTGACCTACCCTGACGCGGTGGAAACTCAGGTGATCGTCCTCAACGGCGGCTCCAGCGCGGGCAAGTCCAGCATCGCCCGCAGTCTGCAGGCGGTCCTGCCCGACCCCTGGCTGGCCTTCAGCGTGGACGACTTCGTCGACGCGCTGCCCGCGTCCATGACGGGTGCGGACGGGGGGATCGGCATATCGCAGGACGGCGAGGTGACCGTGGGCGCCGAATTCCGCGCCCTGGAGGCGGCCTGGATCACCGGGATCGCCGCCATGGCCCGCGCGGGCGCCCGGATCGTGGTGGACGAGGTCTTCCTCGGCGGCGCCGACTCCCAGCAGCGCTGGCTGCAGGCCCTGGCCGGCCTGCGCGTCCTGTGGGTCGGCGTCCGCTGCGAGCCCGCGGTCGCCGCGGCCCGCGAGGCCGCACGAGGCGACCGGATCGCCGGAATGGCCGCCCTCCAGGCGGAGTCGGTCCACCAGGGCGTGGTCTACGACCTGGAGGTGGACTCCACGCACGCCGACCCGACCGCGTGCGCACAGGCCATCGCCGCGCGGGCTTAGGTCCCGCCGGCTCCGCCGCGCCGCCGGCCGTGGAGCCGAGCCCAAGGGGAGCCGGACCGACGGTCATGGACCGGCAAAATCCCGCACGCCCCACCGGCGAAGCGGAATCGGGAACCCGCCCCACCGGAACGCCGGGACCCCAACCCGCCCCGGGACCGGAATAAAGCCCACCGCGCAGAAGCGGAATCCTCGTCACCGAACTGACGACCCCTCAAACTACTATGGCCATCAAAATAACTTCCCTCGGCGACCGACGCGACATACGATCCGTGATGCCGCGAGGGCGGACTGATTCGAGCGCCGAAACACTTTCGTCGGGCGGCATTGTTTCCGCCGCCCGAACTCGCTGAAGCCTGCCCCGAATGCGGCAGATCCGGAATGGACGGTGGTCGCCCGCCGCAACTGGCGGGCGGCACGATCGAACGGGAGAAAACGTGCAGACGGTCAAAAGGTTCGGGAAGGTCGCGGCGGGTGTCGCCATCGCGGGAGCCCTGCTGGGGGGTGGTGCCACGGCTCACGCCGACGCCGGGGAGAACGTGACGTCGGTGTACGGCCTGCAGTGCTCGGGCAGCGCCTATTCGTACTGGGTGTACAGCTGGAGTTCACTGAGCAACGGCAACGAGAATGTCGCCGTCAGGGACGGCTGCTCCGACGGCAACGGCGTCTACTCGCTTTACGACCGGGTGAATGACCACGGTCTGAGGCTCGACAACAGCAGCGGTTACGGGACGACGAAGTACAGCGGTAACAGCACCAGCAATTACGTGCAAAAGGTGACCGCCTGCATCAACATCCCCCTGACCCCTGACCAGTGCGGTCCGGACGACCGACCGGGCGACGGCCGCTGACGCGATGAGCTCCGGGGGCGGAGTCCACGACGCTCCGCCCCCGGACTCTGCTTCGCGACGTCATCACAGAGGCCGCCGCAAGAACTACCCGAAAGCGCGCCAAATGAGCAATGTCGACGCCGGGCTCCCGTCCGCACCCGCACCCGTACTGGATGTGCGGGACCTTCACTTCACCATCCGGAAGCGCCCGCTCTTCAACGGCCTGCGTCTCAGCGTCAGCCCGGGTGAATCGGTGGCGATCACCGGGCCGAGCGGCTCGGGCAAAAGCACCTTGCTGTCATCGGTCCTCGGACTGGTCAGGCCCGACAGCGGCAGCATCCTCGTAGCGGGCAGCGACGTCACGAAGCTCCGGCGAGCGCGACTGGCGAAGCTGCGGAGTGAGACCATCGGCGCCGTCTTCCAGTTCGGCGAGCTGCTCCCCGAGCTGAGCCCCCTGGACAATGTGGCCCTGGCGGCGCTGCTGTCGCGGTCCGATCGCAGGGGAGGTTTCGAGCGGGCGCAGCGCCTTCTCGACGAACTGGATGTCCCACGGGCGACCACGACACAGGAACTCTCCGGCGGCGAGCATCAGCGCACCGCCGTGGCGCGCGCGCTCATCAACTCACCCACGCTGCTCCTGGCCGACGAGCCCACCGGCGCCCTGGACCCGGATACGGCGGAGCGCACCGCGGAGCTGCTCTTCGACCTTCCCCGACGGCACCGTTGCGGACTGCTGCTCGTCACGCACGACCGGCACGTGGCAGCGAAGGCCGACAGGGTCCTGCATCTGGAGGGGGCCGCGCTGGTCCCCGCCGGCGGGCGGGCGGCGGTGGCATGAGCAAGATGACACGAGGCGGTCTTCGGCGGCGCCTGCTGCATATGGGACGGGCGGCGGGGCGGCGTTCGGAGGCGGCACCCGCCCGGTTCGCGGCCCTCGCTGTGTCGACCTTCGTAGTGGCCCTCTGCATGGGCACTCTCGTCTTCGCGCACGCCGCCTACCACGGCAAGGAGGTACGGAGCGAGGCAAGGACTCCGGTCCGGCAGTCCCAGGAGGCCGGCGCCGGGAGATCCACCGTGTGGCTTGTCGGCTCGGATTCCCTGAAGGACCGGCGGAGTTTCAGCGTCGTGTACCTCCAACCGCACACGGCGAATGCCCCGCTCCCTCCCGGAGTGGACCACTGGCCGCGACCGGGCGAAGCCGTACTCTCCCCGGGGCTGCTGGAGGCCGGCGCACACGAGGGAATCGCCGACCGCTACGGAAAGCTCGCCGGGACCATCGGACGGCAAGGACTCGAAGACCCGGGTGAGTGGCTCGCCTACATCCGCCCGGCGGCGGACATGAAGGTCGAGCGCCCGATTGAGCTGGTGACCGGCTTCGGTCCCACCGCGGGCGAGCCCACGGAAGGCCTCCAGCCCGGTTCGGCACGCGACGACGACCAGCCGGAGTGGATGTTCGAGGCTCTGCTCATCGGCCTGCTGCTCCTTCCGAGCCTCGTGCTGCTGTTCGCCGGCATCCGTGCCGGAGCCCACGGCCGTGATCGCAGAAGCGCGCTGACGGACGCACTGGGAGCCATGCGGCGCGACCGTGCGCTGCTCGCCATCGGGGAGACAGCGCGGCCGACGCTTCTCGGCGCCATCGCGTCGGTCCCGGTCATCGCCGCGATCATGCTCAACGACGTCAGAATTCCCTACGTCGGCTACACGCTCGCGTCCGCGGACTTGCGCCAGTACGCCAGAGCCGCCCTCCTCGCCCCACCTGCCGCACTGGCCATCGCACTCGGCTCGGCGGTCGTCGCGGACCAGCTGTCGGGCCGGGCGCGGGGGAACAGATCCCGCGCGATGAGCCGAGGGCTGTGGCAGCGCCGCGTCGCGATGCTGTGTCCGCCGGCGATCCTGCTCGCCGCACGCGGGCCGGAACTGGCCGGTGAGAATACGCAGCACCGGGTGTGGATCACCTGGATCGGGCTCGCGCTTGTCGTGCTCACCCTGCCCGCGGCCGTCGCCGCCGCTGTCGCCGGGCTGGGGCGGTTCCTGGAGCGGAAGGGCCGGGACCGAGGGTGGGCCGGGGCTCTGATCGGGGGCCGCCGGATCAGCTCCTATCCGGCGGCCACAGCCCGCCTGGTCACGGGCGTCATCGTCGCGCTCATCGTTTTCACCCAGGCCATCGCCTGGCAGGGGCTCTTTGGAACGTACAACTCGCAGTTGGAGAGGATCCTCGGCGACGCGGACAGGAGCGTTTCCGAAATCGGCCCCAAGGGAGCGGTGTCAGAACACGACATCGGGGCCTTTCTCCAGCGTCTGCCGGCGGGAGACGCGCCGATCGTCCTGACCGCGCCCCCCGATCGGAATGACGGCCCGATCACCGTGCAGGGCGGCTGTCCCGCGCTGGAGAGTCTCCATCTGCCGTGCCCGGATACCGCGGTTCGCGTCGACCGGGTACTGGACCGCCGTATGCAGCAGCTGATCAGCTGGGACACGACGGGGGGTACGTATCTGAAGGTCGAGCGCGCCGGCCAGGCCGAACTCGCGCGGCAATCGGCGCTCACCAGCCAGGCCAGCACCCTGGTGGTGATAGGAACCGGCGGCCACAGTCCCTCTGCTCCCGCGCTCAAGGAACTCTCCTACCGGACCTTCCCCCGCGGCGCTCAGGTCCGCTTCCCCGGCGAGGAATGGCTGACCACCAGCATCCCCGACCGCGACCAGGGCCGATGGGTGCGCTTGTGCGGTGTGGTGGGCATCGGAGTCCTGGTGCTGGCCATCGGTGTGAGCGCGATGGCCGAGTTCCTGCGACATGGCCGTGCGCTGGCTCCCTTGACGGTTCTGACCGGCGGGAACCGCGTTTTCAGCAGCAGCGCCGCCTGGGCGGTCACCGCACCGCTCGCCATCGCCGGCCTCGTGGGCGCGGCGGTCGGCTCCTGGCTGGCCAGACCGGTGTCGAGACCGGGAAGCACCGCGTTCATGCCCGCGGATGTGATGGCGTCGACTCTTGCCGTGGTCCTGGCCCTGTCCGCCGCGCTGGGTCTGTGGGCGGCCGGTATCGCCTGGAAGCAGGCCCGCGACTGGCAGGCGTGAGCAGCGGCCGTCCTACCGGTCCTCGCGCTGGTACGCCGCGCCGCCCCCGGAAGCCCGGGGGCGACGCGGTCGAGCGTCAGGGCGTGGCGCAGGTGACGGTCGGGGGCGGGGTCGGGGCGCTGGAGGCGAGGAAGCCGAAGGTGGTGGACGCTCCGGGCGCCAGTGCGCCGTTCCAGGCCGCGCTGTGGACGGTGGCGGTGCCGTTGGGGTTGGTCGTCACGGTGCCGTTCCAGGCCTGGGTGACGACGGTGCCGCTGAGGGTGGCCGTCCAGCTCGTCAGTGCCGTTGCCGCCGCCGTGACGGTGACCGACGCCTGGTAGCCGCCCTGCCAGGAATTGGTGATGGTCACGGCCGCGGTGCAGGCCGGGGTGCCGCCGGTTCCGCCCGTGCCTCCGGCGGACGTGCCGGTTGACGTGCCGGTCGACGTACCGGTGGACGTGCCGGTCGAAGTACCGGTGGACGTACCCGCCGACGTACCCGCCGACGTACCGGTTGACGTACCCGCCGACGTACCGGTTGACGTGCCCGACGACGTACCGCCCGAACCCGGGGTCAGGAGGGCTGCCAGGGGCGGGTACCAGCGGGCGGCCATCTTCGCGATGCCCGCGTCATTCGGGTGCACCCCGTCACCCGTGTCCGTCGCGTCGTTGAAGCCCGTCCACTGGTCGACCACGGTGACCGGGGACTGGGCCGTGCTCACGGACTGCGCCCAGGCAGGGATCTGCTGGTTGAAGTCGATCACGCGCTGCGCGCACTCCGCGCAGGTCGGCGGGTTCATCGGCAGGATCTGGGCGACCAGCACCTTCATGGCCGGGTTGCTCGTCCGCATCTGGCCGACCATCTTCGTGAAGGCGGCCAGGATCTGGGCCGGGGCGATGTTGCTCCAGACGTCGTTCGTACCGAGGTGCATCAGCACGATGTCGGGCGACGTCGCCGACAGCCAGGCGGGCAGCTGGTTCTGGCTGGCGATGTTGGTGGCCAGGATGCCGCCGTGGCCCTCGTTGTCGCCGTCGTACGCGACCCCGCAGCCCTGCGGCGGGAGGGTGCCCACGAAGTCGATGTTCGTATAGCCCGCGTTCTGGAGCTGGTTCCAGAGCAGGGCCCGCCAGCAGCCGGGCGAGCCGGTGATCGAGTCGCCGAGCGGCATGATGCGTACGGGGGCGGTCGCGGCCGGGGCTGGAGCCGCGGCGGGAGCCGAATTCGGCGCCGCCGACGCGGATCGCGCGCCGCCTAGGGCCACGACGGCGCCGACCGCCAGCAGCAGCAGGGCGAGCAGTAATCTCGACGCCCGCAGTGCGGGACGGGCGAGGGGTGTTTCGCGGGACATGGCCGGGTCCTTCCGGGTGGGGGGAGCGCCCTATGGGAGCGCTCCCATAGACGTACCGACGGCACCACCCGCACGTCAAGACGCGCACCGCACTAGGGTCGGCCGAACACACCCCTGCACACCCCGAAACGTACGGAGGCGCGATGCGCGCGACGACCAACGGCACCGCGCTGCTGCGGCTGCGGAAGGTGAGCCGTACGTACGGCCAGCGCCGCGCCCTGCACCCGCTCGACCTGGACCTCGAAGCCGGCCGGTGCGTCGCCCTCTACGGGCAGAACGGCTCGGGCAAGTCCACGCTGCTCCGGATAGCCGGCGGCCGGGACGCCCCCACCAGCGGCGACGCGCTCTTCGCCGGGCGCCCGGTGAGCGAGGACGACCCGGAGGTGCGGGCCAGGGTCGCGGTCGTCGGCGACACCGTCGCCTGCTACCCGGACCTGACCGTCCGCGAGCACCTGGAGCTGGTCACCGTCGCGCACGCCGTTGACGACGCCGACGCCTGGATCGACCAGGTGCTCGCCGACCGCCGGCTGTCCGACCACGCGCGCGCCCTGCCGGGTTCGCTCTCCTCCGGCCAGCTCCAGTCGCTGCTGCTGGCGGCGGCCCTCGTACGACCCCGGGACCTGCTCATCCTCGACGAGCCCGAGCAGCGCCTCGACCCGGCCGCCAGGCGCCGCCTCGCCGACCTGCTCGTCGCGGAGAAGACGGACGGCGTCGCGGTCCTGCTGGCCACCCACCAGCCCGACCTGGCGGAGGCGGTCGCCGACCGGATGATCGCGCTGGACGATGGCCAGGTCATCGCGGACGGGGCGCCCGCGGCGGTGCTGCGCGAGCTGGGTGTACGCGGATGACGGACGGCCGGCGGCCCGCACCGCGCACCCCGCGCACCCCGCTCCCGGGCACCCCCGCGCCCGGCCCGGGCGCCGCACCGGAAGACGCCGACCTCACAGGCGGGGCAAGCCCGTCCGCCCCGGAAGACGCCGGGCGTACGGACCCGGCGGGCACGTCCGGCGGTGACGGCACGTCCGACGCCGAGCCGGGCGGCACCCGGGAGGACGCCGACCACGCGGGCGGGGCAAGCCCGTCCGCTCCGGGCGACCCCGCCCGTACGGTCCCGGCGGGCACGTCCGGCGGTGACGGCACGTCCGACGCCGAGCCGGGCGGCACCCGGGAGGACGCCGACCACGCGGGCGGGGCAAGCCCGTCCGCTCCGGGCGACCCCGCCCGTACGGACCCGGCGTCCGACCCCGGCGCCCCGGCCGCCCACGACGGCGGCCCCGACCACGGCACCCCGGCCGACCCGGCCGGCTCGGCCGACCCGGACGACCCGGACGACGAAGACGACGCCCCCTGGTCCGAGGAGGACGACGACCGTACCGACGAGACCCTCGCCTGGCTGCGCCGCAAGCGCCGCGCGCACCAGCGGGCGAAAGGCCGGGAGCTGGCCGTCCTCGTCTACACCGTCCTGATCGCCGTCGCCGGCTACGGCAGCAGCTTCGCCGTCAGCTTCCTGCGCGGCCTGGAGAACGGTTCCGGTTACGCCGACGCCGCCCGCGACCTGCGGGTCGCGATGCCCGCGCTCTTCGCGCTGCTCACCGTCGGCGTCGCCGTACTGGCCGCGCGGGACGCGCTGTGGCGCGGGCCCGTGGTCGTGCCGGGGCCGGCCGTGGGGTGGCTGCTGGCGCAGCCGGTGCGGCGGGCGAGGGTGCTGCGGCCGTGGTTCCGGTTGTCGGCCTGGCTCGCGCTGGTCCCCGGGGTACTGGCCGGGGTCGGCGGCGCCGCCGTCCTGCGGGTGACGGGGCTCGCCCCGCTCGGCAAGGCCCTGCTCGCCGCGCTCCCCGCGGCCCTGTGCCTGCCACTGCTGGCCGTCGCGCTCGGCATGGCGGTGGAGCGGCGGCCCGCGCTCGCCCGTGCCGTACGGCGCTGGACCGCCCCCGCCGTGCTGCTGCTGGCCGCACTCGTCGCCCAGACAGTCCTGGCCGTCAACGGCCACCGCTCCCCCGCCGTCGAGCAGGCCGAGCTGTGGAGCGGCCCGTGGGGCTGGGCCGGCCAGCCGGTGGTGCGGGCGATCGGCGGGAGCGCGTCCGCGTGGCCCGCCGCCGTCGCCCTCCTCGTGGCGGCCACCGCTGCGTCCGTGCTCGCGGCGCACCGCGACGCGGCCCTCGTCCCCACCGCCCGGCTGCGCGAGCGCGCGGCGACGGCCACGACCGTCTCGTCCGTGGCCTGGTCGCTCGAACTGCGGGCCGCCAAGCTGGCGATCATGGACGCGGGCGGCGGCACGCCGGTCCGTACGGTACGGCTGCGGGCGCCGCGCGGCCGTTACGGGCGGCACCTGGTCGTCGCCTGGCGCGACCTGCTGACGCTGCTGCGTACGCCCGGCCGGCTCGGCAAGGCGGCGCTGTGGACGGCGTCCGGCGCCGCCGTCGCGGGTCTGGGCGCGGACCTCGGCGGTGAGCGGCGCTGGGTCGGGCTCGTCCTGGGCCTGCTCTTCGGCTACCTCGCCGTCGGCGCGCTGGCCGAACCCGCCCGGCTGGAGACGGACGACGTGCGGCGGGCCGCCTGGTCGCCGTACCGGTTCCGTACGCTGATGCTGCACCACGGCATCGTGCCCGCGCTGTCCGGGGCGCTGCTCGGCCTGCTCGCCGCCGTACCGTACGCGGTCGCGGGCCACGCCTGGACCCTCGTCCTCCTCCCCCTGTGCGCGCTGCCTTTCACCGGCGCGGCGCTCGTCTCCGCCAGCCGCGGCCCGGCCCGTACCCAGCTCCTCTTCCTGGGCGGCGGCTCCCCGCTCGGCGGCCCGGGTCCTTTGATCTACGTCGCCTGGTACGCGGCCGGCCCGCTGCTCGCGATCACCGCCCTGACGATCGCCCTCGGCCCGGTCCTGCGCACCGCCACGGCCTCGTCCGTGGCCCAGGCGGCGGTGGCCGCGAGCCTCCTGACGGCGCTGCTGCTCCTGCTGACCACCCGTATGTCCGACCGCCTGGTCCGCCACTGACCGGGCGGCCCGCAGCCCCTCCCCCGACCCGCCGGTACGCCCGGCCTACCGGGCCAATCCACAGGAGCCACCGCCGAGATGATCTCCCTGCGTGAAGTGCGTGACACCGACCTGCCGGTCTTCTGGGACCACCTGTCGGACCCGGCGGCGCAGCACATGGCCGCCGTCACCAGGGGCTACCACTACGACCGGAGCCGGTTCGACACCCACTGGGCCCGGATCATGGCCGACCCCGACATCCTGATGCGTACGGTGCTCGCCGACGACGAGGTGGTCGGCCATGTCGCGATGTACGGGCCGCCGGACGAACGCGAGGTCACGTACTGGATAGCCAGGGCGCACTGGGGCCGCGGCATCGCCACGGCGGCCCTCACCTCGCTGATCGGCCTCGTCACCACCCGCCCGCTGTACGCCCACGCGGTGGCCGACAACGCGGGCTCGATCCGCGTCCTGCGGAAGTGCGGCTTCGAGATCACCGCCCACGACAAGGTCTTCGCCGAGGCCCGCGCGACCGAGATCCCCGAGGTGCTCCTCACCCTGGCGTGAGCCCCGCGCCCCCTCGCGCGGCCGGCCGTCCCGGTACGTCCTGCCACGTCCCGCCGCCGCGACGTCGGCGGCAGCCCCGTCGGTCAGGCCGCCCGGGGCGGCTCCTCCATATGTACTAAGGCAGGTTGATAAGCTAGCTTTAGCATATGAACGATGAAGTGAACACCGACAGGATCGCCGCGGCCCTGTTCGGGAGCGTCAGCCTGCTGGTGCGGCGGATCCGCCAGGTCCCGACCGGGGGCGGGCTCACCATGCCCGAGCGGCAGGCACTGTCGCAGCTGGACCGCGGCGGCCCCGCCACCTCCTCGGAGCTGGCCCGGCAGGCGCAGATCACCGCGCAGGCGATGGGGACCACCCTCGGCGCCCTGCAAGCGCGCGGCCTGGTCGGACGGCGTCAGGACCCGGAGGACGGCAGGCGGGTGATCCTGACCGTGACCGACGCCGGCCGGCAGGAGCTGAGCGACAAGCGCAACGCCAGGACAGAACTGCTCTCCCGGGTCCTCACCGGCACGTTCACCCCCGCCGAGCTGGAACAGCTCGCGGCGGCGGCACCGCTGCTGGAGCGGCTGGCCCAGAAGATCTGACGGGCACGGACGACCGAGGAAGTGACCACGGATGACCGTTCCCGCGGTGACGCACGCCGCAAAGCGCCCGGCCGACGACCGCTACAAGTGGACGGCGCTGACCAACACCACCGCCGCCGTCTTCATGTCCGCGCTGGACGGCTCCATCGTGCTGATCGCGCTGCCGGCGATCTTCCGGGGCGTGCACCTGGACCCGCTGGCCCCGGGCAACATCGCCTACCTGCTGTGGATGATCATGGGGTACCGCCTGGTGCAGGCCGTCCTGGTGGTCACCGTGGGCCGGCTGGGCGACATGTTCGGGCGGGTGCGGATCTACAACGCGGGCTTCGCGGTCTTCACCTTCGCCTCGGTCCTGCTGTCCTTCGACCCCTTCGACGGCGGCCACGGAGCGATGTGGCTGATCGGCTGGCGGGTGCTGCAGGCCGTCGGCGGTTCGATGCTGATGGCGAACTCGGCCGCGATCCTGACCGACGCCTTCCCCAAGGAGCAGCGCGGTTTCGCCCTGGGCATCAACCAGGTCGCGGCGCTGGGCGGGATGTTCATCGGCCTGGTCGCCGGCGGGCTGCTGTCCGCGTGGGACTGGCGGGCGGTGTTCTGGGTGAACGTGCCCGTCGGCGTCTTCTTCACCGTCTGGGCCTACCGCACCCTGCGTGAGACCGGGCAGCGCGTCGGCGGCCGGATCGACTGGTGGGGCAACATCACCTTCGCGGTGGGCCTGAGCGCGGTCCTGATCGCGGTCACCTTCGGCCTCCAGCCCTACGGCGGACACACCATGGGCTGGACCAACCCGCTGGTCCTCGGCATGGTCGGCGGCGGCCTCACGCTGCTCGCGGCGTTCGTGGTCATCGAGAACCGGGCCACCGCCCCGATGATCCAGCTCAGCCTGTTCCGGCTGCGTGCCTTCACCTTCGGCAACCTGGCGGGCCTGTGCATCTCGATCGGCCGTGGCGGGATGCAGTTCGTGCTGATCATCTGGTTGCAGGGCATCTGGCTGCCGCTGCACGGCTACGACTACGCCGCCACGCCCCTGTGGGCCGGCATCTTCATGCTGCCGCTCACCGCCGGATTCCTCGCCGCGGGACCCGTCTCCGGGTACCTGTCCGACCGGATCGGCTCCCGGGGCCTGGCCACCGGCGGCGCGCTGCTCTTCGGCGCCAGCTTCCTCGGCCTGATGCTGCTGCCGATCGACTTCAGCTACTGGGTCTTCGCGGTGCTCATCGCGCTCAACGGGATCGCCAGCGGGATGTTCGCCTCCCCCAACTCCTCCTCGATCATGGGCAGCGTCCCCGCCCACCTGCGCGGGGTCGCCTCCGGCATGCGCGCCACCTTCCAGAACTCCGGCACCGCGGTGTCGATCGGGGTGTTCTTCTCGCTCATGATCGCCGGGCTGGCCGGCAGCCTCCCGCACATCCTCACCAGCGGACTCCAGCAGCAGGGCGTGCCGGCCCAGGTCGCCGGCCAGGTCGGCGGCCTGCCCCCGGTCTCGTCCCTGTTCGCCGCGCAGCTGGGCGTCAACCCGGTCCAGCACCTGCTCCAGCCCAGCGGCGTACTGGCCCGGCTGACGGCGGAGCAGCGGCAGGCGCTGACCGGACGCGAGTTCTTCCCGAACCTGATCTCCGGGCCGTTCCACTCCGGCCTGGTCGTCGTGTTCGCCTTCGGCGCCGTCCTCGCCGTTCTGGCCGCCATCGCCTCCGCGCTGCGCGGCAGCGGTTCCGCTCCGCGGCGGCGCGAGGACAGCGCCGGCTGACACCCCCACCTCCCCCTCGGCCTCCAGGGAAACAGCACCATGGCACTGACAACGATCGACCCGACGTCCGCGCTGGTCGTGATCGACCTGCAAAAGGGGATCGTCCCGGCGCGGAAGGACGTTCCAGCCGCTGCCGACGCGCCCGCCTCTGCCGACGCTTCCGCCGCTTCCGCCGCTCCGGTCGTGCGGCACGCGGCGCGGCTGGCGACCGCCTTCCGCCGACGCGGCCTGCCGGTGGTGCTGGTCAACGTGACCGGGCGGGCACCAGGGCGTACGGACGCCGGGCGGTCCGGCGGCGGAGGCGGTGCCGCGTTCCCGCCCGGGTGGGCCGACCTCGTCGACGAACTCGACGTGCAGCCGACCGATCACCTGATCACCAAGCGGCGGCGCAGCGCCTTCCACGACACCGGGCTCGACACGCTCCTGCGCGACCTGGGCGTCACGCAGGTCGTCCTCGCCGGCATCTCGACCAGCAGCGGCGTCGAGTCGACGGCGCGGGCGGCCTACGACCACGGCTACCACGTCGTCCTGGCGACCGACGCCATGTACGACCCCGACACCGAGGCGCACCGCAACAGCGTCGAGCGCATCTTTCCCAAGACCGGCGAGACCGCCACAACGGCCGAGATCACCGACCTGGTCGAGGGAGCGCGATGAGCCCGCTGGGCCGGCTTCTGCGCAACCGCAGGGCGGGCGAGGTTGACGCGGCATGGAACCTGCCGCAGTTGCGGGGTCCCGACCTGCTCACGGTGACGAGCGACCACTTCGCCGAGAGCGGCACACTGCCGCTGGAGCACTGCGCCAAGCCTGTCGGGGGCCGGAACCTGTCCCCGCACCTTGCCTGGAGCCCGCCGCCGGCCGGCACCGCGCAACTGCTGCTGGTGGTCGAGGACACAGGAGGACGAAGTCCGGGTCGTGCGCGCGCAGTGTCTTCAGCAGGCCAGGCAGGTGCACGAGTGCGACCAGCGCACGGCGGTGCGGCGGTGCGGCGGTGCGGCGGTGCGGCGGTGCGGCGGTGCGGCGGGAGTTTGCAGCGCCGGTCACCCTCGCGGGTGACGATGAGCATGGTGACCCACTCGACCAACGCATGGGGCAGGTCGAGTGCGGCAGGATACGGAACCAACAGCGCTCCTGTGCTGCTGAGTCGAGACGTCGAACACCTCCCTCAACAGCACGGGAGCTCTGTCCGTTTCGCACCCCAACCTCACACCGTCCCCTCATCCGATCGGTGGTCCCACTGAAAACGCTCACTCAGTCCGGCGAACGGGGCTATCCACGAGGGCTCCGACGCCGTGATCACACCAGACACAGCATGACCATCTCACCCGCGACCAGTAGCTACGGGACAATGCTTAACCAGAAGTAGTCTGGCCGCCTTACTCGAAAGAAATGCCAACAAAAGGCTCCCTCTGGAAGCCGATATCGGAACCTAGTCGACTTCGATTGTCCAGCAGCCAGAATCCCTTGATGGCGTTGAGCGTGGCACCCAGGCGGAGCGATCAGCTCCTGGATTCCAATCGCGCACTTTCCCCCCATAGTAGATCCAGAGAGCCCAGTAGTACTCATCCTCGTGGAGGATCACCTCGTTCTCCGACGAAAGATCCTGGCCTCGCCAGTGGTCATTGATTCTGGCCACAGCTTCAGCGCGTGCAAGCGAGAACTGCGAGACCATCTCATCAGCAATGGCTTCAAGGAGCTCCAGACTCTCACCCGAAGTTGCCATCAAGAAGTCGCTCATCATTCATCAGCCTCACTGAAGTGCAGCGTCGAGCATCGGCCCCGTATCGCCGTAGAACACTACCTGATTACCGAACCACACAGGAGCTGCCCCACGTCGGAACGGCCCTGGATTGCCCAGCATTGGCCCTTCAACCATGCCATACGGCGGCACCTCTGTGCCATTACCTGACCGGAACGATCGGACGAAACCGGCTAGATCCGGACTGTCGGCGGCAAATGAGCGAGAACCGAGCGCGCCCAGCTGATCAGTCGGGACGCGGAAGTGCAATACCACTCCGTCACTACCAAAGCGCCGAGCAGCCCAGTCTGCCGCCTGCGCATGGCTGCGCGTGGTGTAGAAGCCATTCCCGAAGTTCATCGGGCGGGGGCCAAATGACGGGTCGACCCCACTGGCCCGGATGCTCGCCGCACCGGCTGAATTGGTTGCGTGATAAAGGTCTGTATGACCCCCACACGCATTGTGTACCAAGATCGGCGTCTCGCCCGCCAGCACATAGTACGTGTGCTACGCAGACCCTCCCTATCTGCGTTTTCGCAGATCAGCGGCGGTTTCGGGTTCCGCTGGTGTCCGTGGCTGTGCCCTGGAGTCCGTGCTTGTTGCCGTCAGCGCTGCCGTCAGGGGTGTAGACCGCTGGTCGGCCTACGGCAGGAGTGTCAGCGCGGGGACGTGCACGGGCTTGACGACGCTGAAGTGCCGTCGGTCGAGGGTGGCTACCCGGTCCACGCCGAAGCGTTCGGCCACCGCGATGACCGAGGCGTCGACCCCGCCGAGCGGGAAGTCGGCGTACTGGAGGACCAGCTCACCCATGCGCGTCAGGTCGGTGGGAGTGAGGTGGACCAGCTCGAATGTTCCCCGTGCGACCTCGGCGAGGAACGCCGCTTCGACCTGGGGCCAGCGCTCCAGCAGCCAGCAGACCTCGGTCATGACCGGGCTGGGCAGCAGACGGCGGCCGGTCAGCGAGGTCAGCAGGGAGGCGCACTCCGGGTGACGCCGGTCGGCCGCGTTGAACGCCGCAGCCAGGGGGCCGGTGTCCAGAACCGTGGCGATCACGCCGAGTCGCCGAAGCGCTCGCGCATCCGCTCGCGGATGTAGTCGTCGTGCCGTTCAGCCAGATCCTCCGGGCCGTTCACGCTGCCGATCAGGGCCAGCAGCCCGGCCGGGACCGACTCCTCGTCCTCGTTCGCGTCGACTGCCGGCAGTGACTGGGCGACCTGGGACAGTTCCTCATCCTGGGTGACGAGCAGGCGCAGGCGTCGCACCTGGGTCGGGGTGAGCCGGTCCACCAGGTGGTGCATGTCCTCGTAGTCGTATGCAGCGGTCACGCCAGCAGTGTAGGACGGCCCTGCGGTCTCGGACAGCTGGATCGGCAGAGGTTCACCCCCGCCGGCGTGCGGGCAAGCGCCCGAGAATTGCCAGGACCTTGGTCGTTGTCCCCGCGTGCGTCCCGTTCTGGCACTTCCCCCGGCGGCCCGTTCGCCGGGGAGGGCAGTCCTCAGGCGTCGGGGCGGTGCTGGTGCCCCCGCCAGTGCGGCAGCGCGGAGGCCGGGTGGGGTGGGGTCCGCCGAAAGGGTGGGCCCCTGGGGGTATCGCTCCCCGCTGGAGGCGGTGCCGGCCACCGCCCTCGGTGAGCCTGCGCGACGCACGTGAAGGGTCGGCCCCCTGGCTGGCCCTCGCCTGCGATCCGGCCGTAAGACGGTCGTAGGCGACAACTTGCTCTGCCAGGAGCCCTACTCCGGTCAGCCCGACAAGCTGGCTGGTCGCCGCTCCCGCAGTCCTGGGTCATGCCCCGGCTGCCGGTGCGGCTCGCCGCCTGCGGCGCCGCTGACCTTCCGAGCGAACGGCGGACTTGTCGGCGACGGCGGCCAGCTCCGGCGGGCGGGGGCCGCCTTGAACCTCGTAGAGAAAATCTGGACGCACACCCTCGGCCCGGGGCCCGAGCTGTCCAGGGACCGAGTGGTCAGCGGCCACGCCCGCTGCCGCCCGCCTCCAGGGCTTCGACGCGGGCGCACAGGGCGGTGAGCTGTTCGAGCGCCTCGGCCAGTGCCAACTCCAGCGCCTCGACGCGCGCCGCCGTCCCGCCCACGGGCGCGATCCCCATCTCCGAGTCACCGGCATCGGCGTCGGGGTGGGCGACGAAGGCTCCCTTGCCAGGGCGGGAGATCGCGTAGCCGTCCTGCTTCAGCAGGGCCATGGCCTTCTGCACGGACAGGCTGGAGGCCCCGAACTCCGCCATCAACACGGCCTGCGTCGGCAGCGCGTCCCCGGGCTTCAGCTCCCCGGAGCGGATCCGCTCCCGCAGGGCCTCGGCGATGAGCTCGAACGTCAGCAACACCGTGCCGCCAACCGGTCTACGCCCGCGCCGCCCCACTGTCACCGCAGGTCACCCGTCCTCTCTGCGCCACTACCACCGAAATCCGGCCCGTCCAAAACGGAAGACCGGGGCCACAATACCCGCGTCCCCACCGACCACCGAAACAGATGAGGAGGGATGCACTTGAATGCGCCGTTGAAGCGATGCTACCTTCACGCACCGCCGGTGAACACCACCGCTGACCAGGCCAGACGTCCCCGGCCCACCCTCCGCGCCCGCCATCACGCGCACCGCGCCCACATGCGCCGACCACCCGGGCCGCCCCTCAGTCACCTCTCCTCTTCTCCCGACTCCTGCCGGAGGTCTGTCCCCATGCCCGCACAGCTCCAACTCCCCACCCCCGCAACCACCTCCGCTCCCGCTAACCGGGCGTTCGCCCCACAGGCGCTCGCCAGGAGCGCCGACACGTCCGCGAACAGGGACTCGGCGCTGGAACGCCGGGCGCGCCTGACGGCCAGGCTGGCCAAGCTCGCCGCCGCCGGACACCTCGCACCCCTGGCCCGCCAGATCGGCTCACTCGGCGGCTGTGCCCGCCCGATCCGGATGACCGGACACCGCACCCGCCTCGATGCCGCCACCGGCCAGATCCTCGACCACCTCGACACCCGCCACCTACCGGCTGGCGAACTCCTGCTGCGCTGCGGCAACCGCCGCGCCACCCGCTGCCGCTCCTGCTCGCACGTCTACCGGTACGACACCTACCAGCTCATCGCCGCCGGACTGCGAGGCGGCAAGACCGTCCCCACCAGCGTCTCCACCCATCCCCGCGTCTTCGCCACCCTCACCGCCCCCGGCTTCGGCCCCGTCCACAACCAACCCGGCGCGTCCCCGTGCGCGTGCGGCACCCGGCACTCCGACGCCGACCCGCTGCTCGGGACGCCGCTGAACCCGGCACGGTACGACTACACCGGCGCGGTCTTGTGGAACGCCCACGCCCCCGCCCTGTGGGCCCGCTTCACCACCCACCTGCGCCGAGAGATCGCCCACGCCGCCGGACTCACCCAACGCACCCTGCGCCACCACGCGACCCTGTCCTACGCCAAGGTCGCCGAATACCAGAAGCGCGGCCAGATCCACTTCCACACCGTCATCCGCATCGACGGACCCACCGGCCCCCACAGCACTCCGCCCGCCTGGGCCACCACCGGGCTCCTCGACCACGCCGTCCGCGCCGCCGCCAAGCGCACCCGCGTCCAGCACCGACACCCCTCCCGGACTGGGGAGGCCGACCCGGCACAGCCGCCGGAGCCTTCGGTGTTCCGGTTCGGGCGGCAGATCGACGTCCGCGCGATACACAGCACCGACTTCACCGGCGACGCCCCCGTCACCGACCGGCACGTCGCCGCCTACATCGCCAAGTACGCCACCAAGGGCGCCGAGACCACCACCGGCACCCTCGACCGCCGACTGCGCTTCCTGGCCGAACTCGCCCAGCACGACCTCACCGACCACGCCCGCCGCATGATCCACACCGCCTGGCACCTCGGCACCCGGCCCCAGCACGCCCACCTCCGCCTGCGCCAATGGGCCCACATGCTCGGCTTCCGAGGCCACTTCTCCACCCGCACCCGCCACTACTCCACCACCCTCACCCACCTCCGAGCCGAACGCACCACCTGGCGCACCCACCACGACGACGCCCAGCAGCGCTCTGAACAAGTCCAGCCGGTCACTGACCAGCACAGTGACCGCGCTGACCTGACCGCCGGTCACACCGACCCCGCCGCCGGTCACCCCAGCGGCCACCACGCGCAGAGCGGGCGACGCGCTGGCACGGACACCACCCTGGTGATCTCCCACTGGCAGTACACCGGCAGCGGCCTCCTGCCCGAACTCGCCCACCTCGCACAACTCCTGGCCGCCGCACCAAGGCCCCGACCCGAGCAGCCAGCCCGCACTCGACAGGCGCGACGCGCGAGTGACCACGCCGGTCACTCCACCGACCCGCTGACCGCACCCGTCCAGACCGAGGTGACCGGGTGACCGCCGACGCCGAGTTGCTGACCGTCCCCGAGGTCATGGCCCGCCTCAAGATCAGCCGGTCCACCGTCTACGACCTCATCCGCACCCGCCAACTCGCCTCGATCACCCTCGGCCGCGTCCGCCGCATCCCCGCCCACGCGCTCACCGACTTCATCCACGCCCGCCTCGAACAGGAAGCCGCCTGATGACCACGCCCCGCGACACCCCCGCCTCCCGCCGTGTCCGCGCCAACGGCGACGGGACTGTTTACCAGCGCAAGGACAGCCGCTGGGAGGCCGCCGGATACGTCCTCGCCCCCGGCAACACCCGCAAGCGCGTCCGCGTCTACGGGACCACCCGCAAGGAAGCTCTGGCGAAGCTCACCGAGAAGATCGCCGCCAGTAACCGCGGCCTCCCCGCCCCGTCCGCGCAGGGCGGCCTGGCTGCGTACCTGACGTACTGGCTTCAGAACGTCGCCGTTCACCAGCTCCGCGAGAACACCCACACCCGCTACGCCGCCGTCACACGGCTCTACCTCATCCCTGGACTGGGCAAGAAGAAGTTCGCCAAGCTCACCGCCAAGGACGTCCGCACCTGGCTCAACCAGCTCCGTAGCACCTGCCAGTGCTGCACCCGCGGCCTCGACACTGCCCGCGATCAGCCCCACTGCTGCGCCGCCGGGAAGTGCTGCTCTAGGCGGCTCTCACCGCTGACCCTGGCCTACGTGCACTCCGTGCTCAAGTCCGCCCTGGAGCACGCGGTACGCGAGGAGGAGATACCGCGCAACGTTGCCCGGAACGTCCGCACCGGCACACCCCGACCCCGCCGCTTCGAACCCCTCACCGCCGAAGAAGCCCGCCAGTTCCTTGCCGCCGCACGCGGACACCGGCTGCACGCCCTGTTCGAACTCGCTCTCCACACCGGGCTCCGCAAGGGCGAACTCCTCGGCCTGCGCTGGGAAGACCTAGACCTCGTCGGCGGAACCACCAGCATCCGACGCACCCTCCAGCGCACCAACTCCAGCGGCCTGACCGCCCTCCCGACGAAGACCCAGAGCTCGGAGCGGCGGATCGCACTGCCCACCGAGTGCCTGCACTCCCTCGAACAGCACCGCGAACGGCAGCGTCAGGAACGCGAAGCGGCGGGAACCGGCTGGAAGGCGAGCGGCTACGTCTTCACCCGGCCCGACGGTTCCCCGATCGAAGGCGCCACCCTCACCCGACACTTCAACACCCTGCTCCGCCAGGCCAGGCTCCGCCGCATCCGGTTCCACGACCTCCGCCACTCGGCGGCGACCCTCCTCCTGGAGCAGGGCGTCGAACTCGTCGTGATCAAGGAGCTGTTGGGGCACGCCCACATCGGCGTCACCGCCACTGTGTCCACGTCCGACTGCGCCTCCAACGCGACGCCATCGACCTCTTCGGCCACGCCCTCCGCAACACCGCCGAGATCACTGGCAAGCCCGACGACGGCAACGAACCACCCCTCTGCGCAACGCACGTCCGCTGACGTTGCCGTCATCTACTGCCGTCAGACCCTCGCAGTACGCCGAAGCGGCCCCGCCGGAGATACTTCCGGTGGGGCCGCTTCCGTCATACCAAGGCGGATCGAATCGGATCAGTTGGGTCCCATCCAGAGTTCCATGCCATTTCAGCTCCGTGGGCGTGGAAGAAATTCCTCTCCGATGGATAGATCGGATACGCCCCCACGAGTTCTACAAAATCATCGACGTCTCGGCCCGGCGGGAATCCAAGATCAATTCGGTGATCCATCGTTAGCCTGGCCTCAGGCGCCCCCAGTAGAAGACTACTCAAACCAGAACCGTCAACATATGGCTTCTTGTAGCCAATCACCATCCCGGGCTCAAAAGGACACAAGCCGCGCAAGGCGGCCACGGTGATCGCTGGAACCATAGCCCACTCCAGATCATCCGAGTGCATAGAGATGCAAAGCTCTCGCCTCGAAGCCGGCGAATCGACCAACGACGAGAGACCATAGGTAATCCCGGTCACAAACCCCAACTTCGGCCGATTCGCAAATATTAGCGAATAGACTCGCCCGTCGGCCGGGACGCGCGGCACAACCTCACGAACCTCTGCAGTAGCACCAAGCGCCAAGCTCAAGCGCTCTACGAAGCGAGCGAATCGCTCGGAACCACCAGACTCAGTCACCTTAAGCTCCAACTTTTCTTGCAGCGAGTGGGACAACCCTCCTCAGGATCATCCCACTCCAGCAGCATCACGGAGAATGTATCGATCCCGGCGGCGGGAAGAAGTGACCGTCGGCCGCATCCCACCATTCGGTCAAATTATGATCGATGTAGGAGTTGAACTCATCGAACCGTCCCGCCGGGATCCTCCATTCGGTCAACCCCTCAGTCAACCCCATAGAATTCTCCAGCGGGAATTCCAGGTCACCAAATGCCTCTCGGAATCCCGGCTTCATGCTAAACACGTGCATTCCTAGATCGTGGCCATTTCCCGCATAGTGCGCCGCACCCTCCGGCAAATTAGAAAGATACGCCGTCGGATGGTCACCGCCATGATTGGCCGCATTCAGGCCATTAGACTCGCTGGCCTTCTTGCCCGTCCCAGGAGATCGATAAAGGACCGCAGGATCGTCACCGCACGTATTGTGCACCAGGACCGGCGTCTGACCAGCAAGTACATAGTACGTGTGCAGTTGTTCGACGGTGAGGTTGTAGCGGTTGGCGGCGCCGGGGGTGAGGTGGAGGGAGAGGACTGTGGCGTGGAGGTCGGTGGAGGTGTTGAGGGTGTCGCCGGGGTGGAGGTCGCCGGCGGGGGTCCAGGCGTAGGTGGTGTCGTCCCAGAAGGGGTGGTTGGCGGTGGTGTGAAGGGTGGCGGGTGTGCCGTCGGGACCCTGGACGGTGACGTCGATCAGGTCGGTGTCGTAGTTGACCCAGGTCGCGGTGACCGTGTGGGTGCCGACGTGCTTACCGGTCTTGGGGTCGCCTGATTCGACCTTGTCGCCGACTGTGACGTCGCCTATCGGCTTGGTTTTGCCGTCGTCCAGGAGGACGGGGGTGTCGGGGCTGAAACTGCAACGTGGGGAAGCCTCTTCGGTTTCCTTTGGAGGAGCGTCGTCCGCTACGGCCTTCTTGGCCGTGCCGCTCTTCGAACTGCTGGGGGCGGCAGCTTCCCCGGGGCCGCCGGGTTTGGGCTCCGCCGGTGAAGGTCCGGCAGCCGCGAAGTCGTGACTGGCCGCCTCCGGGGTGGTACCGAAATCGGGACTCGCGGCCCCGAAATCATGCGTGGCTGTCTCATGAGAGATCCCGTTGCCGGCGCCGTCGGAACCTTCGCCGTGCACACCTTCATGGGGAGACGATTCGTCATGGCCGCTGCCCTCGTGTTCATCACCCCCGCCGCGCCCCTCGGGCAGACCTATCCCGCAATGGCCGCCGTAGTAGTCGCATGCGGCGCCGACCGCCCCTACTCCCGCCTCCCAGCATTCGGGAGCAACCGCGGCGCCGACAACCGTGTCGGTACATACGTACATCGCCCCGAGCCCGACGCCGGCGGCCAACATGCCACCCGCGTAATCGAGGGTCTTGCCCCAGTTGACACCGAAGCCGACCTGCGTGGCGTGTGCGGTTCCGTTGCCCGAACCGCCTGACCCGCCCGAGCCACCGGAGCCGCCTGACCGGCCCGAGCCTCCGCCGCCGGTCAGGGGCCCTCCGATTGCTTCACCGCCACCGCCGCACCAGGAACAGTTCATCAGCCCTGTGGGGTCCGCACCGTTGACCGGGTCGTCGGCGGCGTAGGCGTAGCCGCCCATCTGGCTCGGGTCGCCGGCCTCGAAGACCGGGTCGACGGTGAGGAAGCGGCCGAGGGTGGGGTCGTAGTCGCGGGCGCCGAGGAGGTCGAGGCCGGAGACGGGGTCGGTGGGTTTGCCGAGGTAGCCGTGGTTGTCGGTCCAGGTCGTGGGGGCGGTGCCCCGTGGCGCTCCGTACGGGTCGAAGGCTCGCCGGGTGACCGCCAAGGTGGAGGCGTCCACGGACAGTTGCGCCGTGCCCTGGGCGTTGGTCGGCAAGTAGGCCAGGCTGCCGGACGAGGAGCGGACGATCGAGGTGCCGTCGGGGTTGGCGTAGTACCGCTGGCCCGACACCGCGTGCGTGCTGGTGTCGAGGGTGATCTGCTCGGTACCGCCGAAGAGGTAGAGCACCGTGCGGCCCGGGTCCCGCTCGATCAGCAGACCGCCGTCGGCGTCGTAGAGGTAGCTGGTCTGCTTCGGGGCGGTGCCGTCGCCGGTCACCACGGAGGCGGTACGGCCCTCCGCGTCATAGGTGAAGGTCTGCGTCTGGCCCGCGGCCAGGCTCGTACCGGCCGCCGGGGTGGTGTATGTCTGGCCGCTGGCCCCGCACGTCCACAGGATCTGCTTGGTACCGGCCGTCTGGTTGGCCGCCGGGTCCGCGAGGCACAGCCCTGAGGCGACGTTGACCAGCGTGCCCTTGGCCGTTGTCTTCCACTTCTGCGTGGCCTTGAGAGCCGAGCAGGTGTTGATGACGACCCCGGTGCCGTTCACCGGTGAGGCCACCGCGGTGTCCACGCACTTGCCGAGGACCTTGACCGTGCCGTCGGTGCCGAGGGTGTAGGTCTGGCCGCCGCCTCCGCAGCCCCACAGGATCTGCGGGGTGCCGTCGTCGGTGTGGTTCCCGGAGTCACCCAGGCACAGCGCCCCGCCCGCTGTGGTCTTGATGCCGGAGACGAACGAGCCCTCGGTGGTGGTGGAGCGGGTCATCAGGTTGCCCGCGTTGGTCGCCGGGACTCGTGAGGTGTCCTGGTAGCCCAGGGTGGAGGTCGCCGTACCGGTGGTCGGGTTGCTGGTGGTGACCTTGGTCGCCTGGTTCGGCAGCGCGGCCGGCGCGGTGGTGCTCGGCAGCGACACGCTCTGCGTCGTGTTCTTCAGCGCGTTCCCGGTGGGATCGTGCTGTGTCTGCTGCGTACGGTCGCCGAGCAGGTCGTAGGTGTACGACTGCCAGTAGGGCGCGGGGCCGCCGACCGTCGTGGTGCTGGGCACGACCGTGTTGCAGCGGGCGAGCTGCCCGGTGCCGGCGACTGCGGGCGTGGTGATGCCCGCCTTGTCGCTCCACGCCTCGGTGAGCCGGCCCTGGCCGTCGTAGGAGTAGCACTGGGTGTCGGTGCCGGTGGTCGCGGTGCCGTTGGACTGGACGTCGGTGACCGCGTTCAGATTGCCGGACTGGTCGTAGCCGTAGGTGGAGGAGTCGATCGGCGTCGTGGTGGCCGTCTGGAGGCTCACCGTGTTGGTGACCGGCCGTTGGGTGGCCGCGTCGTAGGTCTGGTTGGTGCGCAGTTGCTTGCCGTACAGGCCGTACGTCGACTGCAGGATCTGGCCGAGCGGGCTGTCGATGGCGACGTCGAGGTACGGGGTGAGGTCCGACCCGCTGCCGATGACCAGGCCTTCAAGGCTGTGGTCGTACCCGATGGTCTCCGCGGGCAGGCCGCCGTCGGCGCCGTAGGTCGTCATGTCCAGCAAGCCCACGTTCGGCGAGTACGTGGCGGACGAGGTGTACGTCTTCGCGAGCGCCCCCTCCGCGTCCGGGATCACCGTGCTCGTGCTGGTCGGCTGGTAGGCGGTGTTGTAACCGTCGATCCGGGAGACGTACGCGCTGCCGTCGACGCCGCCCACGTAACGGGTCTCCGACACGGGCAGGCCCTTGACGCCGGTGCCGTCGGCCAGGGTGTCGAAGGACCAGGAGGCGAGCTCGGTGTCCGGGTCGTGGGTGGCCGTGTGCGGCTCGGCGTACTCGGCGGTCCGGCGGTTGAGGACGTCGTAGGTGTACGACAGAGCCTGACCGCGCGGGTCGGTGGTCTGGACGAGGTGGCCGTAGGCGTCGTAGACGTACGAACTGTCGCCCGCGTCCGGGTCGTGCTGAGAGAGCAACTCGTGCTGGATGTCGTAGTGGTAGGTCCAGGTGTTGCCGACGGCGTCGGAGACCGAGGCGGTCTGGCCGGCCGGCGTGTACGTGTACTTCGTCGTGGCGTCGGCCGCGGCGGCCTTCCCCGCCGTCCCCGAGTTCCACTTGCTCACGCCCGTCGCGCTGAAGACCTGGAGGCTCGCGTCGTCGCGGATCTGCAGGTAGGCACCGGTCGAACCGGTGGTGGCGGAGTTGGAGTTCCACAGCACCGTGCCGGTGGTGCCGGTCACCACGAGGCTGCCGTCAGTGCGGATCGTCGCGGTCGCACCGGGGTTGCCTGCGGTGCCCGAGGCCCACAGCTGAGTACCCGTGGCGATTCCGCCGAGGACGAGGTTGCCGTCGGCCTGCATGGTCAGCCGGACGCTGTTGGAGGCGTACGAGCTGCCGGAGGCGATGACCGTGCCGGCCGCGAGTTTACGGTCCGGCGTGGTGTCCTTGACCGTCGTCGCGATGGTCTGCCCGAGCCCGTTGGTGATCGTGGCAGTGGACTGGCCCCCGGCCGGCGGAGCGGCGTCGACCTCGTCCGCCCCCGGGTACGCGGTCGTCGACTGCCACAGTTCCGAGCCCTTGGCCCACAACTGGCTCTGCACCGGGCGGCCGAGGCCGTCGTAGACGGTCCGCGACTCCGAGGGAACGGTGGTCTCCAGCTCCGCCCACAAGGTGCTGCCGGGAGCGCGGTCCGGATCGGAGTAGGCGGCATAGCTCGCGGTCTGCCAGCCGTGGCTGTCGTAGAAGTCGGACGAGATCAGTCGCGAGGCCGAGCCGGTGAACGCCTCGGTCTGCGTCTGCCGCAGCTGCATCATTCCGTCGTAGATCGAGACGGCCGTGTCGTAGGTCTCGTTCTCGCGCAGCGTCTGGGTGGTGACGGACGAGGGGGCCGGGTTGTCGCCCGCGCCGTGAACGGAGTAGCTGAACTTCCTGTCGGGGCTGTCGGGGTGTTCGATCCTGCTCCGTCCGGGGAGCCACGCCGCCGTGCGGCGGCCGAGCGCGTCGTACGCCGAGTCGGTGACCCGGCCGTTGGCGTCGGTGGTCTCGGTGACGGCTCCCCGCGCCGGGTCGACAATGGTGGACGAGGTCCAGCCGAGAGAGTTGGTGACGGTGACCGTGGTCGGCAGGGTGCTGGTGGTCGGCTGGTACCCGGTGGTGGTGGGCGTGCCGGCGCCGTCGAGGGAATGGGTCACCCGGCCGTACTTGTCGTACGACAGGGCGCCGAGCAGGACGAAGGTCGGATTGCCGGTGCCGTCGTAGGACGTGATGCTCTGGATGCCGGTCGTGTAGCCGAGCGAGTGGACCTGCGGCGAGGATCCGTCCGAGGGCCAGCTCTGCCCGAGCTTTCCGAAGGTGCCGGGGTTGGTGATACTGCCGTCGCCGTCGTAGAAGATCCGCTTGTCCGCCAGGGTCGCGGTAGCGCTCGGAGCGGTCCCGCACGACCCCGCGACACTGATGGTCTCGCTGGGGTAGTTGAGCATCATCGGGTTCGATGCCGGGGCGGGCGCGTAGCTGGTGGTGGTGCAGCTCTCCTGCTTCGGGTCGGCGACGTCGGCCTGCTCGTCGGCCTGGGTGACGCGACCGAAGGCATCAAAGTGGGTCGACCTCTTCGCCGTCCGCCAGGTGCCGTTGGCGAGCAGCGAAACCGAGCGATCAGAAGTGGTGTCCAGCCGCCGGGCGCTGAGGTCGGGCAGGGTGGACAGGTCTGCGGGCGCCGGGTCCTTCGATGTCCAGGCGGTGCGCGCGCGGTGTGCGGTCTCCACCGTCGTCAGGGAATCGGTGAAGCTCTTGGCGACAACGGGCGAGCCGGGCGCGGTGGTGTTGTACGTGTCGGTCTCCTGCGGGGTCCCGACCAGCCACTCGCTGTCCGTGATACCGCCGAGGGCTGCCGAGCGCCGGGTGCCGTCGGCCTTGTAGTCGCCGTCCATGCCCTGCAGATACGTGGTGACGGTCTTGGTCACCGGGTCCGGGGACGCGCCCGCCAGGACGCTGATGGTGCGGAAGCCGCGGAACTGATTCCAGGTACGGTACCGGTCGTCGGTGAGGTCGGAGTCGTCGCGATGCCAGGCGGCCTCCCCGTACTGGTAGTTGACGACCTTGGCAGGGGAGCCGGCGGCGGTCAGGTCGCTGTCCGAGATCTCCTTGACGAGTGACTTGGTGAACCAGTCGGAGACGGGTTCGACCGACCCTGGCGGGTTCCAGTAGACCGGGAAACAGGCCTTGGTATTGCTGTCCGCAGAGGACGGCATGGTGTGGTTGACGCGGGAGCACTGGGGGTCGGCGTAAGTGGCGGCGATCGACTCGCCGGTCTCGGTGTGGATGCTGGAGATCCGCGGGTGGAACAGCGGCGGGGCGGCCGGGGTGAGGCCGTCCACGCGGTTGTCCGCCTCGATACCGGTGAAGGTGATCGGGTCCAGGACGACCGCTGACGTGCCGCCCGCGGTGGTGTCGAGACCGGTGTGCTGGATGGACTGGAGCCACATGATCGACTGGAGCTGACCGGCGTCCTCGGGGTGCTCGGTCTTTCCCGTGACCGGGTCGATCACACCGCCCGCGTCGGAGAAGACCTGCTTGAGGTCGTACTGATCGACGCTCTGGAAACCGCCGGAGGTGTTCACCTGCGTGGTGATCGACTTGAGCCGGTAGGTGGACCAGAACGTCGGCGAGCCGACGTGGCAGACGTCGTCTCCGTCCCCGGACGTCTTGTCGTGCTCTTCGCAGTGGATGTCGTAGGGGACGTCCGGCCAGTTCGTCGCCGTGGCGTCGGACAGGTTGTCGGCCTGGCAGACGGTGTCGGAGGTGGTGCACCGCTGGGCGGGGGTGAAGAGCACGCGGGCCGCGGGGTCGTGTCCTGCGCGGGCGTCGGCGAGCTGGAAGCCGTAGGAGATGCGGGTGAGGTATCCGCCCCGGACGTAGGAGGTCATCGAGCCGCCGTCACCGGAGGCTGCCACCTGGCCGAGGCCCATGTTGTAGAAGTTGGTCTCGGTCTTGTAGTCGTACCGCTGGACATTGCCGTGCGGGTCGACGACGAAGTCGAGGTTGAAGCGGTAGCCGACCGGTTGATCGCACTGGGACTTGTCGCCCTTGGCGGCGGTGTAGCAGGGGTCGGACGACTTCGGGTGATAGACGGGTACGCCCCACGCGCTGTTGGTGGAGGCGTCCGACGTGATGCCGGGGGTGTGGTCGACACCGAAGTAGTAGGCCGTGCCGTCGGTCGTGGTGACCTTGTAGTACTCGCCCTGCCACAGACCGTTGTCCGCGCCGGTCAGCCGCTCGATCCTGGTGCCGTCGTCCGTCTCGAGATGGAAGATCCCCGAGCTGTCCCTGACCAGTTCACCCGTGTGGGAGCCGAGCGACAACGTGCCGTTGTAGTCGGCCCAGCACTCGTCGTACGAGTGGTCGATGCCGTCGTTGTCACACGTCCTGTAAGAGCGCTCGATGAACCCGGGTTCGTACGACCAGCCGTCGCCGATCGAGGACGACTGGGCGTTCCGTGCGGACGTCTCGCCGTCAACGGACTGCGAGTTGTACGACAGCCCGACCGAGGGCGCGCTTCCGCCGAGCGAAGAGGGCATGGCGATGGGGTAGTTGTACGTGAAGGCGCCGCTGGCGGACTGCGACCACGAGCCCGAGGCGGACAACGTCGTTGCCGTGTAGTCGCCCTGCGAACCGCCGGTGTCGGAGACGGCGGCGACTGCCGCGCCTGCGTTCGCCGCCGTGGACACGGCCAGGTCGACGGCGGCCGAGAGTGTCCGGGTGGCAGCGTCATTGGTGGTCGCCAGCGGCTTGCGGATCTGGCAGGCGGCCAGTTGAGGGGTGGTGAGGGCGCAGCCGGGCATGGCGACCAGGTGCAGCCGCGATGACCAGCCACCGCCGTAGGCCTGGGCGATGGAGCTGTAGTCGACCGTGACGGTGACCTTGCCCGCGGCCTTCTTCCCGTCGTCGCGGGTCAGACCGACGAGTACGCCGTCCACCCCCGCGGCCTGGCTCTGGGTGTGATCGGCGACGTCGACCCGGACGGACCGCGGAGCGCTCGCGGACGTCGCCGTGCCCGCCCTGGCGGCAGGAGCGGCGGCCAGGGACACCGGTGAGGCACCTGCCCTGACCGGCGTCGCGGCCGTCTCCGGCAGGGTGACGCTGCTGCTGGCCGCGGCCGGCCAGGACGGGGCCTTGGCCTTGTGGGTGGCCAGCGCCCGTGCGCCGTGCGGCGTTTTGGGCTTGACGGCCTTCGCGTCGCCCACCGGGTGACCCTGCACCACGGGCTGTTGCTGGACCGGATCGGCGGCCCACAGCTTTCCCTTGTAGTGGTAGCCGCCGGGAACGGCCGCGGCCTGCGGGACGATCACCACCATCGCGGCGACCAGCGCGGTCGTGACCGTGGCCCCGCGCAATCGTGCACGCGTCCGGACATCGGTGAACAAGCGCAGCTTCAAGCGCACTTCGCAGACCCCCCAGCCCACCCCTCGGTCCGTGAGGACCGCACTGCGGAAGCGCTCCGTGCACCTCCGTTAACAATGCGGAACAGTATTGCGACACACGTACGAACCGCAATAGCCTCCCGCTGGGTTTCCGCAGGTCGGTCACTTCAAACACTGCTGGGGGGGCTGACAGCCGGCCTTCGACACACGGGAGATCCGCAGAAACGCACAGGCGCACCGCGCGCCTTACCAAAAAGACACCCTGGAAAGGGGAGCTCCGTGGGGGGAAACACATCCCTGCGCCGCAAGCGACGCAGGTTGCTCAGGCATGCCGCGACCGTTGTCGCAACAGGCGTACTCGCACTGTCCGTAGCCGGTCCCGCACGGGCGGACGACGGTGTCCCGGCGTCCGACGGAGTCACCGGGCCGGTGGCTCCTGACGGCCCGGAGCAGACCGCACAGCAGCAGGCCGAGCAGACCGGTCAGCCCGTCGTGGTGGACGCGCTGACCACCACGGCGACCGAAACCGTCGCCCAGCCCGACGGCACCTTCAGCCTGACCTCGTACACCAGCCCGGTCCGGGTCAGGAAGAACGGCTCCTGGACGGCCGTCGACCCGACTCTCCTCGCAAACCAGGACGGTACGTACTCGCCCGCGGCCACCCCGGCCGGCGTCGCCCTGTCCGGCGGCGGCACCGGACCACTGGCGACCCTCACCGACCAGAGCGGGCACGTCCTCTCGTACACCTTCCCGTACGCGCTGCCGGCCCCGCAGGTCAGCGGGGCGACAGCCCTCTACCCAGAAGTCCTTCCGGGGGTCGACCTGCAGACCGCCGTCACCGACCAGGGCGGCTTCAGCGAAGTGCTCGTCGTCAAGGACGCGGACGCCGCCGCGGACCCGCGCCTGCTCGACCTGCGGCTCGGCACGGCCACCACGGGACTCACGCTGGCGGCGGACGAGGCGGGGAACATCACCGCGCAGGCCGGCGACGGCGACCCGGCGTATGTCGCGCCGTCACCGCTGATGTGGGACTCCAGCGAGGGCGCGGCCGCACAGGCCAGGACCGCCGCGGTCGCGCCGGCCGAAGCACCGGGCTCGTCATCCGCGAGCGGCCCCGGTCCTGGGGCGCAGGTGGGCCAGGTCGACGTCTCGGTCTCGCCGGACTCGGTCACGCTGGTCCCCGACACCGACGTGCTGCGCGGCCCCGCCACCACCTACCCGGTCTACATCGACCCCTTCACCAACCCCGTCACGGACGCCACGGGCCACTACACCGTCATCCAGGAGGGATGCCCCGGGGCATCGAACTACGACAGTTCCCAGGACAACGGTGAAGGTGTCGGCTACCAGCAGTTCGCGTCGAACTGCTTCGGCCTGGAACGCTCCTACTACGAGATCAACACCAGCAACCTCGATGCCAGGATGCAGTTCAGCACGGTGACACTCCACCTCACCGAGACCTACGGCTCCGACCACGGCTGCTCCAACACGTGGCCGGTCACCCTGAAGTCGGTGAACTCCATCAGTTCTGCGACGGACTGGAACCATCAGCCCAGCGGCGCGGCCACCGTCGCCACTGCCGAGGTCAAGTCCGCGGCGGCGAGCTGCGGCGACCGCGCGGTGAGCTTCGACGTCAAGAGCCAGATCGACGCGGTCGCCGGCGTCAAGGACTCCTGGACGTTCGGTCTGTGGGGGGACGAGAGCAAGACCGCCTCGAACCTCGGTTTCATGCGGTTCGCCGTCAACCCCTACATCACCGCATCGTTCGACATCCCGCCGGACGCCCCCAGCGCCCTGTCGACGACCCCGAACAGCAGCAACCCCGCCGGAGCCGCGTGTAATTCGGGCAACCCCGGCTGGATCGGAAAGACCTCCACCCTGCCGAACGGCACCAGCAACATCACGCTCAACGCCAAGCTCACCACCCCGATGTCCGGAGCCAACGTCCGCGGTGACTCCCAGGTGTGGGACAACCAGACCGACAGCGGATCCGGCGGCCCCGTCACCACCAATCCGCCCGACACCGCGTCGGTCGCCTCCGGCACCACCGTGCACGTCCCGATCGGCGTCGCGGTCAAGGACGGCCACCAGTACGGGTGGGGTATCCGGGCCTACGACGGCACCCTGTACGGCAGCTGGACCAGCAACTGCCACTTCGACGTCGATCTGACCCCGCCCACGCCTGCGGTCTTCACCGACTCCGCCGTCTTCCCGCCGCTCGGCAGCGGCAGCGCGCCGACCGGACACGCGGGGGACACAGGCGTCAGCGTCCATGTGACCAGCACCGACCCGACTCCGAGCGGCTGCACCCTGCTGGCCTGCCTCAGCAGCGGAGTCCGCGCCTTCGAGTATTCGCTGGACACTCCGGTGCCCCCGATCGGAGCACACTCCGTGACGGCGACGGTGGGCGGCGACGGTACGGCGTCGGCGAACGTGCCGATCAGCCTCTCCGCACAGCAGTGGGGTGCCCACACCCTCTACGTCCAGGCCGTGGACGGCGCGGCGAACGGCAGCCCGACCACGTACAGCTTCTACGCGCCCTGGAATCCCGCCACGCCGGTTCACCCCGGCGACCTCGACGACGACGGGGTCCCCGACCTGATCTCGCCCGCGAAGGACGGCAACCTCTACCTGACGGCCGGAAACTCCGACGTCTCCGCAGCTCCAGCGCTTGCGTCGGCCAAAGCCCAGAGCCCGGACGGCATGAGCTGGAACAACTACCTGGTCGCCCACCGCGGCAGCACCACCCAGTCCGGTGTGGACGACCTCTTCGCGTACAACACGCAAGCACACGCGATGTACATCTACCGAAACGACGCGACGACCCGTACGGACGGCGTGGCGGGCCGCTTCACCGATCAGGCACTCGGAGTCGTCCAGCTCACGCAGAAGCCCGGCTGCACCCCGGCTCCGGACTGCTCCTCCGGCTACGACCCCACCTGGTCGTCCGTGACGCAGATCCTCGCGCCCGGGTCCATGCGCGACCTGAGTCCCGACCTCATCACCGTCGAGAAGGACGGCAGGCTCTGGTTCTACCCCGGGACGTCAACCGGCAGCAGTCACCTCGGGCAGCCGGTCCTGCTGGGCAGCGGCGACTGGTCCGGCACGGAGCTGATCGCCCCCGGTACCGTCGGCAGCGAGCCGACTCTCTGGGCCCGCGACAGCACCGGTGCCGTCCACACCTACCCGCTGGCCTTCGGCACCGACGGCCTGCCCGTCGCGCTTCTGGCAGCACCCGCGCCCCGCGCCCTCACCTCGCTCGTCCCGACCGGCGGTACGCCGCTCTGTGCCGACGTGCGAGGCTCCTCGACCGCCCCGGGGACCCCCGTCCAGACGAACGCGTGCAACAGCGGTACGTCCCAGCAGTGGTCCCTCGGCAGCGACGGCACCGTGCACGCCCTCGGCGGATGCCTGACAGAGGGAGGCACCGCAAGCGCCGCCTCGGTCACCCTGGACACCTGCGACCGGAGCTCCGCCCAGAAATGGCAGCCCGGAGACCACGGTTCACTCGTCAACGCCGCCTCCGGACTCTGCCTCGCCGACCCGGGGGGCAGCACCGCCTCCGGCGTCCAACTGATCATCTGGACCTGCGGGAGCTCCGCCGACCAGAACTGGTCCGGTACCGCGAACGGGACACTCCCGACCGCGACCGCCCTGCTGCCGCTCGGCCTCGGCCGGGGCGACCTGCGGACCGTGGCTTCGCCCGGCGACGTCAACAGCCCCGCGGGCAGCTCTGACGGCAATCCGGACCTGTACGCGGTCTCGCCCACCGGGCAGTATCGCGAATACCCGGGCAAGGCAGCGGTGAGCGGCATCGCCCAGTTCAGCGCACCCACCGCCCTCGGCAACCTCAACAACCCGGCAGACCGGTGGCAACTCACCAACGCCGACGACGAGTTCAACAGCGCCGGCAGCCTGACCCTCCACGCGCCCGCCGCCTTCGCCACGGACACCGTCCGGGGCACCGTGCTCGGCCTCAACGGCACCACCGGATACGCCGCCACCGGCGGACCCATGGTGTCCACCCGGAAGACGGCGAGCTTCACCGTCTCCGCCTGGGTGAAGCTCAACAGCCTCGCTGCCAATTCGACCTTCATCTCCCAGTCCGACACGGCCGGCCAGGCCAACGGCTTCCAGCTCTACTACTCCTCAAGCGCGCACGCCTGGGCCTTCAACCACGCCAATGACGACGGAACAACCGGCGCCATCTCCGCCGCCTACGGCCCGAGCAGCGGCCCCAACGCCGCCCAGACCACCGTGTGGACCCGCCTCACCGGCGTCTACGACGGCACCACCGGCACGCTCATCCTCTACGTCAACGGCCACCTGGCCGCCACCGCCGCCTACACCGGCACGGACTGGAACGCCGGCGGTGCCCTGCAGATCGGCCGCCGCCTCTACCTGGGCGCCTACGGCGAATACGCCAACGCCGCCCTCAGCGACGTCGAGCTCTACTCCGTCCCGCTCACCCCGGAAGGAGTCGCCGCACTCGGCAGCCAGCCGCCGATCCCGACCCGCCTGAGCTGACCTGCCCCGCGAGACGGCCGCCCGCACCACCTCAGCGGTGACCCCGCGGGTGCGGGTGGCCCTCCCGGCGGAGGCGGAAAGACGGAAGGCGGGAAAACACGGAAGGTCCCGCACCGCCCGGGGGCAGTGCGGGACCTTCCGCGTCAAGCTCAGCGCAGCGTCACTTGTTGATCTTCGTGACCTGGCCGGCGCCGACCGTCCGGCCACCCTCGCGGATGGCGAACTTCAGGCCCTCCTCCATGGCGATCGGCTGGATCAGCGCGACCGTCATGGCGGTGTTGTCGCCCGGCATGACCATTTCGGTGCCCTCGGGGAGGGTCACGACGCCGGTCACGTCGGTGGTCCGGAAGTAGAACTGCGGACGGTAGTTGTTGAAGAAGGGGGTGTGACGACCACCCTCGTCCTTCGACAGGATGTAGGCCTGGGCCTCGAAGTCGGTGTGCGGCGTGACCGAACCCGGCTTGATGATGACCTGGCCGCGCTCGACATCCTCGCGCTTGATGCCACGAAGCAGCAGACCGACGTTCTCACCGGCCTGGCCCTCGTCGAGCAGCTTGCGGAACATCTCGATACCGGTGACCGTGGTGGTGGTCTTCTCGGTCTTGATGCCGATGATGTCGACGGTCTCGTTGACCTTGAGGATACCGCGCTCGATACGACCGGTGACGACGGTGCCACGACCGGTGATCGTGAAGACGTCCTCGATCGGCATCAGGAACGGCTTCTCGACGTCACGCGCGGGGGTCGGGATCGCCTCGTCGACGGCCTGCATGAGGCCGAGCAGCTTCTCGCCCCACTCCTTGTCGCCCTCGAGCGCCTTGAGCGCCGAGACCCGCACGACCGGAAGGTCGTCACCCGGGAACTCGTACTCGGAGAGCAGCTCGCGGACCTCGAGCTCGACGAGCTCCAGGATCTCCTCGTCGTCCACCATGTCGGCCTTGTTCAGGGCGACGACGATGTACGGGACACCGACCTGGCGGGCCAGGAGCACGTGCTCCTTGGTCTGCGGCATCGGGCCGTCGGTCGCGGCGACCACCAGGATCGCGCCGTCCATCTGGGCGGCACCGGTGATCATGTTCTTGATGTAGTCCGCGTGACCGGGGCAGTCGACGTGGGCGTAGTGACGCGACTCGGTCTGGTACTCGACGTGCGCGATGGAGATGGTGATACCGCGCTGGCGCTCCTCAGGAGCCTTGTCGATCTGGTCGAAGGCCGAGGCCTCGTTCAGGTCCGGGTACGCGTCATGCAGCACCTTGGTGATCGCCGCGGTAAGGGTCGTCTTACCGTGGTCGATGTGACCGATGGTGCCGATGTTGACGTGCGGCTTAGTCCGCTCGAACTTCGCCTTCGCCACTGGGTTCCTCCTGGGGGTGGATCTGTACGCCTTGCTTCATCGGCGCCAGGTGATCTTTGCTGGTTTCAATCCTAGGGCGGGTTATTCGCCCTTGGCCTTCGCGATGATCTCCTCAGCGACGTTCCGCGGAACCTCGGCGTAGGAGTCGAACTGCATGGAGTAGCTGGCCCGGCCCGAGGTCTTGGACCGCAGGTCACCGACGTAGCCGAACATCTCCGACAGCGGAACGAGGCCCTTGACGACACGAGCGCCGCTGCGCTCCTCCATGGCCTGGATCTGGCCACGGCGGGAGTTGAGGTCGCCGATGACGTCGCCCATGTAGTCCTCGGGCGTGGTGACCTCGACGGCCATCATCGGTTCGAGGAGTACGGGGCTCGCCTTGCGGGCACCCTCCTTGAACGCCTGCGAACCGGCGATCTTGAATGCCAGTTCGGAGGAGTCGACCTCGTGGTAGCCGCCGTCGAGAAGGGTGATGCGGACACCCACCATCTCGTAGCCGGCCAGGATGCCGAACTTCATGGCTTCCTGTGCGCCCGCGTCCACCGACGGGATGTACTCGCGGGGGATACGGCCACCGGTGACCTTGTTGACGAACTCGTAGGTCGCGTCGCCGCCTTCCAGCGGCTCCATCATGATCTGCACCTTGGCGAACTGACCGGTACCACCGGTCTGCTTCTTGTGGGTGTAGTCGATGCGCTCGACCGTCTTGCGGATGGTCTCGCGGTACGCGACCTGCGGCTTGCCGACGTTGGCCTCGACCCGGAACTCCCGGCGCATCCGGTCGACCAGCACCTCGAGGTGCAGCTCGCCCATACCGCCGATGATGGTCTGGCCGGTCTCCTCGTCCGAGTGGACCTGGAAGGAGGGGTCCTCCTCCGAGAGACGCTGGATGGCGACACCCAGCTTCTCCTGGTCGCCCTTGGACTTGGGCTCGATGGCGACCTGGATCACCGGTGCCGGGAAGTCCATGGACTCCAGGATCACCGGGGACTTGTCGTCGCACAGCGTCTCACCGGTGGTGGTCTGCTTCAGGCCCATGACGGCGATGATGTCGCCGGCGCCCACCGAGTCGATCTCCTCACGCTTGTTCGCGTGCATGCGGTAGATCTTGCCGATGCGCTCCTTCTTGCCCTTCACCGAGTTCAGCACCGCTGAACCGGCTTCGAGGCGGCCCGAGTAGACCCGGACGAAGGTGAGCTTGCCCAGGTGCGGGTCGCTCATGATCTTGAACGCCAGGCCGGAGAACGGCTCGTCGTCCGACGGGCGGCGCTTGATGATCTCCTCGGCGTTGCCGACGGCGTGGCCCTCGATGGCCTCGACGTCCAGCGGCGACGGGAGGTAGCGCACGACCGCGTCGAGCAGGGGCTGGACGCCCTTGTTCTTGAACGCGGTGCCGCAGAACACGGGGGTGACGGTGACGGAGTCCTTGCTGCCCTTGGACGCCAGGGTGATCCGGCGGATGGCCGCGATCAGCTGCTCCTGGCTGGGCTCCTGGCCCTCCAGGTACAGCTCCATCATCTCGTCGTCGTTCTCCGCGACAGCTTCGAGCAGCTTGCCGCGCCACTCGTCGGCCGCCTCGGTGTGCGTGGCCGGGATGTCGACAACGTCGTACATCTCGCCCTTGGTCGCTTCGAGGGACCAGACCAGCGCCTTCATCTGGACGAGGTCGACGACACCCTTGAAGTCGGCCTCGGCCCCGATCGGGAGCTGCATGACCAGCGGAACCGCACCGAGGCGGTCCACGATCATGTCGACGCAGCGGTGGAACTCCGCGCCGGTGCGGTCCAGCTTGTTGACGAAGCAGATACGGGGCACGCCGTACCGGTCGGCCTGCCGCCAGACCGTCTCGGACTGCGGCTCCACACCGGCGACACCGTCGAACACGGTGACAGCGCCGTCGAGGACGCGGAGCGAACGCTCCACCTCGACGGTGAAGTCCACGTGGCCCGGGGTGTCGATGATGTTGATGGTGTGGTCGACATCATCGAGCGGCCAGTGACAGGTCGTCGCGGCGGACGTGATGGTGATACCGCGCTCCTGCTCCTGCTCCATCCAGTCCATCGTGGCTGCGCCGTCGTGGACTTCACCGATCTTGTAGGAGACACCGGTGTAGAACAGGATCCGCTCGGTGGTCGTCGTCTTGCCCGCGTCGATGTGGGCCATGATCCCGATGTTGCGGACCCTGGCCAGGTCAAGCGAAGTGGTGGCCATGTGGCTCAGTCTTCTCTCGGTTTCGATGGGGGTGGTGACTACCAGCGGTAGTGCGCGAAGGCCTTGTTGGACTCGGCCATCTTGTGCGTGTCCTCGCGGCGCTTCACCGAAGCACCGAGGCCATTGCTGGCGTCGAGGATCTCGTTCATCAGCCGCTCGGTCATGGTCTTCTCGCGACGGGCGCGGGAGTACCCGACCATCCAGCGCAGCGCCAGCGTGTTCTGGCGGCCCGGACGGACCTCGACCGGCACCTGGTAGGTCGCGCCGCCGACGCGGCGGGACTTGACCTCAAGGGTCGGCTTGATGTTCTCAAGAGCGCGCTTGAGCGTGATGACCGGGTCGGCGCCGGCCTTCTCGCGCACGCCTTCGAGAGCGCCGTACACGATGCGCTCGGCAGTGGAGCGCTTTCCGTGCAGGAGGATCTTGTTGACGAGAGACGTCACCAGCGGGGAGCCGTAAACCGGGTCGATGATGACCGGGCGCTTCGGGGCGGGGCCCTTACGAGGCATTCTTACTTCTCCTTCTTGGCGCCGTAGCGGCTGCGCGCCTGCTTACGGTTCTTGACGCCCTGCGTGTCGAGGGAACCACGGATGATCTTGTAGCGAACACCCGGGAGGTCCTTCACACGACCGCCACGCACGAGCACGATGGAGTGCTCCTGCAGGTTGTGGCCCTCGCCCGGGATGTAAGCGGTGACCTCGATACCACTGGTAAGACGCACGCGGGCGACCTTGCGCAGGGCCGAGTTCGGCTTCTTCGGGGTGGTCGTGTACACACGCGTGCAAACGCCACGACGCTGGGGCGAACCCTTGAGCGCGGGCGTCTTGTTCTTCTCGACCTTGTCCTGCCGGCCCTTTCGGACCAGCTGCTGGATCGTAGGCACCGTTTCTCCGGTTTCTGTGTGCCGATCTCGATAAAACTAACCTGGGGACCGACCCACGCGGTCGGGTGTGTCGCGGACCCCGCACATCCCCGACAGCAGAGGGGAAGTGCGTATCTCCGGGTGTCGCGGCCTCGGTGCCCTCACGCGGTCGCATGGCACGCGCGAGAACCCGGGCACACCCCAGGCACAAGGTCAGAGCCTACCTACCGCATCGGCTGCGGTCAAAACACCTGCTTACGGACCGGATCCTCGCAGCTCAGCGGCCTGGCCGGATCACGTCCCCGCGGAGGCGAACATGATGATCAGCACGAACATCGCCGCGTACCCCGCGATGGCCAGATAGCCCAGCACCAGCCCGGCCGTCGCCAGCCCGTCGCCCTGCTGACCGGTCTGCCGGATCCTGCTCTTGGCCATATGGCCGAGCACCACCGCCGGGATCGACGACAGGCCGCCGGTCAGCGCACCGCATATCCCGCACACCAGCGACGCGATCGCATGGCCGTTCGTCGGCGGCAGCGGCGCCGCCAGCGGCAGGTACGGCGGCGCCGGCGGGAAGTACGGCGCGTTCGGCAGGAAGGCCGGCGGCACCGCACGCCGTGGAATGTCCGCCGTGACCATGTCCAGCTCGGCGTACGTACGCGACTGGTACGCCCGCCCGACCCGGTCCTCGTACTCCGGCTGCGTGAGCCGCCCCTCGGTGAACGCGTCCTTGAGGACGTTCACCGCACTCTCCCGATCCGCATCCCCGGCCAGCATGTCTCCATGATGCCGCAGAGCGGCCGCTCCACGAAGGAGCGACCGCTCTGTGACGAGCTTGGGACGTACGTATCAGCCGTTGTACGGGCCGTAGTCGTAGTCCTCCAGCGGGACGGCCTGGCCGGAGCCGGTGCCGAACGGGCTGTAGTCGATGTCGTCGTAGCCGACGGCCGAGTACATCGCGGCCTTGGCCTCCTCGGTCGGCTCCACCCGGATGTTGCGGTAGCGGGACAGGCCCGTACCGGCCGGGATGAGCTTGCCGATGATGACGTTCTCCTTCAGGCCCAGCAGCGAGTCCGACTTGGCGTGGATCGCCGCGTCGGTCAGCACCCGGGTGGTCTCCTGGAAGGACGCCGCCGACAGCCACGACTCGGTGGCCAGCGACGCCTTGGTGATACCCATCAGCTGCGGACGACCCGAGGCCGGGTGACCGCCCTCGGAGACGACCCGCCGGTTCTCGGTCTCGAACCGGCCCCGCTCGACCAGCTCGCCGGGCAGCAGCTCGGCGTCGCCGGACTCGATGATCGTCACGCGGCGCAGCATCTGCCGGATGATGATCTCGATGTGCTTGTCGTGGATCGACACACCCTGCGAGTTGTAGACCTTCTGCACCTCGGCGACCAGGTGGATCTGCACCTGGCGCTGGCCCAGGATCCGCAGCACGTCGTGCGGGTTGGTCGCACCGTAGGTGAGCTTCTGGCCGACCTCGACGTGGTCGCCCTCGCCCACCTGCAGCTTGACGCGCTTGGAGATCGGGTAGGCCAGCTCCTCGGAGCCGTCGTCGGGGGTGACGACGAGCTTCTTGGTCTTCTCGGTCTCCTCGATCCGCACCCGGCCGGCCGCCTCGGAGATCGGGGCGACACCCTTCGGGACACGGGCCTCGAACAGCTCGACCACACGCGGCAGACCCTGCGTGATGTCGTCACCGGCCACACCACCGGTGTGGAAGGTACGCATCGTCAGCTGGGTGCCGGGCTCACCGATCGACTGGGCGGCGATGATGCCGACCGCCTCGCCGATGTCCACCAGCTTGCCGGTGGCCAGCGAGCGCCCGTAGCAGAAGGCGCACGTACCGACCGAGGACTCGCAGGTGAGGATCGAGCGGGTCTTGACCTCCTCGACCCCGTGCCGCACGAGCTGGTCGATCAGCACATCGCCCAGGTCGACGTTGGCCGGCGCGATGACCTTGCCGTCCACCACGACGTCCTCGGCGAGCATCCGCGCGTACACGCTGGTCTCGACGTCGTCCGTCTTGCGCAGCTCGCCGTCCGTGCCCCGCTCGGCGATCCGCAGCTTGAGCCCGCGCTCGGTGCCGCAGTCCTCCTCGCGGATGATCACGTCCTGCGAGACGTCCACCAGACGACGGGTCAGGTAACCCGAGTCGGCGGTACGCAGCGCGGTGTCGGCCAGACCCTTACGGGCACCGTGGGTGGAGATGAAGTACTCCAGCACGGACAGGCCCTCACGGAAGGACGCCTTGATCGGCCGCGGGATGGTCTCGTTCTTGGCGTTCGAGACCAGACCGCGCATACCCGCGATCTGACGCATCTGCATCATGTTTCCGCGGGCGCCCGAGTCGACCATCATGAAGATCGGGTTGGTCTTCGGGAAGTTGGCGTTCATCGCCGCGGCGACCTCGTTGGTCGCCTTGGTCCAGATGTTGATCAGCTCGTCCGAGCGCTCCTGCTTGGTGATCAGGCCGCGCTCGTACTGCTTCTGGACCTTCTCGTCCTGTGCCTCGTAGGACGCGATGATGGCCTTCTTCGCCTCCGGCACGACGATGTCGGTGACCGACACGGTGACGCCGGAGCGGGTCGCCCAGTGGAAGCCGGCCGCCTTCAGGTTGTCGAGCGTCGCCGCCACGATCACCTTGGGGTAGCGCTCGGCGAGGTCGTTGACGATCTCGGAGAGCTGCTTCTTGCCGACCGCGTAGTCCACGAACGGGTAGTCCTCGGGCAGCAGCTCGTTGAAGAGCGCGCGGCCCAGGGTCGTCCGCAGCCGGAAGCTGTCGCCGAGCTGGTAGGGCTGCTCGCCCTCGCCGGGCTCCGGCGGCAGCCAGCCGCGCGGCGGGACGGTGCCCACCGGGAAGCGGATGTCGACCTGCGCCTGCATCGACAGCTCACGGTTGTCGAACGCCATGATCGCCTCGGCGGTGGCGCCGAACGCCCGGCCCTCTCCGGTGACCGCGCGCTCCTCGGAGTCCGTGGTCAGGAAGAACAGGCCGAGCACCATGTCCTGGGTCGGCATGGTGACCGGGCGGCCGTCGGCCGGCTTGAGGATGTTGTTCGAGGACAGCATCAGGATGCGGGCCTCGGCCTGCGCCTCCGCGGACAGCGGAAGGTGCACGGCCATCTGGTCGCCGTCGAAGTCCGCGTTGAAGGCGGTGCAGACCAGCGGGTGGATCTGGATCGCCTTGCCCTCGACCAGCTGCGGCTCGAAGGCCTGGATGCCCAGGCGGTGCAGGGTCGGCGCCCGGTTCAGCAGCACCGGGTGCTCGGCGATGACCTCTTCCAGCACGTCGTAGACGACCGTACGGCCGCGCTCGACCATGCGCTTGGCCGACTTGATGTTCTGCGCGTGGTTGAGGTCCACCAGGCGCTTCATCACGAACGGCTTGAAGAGTTCCAGGGCCATGGCCTTGGGCAGGCCGCACTGGTGCAGCTTGAGCTGCGGGCCGACGACGATCACCGAACGGGCGGAGTAGTCGACGCGCTTGCCGAGCAGGTTCTGCCGGAAGCGGCCCTGCTTGCCCTTGAGCATGTCGGACAGCGACTTCAGCGGGCGGTTGCCGGGTCCGGTGACCGGGCGGCCGCGGCGGCCGTTGTCGAAGAGCGCGTCCACGGCCTCCTGGAGCATGCGCTTCTCGTTGTTCACGATGATCTCGGGCGCGCCGAGGTCGAGAAGCCGCTTCAGCCGGTTGTTGCGGTTGATCACCCGGCGGTAGAGGTCGTTCAGGTCGGAGGTCGCGAAGCGGCCACCGTCCAGCTGCACCATCGGACGCAGGTCCGGCGGGATCACCGGGACGCAGTCCAGCACCATGCCGTTGGGCTTGTTGGTGGTCTGCAGGAACGCCGAGACGACCTTGAGGCGCTTGAGCGCCCGGGTCTTCTTCTGGCCCTTGCCGGTACGGATGATCTCGCGGAGGCGCTCGGCCTCCTGCTCCAGGTCGAAGGACTCCAGGCGCTTCTGCAGCGCCGCGGCACCCATCGAGCCCTGGAAGTACGTGCCGAAGCGGTCGCGCAGCTCGCGGTAGAGCAGCTCGTCGCCCTCCAGGTCCTGGACCTTGAGGTTCTTGAACCGGGCCCACACCTCGTCGAGCCGGTCGATCTCGCGCTGGGCACGGTCGCGCAGCTGCTTCATCTCGCGCTCGGCACCCTCGCGGACCTTGCGGCGGACGTCGGCCTTGGCGCCCTCGTTCTCCAGCTCGCCGAGGTCGGCTTCCAGCTTCTTCTGCCGGCCCTCGACGTCGGAGTCGCGGCGCTGCTCGACCTGCTGGCGCTCCACCGAGACCTGGGCCTCGAGGGAGGGCAGGTCGCGGGTGCGGCGCTCGTCGTCCACCCAGGTGATCATGTACGCCGCGAAGTAGATGACCTTCTCCAGGTCCTTCGGGGCGAGGTCGAGCAGATAACCGAGGCGGGAGGGGACGCCCTTGAAGTACCAGATGTGGGTGACGGGAGCGGCAAGCTCGATGTGGCCCATCCGCTCACGGCGCACCTTGGCGCGAGTGACCTCGACGCCGCAGCGCTCGCAGATGATGCCCTTGAAGCGAACCCGCTTGTACTTGCCGCAGTAGCACTCCCAGTCCCGGGTGGGGCCGAAGATCTTCTCGCAGAAGAGCCCGTCCTTTTCCGGCTTGAGGGTGCGGTAGTTGATGGTCTCCGGCTTCTTCACTTCGCCGTGCGACCAGGTCCGGATGTCGTCCGCGGTGGCAAGGCCGATCCGCAGCTCGTCGAAGAAGTTGACGTCGAGCACTGTGTCGTCAATCCCTCTCAGGGTTGATTCTCAAATGGTCTGAACGGGTCGTGGGGGCCGCCCGGGCTCCCCTTCCAACGGGGGTCCGGGCGGCAACCCGTCAGACCTCTTCGACGCTGCTCGGCTCGCGCCGGGACAGGTCGATTCCGAGCTCTTCCGCGGCGCGGAACACGTCCTCGTCGGTGTCGCGCATCTCGATGGACATACCGTCCGAGGACAGCACCTCCACGTTGAGGCAGAGCGACTGCATTTCCTTGATGAGCACCTTGAAGGACTCGGGAATGCCGGGCTCGGGGATGTTCTCGCCCTTGACGATGGCCTCGTAGACCTTCACACGGCCGAGAACGTCGTCGGACTTGATGGTCAGCAGTTCCTGGAGTGCGTACGCGGCGCCGTACGCCTCCAGCGCCCACACCTCCATCTCGCCGAACCGCTGCCCGCCGAACTGCGCCTTACCGCCCAGCGGCTGCTGGGTGATCATCGAGTACGGTCCGGTGGACCGGGCGTGCAGCTTGTCGTCCACCAGGTGGTGCAGCTTGAGGATGTACATGTAGCCGATCGAGACCGGCTCGGGGAACGGCTCGCCGGAGCGGCCGTCGAAGAGCCGGGCCTTGCCGGACGGCAGGACCATGCGGTCGCCGTCGCGGTTGGGGACCGTGGACTCGAACAGTCCGCGGATCTCGTCCTCGCGGGCGCCGTCGAAGACCGGCGTCGCCACGTTGGTGCCGGGCTCGACGTGGTGGGCGTCGATCGCCTCCAGGCGGCGGGCCCACTCGTCGGCGACACCGGAGACGTCCCAGCCCTGCTTCGCCAGCCAGCCCAGGTGGATCTCCAGCACCTGTCCCGGGTTCATCCGGGACGGGACGCCGAGCGGGTTGAGGATGATGTCGACCGGGCTGCCGTCCTCCAGGAACGGCATGTCCTCGACCGGCAGGATCTTGGAGATGACGCCCTTGTTGCCGTGGCGTCCGGCCAGCTTGTCGCCGTCGGTGATCTTGCGCTTCTGCGCCACGTACACGCGCACCAGCTGGTTGACACCGGGCGGCAGCTCGTCGCCCTCCTCGCGGTCGAAGACCCGGACGCCGATGATCTTGCCGACCTCGCCGTGCGGGACCTTGAGCGAGGTGTCGCGGACCTCACGGGCCTTCTCGCCGAAGATCGCCCGCAGCAGGCGCTCCTCGGGGGTCAGCTCGGTCTCGCCCTTCGGGGTGACCTTGCCGACCAGGATGTCGCCGGCGACCACGTCGGCGCCGATCCGGATGATGCCGCGCTCGTCGAGGTCCGCGAGGACCTCCTCGGAGACGTTCGGGATGTCCCGGGTGATCTCCTCCGGGCCGAGCTTGGTGTCACGGGCGTCGACCTCGTGCTCCTCGATGTGGATCGAGGACAGGACGTCGTCCTGCACGAGGCGCTGCGACAGGATGATCGCGTCCTCGTAGTTGTGGCCCTCCCACGGCATGAACGCGACCAGCAGGTTCTTGCCGAGGGCCATCTCGCCCTCCTGCGTGGAGGGACCGTCGACCAGCACCTGGGTGGCGATGACCCGGTCGCCCTCGTTCACCACGACCTTCTGGTTGAAGGAGGTGCCCTGGTTGGAGCGGGAGAACTTGGCCACCCGGTAGGTGGTGTACGTGCCGTCGTCGTTGGTCACCGTGACGTAGTCGGCGGAGACCTCCTGGACCACACCGTCCTTCTCGGCCTTGATCACGTCGCCGGCGTCGACCGCGCAGCGGTACTCCATGCCGGTGCCGACCAGCGGCGCCTCGGCCTTGATCAGCGGTACGGCCTGGCGCATCATGTTCGCGCCCATGAGGGCACGGTTGGCGTCGTCGTGCTCGAGGAACGGGATCATCGCGGTCGCGACCGACACCATCTGGCGCGGCGAGACGTCCATGTAGTCGACGTCGTCACCGGGGATGTAGTCGATCTCGCCGCCGCGGCGGCGGACCAGCACGCGGGACTCGGCGTACCGCATGTCCTCGGTCAGCGGCGCGTTGGCCTGCGCGATGACGAAGCGGTCCTCCTCGTCGGCGGTCAGGTAGTCCACGTCGTCGGTGACGACACCCTCGACGACCTTGCGGTACGGGGTCTCGATGAAGCCGAACGCGTTGACCCGGCCGTAGGAGGCCAGCGAGCCGATCAGGCCGATGTTCGGGCCTTCCGGCGTCTCGATCGGACACATGCGGCCGTAGTGCGAGGGGTGCACGTCACGGACCTCGAAGCCGGCCCGCTCGCGGGACAGGCCACCGGGGCCGAGCGCGTTGAGCCGGCGCTTGTGCGTCAGGCCCGACAGCGGGTTCGTCTGGTCCATGAACTGGGACAGCTGGCTGGTGCCGAAGAACTCCTTGATGGAGGCGACGACCGGCCGGATGTTGATCAGGGTCTGCGGCGTGATCGCCTCGACGTCCTGGGTGGTCATGCGCTCGCGCACGACGCGCTCCATACGGGCCAGACCCGTACGGACCTGGTTCTGGATCAGCTCGCCCACGTTGCGGATACGGCGGTTGCCGAAGTGGTCGATGTCGTCGGTCTCGACCATGATCGAGCGGCCCGACTCGCCGACCGTCTCGGTCTCACCGGCGTGCAGCTTCACCAGGTACTTGATGGTGGCCAGGATGTCGTCGGTGGTGAGCACACCGGCGTCCAGCGGCTCGTCCGCGCCGAGCTTCTTGTTCACCTTGTAGCGGCCGACCTTCGCCAGGTCGTAGCGCTTGGGGTTGAAGTAGAGGTTCTCCAGCAGGGTCTGGGCGGCCTCCTTGGTCGGCGGCTCGCCCGGGCGCAGCTTGCGGTAGATGTCGAGCAGCGCGTCGTCCTGGCCCTGGGTGTGGTCCTTCTCCAGGGTGGCGCGCATCGACTCGTACTCGCCGAACTCCTCGAGGATCTGCTCGGTGCTCCAGCCGAGCGCCTTGAGCAGCACGGTGACCGACTGCTTGCGCTTGCGGTCGATGCGGACACCGACCATGTCGCGCTTGTCGATCTCCATCTCCAGCCAGGCGCCCCGGGAGGGGATGACCTTGGCGGAGAAGATGTCCTTGTCGGACGTCTTGTCGATCGAGGAGTCGAAGTAGACGCCCGGCGAGCGGACCAGCTGCGAGACGACGACACGCTCGGTGCCGTTGATGCAGAAGGTGCCCTTGTTGGTCATCAGCGGGAAGTCGCCCATGAAGACCGTCTGGGACTTGATCTCGCCGGTCTCGTTGTTGGTGAACTCGGCGGTGACGAAGAGCGGGGCGCCGTACGTGAAGTCGCGCTCCTTGCACTCGTCCAGCGAGTTCTTCGGGGGCTCGAACCGGTGGTCACGGAAAGTGAGCGACATCGACCCGGAGAAGTCCTCGATCGGGGAGATCTCCTCGAAGATCTCCTCCAGACCGGACTTCCTGGGGACATCCTGCCCACTGTCCAGGGCCGCCTCGACCCGAGCCTTCCACGCGGCATTGCCGAGCAGCCAGTCAAAGCTCTCGGTCTGGAGCGCGAGGAGGTTCGGAACTTCGAGCGGTTCACGGATCTTCGCGAAGGAGATGCGCAGCGGGGCGGTGCTGGCGCCGTTGTTCGAATTGGTGGTCGAGGCGTTGCGCGAGGCGGCCAAGAGGGGGTCCTTCCGAGGGCTCGGACTCACTACGCGCGTACCGGTCCGCCCCTGAGGACCCGAAGAAAACCCTGATGACGGGCCTCTTCAGCAGTGCTCAGACGTGGGCATGCTCCTGGTGACGGGCCAGGCAGCAGCTAACAGGCAGCGCAAAGGGTCAGTGTAGCCACTTGGCACACTGATGTCCAGAGCTGAGATTCGGAGTACCGAATCGTCGCCCCCTCTGCCTGTCTCGCGGGTCCCAGCCTCGGAATCTGGAACCGCATCCGTCAACCCTGCCGTCCTGCTGCATAGCCATGCATTCCCGCATCGCCGCCGATCCATGCATCGGACCTGGAGCGAAGTCTCGGCGCGTCCTGAGAATTGCGCGCCGCGTGCCATACGTCAAGGCCCCAGCCCCGCAGACCTGTTCGAGGACCCGTCAGGGACCCGCTGCCAGCAGGAAGGGATCACCCTACCCGGCGGCTGTGACAACGCCACCACGGCCCGCCGCGGGCGCGTGAACGACCGAGGGCGGCCACCCTTTCGGGTGGCCGCCCTGCGGCGTGTGGAGCAGTCGCTCCACGGGTCACACGGTGTTACTTGACCTCGACCGAGGCACCGGCGGCCTTGAGCGACTCGGCGCCCTTCTCCGCGGCCTCCTTGGCGACCTTCTCCAGAACGGCCTTCGGAGCGCCGTCCACGAGGTCCTTGGCCTCCTTCAGGCCCAGCGAGGTCAGCTCACGCACGACCTTGATGACCTGGATCTTCTTGTCACCGGCGGCGGTGAGGATGACGTCGAACTCGTCCTGCTCCTCAGCGGCCTCGGCCGGCGCGGCACCCGCGCCACCGGCGGCGGCCACGGCCACCGGGGCGGCGGCGGTGACGTCGAACTTCTCCTCGAACGCCTTCAGGAACTCGGCGAGCTCGATGAGGGTGAGGTTCTCGAACTGCGCGAGGAGGTCTTCCTGGCTGAGCTTGGTCGCCATGATGGCGGTCCTTCCACTAAATCGGCAGGTGCCGGATGTACAAGTCGGCGGGCGTACGGTCGGCCCGCGTCGGCCGGTGCCCTGCGGCACCGGCCCGCGACCGGTGCCTTGCGGCGCCGGTCATCGTGCGAGCCGAATTACTCGGCAACGCCCTGCTCGGCGTCGGCCGGCTCGGCCTCTGCCTTCTTGACACGAAGCGCTTCCGCGGTGCGGGCGAACTTCGCGGGGAGCGCCTGGAAGAGCGCGGCAGCCTGGGACTGCTTGCCCTTGATGGCACCCGCCAGCTTGGCGAGCAGCACCTCGCGGGACTCGAGGTCCGCGAGCTTCTTGATCTCGTCGGCGGACAGCGCCTTGCCGTCAAGGACACCGCCCTTGATGACGAGAGCGGGGTTGTCCTTGGCGAAGTCGCGCAGACCCTTCGCCGCCTCGACCGGGTCACCGGTGACGAAGGCGACAGCAGACGGACCCGCGAACAGGTCGTCGAGCTGGTTGATCCCGGCCTCGTTGGCCGCGATCTTGGTCAGCGTGTTCTTCACCACGGCGTACGTGGCGTTCTCACCGAGAGAACGGCGCAGCGTCTTGAGCTGCGCCACGGTGAGACCGCGGTACTCGGTCAGCACGGCGGCGTTCGAGGAGCGGAACTGATCCGTCAACTCGGCAACCGCGGCAGCCTTGTCGGGCCTCGCCATGAGTCTCGGCCTCCTTCCGGGGTGATTGCGGACCGCACGGAATTGAAGGAGGTGACGTGGCAAAAACGAACGCCCCGGCGCAGGCGCACGGGGCGTGACTCTACGAAGTCTCCTTCGGAGTTCATCCACGAATCACCTGCGCGGGCCGTCCGCATCCAGCGGATCCTTCGGTCACCACGCCCTTTTCGGGGCACGACGACGACCAGCGGTCTTTGGCTTCTCCGGAAGCGTACGGGACCGCGGCCCCGCGGGGCAAATCGCCCTCGCGGGCCGCGGCCGCTCGTGGGTTCGGCCGGCCCGGCTGCCGCTGCTGATGCCGGTGCTGGCGCCCGGCGTGGTGCTGCCGTTCAGCCGGCCTGCTGCTGCTTCATGAGGTCGGCGAAGTCGGCGGTGTCGTACGCGGGCGGCCTCTTCACCGTGACCGGGGTGCCGAAGTCGGAGTAGTAGGTGGCCGTCTTCATCACACCGGCCTTCGTGGCGGCGGTGACGACGGACTCCACCGGCAGGTTGTCCTGCGACACCCACAGGTCGATCGTCTCGGTGGTGACCCCGCTCTTGGTGAGGCTCTCCCGGAGCTGCGCCTGGTCCTCGGTGCTCAGGTTCGGGATGGTCTTCCCGGTGATCGCCGTGAGGTCGACCGTGCCCGTGTAGTGGGTGGCCCGTACGCCCCTGACGCTGTCCGTCCCGACGGCCTTCATGTTCGGCGACGCCAGGGCGGCGTCCACACTCTTGACCGGGTTGTTGTTCTGGATCGTGTCCTTGAGGAACGCCCCCGAGCTGCCGGAGATCCTGGCCAGGTCGTCGTAGGTGTACTCGATCCAGTGCTTGCCGCCGAGCTGCGCGGCCATCGCGGACCCCATGTTCACGTAGTACGCGTCCGGCAGGTAGCGCGCGTCCATGGTCGTGGGCGCTCCCGAGTCGCGCAGCGTCTTGGCCGCGGTGCCGCCGGTGTAGGTCATCACCATGTCGCCCTGGAGGCCGCTGCCCCAGTCCATGGCGCCCTTGGCCTTCGTCGACATGGCGGTGCCGACCGAGATCGTCGAGTCGACCTTCGCCGAGTGGACGCCGGAGGCGGCCTTCTTCACCAGGTCGAGCGCGGCGACGGCGTGCGCCACCCCGGACAGCGACGGGTCGCCGCCCTGCGCGGCCGTGGTCGCCGGCGCGGCCGGCTTGTCGGCCCCGGACGACGACGACCCGAGCGGCCCGCAGGCCGCGAGCGCCAGCACCGATACGGCGGCGACGGCGGTCGCCGCCGCGCCTTTCGTTCCACGCATGTTCCATCCCCCCTCACGGGGGCCGCATGCCCCCGTGAAACCAGCGGAACACTAACGCACGCCCCGGACAAGGCCGCGGGCCGGACCCCGCTCCTGTGAGGGAGCGGAATCCGGCCCGTTTGCGGGGTGCGGCCCGTCGCGGGGGCGCGGCGGCGTCAGATCGACGCCGGGTCCTCCTCGACGAGGAGGTTGCGGGTGCGGTTGGGGTCGAGCTGGATGCCGGGGCCCATGGTCGTGGACACGGCAGCCTTCTTGATGTAGCGCCCCTTGGCCGCGGACGGCTTGAGCCGCAGGACCTCGTCCAGCGCCGCTGCGTAGTTCTCCACCAGGAGGGTCTCGTCGAAGGAGACCTTGCCGATGATGAAGTGCAGGTTGGAGTGCTTGTCGACGCGGAATTCGATCTTTCCGCCCTTGATCTCGGTGACCGCCTTCGCCACGTCGGGCGTCACGGTGCCGGTCTTCGGGTTCGGCATCAGACCACGCGGGCCGAGGACGCGGCCGAGGCGGCCGACCTTGCCCATGAGGTCCGGGGTGGCGACGACGGCGTCGAAGTCCAGCCGGCCCTTCGCCACCTCGTCGATCAGTTCGTCGGAGCCGACGATGTCGGCTCCCGCGGCCTCCGCGGCCGCAGCACGGTCACCGGTCGCGAAGACCAGGACCCGGGCGGTCTTGCCGGTGCCGTGCGGAAGGTTCACGGTGCCACGGACCATCTGGTCGGCCTTGCGCGGGTCGACACCCAGGCGGAAGGCGACCTCGACGGTCGAGTCGAACTTGGTGGTCGCGGTCTCCTTGGCGATCCGGACAGCCTCCAGGGGCGCGTACAGCCGCTCCTGGTCGATCTTGGCGTCCGCAGCGCGGAGAGACTTGCTGCGCTTGCTCACGTGCGTGCTCCTGTTGTCTTGACGGAGTCGTGGTACGGACCGAGCCGGCCCTTCCACACATACCTGCGGTGCTGGTCCGAGGGCGTCAGCCCTGGCCCTTTTTCGCTCGGGCTTCCTGCTCACTCGCTTCGCGGACGGCCTCGTTCCTCGGCCGGCCACTGCGCGAGCTCGGGCGTCAGCCCTCGACGGTGATGCCCATCGAACGAGCCGTGCCCGCGATGATCTTCTCGGCGGCGTCGAGGTCGTTCGCGTTCAGGTCGGGGAGCTTCGTCGTGGCGATCTCCCGCACCTGGGCGCGGCTGAGCTTGGCGACCTTCTTGACGTGCGGCTCGCCGGAGCCCTTGTCGACACCCGCGGCCTTGAGGATCAGCTTGGCCGCCGGCGGCGTCTTGGTGATGAAGGTGAAGGAACGGTCGTCGTAGACCGTGATCTCCACCGGGATCACCATGCCGCGCTGCGACTCGGTCGCCGCGTTGTAGGCCTTGCAGAATTCCATGATGTTCACGCCGTGCTGGCCCAGCGCGGGGCCGACCGGCGGCGCCGGGTTGGCCGCGCCGGCGTTGATCTGGAGCTTGATCAGCCCCGTGACCTTCTTCTTCTTGGGAGGCATTGCTCTCTCCGGGTCCTGTTGAGAGTTTTTCCGTGCCTGCGAGCAGGCATACCGCACCACGATAGCGGGTATCCCGCCCGGCCCTGAAATCCGTCCGCCGCCGAGGGGGCGACCGCATCGGGGCAGCAGCTCGAAAGCGGCCCCCGGCCCGCTCAGAAGCGCCGCCCGGGAAGTGGGCGTACCGACATATGTGCTGGCTGCGTCGCTCGGGTTAGGCGACCCCGGGGCCACTAGAGTTGCGGCGGACAGGCCACGCTGTGTCGAGGAGGATCCGATGCGCCGCCGCACGCTGCTCGCCGCCGCCGGGCTCACCGCGCCCGCGAAACTCCTGCTCGGGGTCGATGAGGCGCTGGCCTCGGTGCCTGATCCGACCGGCTCGCCCGTGCCCCTCGACACCCGGCTGACCTCGGCGCGGAGCCGGTTCGACGCCGGGCACAACGCCGCGCTGCTCGCGCTGCTGCCCGGCCTGATCGCGGACGCGCACGATGCCGCGCGGGGCGGGCAGGAGATGCCGCTCGCCCGGCTCTCGGCGACGTACAGCCTCGCCTCCCAGGTCCTGACGAAGGTCGGCCGATACGACCGGTCCCGGCTGACCGCCGACCGCGCCACGATCTACGCGGGCCTGTCCGGCTCGCCCCTCGTGGCCGCCGCCGCGCGCGCGAGCTGAGTATCGTGCTCCGCCACCAAGGCCGGCCGGCCGCGGCCCAGCGGAACATCCTGGACGCCGTCGCCAAGGTCGCGGCGACGGGGCTGCGTACGGACGCCCAGGCCGCCGCCTACGCGCAGATGCTCTGCACCACCTCGTACACCGCGGCGGTGGGCGGTGACCGCGACCAGGCGCTGACGATGATCGGCGAAGCCACCCGCGCCGCCCGCGCGCTCCCCCACGACCCGCCGTCCGGGCGGCTGTTCCCGGTCACTCCGGCGGCCGTGGGCCTCTACGCGGTCGGTGTGCACTGGGCGCTCGGGGACGCCGGTTCCGCGCTGGACGCCGGGCGCGGCCTGCGCGAGGAGCAGTTCGCGACGGCGGAACGGAAGGGGCGCATGCACACCGACCTCGCTCGCGCCTGGTGGCAGCGCGGCAAGCCGGAGCAGACGGCCGCCGAGCTGCTGTCCGCCGTACGTGTCTCGCCGGGCGAGGTCCGCGACCGCCCCGCCATCCGCCGCATCGTCACCGACCTCCGCACCGCGCACCCCCGCATCGCGGGCGTACGCGAACTGGCCGCCGCCACGCTCTCCCCGGCGTAGTCCGGCCGCCGCACACACAGCCCCGCAGCGCCCGAGGAATTTCCGCCGCGGTGTCGTGCGGCACGTTTGCCGTTCGTCGTCTGGGTGCGCCGCTTCCGGCGCGCCCGCAGCTGACTGGAAGGCCGGCGATGACGACGACGTACGCAGCAGGCATCGGACGGCGGGGGGAACGGCGATGATCCCGCCCGGCCAGTGGGCTCTGCCGCCGGCCCCGCGAGGTATCGGCCCCACGGACGCGCCCGTACGCCCGGCGGCGCGCGACAATCCCGTACGCCGGTTGCTCGGCACGATGCGCCCTGGGCGCCATGGGCATCCGCCGGGTCGCCGGTAGCCGCGAGGCCCGGGGCGAGCCGATCAGCCCGGTCAGCCCGGGAACTCGCCCTCGCGGACCGCGTCCACGAACGCCGCGAAGGCTTCCGCCGGGACGAGCAGGGCCGGGCCGGCCTTGTCCTTCGAATCCCGGATGGCCACCCGACCCGAAGTGGTGAGGTCGGCGACCTCGACGCAGGCGGTGCCGTTCTCCGAGCTGTAGGACGACTTGAACCACGCTTGCTCGTGGGCGAGTTCTGGTGCCATGCGATACGTCATCTGAATCAGATCTCTCCTGCTAGTCGATGCAGAAAGGTCGGGGTCTCGCCGGGAGCGAGGGCTCCCGCCCGCAGGGCGTCGAACCTGCGGGTGAATGCCCAAACAGTGGTGTCCTTGTCGCTGACGTTCGCACCTTCGGCAGCATCGGTCTGCACGACCGTGAGCAGCGGGGCCTCGAACTCCAGCAGATTGAAGTTGAAGCTCGACCGATAGGTGGCGCTGGACATTGGTAGGACCTGAACCGTCACATTATCGAGCTTCGACAGCCGGATGATCTCCTCGTACTGCTCACGCATGACATCCGGGCCGCCAGTCAGTCGCCGCAGGGCTGCCTCGTCCAGGATGGCCCACAGTTCCAGCTTGCTGTCCTTGCGGGTCAAGTGCTCCTTGCGTTCCATCCGGAGCTGGATGGTGCGCTCGACAAACTCGGTCGTGCTCTCCTCGACCGGCTTGGCCGACAGCAGCATCTCCCGTACATAGCGTTCGGTCTGTAGCAACCCCACGACCACGTTCGGATGCCAGGCTCGGATCGCTCGCGCGCCACTCTCCAGCCCCACGTACATCGCCATGCCGGACGGCATCGTGCCCCGGTACTGAGACCACCAGCCCCGGTTGAGCGAATCCCGGTGGATCTCTACCAGGAAGTCGATGTCCTCGTCGTCGGTCACGCCGTACCGGTCGAGCAGTACGCGCAGCTCAGACGCCGCCTTGAGTCCGGTCAGGCCGTTCTCGACGCGGTAGAGCTTGGAGATCGAGAAGGTCAGGCCGTCGACCGCCTCGGCGAGGGTGAAGCCCGCTTTTTCCCTCAACCGGCGCAGCTCTCCGCCGAGTTGCATTCGCCGAACGGTGGGTCCGGTCGGTGCTGCCATGAGTCTGCCTCCCCAGGCATCGAGTGTACGGAAGCGGCACGGCCGTGCCGAGGTGTTAACGGACAGTCCCTGGTCCGTTACAGAGAGCCTAGGTCACCGACTATGCCATTCGCAGTGACTTTTTCAGATTCCATTGCAAGCGACCACATCGCACCATGACGCTAGGTCGTAGGCACTTCGCACCCTGTAGTGCGTAGTACGGAGCGCTACGCGCAACGTACCCCTGAACTCCACCGGAGGTGTTGGCCAGCCATGAAGGCGCTGACGACCACGACCGCCGCTTCGACCGGGCACCCGGCGTACTCCCAGGTCCTGCCGTGCGCAGCACAGAGCGCGGGTGAGGCGCGGCGGCTGGTGCTGGCCGCGTGCGGGGCGTGGGGGCTGGACGAACTGGCCGAGAGCGGCACGCTGCTGGTGTCGGAGCTGGTCGGGAACGCCGTACGGCACACCCGGTGCCAGCTGGTGCGGGTGGAGGTCGCGCGGCTGGGGCGGGACCGCGTACGGATCTCCGTGACGGACCGTTCGGCCGCGCTGCCGGTGCGGCGCGAACCCGGGGACGGCGCCACCTGCGGGCGCGGGCTGCTCGTCCTGGACGCGCTCGCGGACCGGTGGGGGACGGATCCGCTGGCGTACGGGAAACGGGTCTGGGTCGAGCTGGTCCGGCAGCACCCCGCACCGTGACATCCCCTCACCCGCGTGATACCCCCTCACACCTGCGACAAGGAGTCACACCGCCCATGCCCGTTGACCTGCCGACGTGGGGGCCGCAGCGGCTGCCCGTCCCGTACGCCGCCGTCTGGAGCGGGGAGCGGCGCGGCTCCGGGGGCGCGCTGGTCGTACGGCCGCGCGGGCTGGCGTACCGCGACGAGACGCCGGCCGACCGCGACCGGCACGGCGTGCTGTGGGCACGGGTGATCGAGGAACCCGGCGCGGGGCGGCCGGACTTCGGCGCGATGCACCCGGTACGGCAGCGCGCGGCCATGCTGGGCCTGCGCTGCCAGGTCTGCGGCGGCCCCGCCGGCCGCACGTCGCGCGGCTGGCTGTTCCTGCTGCCCGACGAACCGGCGGCCCGGGAGCCGGAGGGCGCTCTGACGACGAAGCCGCCGCTGTGCTCCCCTTGCGCGGACCTGGCCCTCCGCCACTGCCCCCACCTGCGCACCCCGCTGGCCACCCGCTCGCGCAAGCCCCGCGTGTGGGGCGTCTTCGGCGAACTCTTCGCCCCGGGCGCCGAAGGCCCCGCCCATTTCCCCTACGCCCACCCGGCGACCCCGTGGCTCCTGGCCACCCAGGTCGTCCTCCAACTCACCCGCTGCACCCCGGCCGACCTGACCCGCAGCTGACGGTCGGCGGGGGCGGCGCGGGAAACACGTTGCGGCGCTGGTCGGCCCCGGCCAGCATCAGCGGATGACGTACCTGATCCGCGCCGTACAGGCCGACGAGTGGCCGAGGGTCAAGGAGCTGCGGCTCAGCGCGCTGGCCGATCCGGTCGCGCCCCTCGCGTTCATCACGACCCTGGAGCAGGGGGCCGCGCAGCCCGATGCCTTCTGGCAGGAGAGCACGGAGGCGGCTTCCCGCGGGACAGCCGTCCGGCAGTTCATCGCGGAAGACCCGGAGGGAAGCTGGGCGGGCACCGTCGTGGTGCTGGTGGAGCGCCCCGGGAACGATGACTTCTTCGGGCAGCCGATCCTGGCACCGCAGGCCCAGTTGGTGGGCGTCTTCGTCCGCGCCGAACACCGGGGCAGCGGCCTGGCCGAGCAGCTCTTCGAGGCCGGCGTGGCATGGGCCTGGTCCTTGCGGGCCCCCGCGGTCGGCCGGGTCCGCCTCTTCGTCCACGCCGCCAACGAGCGCGCCGCCGCCTTCTACCGGAGGTTCGGCTTCACTGCGACCGGCCTGGCCGTGGGCGAGGACCAGGAGATGCAGATCACCCGGCCGTGAGAACCCGGCGTTCACGGGGCGGCCCTCAACGCCGCAGCAGCGATGGGGTCAAGTGCCGCTGGACGGCGCCGTGTCGGACACACCGTGGCTTTTCGCCACACACGTCGTTGTGCAACTCACCCGCTGCATCCGTACCAGCGTCGGCCGGAGTCGGAAATTCCGGTCTACGCGGGAAGAATTCTTGGCATGGACACTTCCCGAGGTGCTTACCGGCTGGTACGAAAGTCGTGCAGCGATCCTGCCCTTGGAGGTTCCGTGAGACTGACCAGGTCATTAACCGCCCTCGCCGCATTGGCGTTCGCCCTCGTGGCGGCGCTGGTGCTGAGCGGTCCGGCGCGCGCCGCCGGACCCGTCTACGTGGCGCTCGGGGACTCGTACTCGGCCGGGAACGGCGCCGGCAACTACATCAGCTCCAGCGGTGACTGTCACCGCAGCAACAGCGCCTACCCGGCGCTGTGGGCCAGCGCCCACAGCGCGTCCTCGTTCACCTTCGCCGCCTGCTCGGGCGCGGTGACCAGTGATGTGACGGGCAGCCAGCTCGGCGGGCTCAGCTCCTCCACCACCCTGGTCAGCCTCACCATCGGCGGCAATGACGCCGGCTTCGCCGACGTCATGACCACCTGCGTCACCGGTTCCGACAGCACCTGCGTCAACCGGGTCAGCCAGGCGGAGACCTTCGTGCACAACACCCTGCCCGGCCGGCTCGACACCGTCTACAACGCCATCCGCGCCAAGGCCCCCAACGCCCGGGTCGTCGTTCTCGGCTACCCGGACATGTACGACCTGTCGGCCTGGATCTGCGTCGGCCTCAGCTCCACCAAGCACCAGAAGATCGATGAGGCCGCCGACGTCCTCGACACCACCATCGCCTCCGTCGCGGCCGCCCACGGCTTCGTCTTCGGCGACATCCGCCCCACCTTCAAGGGCCACGAACTCTGCTCGGGCGACGACTACCTGCACGCCCTGGTCATCTCCCCGAGTTTCGAGTCCTACCACCCCACCGCCACCGGGCACTCGGCCGGCTACCTGCCGGTGCTGAACGCCAACGACTGACCAGCACCTCCCCGCGAAAAGTCCGAGCCCCTGCTCCCGTCGAGGGAGCAGGGGCTCGGGCGTGAGCGCGTCAGCGGAAGAGCTGGAGCTAGAGCTAGTTCTTCTGGATCTGGTCGAAGCTCAGCTCGACCGGGGTCTCGCGGCCGAAGATCTCGACCAGGCCCTTGACCTTCTTCGAGTCGGGGTTGATCTCGTTGATCGTGGCCTGGAGGGTGGCGAAGGGGCCGTCGGTGACGGTGACCGAGTCGCCGACCTCGAAGTCCAGCACCTGGACCTCGACCTTGCGGGGCTGAGCCGTGCCCTCGGCGATCGCCGCGGCCTCGGCGGCGGCCTCGACCTCGGGGGCGAGCATCTTGACGATCTCGTCCAAGGTCAGCGGGTACGGGTCGTACGCGTTGCCGACGAAGCCGGTGACGCCGGGAGTGTTGCGGACGACGCCCCAGGACTCGTTCGTCAGGTCCATGCGGACCAGGACGTAGCCGGGGAGCTTGTTCTGCCGGATGGTCTTGCGGTCGCCGTTCTTGATCTGAACGACTTCCTCCTGCGGGACCTCGGCCTGGTAGATGTACTCCTCGACGTTCAGCGAGACGGCACGCTGCTCCAGGTTGGACTTCACCCGGTTCTCGTAGCCGGCGTAGGTGTGGATCACGTACCACTCGCCGGGCAGGGTGCGCAGCTCCTCGCGGAACGCGGCCACCGCGTCGACCGGGGTGGGGGCCGCCGCGGGCTTGTCGCCGTCATCGGAGGCGTCCTCGGAAGAGGCGTCCTCGGACTCGGACTCGTCACCCTCGCTCTCGCCGTCGGCCTCGGCGGTCTCGCCGTCCTCCTCGGACTCGACGTGGACGGCGGCCTGCTCGGCGGTTTCGCCCTCGGCCAGGTCGGCGGCAACCGCCTGATCGGCGTCGGCGTCGGCGGCCTCGACGGTGTCGAGGGCGGTTTCGGCGCCCTCGACGGACTCGTCGGCGTCGTACACGTTCGGGTCAGACACGGTGACTGCTTCTTCCTGACTTCAAAGGTGGCACTGCGGGCGGGGCGGCCAGCGGCCTGCGCCCTCCGCGCTGACTTGCGGGACCCAGCCGAAGACGGCCCAGCCGGAACGCGGCTCAGCCGAAAACGGAGGAAATGAGCTTCCCGAAGCCCCAGTCAACCACGCTAACGAACGCGATGACGACCACAACGAAGACAATCACCACAGTGGTGTACGTGGTCAGGTCGTTGCGGCTGGGCCAGACGACCTTGCGAAGCTCCGCGATGATCTGGCGGTAGAAAAGCGCGAGGCGACCCAGCGGGCCCTTCTTGCCGCGCTTGCCACCGCGGCGGGGCTTCCGGTCGGAGTCCTGGTCGTCCTGAGTCGCGTCAGGCTCCGGGACCTCGATGGAGTCCGTGATCTCAGTCACTCGTCCTCACCTGACTCCGGGTCGTGGCCGTGCCGCGCCCGTCGCGCGGTACGGCGAGTGCTTATCTGCCTGCCCACGTCCAGGCTGGACGTGTGGAGCAGGGCCGGAGGGACTTGAACCCCCAACCGCTGGTTTTGGAGACCAGTGCTCTACCAATTGAGCTACGACCCTTCGACAGACACTCCCAACGTACCGCAGGCGACATCGCCGGGAGGGCCATCGACGGTTGAGTGTACGTGCTCGGACGCTCCCCGTCGAACGCCTTGCACCGGAAGCCGTCCGATCGCGTTCATTCGGGGTTCAAACCCAGTTGGAGGCTCGAACTCCGGTAAGAGGCCAAACCCCGGTGCCGCGCGGGGTGGGTGTCTGGGACCATGCAGTCATGACCGCAGCCACTCCCCCTGTACCACCTGCAAGCGAGCGGCGGGTGTCGGCCCGTATCGGCTCGATCTCCGAGTCCGCCACCCTCGCCGTGGACGCCAAGGCCAAGGCCCTCAAGGCCGCCGGCCGCCCGGTGATCGGGTTCGGCGCCGGCGAGCCCGACTTCCCGACGCCCGGCTACATCGTCGACGCCGCCGTCGAGGCCTGCCGCAACCCGAAGTACCACCGCTACACCCCGGCCGGCGGGCTGCCGGAGCTGAAGGCGGCCATCGCCGCCAAGACGCTCCGCGACTCGGGCTACGAGGTCGACGCCTCGCAGGTACTGGTCACCAACGGCGGCAAGCAGGCCATCTACGAGGCCTTCGCCGCCGTGCTCGACCCGGGCGACGAGGTCATCGTGCCCGCCCCGTACTGGACCACCTACCCCGAGTCGATCCGGCTCGCGGGCGGCGTCCCGGTCGAGGTCGTCGCGGACGAGACGACCGGCTACCGGGTCACGCTGGAGCAGCTGGAGGCGGCCCGCACCGAGCGGACGAAGGTGCTGCTCTTCGTCTCGCCGTCCAACCCCACCGGCGCGGTCTACAACCGGGCCGACACCGAGGCGATCGGCCGCTGGGCCGTCGAGCACGGCCTGTGGGTCCTCACCGACGAGATCTACGAGCACCTGGTCTACGGCGACGCCGCCGCCACCTCGCTGCCCGCGGTGGTGCCCGAGCTGCGCGACAAGTGCATCGTCGTCAACGGCGTGGCCAAGACGTACGCCATGACCGGCTGGCGCGTCGGGTGGATCGTCGGCCCCAAGGACATCGTCAAGGCCGCGACCAACCTCCAGTCGCACGCCACCTCGAACGTTAACAACGTGGCACAGGCCGCGGCGCTGGCCGCCGTCACCGGCGACCTGGACGCGGTCGCCGAGATGCGCACCGCCTTCGACCGCCGCCGCCAGACCATCGTGCGGATGCTCAACGAGATCGACGGCGTCGTCTGCCCGACCCCGGAGGGCGCGTTCTACGTGTACCCGTCGGTGAAGGCGCTGCTCGGCAAGGAGATCCGCGGGCAGCGCCCGGCGACCTCCGTGGAGCTGGCCGCCCTCATCCTGGACGAGGCCGAGGTCGCCGTCGTGCCCGGTGAGGCGTTCGGCACCCCCGGCTATCTGCGGCTCAGCTACGCGCTCGGCGACGAGGACCTGGCCGAGGGCGTCTCGCGGCTGCAGAAGCTGCTCGGCGAGGCCACGGACTGACCGCCCAGGACCGGCCACCGCGGACCGGCGCCCGCGCGCACCGGTCCCCGCGGACCGGCCCGCGCGGCGGTACGCACATCCGATTTCGTGTACGGGCAAGCCCCCGTTCGGAGAAATGGTTCCGAGCGGGGGCTCGCGTATAGCAGGATCTTGGGATGGCACGCGAAGTACGTACGGGGCAGGTCCGGGACATCCGGCAGCTTCCCAAGGCACACCTGCACCTGCATTTCACCGGCTCCATGCGCCCGGCGACCCTCATGGAGCTGGCCGACAAGCACGGCGTCCACCTGCCCGAGGCGCTGACCTCGGGCGAGCCCCCGAAGCTGCGGGCCACCGACGAACGCGGCTGGTTCCGCTTCCAGCGGCTCTACGACGCCGCCCGCTCCTGCCTGCGCACCCCCGACGACATCCACCGGCTGGTGCGCGAGGCCGCGCAGGAGGACGCCGCGGACGGCTCGGGCTGGCTGGAGATCCAGGTCGACCCGACCTCGTACGCGCCCCGGCTGGGCGGGCTCATCCCGACCCTGGAGATCATCCTCGACGCGGTCCACACCGCCTCCCGCGACACCGGTGTCGGTATGGCCGTCGTGGTCGCCGCCAACCGGATGAAGCACCCGCTGGACGCCCGTACGCTGGCCAGGCTCGCGGTCCGCTACGCCGACCAGGGGGTCGTCGGCTTCGGGCTGTCCAACGACGAACGCCGTGGCCTGGCCCGCGACTTCGACCGCGCCTTCGCCATCGCCCGGGAGGGCGGGCTGCTGGCCGCCCCGCACGGCGGCGAACTCGCCGGCCCGGCCAGCGTCCGCGACTGCCTGGACGACCTGCACGCGCAGCGCGTCGGGCACGGGGTACGCGCCGCCGAGGACCCGCAGCTGGTCCGGCGGCTCGCCGACACCGGCGTGACCTGCGAGGTCTGCCCCGCCTCCAACGTCGCCCTCGGCGTCTACGACAAGCCCGAGGACGTACCGCTGCGGCTGCTCTACGACGCCGGGGTCCCGATGGCGCTCGGCGCCGACGACCCGCTGCTCTTCGGCTCCCGCCTCGCCGCGCAGTACGAACTCGCGCGGGACGTGCACGCCTTCACCGACCAGGAGCTGGCGGAACTGGCCCGGCAGTCGGTACGCGCCTCCCGGGCGCCGCAGGAGGTGCGCGAGCGGATGCTGAGCGGGATCGACGACTGGGCGAAGTGAGCCGGGCCGCGGCGGCCGTCTTCACAGCTCCACGGCCGCGTGCGTACGGACCGCCGCAATCGCCCGCGCTACAGCTCCACGCCGACCATCACCGGCTCGTTCACCAGCGTCACGCCGAACGCCTCGCGCACCCCGTCGCGTACTTCGCGGGCCAGCGCCAGCAGGTCCTCGGTCGTGGCGCCGCCGCGGTTGGTCAGCGCGAGCGTGTGCTTGCCGGAGATGCGGGCCGGGCCGGTGCCGTAGCCCTTGGTGAAGCCTGCCTTGTCGATCAGCCAGGCCGCGGACGTCTTCGTACGCTCGCCCGAGCCCGAGCCCGGGCCCTCGGACGCCGGATACGCCGGCGGGGCCGTGTCCGGGCCGAGGCGGTCGTGGACCCGGTCCAGGAACGCGGCGAATTCCGCGGCCGTGAGGACGGGGTTGGTGAAGAAGGAGCCGGCCGACCAGGTGTCGTGGTCGGCCGCGTCCAGCACCATGCCCTTGCTCGCCCGCAGCCCGAGCACGGTCGCGCTGGCCTTCTCCAGCGGCACCCGCTCACCGGCCTCCACGCCCAGCGCGCGGGCCGTCTCGGGGTATTTCAGCGGCGCGGACAGGCCGCCGGCGTCCTCCAGGGCGAAGCGGACGCGCAGCACGACATAGCGCGCCGGGTCCTCCTTGAAGCGGCTGCCGCGGTAGGAGAAGGCGCAGGCCTCGGCGGGGAGGGTGACCGTCCGCCCGGTCCTGCGGTCGTAGGCGAGGACGTCGGTGATGGTGCTGGACACTTCCTGGCCGTAGGCGCCGACGTTCTGGATCGGGGTGGCGCCGGCCGAGCCGGGGATGCCGGCCAGGCACTCGACACCGGCCAGCCCCGCCCGCACGGTCGCCGCAACGGCGTCGCTCCAGGGCTCGCCCGCGGCCAGCTCCAGGGCGGTGCCGTCGAGGGTGACGCCCCGGGTGGCGATGCGTACGGCGGTGCCGTCGAAGCCCTCGTCGGCGATGACGAGGTTGCTGCCGCCGCCGATCAGCAGCACGGGCTCGCCGCGCGCGTCGGCCTCGCGGACGGCGGCGACCACCTCGTCGTCGGTGCGTGCCGTGACCAGACGGGCGGCGGGTCCGCCGAGGCGGAAGGTGGTGTACGGGGCGAGAAGGTGCACGCGCTCAGCTTATGCGGCCGTGCGACGCGGCCTCCGGCGGCGGCCGGGCCGGGGCTGTCGCCGGGCCGGGCGGGAGCCGGGCCGGGCGGGAGCGCGCCGCCGGTGCCGGCGTACGGCCGTATCCCCCGGGGCACGGGAAAGGGGCGGGCCGGCGGGGGAGGAAACCCCGTCGGCCCGCCCCGCAGGGGCACCGCTCAGGCGACCGGCTGGAGGGGCAGCGCGTCGTCCACCTCCGGCGTGCCCTCGGGCCGCCCGGGGGCTGCGGACCGCTTCGGCAGGAGCAGTGCCACCGCGAAGCCGACGGCCAGGATCCCGGCGCCCACCCACAGGGCCGGCAGCAGCCCGTCCACGAACTGCGCTCCGGAGGCGTAACCGCCCTGTGCGGCGAAGATCGAACCGAGCACGGCTATGCCGAGCGCTCCGCCGACCTCCCGCAGCGCGTTGTTCGCCCCGGAGGCGATGCCCTGCTCCGCGGGTATGACGCTGGACATGACCAGGCTCGTCGCGGGTGCGATGAAGAGCGCCATGCCGGCCCCGGAGAGGATGAGCGCGGGCAGTTGCGCCAGGTACGACACGTCGGGCGAGAGGATCAGCGCGAACCAGCCGAGGCCTGTCGCCTGGAGCGCGAGCCCGGCGGCGACGACGGGCCGGCCGCCGATGCGGTCGGAGAGGAGGCCGGCGATCGGCGCGACGATCATCGGCATGCCGGTCCAGGGCAGCATGCGCAGCCCCGCCTCGGTCGGGCTGTAGCCCAGCACGGTCTGCAGGAACTGGCTGAGCAGGAAGATCGACCCGAACATCCCGGTGAACATCAGCGCGCTGGAGACGTTGATGGCCGTGAAGCGGCGGCCGCGGAAGAGCCGCATGGGCAGCATCGGGTTGCGGGCGGTCATGCCGTGCCGGACGAACGCCGCGACGAGGACGGCGCCGCCGATCAGCCCGCCGAGGACCCGGGCGCTGGTCCATCCGTGGGCGGTGGCGTTGACCAGGGCGAAGACGATCCCGAAGAGCCCGAGGCTGATCAGTACGGTGCCGCGTCCGTCGATCCGCGCGCCGGGCGCGGTGGACTCGGCCAGCCGGAAGCGGGCGAGCGGGAGCAGCAGCAGGCCGAGCGGGACGTTCAGCCAGAAGATCCACTGCCAGGAGATGTGTTCGGTGAGGCTGCCGCCGATGAGCGGACCCGAGGCCACGGCGAGGCCGTTGACCGCGCCCCAGATGCCGAAGGCGGTGCCGCGGCGTTCCGCGGGGACGGCGGCGCTGAGCAGGGTGAGGGTGAGCGGCATCATGATGGCCGCGCCGACGCCCTGGACGGCCCGGAAGGCGATGAGTTCGTTGATGCCGGGCGCGAGGGCCGCGGCGGCGGAGGCTCCGGTGAAGATCGACAGGCCGGTCATGAAGAGCTTGCGGCGGCCGAAGCGGTCACCGAGGGAGGCACCGAACATCAGGAGTACGGCGAAGGTGAGCGTGTAGGCGTTCACCGTCCATTCGAGGTCGGACAGCGCGCCGCCGAGATCCTTGCGGATGGACGGCAGTGCCGTGGTGACGACGAGGTTGTCCAGGGCCGCCATGAATCCGGCGACGCTGGTGATCACAAGCGCCCAGGCCGCGGTGGCGGGCCTGCGAGCTGCGGTGGGCTGGTCCATTGCCGTGCTCTCCTTACTCCCCTGTCGGGAGGCTTCCGCCGGCGCCCCGGTGGGCGACGGCGCTGATTGAGTTAGTAATCGATGACTAACTTCCGTGGGCGAAAAAAAGCCGGCCATCAGGAACGGCCGGCATTCGCTCACTCGGGCCTGGCACTTTCGTAGAACCCCGCCCAGACGCGGTGGCCTGCGGGGAAACCCAGCGACACCAGGGTGTTGATGAGCATCCCGTAGGCGAGGAAAGTCGTGGTCTCGTCGACGTCGGCGCCCAGTTCCAGCTGGACGGTGTCCCACAGTCCCAGCCAGGACTCCCGCACCGCCTCGCCGAAGGCGTGGTCCCCGACCGCCTCGGCGGCGGCCACCGCGACATACGTCTGCATCTGCATCAGCAGCCGCTCGGGGTCGTCGTGGATCATCTGCTGATACGCGTTCCCCATCGCCGCGAGCTTCTCGTCCGGCGCGAGGTCGGCGGCGGCGTCGACGAAGAGCTGGCGGGTACCCTCCATGCAGTTCCGGGAGGCCGCGAGGAACATCGCCTGCTTGTTCGGGAAGAGCCGGAAGAGGTACGGCTGCGAGACGCCCACCCGGCGGGCGATCGCCTCGGTGGAGGTGCCCTCGTAACCGCCGTGGGCGAACTCGCTCATCGCCGCACGGATGACGCTCTCGCGCCGCTCGTCTGCGCTCATCCTGACCATGGGCAGTAAGTTAGTGGCCAATCACTACCTTGTCAATCGGCAGTGCGAGGACGGCTTGGGGCGGTAAGGACCGCCCACCAGGGTGGGCGGTCCTTACCGGCGTACATTGCCGGGCAGGGGCTCCTGGGTCCGGCGCCTGGCTCCGGCTCGTGCCCCCGGCTCCCCCGCTCCCGGCTCCTCGCTCCAGAACCCGGCTCCCGGCTCCCGTCAGGCGAGCTGGACCACCGCGCGGGACATGCCGAGCACCTTCTGGCCGGCCGAGGTCGCGACCAGGTCGACGCGGACCCGGTTGTCGTCCAGCTTGACGGCGACCTTCGCGGTCACCTCGATGAGCGCGCCCTCGTCGTCGTTCGGCACGACGACCGGCCGGGTGAAGCGCACACCGTATTCGACGACCGCGCCCGGGTCGCCGGCCCAGTCGGTCACCACCCGTGCCGCGGAGGCCATCGTGAACATGCCGTGCGCGATCACATCGGGCAGCCCGACCTCGCGGGCGAACTTCTCGTTCCAGTGGATCGGGTTGAAGTCGCCGGACGCACCCGCGTACTGCACCAGCGCCGCCCTTGTGACGGGGAAGCTCCGCGCGGGCAGCTCGGTGCCGACCTCGACCTCGTCGTATGCCACGGTCGCCGCCATCACGCGTCTCCGTCCTGCGCCGGGTCGGCCGCGCGGGCGACCAGCTTGGTCCACGCGGTCACGACATGCTCGCCCGACTCGTCGTGGACCTCGCCACGGATGTCGATGATGTCGTTGCCCGCCAGGGATTTGACCGCCTCGATGGTGGACGCGACGGTGAGCCGGTCACCGGCGCGCACCGGGCGCGTATAGGCGAACTTCTGGTCGCCGTGCACGACCCGGCTGTAGTCGAGCCCGAGTTCCGGGTCGGCCGCGACCGCACCCGCCGCCTTGTACGTGATCGCGAAGGCGAAGGTCGGCGGCGCGATCACATCGGGGTGACCGAGCGCTTTGGCGGCTTCCGGGTCCGTGAACGCCGGATTCGGGTCGCCGATCGCCTCGGCGAACTCGCGGATCTTCTCCCGGCCCACTTCGTAGGCGGCGGTGGGCGGGTACGTCCGCCCGACGAAGGACTGGTCCAGAGCCATCGGCACCTCGGGTGTGCGGCAAGCGGGCAAGTGGGCAAGTAGGCAGTGCGGCAAGGAGACAAAGGGACAAAGCGGCAAGTGACGTTCGGTGACGGCCGGGGCCGGAACGCGCCGCGAGACCGTCCCCGGTCATACGACGGGGACGGCCTCGCGATTACGGCCTGGTGCTGCTGCTTGCTGCTGTTGTGCGGTGAAGGAGAGTCAGCGCGTCTCGCGGTGCGCGGTGTGCGCGTTGCAACGCGGGCAGTGCTTCTTCATCTCAAGACGGTCCGGGTCGTTACGCCGGTTCTTCTTGGTGATGTAGTTCCGCTCCTTGCACTCCACGCAGGCCAGCGTGATCTTCGGGCGGACGTCGGTGGCGGCCACGTGAGTGCTCCTTGACGAACGGGGGGTATATGAACACAGAAAGAGTAGCCGATCGAGGGACCGATCCCGCAATCGGCTACGCAGAGTAGCGGCGACCGGACTTGAACCGGTGACACAGCGATTATGAGCCGCTTGCTCTACCGACTGAGCTACGCCGCTGCGACGAACCGACCCCCGCCGATGAGGGCGGGGAACCGATCCATCAGAGCCCCAATACGGAATCGAACCGTAGACCTTCTCCTTACCATGGAGACGCTCTACCGACTGAGCTATTGGGGCGAGCGAGGAAGACATTACACGGTCCGCTGCGATACGTGAAATCCGTATCCGGCAGGGCACATCGGGCTCAGCGGACACCGCGCCGGCCGGTAGATCAGTACGACTAATGCACTCCTCCCGGGTGTCCTGCCGCCGCCTACCGGACCTGCGCGCGACCGGCCCCTAGGCTCGACCACGCGTGATCATCCCGTGATTCGCGGGTGACCATGCCCCGTCCGCGCCGAGCCACTCCCCCGTTTCCCGTGTTCCAGCCCCCGCCCCCCGCTCCCGACCCGCCAGCCGCCACCCCCAGCCTCCACTGCCTCCACGCCCGCCCCGCTCCCGTCCCCGGGCGGGAGGCACCCCAGCACCGGAGGAGCGCGATGACCGACAGCCCGCGCGGCACCGCCGCCGAGACCGCCACCCTGCTGCTGTGCGGCGCCCGCCTCACCGACGGGCGGACCGTCGACGTCCGGCTGAGCGGCCCGCGGATCGAGGCCGTCGGCACCGCGGGCAGCCTCGCCGCACCGGGCGCCGCCGGCCGGCCGGGTGCCGGGGCCCGGATCGACCTGCGCGGCTATCTGCTGCTGCCCGCCCCCGCCGAGCCGCACGCCCACCTCGACCTCGCCCTGACCGCGGCCGCCGACGGCCCGCCCCCGGGCGGCATCGCCGACATCCAGCGCCGCGCCACCGAGGCCGCCCTGCTCCAGCTCGGCCACGGCGCCACGGCCGTACGCAGCCACGTACGCGTCGGCGACGTCCACGGGCTGCGCGCCCTCGAAGCGGTGCTCCAGGCCAGGCAGGCGCTGCGCGGGCTGGTCGACGTGCACACCGTCGCCGTACCGCGGCTGCTGACCGGGACCGCGGGCGCAGACGGGCTCGACACGCTGCGGGACGCGCTGAAGATGGGCGCGTCGGCGGTCGGCGGCTGCCCCGACCTCGACCCCGACCCCAGCGGGCACGCCGAGGCCGTCTTCACCCTCGCGGGGGAGTTCGGGGTACCGGTCGACCTGCACACCGCCGCCGGCGACCCGGCCCGCCTCGCCCGGCTCGCCGCGATGGCCGGCGGTCTGCGGCCCGGGGTCACCCTCGGCCCTTGCCACGGCCTCGGCACACTGCCCCCGGACGCGGCAATGTCCGCCGCCGAACGGCTCGCCGCCGCCGGGATCTCCGTCGTCGCCCTTCCGCAGGGCGGCTGCGGCGGCATGGAGACGGTCCGCCGCGGCTCCGCGGGCCTGCACACCCCCGTACGGCTGCTGCGCCGCGCCGGGGTCCGCGTCGCGGCAGGCAGCGGCGCGCTCGCCGACCTCGCCAACCCGGTCGGCCGCGGCGATCCCCTGGAGGCCGCCTTCCTCCTCGCCTCCTACGGCGAGTGCGACCCGCTGCGGTCCTACGACCTGATCAGCGCCAGGGCCCGCGCGGTCCTCGGCCTCCCCGAGGTCCGCGTCGAGGCCGGCTTCCCCGCCGAACTCCTCGCGGTCCGCGGCGACACCGTCGAGGGCGTGCTCGCCCTCGCCTACAGCCGCATCGTCGTCCACCAGGGCCGGGTCGTCTCCCGCACCAGCGCGGTCCGCGAATACTGCGACACCTCCGCCGACCCCGCCCTCGACCTCCCCCGCCAGGCGCACCGCGAGGCGTGAGGCCGCCTCAGGCCGCGCTTTCCGGCCGGGCCGCGGGTGTACGCCCGCGGGCGGTGCGCGGAATAGCTTCGACGGCACACCGCCCGCGCGACCGGCGCGCCCCCGCCCCGGCCGGCCGCCGACGACGTACCGTCGAAGAATGCGCACCGTAATTGCCGGCGGCCACGGCCAGATCGCCCTGCGCCTGGAGCGCCTTCTCTCCGCCCGGGGCGATACCGCGGTCGGACTGATCAGGAATCCGGCCCAGGCCGACGACCTCCGCCAGGCCGGCGGCGAACCGCTCGTGCTGGACCTGGAGTCCGCGACGGTCGACTCCGTCGCGGCGGCGCTGGCCGGCGCGGACGCCGCCGTGTTCGCCGCGGGCGCCGGTGCGGGCAGCGGCGCGGACCGGAAGCAGACCGTCGACCGCGACGCGGCCGTACTCCTCGCTGACGCCGCCGAGCGGGCGGGCGTACGCCGTTTCCTGATCGTGTCGTCCATGGGCGCGGACGCCCAGTCGTCTTACGAGGAGCCGGGGTTCGCGGCGTATCTGCGGGCGAAGGGCGCGGCGGACGACGCGATCCGGGCGCGTACATCACTCGACTGGACGATTCTGCGGCCCGGCGCGCTGACGGACGACCCGGGGACCGGCCAGGTGCGGCTCTCCGCGGACCATACGGGCCGCGGCAGTGTGCCGCGGGACGACGTGGCCGCGGTATTGGTCGCGCTGCTGGACGCGCCGGGAACCGCGGGGCTGACGCTGGAACTCATCTCCGGGGACACCGGGATCGCCGCGGCGGTCCAGCAGATCACCTGAGATCCGCGCCGGTCGGCGTCATTCGCGGCGCATGGCCGCGTCCTGGCGCCGGCGGGGCTACGCCATGGAGCGGACGATGACGCCGCGCGGGACCCGCGTCACACTGACGGCCGGGCGGGCGGCTCGAAGCCGTGCCGCATGATCCCCAGCAGCCGCCGCGCGTGTTCCCCGTCGGCCGCGGTCATGGCGGCGCCGCTGACCAGTGCGAGCAGATCGCCGACCGCGAGGTCGTCCCGTACGGCCCCGGCGGCGCGCGCCCCCGAGAGCAGCACCTCCGCGGTCGACCGCATGGACCCGTGCCAACGCTCGAACAGTTCGGTACGCCGCTCGTCCGGGCCTTCGGTGACCGCGAGCGCCAGCGCGCGCTTGGTCGCGACGTGCACGACGAAGTCGTCCAGCCAGGCGAAGAGCGCGTCACCCGGCGGATGACGGTCGGTCAGCGCGGCGGCACCCCGGCACAGTTCGGCCACCTCGTCGGCGTAGACGGCCACGAGCAGGTCGCCGCGGGTCGGGAAGTGCCGGTAGAGCGTCGCGTTGCCGAGCCCCGCCCGCCGGGCGACCTCGTCGAGCGCGACCTCGGGGCCGTGCTCCCCGAAGAGGTCCTTCGCGGCCGAGAGCAGCAGCTCCGCGTTGCGCGCGGCGTCCGCCCTGCGCGCCCGCCGCGGTACGGGTGCGGATCCGCCGCCATGTGCCATCAATTTCTCCGGGTGTTGTGAAGTGGGGATGTCCCCACTACGGTACCGAGCACAACCGGGGACGTCCCCGTATCGCGCCTCCGAGAGGGTACCGATGGCACTGACCTACGAGGACCGGACGGCGGTCACCGACCTGATCTCGATGCACGGCCACCTGGTCGACAGCGGCCGGCTCGACCGGCTGGACGAACTCTTCACCGCGGATGTCACCTACGACGTCACCGACTTCGGCCGGCAGCCGCTGCAAGGTGTCGCCGCCATACGTGACGCGGCCCTCGCCCTGGGCGACGGCAATCCGCTCGGCCACCACGTCACCAACGTGGTCCTCACCGAACTGCCCGACGGCGGAATCCGCGCCCTGTCCAAAGGCATCGGCGTCACCGCCGCGGGCGGCTGCGGCACCGTCACGTACGAGGACACCCTCGGCCGGACGCCGGCCGGCTGGCGTATCAGCCACCGCAAGGTCGTGGCCCACCGCACTTCGCTGGGCGGCGCCGGCCCGCGTCCGTCCTCAGGCCGGTAGGACGGCCAGCGAGCCGGACAGCACCTGGAGCGAGACGTGGTGCGCTGCGGAGTCGTCCCGCGGCACCTGGACGTCGACATTGGCGGAGGTGGCGGCCGTGGTGACCGCGTAGCCGGCGCCGTCCGTCGGCAGCCGCAGGGTCATCGACGCGGAGGTCGTCTGCACCGCGAGCGCGCCGGGGGCGCCGGAGAAGCCGATGTCGGCGCTGCCCGAGGTCACGCGGACGTGGGCGTTCGCGGGGTGCAGCCCGACCGCGGTGAGCCGGTCGGACGCGGTCGTGACGTCCAGCGGACCGCCGATGCCGGTCAGGTCGGTCTCCCCCGAGGTCTGGCGCAGCCGCAGCCCGGTGTGGGCCGGCAGCCGCAGAGTCAGGTCACCCGCGCACGGCTCGTCGGCGCCCGCGTTGTCGGCGCACAGCACGGTCATCGTGGTCCGGCCCGCGTCGGTGGCGGTCTTCGTGCGCACCCGTATGCCGGTGCCGTCGGCGCCGAGGAAGGTCCCGCTGACCGCGTGCGTGTCGTCGTCGGCGCTGACGCGGATACGGCCCGAGACGCCGTCCAGTACGACGGTGTCGACGTCGTCCGCGTGGACCTGGCCTGCGGTGGCGCCGTATGCGCGGTCCGGCGCCGGCGGGAAGCCGGGGCGCCCGTGGCCGGCGTGGTCGTCGTGGGCGATGACGATCCCGATGACGACGGCGAGCGCGAGCAGCGGGACGCCGATGACGACGGCGCGGCGCGACGGCCGTCCGGCAGGTCGTGCGGTAGCGGGGTCCATGGCGGCCGTCTGCCCCGCGCCCGGCGAGGCGAACCCGCCACATGCCGGGCACACGTTCGGGCGATACTCCCGGCGTGTCGCGCCCCGCGCTGGCAAAGAGGCCGCACCGTGTATGTCAGGCGGGCAGTCTGCCACGACAGGGTAGAACCTCCCGCAGCGTGGTGGGAGGTGTGCCGTGGTCTTCAACGGGTTGTGGCAGACGGTCCAGCGGGCGATTGAATCCCAGGAGATGACGGCCCGACTGATCGCGATTCTGATCACGATGGGCGCGTTCGCCGCGCTCTTCGCATGGCTGTGGCGGACCTGACTCCCCGCCACGCCAGCCGGCCCCGCTCGTGCGGGGAGCACGTTTCAGCGTCCGGCCGAGCATCTCGAAGATGCTGGGCTCAACCCCGCACGCGGGGAGCACCGCACCTGGTCCGAGCCGTTGACGCCCGCCTTGGGAACAGCCCCGCGGGTGCGGGGAGCACGAGGTGCGGACGCAGGTCCGGTAGAGCGACAGGGGAACAGCCCCGCGGGTGCGGGGAGCACGAGCCAGTCCTGCATGCGCTGCGTCAACTGCAGGGAACAGCCCCGCAGATGCGGGGAGCACAGGAGCTGACCAGGCACCCTTCGGCGCGGCGGGGCGGTTTTACTCACTTTACGAGACCGGGTATTTCGGTCACCACGATCGCCCGGCTTCGGTCGCCCTCCTCTCCCCTCCCCCAAGCCCCACCTCAGGGATCGCTGGGCTGGCAAACAGGCAGAAACAGGAGGCCCCCGCATCGGGTCGGGCCGGGCGCGCGTCCGCGCCGATCGGGTACGCGCTGACAAGCACGTACGCCTCCCGCAAGATCCGCGCCTGCCTGCGTCGCCGAGGGGCTTGCTGCACCGTCCCCCGACAAGGCCGATCAGGCCGTAGCCGGAGGAAGCCCGGCTGCCGTGGCGGTCGTCCGCAGACTCATGCAACGCGCTGCATGCACACCAGTTGATCCCGCTCGTCCCATGACTGGGTGACGGTGAAACCGAGTCGTTCGTACAGGGCAATCGCCCCGGTCCGCCATTCCCACACCGAGAGCCGGATGGTGTCCACGCCGTTTTCCGCGGCATGAGCGAGCGCGGCGCCGAGCAAGGCGGACGCGATGCCCTGGCCACGGAAATCAGGGTCGGTCCAGAGCCTCTTGATCTCCGACTGCCCCATGGCCGGGGAAGTCAGCACCAGGCAGCCGACAGCCGCGTCCTCCAGGAGAGCCACCAGCACGACATCGTCGGCGAATGCGGTCCGAGGGTCGGTGATTTCTCCCCGGTAGCGATCCGGCAGTCCCGCCACATCGGCGGCCGGTTCGCCCTTCTCCGCCTCCGTCCGCAGGTGGTAGGCCGCCAGCAAGGCGGCCAGGCCGTCCTCGATCGGAGGGGTCCGGCCCGGCCAGCGGACGATGGCGATCTCGCGACGATCAGACATGAAGCCAGCATCACACGACAGGGACCGGCGTTCCGCGCGAGCCCGAGCACGCCCCTGCGGCGGGGCAGGACGACTGCGAGCGGGGCAGTGGTCCCGCGACCGGACAAGCCGAAGGGCCTCTGGGCAGCTTTTGCGCTGGCCAGAGGCCCTTCTCCATGTGGCGGCACGTGGATTCGAACCACGGTAGGCTAAGCCGACGGATTTACAGTCCGCTCCCATTGGCCGCTCGGGCATACCGCCATGGAATGACGCCGTGGACGGGGTCCGCTGTTCGGCGGGGAGTCCGGTCCGTGGCGACGACGTAAACGATACCCGATGCGCGGGGGTGGTTCGCCACCGGATTGATCAGCGCGCTGGGGTCCGCGCGGTGGCTAGGCTGGTGCGTGACGGGCCGGCGACGGGCCGTGGAACAGATGGACCGATGGAACGCCGGTGGAACGCTAATGGAACACAGTCAAGGAGCCCACTGAAGATGGCCGACTCCAGTTTCGACATCGTCTCGAAGGTCGAGCGGCAGGAGGTCGACAACGCCCTCAACCAGGCCGCGAAGGAGATCTCGCAGCGCTACGACTTCAAGAACGTCGGGGCGTCGATCGCGTGGTCGGGCGAGAAGATCCTGATGGAGGCGAACTCCGAGGAGCGCGTGAAGGCGATCCTCGACGTCTTCGAGACGAAGCTGGTCAAGCGCGGGATCTCGCTCAAGGCGCTGGACGCCGGCGAGCCGCAGCTGTCCGGCAAGGAGTACAAGATCTTCGCGTCGATCGAGGAAGGCATCTCGCAGGACAATGCCAAGAAGGTCGCGAAGATCATCCGTGATGAGGGGCCGAAGGGCGTGAAGGCCCAGGTCCAGGGGGACGAGCTGCGGGTCAGCTCGAAGAGCCGGGACGACCTCCAGGCGGTGCAGGCGCTACTCAAGGGCAAGGACCTGGACTTCGCGCTGCAGTTCGTCAACTACCGCTGAGGCGCCGCGGCCCGGTCGCGCGGGAGGGCGGTCGGGGCGTGCACACGCCCCGACCGCCCTCCGGGCCGGAGAAACGGGGGCGGCGGCTACTTCGCCGCCTGCAGCTCCTTCACCACCGCCAGCGCGTCATCGATGTGCCCGCCGATGTTCAGCATCGAGGAGAACGCGTGCCGGATCACGCCCTCCTGGTCGATGACGAAGGTGATCCGGCCCGGCACCACACCGCCCAGCGAGGCGGCGCCGTACTGCTTGCGTACAGCCTTGCCGGTGTCCGACAGCAGGGTGAAGGGCAGTTCGTGCCGCCCGGCGAATTTCTCGTGCGACTCCACCGAGTCCGAGCTGACGCCGATCACCACGGCTCCGGCGTCCGTGAAGCTCTCGTAGCTGTCCCGGAAGCTGCACGCCTCGGCGGTGCAGCCGCGGGTGTTGTCCTTGGGGTAGAAGTAGAGCACCACGACCTTCTCGCCCAGGAAGCCGCTGAGCGTGACAGGCGCCCCGGACTGGTCGGGAAGTGTGAAGTCCGGTGCCTTGTCGCCGACTTGCAGGGTGGCCATGGCTCTTCTCCTTGACGTCTCGTCAGCATTGCCTATGCGCCCCCATCCTTGCGTACCCGGGGGTGCCGACGGTGCCGGAACAGCCCGCGTTCAGCCGTCGGAGCGCAGCACCGCGGCCAGCAGCGCCGCCAGCTCCGCCCGGCCCTCGGCGCCCAGCGTCGTACTCATCCGGCCCTCCGCGGCCTCGACGACCCCGCGTGCGGTCAGCAGCGCCGCCCGACCGGGTCCGGTGATCCGCAGGGCATAGCGGCGGCGGTCCTGAGGGTCGCGGTCGCGCGCGACCAGGTCGGCCCGCTCCAGGTCGTCCACCACCTGGAGCACCGCCTGCTCGCTGATGGCCAGCTGCCGCGCGAGCTGCTGCTGCGAGCACGACCCGTCGGCCAGGACGGTCAGCGCGGCGAAGTGCCTGGCTTGCAGGCCGCTGTGGGCAAGCGCCGCCTCGATACGGTGGCGTACGAAGTGGTGCGCCTGGCTGATCAGCGCGCCGGTGCGGTGGGGGGCGGCGGGGCCGGGCGCGGGGCGGGACAGCAGCGCGGCCAGCAGGGCGTCGAGGCGGTGGCGCTCCGCGGCGGTCAGGCCCGCGGTGAGCTTGTCGTCGGCGTCGGACATGGCCGGGGCCATCGCCCTGACGGTGGCCCTGCCCCGCTCGGTGAGCGCCAGTACGTACGAGCGGCGGTCGTCGGGATTGCGCGCCCTGCTGACCTGTCCCGCGGCCTCGAAGCGGTCGATCAGCTTGACCATGGTGGTGCGGTTGATGCCGAGCCGGTCGCCGAGGTCCTGCTGCGAATACGCGGCGCCGGGCTCGCCTATCGCGTCGAGCACCTGGAAGTCGCGGGCACTGCCGGCGCCGTCGGGGGTCGCGCCGAAGTCCGGCGCAAGGCGGGTGGCGAGGACATGGGCGCGGCGCAGCAGATACGCGGCATAGCCGGCGAGGCCGGGGGGCAATTCCGCGCCCGCGGCCTTCGTGCTGAGCGCGTCACCGTCCACAACCGTGCACCTCCGCCGCCGAGACTAGCAGGGCACAGCCGTCTGACCAGGGGTCGGACCGATCCGACCGGCGTCGCGGGGCCGGTGTGACCCCGGGGGCGGGCGGATCGGTCCGCACCGCCCCGGGGAGCCGCCGGACGCGGCTGGGCCGGCCCCGGGGCCGCCGGACGCGGACCGCCGGTTCCCCGGGACCCCGAAGACGCCGAGGCGGCTCAGCGGGTCGCGAAGGGCTGGTCGCTGGGCACGATCTCCCGGCCGAGCGGCATCAGCGACAGTGGGATGAGCTTGAAGTTCGGGATCGCCAGCGGAATGCCGATGATCGTGATCGCCAGCGCGATGCCGGTGACGATGTGCCCGAGGGCCAGCCACCAGCCGGCCAGGACCACCCACAGCACATTGCCGACCAGCGAGCCCGTGCCGGCGTCCCGGCGCTCCACCGTCGTGTAGCCGAACGGCCAGAGCGCGTACACGCCGATACGGAACGCCGCTATGCCGAAGGGGATGCCGATGATGGTGATGCACAGGATGACTCCGGCCAGGAAATAGCCGAGGCACATCCACAAGCCGCACAGCACCAGCCAGATGATGTTCAGAATCGTCTTCATGAGGGACGGCCTGCCATCTGTTCGAGGCGGGAGATGCGCTCAGCCATCGGGGGATGGGTCGAGAACAGCTTGGACGCGTCGCCCGGGCGGAAAGGGTTTGCGATCATCATATGACTGGCGGTCTCCAGGCGCGGCTCGGGCGGCAGCGGAAGCTGCTTGGTGCCCGCGTCGAGCTTGCGCAGGGCGGAGGCCAGCGCCAGGGGGTCGCCGGTGAGGCGGGCGCCGGAGGCGTCGGCCTCGTACTCCCGGGAGCGGGAGACGGCGAGCTGGATCAGGGACGCGGCGAGCGGGCCGAGGATCATCATCAGCAGCATGCCGAGGATGCCGGGTCCTTCGTCGTCGTCCGAGCGGCCGATCGGGATCAGCCAGGCGAAATTGACCAGGAACATCACCACGGAGGCGAGGGCGCCCGCCACCGAGGAGATGAGGATGTCGCGGTTGTAGACGTGGCTCAGCTCGTGGCCGATGACTCCGCGCAGCTCGCGCTCGTCGAGGATGTTCATGATGCCCTCGGTGCAGCACACCGCGGCATTGCGCGGGTTCCGGCCGGTCGCGAAGGCGTTGGGGGCCTCGGTCGGCGAGATGTACAGCCGCGGCATGGGCTGCCGGGCGGCCGTCGACAGCTCGCGCACGATCCGGTAGAGCGCGGGTGCTTCGAACTCGCTGACCGGACGGGCGCGCATCGCGCGTAGCGCCAGCTTGTCGCTGTTCCAGTACGCGTAGGCATTCGTGCCCAGGGCGATGACGAGCGCCACGATGAGCCCGGTCCGGCCGAAGAAGCTGCCGATGACCAGGATGAGTGCGGACAGAACACCGAGGAGTACGGCGGTCTTCAACCCGTTGTGCCGGCGGTGCACGTGCGCCCTCCAGAGTGTGCGGTGCGTCCGGGGATCGCTCCCCCTAAGGAAAACCTCCTGCCCTGCTCAACGCCACCGGGGCGGCCCCAGTTCCCTCGCGCGCCTCCGTGCGCACGGACAGCTACCGGACCGGGACGCGGAGCATGCGGCTCTGAGCGTCGCGCGCCGGGCGTACCGCCGGGGTCGCCGGGGTCAGAGCAGCGTGCCCTGGGCGTACCGCAGGACCAGCTGAGGGGCCCCGGACAGGGCGACGCCGGCCAGCGAGGTCAGTGCGACGGCCAGCGTGAGCCCGGCCGGGGTCCGCGCCTCGGCAAGGGCGACGGCGGGCGCGTCGGGGGTACGTACGCCGGTACGCTCCCCGGCCGTACGCGCGTCCGCCGCGGTGAAGAGCAGCGCCGTCCAGCGCAGGTAGTAGACGAGGGCGATGACGACGTTCACGGCCATGATCACCGCGAGCCAGCCGTGCTGGGCGCCGACCGCGGAGGAGAAGACGGCGACCTTGGCGAACAGGCCGATCACACCGGGCGGCAGTCCCGCCAGGCACAGCAGGAAGAAGGCCAGCGCAAGGGCGGCGGCGGGGCGGGACGCGTAAAGGCCGCGGTAATCGGTGAGGCGGCTGTGCGGCGCGGTGCGCTCCACCAGGGCGACGACCGCGAAGGCGCCGAGATTGACCACGCCGTACATCAGCGCGTAGGCGACGGTGGTGCCGATCTCGTGGGCCGGGCTGTCGGCGGACGCTGCCGCGGCGAGCGGGACCAGCAGATAGCCCGCCTGCCCGATCGAGGACCAGGCCAGCAGCCTTACCGCGCCACGCGGCACACCGGGACGCTGTCGCAGGGCGCCGACATTGCCCACGGTCATGGTGAGCGCGGCCAGTACCCCGATCGCCGGACCCCACACGCTGGTGTACGGGCGGAAGGCGACGACCGTGACCAGGATCAGCCCGGAGAAGCCCGCCGCCTTGCCGACCACCGACAGATACGCGGCGACCGGCAGTGGCGCGCCCGCATAGGTGTCGGGCACCCAGAAGTGGAAGGGGGCCACGGCGAGCTTGAACGCGAAGCCGACCAGGGTGAGGGCGACGCCCGCCCTGGCCAGAGTGTGCAGCTGGTCGGGGGTATGGGCGAGGCCGTCGGCGACCGCGGCCAGGTGCAGGGTGCCGGTGGCCGCGTAGACGAAGCTGATGCCGAGCAGCGAGACGGCGGTGGCGGTGACCGAGGTCAGGAAGAACTTGAGGGCGGCCTCGCTGGAGAGCCGGTCGTCGCGGCGCAGGCCGACCAGGGCGAAGGCGGGCAGCGTCGTCACTTCGAGGGCGACGATCAGCGTGGCCAGGTCGCGGGAGGCGGGCAGCAGGGCGGCGCCGGCTGCCGAGGACAGCAGCAGGAACCAGTATTCGCCCGCGGGCATCCGCTCCAGGGTGCCGATCGACAGCAGCGCGGTCAGCAGCGCGCCGCCCAGCACCAGGGCCTGGACGACCAGGGTGAAGTGGTCGGCCGCGTAGGAGCAGCCGCCCGTGCCGGCCCCGGGCTGGCAGAAGGTGCTGCGGTGGCCGTCCCGCAGCGGGATCAGGGTGAGCGCGGCGGCGAGGAGCCCGGCGGCGGTGACCCAGCCCAGCAGCGGTTTGCGGTCCTGCGGCAGGAAGAGGTCGGCGACCAGGACGGCCACGGCGAGCGCGGCCGGGATGACCACCGGGGTGAGCGCCGTCCAGTCGACGGACTGCACGAGGGACGGCATCTCAGTGGCCTCCGAGCAGGGAGCGTACGGCCGGGTCGGTGAGCCCCAGCAGGGCGGCGGGCCACAGGCCCGCCAGGACGGTGAGCGCGGCCAGCGGCGTCCAGGCGGCGAGTTCGTACGCCTTGACGTCGGCGAGCGCGGGCCGCAGCTCCGCGGTGTCCCGGTCGCCCATGCAGACCCGGCGGACCACGGTCAGCAGATAGCCGGCGGTCAGCAGGGTGCCGAAGGCGGCGACGGCGGTGAAGGTGAGGTAGGCGGGGCGGCTGAGGCCCGGGCCTGGCTCGAAGGCGCCGAACATCGCGAGCATCTCGCCCCAGAACCCGGCGAGGCCCGGCAGGCCGAGCGAGGCGACCGCGGCGAAGGCGAGCAGCCCGCCCAGCCGGGGGGCGCGGCCGTAGAGGGCGGCGCCGGTGCCGCCGGCGAGCTGGTCGAGGTCGCTGGTGCCGTAGCGGTCCTTGACCGCGCCGACCAGGAAGAAGAGCAGGCCGGTGATCAGGCCGTGGGCGATGTTCGCGAAGAGCGCGCCGTTGACGCCGGTGGGGTTCATCGAGGCGATGCCGAGCAGCACGAAGCCCATGTGGCCCACGGAGGAGTAGGCGATGAGCCGCTTGAGGTCGCCGCCGTTGCCCTGCCGGGCCAGCGCGAGGCAGGCCAGCGAGCCGTAGACGATGCCGACGACGGCGAAGGCGGCCAGGTAGGGGGCGAAGGTCTGCATCCCGCCGGGCGTGTCGGGGAGCACGATCCGCACCAGCCCGTAGGTGCCCATCTTCAGCAGCACCCCGGCCAGCAGGACGGAACCGACGGTGGGGGCGGCCGTGTGGGCGTCGGGGAGCCAGCTGTGCAGCGGCCACATCGGGGCCTTGATCGCCAGGCCGGTCCCGATGGCCAGGACGGCGATCAGCTGCGTGGAGTGACTGAGGTGTGACCCGTTGTCAGTGGCGAGTGCCACCATGTCGAATGTGCCCGCTTTCACACCGATGAGAAGCAGGCCGAGCAGCATGATCACGGAGCCGAGGAGGGTGTAGACGATGAAGCGCAGGGCCGACCGCTCGCGGTCGCCGCCGCCCCAGCGGGCGATCAGGAAGTACATCGGGATGAGGACCATCTCGAAGGCCAGGAAGAACAGCATCAGGTCGAGCACGGCGAAGGTGGCCAGCGTGCCCGCTTCCAGCAGGAGCAGCAGCGCGACGAAGGCCTTGGCCGAGCCGCCGGCCGGCAGGTGGAAGTAGGAGTAGAGCGCGCACAGGAAGGTCAGCAGCGCGGTCAGCACCAGAAGGGGGAGGGAGATGCCGTCGATGCCCAGGTGGAGGTGGATCCGCAGCGCGGGGATCCAGTTGAGGTCGGTGCTCGCCTGCATCGTCTCCGGGTGGTCGTGGTCGAAGCCGACGGCGAGCACCACGGCGAGGATCAGGACGGCGCCGGAGACGGTCACGCCGTGCCGCAGTACGGCCTGGTCGGGGTCGCGGCCGCGCAGACCGGGCGGCGGCGGGAGCAGGGCGCCGACCGCGCCGAGCAGCGGCAGCACCACGACCGCCGCGAGGACGTACTGGAGTGCGGTGTCGTTCACTGGTTCTCAGCCTCCGACGGCGACGAGGACGGCGAGCACCACGGCGCCGGCCAGCAGCGCGCTGAGGTAGGTCTGGACGTTTCCGGTCTGGGCCTTGCGGACGGCCGCGCCCAGCAGTCGCGGGGTGCCGCCCGCGCCGCGGACGTAGGTCTCGATGACCTCGCGGTCCAGGAAGCGGACCAGGTTCGCGGCGGCGAGCACCGGGCGGACGAAGAGCGCGCTGTAGACGGCGTCGAGGCGGAAGCCGTGGGCGGCGAGCGGGTGCAGCGGGCCGAGCAGCAGCCGGCCCGGGTCGCCGGGGTCGTCCGCGGCGGCGATGTCGCCGTAGATCGCCTGGTGGGTGGCGATCGCCTCGGCCTCGACGAGCGCGGGCTCCGCGTCGGGGTCGGCGGTGACGACGGCTCCGACGGGTACCTCCTTGCGGGTCGCGGTGCTCGCGGACCAGGCGCCGTAGGTGATGAGGACGCCCACGAGGGCCAGTCCGGTACCGAGGACGGAGGTGAGCAGGGTCGGGCCGAGCGGGGCGCCGCCGAACCAGTCGGGCAGCTCGCGGTAGGTGAGGCCGCCGAAGGCGAGGGTGGGGACGGCCAGCACCCACAGCACGCTGGTCATCACGACCGGCTGCCTGCCGTGGTCGGGGGCGTCGGGGCCGCTGCCGCGGAAGGCCAGCAGGAAGAGCCGGGTCGCGTAGCCGGCGGTGAGCACGGCCGCGGCGAGTCCCGCGACCAGCACGGTCCAGCCGACCGCCGACGGCACGTGCGCGGTGTCGCCGGACGAGGCGTGCTCGGCGGCGCGCAGCACCGATTCCTTGGAGAAGAAGCCGGACAGCGGAGGGAGGGCGGCGAGGGCGGCGAGGGCCAGGCCCATCGTCCACATGGCGTCGGGGACGCGTTTGCCGAGCGAGCCCATCCGGGACATCGCGGTGAGCGAGTTGGTGCCGGCGGCGTGGATGACGACGCCCGCGCCCAGGAAGAGCAGGGCCTTGAAGGCGCCGTGCGAGAGGAGGTGGAAGACGGCGGCGTCGCGGTCGCCGACGGCCAGGGCGCCGGCCATGTAGCCGAGCTGACCGATCGTGGAGTAGGCCAGCACGCGTTTGATGTCGTCCTGCGCGAGGGCGGCGAGCGCGGAGCCGACCATCGTCACGGCGGCCATCGCGGCAAGCACGGCCAGCGCGGCGGCCGACGCGGTGAAGACCGGCAGCAGCCTGGCCACCAGGTAGATGCCGGCCGCGACCATGGTGGCCGCGTGGATCAGCGCGGACACCGGGGTGGGGCCTGCCATGGCGTCGGGCAGCCAGGTGTGCAGCGGGAATTGCGCGGACTTGCCCGCGACCCCGGCGAGCAGCAGCAGCGCGACCACGGTGGGGTGGTGCAGCTGCCCGTGGGTGGCGGCGCCGAGGATGCCGGAGATACGGAAGGTGTGCGCGTCGGTGGCGAGCGCGAACACCCCGATCAGGAAGGGGACGTCGCCGAGCTTGGTGACCAGGAAGGCCTTGATCGAGGCGGCGCGGGCGGTCTCGGTCTCCCAGTAGTGCCCGACCAGGAAGTAGGAGCAGATGCCCATGACCTCCCAGCCGACCAGCAGCACCATCAGGTCGCCCGAGTAGACGACCAGCAGCATCGCGGAGGTGAAGAGCGAGACCAGAGCGGCGTACGACGGATAGCGCGGGTCGTCGCGCAGATAGGAGACGGAGTAGAGCTGCACGCAGGTCGCGACCAGGCCGACCAGGACCGCGATCAGCACCGAGAAGCCGTCCAGGTGCAGGGACAGGTCGATCGGTACGGACCCGGTGACGGTCAGCCGGTGCGCGCCGTCGGTGGGCGCGCCGGTGCCCTGCCGCGCGGCGGTGACCGCGGCGAGCACGAAGGCGACCGCGGTGGGCATGACGGCCAGCGGGCGGACGAAGCCGGGCGCGCGCCGGCCGAGCAGCAGTCCGGCGGCCGCGCCCAGCAAGGGCAGGAGGGGTACGAGCGCGGCAAGGGCGATCAGGGTCACGCGGAGGCCTCTGCCTTCTCGTCGTCCGCCGCGGGTGCGGGCGTCACGTCGGGTGCGTCGGGTTCCGCGAGGCCGGTGAGCCGGTCGATGTCGGAGCTGCCGCGGTTGCGGAAGACCAGCAGCACGATCGCCAGGCCGAGGCCGATCTCGGCGGCGGCGATGGTGATGGTGAAAAGGGTGAGCGCCTGGCCGGCGTGCAGGGAGTCGCGCAGCCAGACGTCGAAGGCGACCAGGTTGAGGTTGACGGCGTTGAGCATCAGCTCGACGGACATCAGGACGAGGATCGCGTTGCGGCGGGCGAGCACACCGTAGAGGCCGACGCAGAAGAGGAGGACGGCGAGGACGGCGGGATAGGCGAGGTGCATCAGCTGCGCTCCTTGCCGTCGGCGGGCGCGCCGGCGGGGACGGCAGTGCCGGCGGGGTCACCGGTGTCGCGGCGGGACAGCACGATCGCGCCGACCAGCGCGGCCAGCAGCAGCACCGACAGCGCCTCGAAGGGCAGCACCCAGTGCCGGAAGAGGCTTTCGCCGGTGGCCCGGGATGAGCCCTGCGCGACGCCGTGCAGATTGATCCAGGTGGTACGGAAGGCGTCCACCACCACCCACACCAGGGCGGCAGCGGCGGCGACCGCGACCACGAGGGCGACCAGCCGGTTCTCCGAATCGGCGTCCGGGGAGCGGCCGATGGGCGCCTTGGTCAGCATCAGGCCGAAGAGGAGGAGGACGACGACGGAACCCACATAGATCAGCACCTGCACCCAGGCGATGAATTCGGCGGTGAGCAGCAGGTACTCGACGGCCAGGCCGCCGAGCGCGACGACCAGCCACAGGGCGGCGTGCACCAGCTGCCGGGTGGTGACGGTCAGCAGGGCCGCGCCGAGGGTGGCGAGGCCGATCAGGACGAAGGTGATCTCGACGCCGGTCGGGGAGAGGAAGCCGGGATGGTGGGCGGCGGCGCTGACGTTCACGCGTCACCCTTCCCCTGCTCGTCGCTCTGCCCGTCGCCCCGCTCAGGAGCGCCCCGCTCAGGAGCGCCCTGCCCGGGGGCAGCCTGTTCGGCGGCGTTCTGCTCCTCGGCGGCAGCCGCAGCCGCGGCCTTCTCCGCCTTCTCCGCCGCCTTGCGGGCCGCGGCGATCTCCTTCGGCTCCTCCGCCGCGGGGTCGAGCGCGGGCGGGGCGGGGACCGTCCACATCCAGTCCCGCAGTTTGTCGCGTTCGTGGGTGAGGTCGAGGATGTCCGTCTCCGCGTACTCGAACTCCGGTGACCAGAACAGCGCGTCGAAGGGGCACACCTCGATACAGATACCGCAGTACATGCACAGGGAGAAGTCGATGGCGAAACGGTCCAGGACGTTGCGGCTGCGCTCCCGCCCGCCGGGGGCGGCCGGCGGCGCGGTCTCCTTGTGGGAGTCGATGTAGATGCACCAGTCGGGGCACTCGCGCGCGCACAGCATGCACACCGTGCAGTTCTCCTCGAACAGCGCGATCACCCCGCGGCTGCGCGGCGGGAGTTCGGGCTGCGTGTCGGGGTACTGGGCGGTGACGGTGCGCTTCGTCATGGTCCGCAGGGTGACGGCCAGGCCCTTGGCGAGACCGGATCCGGGGATGGGGGGCATGGCTAGGAGATCACCACCTTGACGACGCCGGTCAGGGCGATCTGGGCGAGGGACAGCGGGATGAGCACGGTCCAGGCGAGCTTCTGCAACTGGTCCTCGCGCAGCCGCGGATAGCTGACCCGCAGCCAGATCACGACGAAGGCCAGCAGCGCGGTCTTGACCAGCGTCCACACCCACCCGGCGCTGCCCGACCACGGGCCGTGCCAGCCGCCGAGGAAGAGCACCGTGGTCAGCGCGCACAGCACGACGATGCCGGCGTACTCGGCGAGCAGGAACAGCGCGAAGCGCAGCCCGGTGTATTCGGTGTAGGCGCCGAAGATGATCTCGGAGTCGGCGACCGGCATGTCGAACGGCGGGCGCTGGAGCTCGGCGAGCCCGGCGGTGAAGAAGACGAGGCCGCCGACCAGTTGCCAGGGCGTCCACCACCAGTGGTAGCCGTCGAGGATGCCGGGCAGCGACAGGGTGCCGGCCGCCATCGCCACGGAGGCGGCGGTCAGCAGCATCGGCAGCTCGTACGCCATCAGCTGGGCGGCCGTGCGCAGGCCGCCGAGCAGCGAGAACTTGTTGGCCGACGCCCAGCCGGCCATGAGCGAGCCGAGCACGCCGACGCCCATCACGGCCAGGACGAGGATCAGCCCGGCGTCCACGGTCTGCCCGACGAAGCCGTTGGGGCCGACCGGGATCACGATGAGCACCAGCAGATACGGCAGCAGGGCCACCGCGGGCGCGAGCTGGAAGACCCGGCGGTCGGCGTCGGCCGGGACGATGTCCTCCTTCTGGGCGAACTTCACCCCGTCGGCGACGAGCTGCGCCCAGCCGTGGAAGCCGCCGGCGTACATCGGGCCGAGCCGGCCCTGCATGTGCGCCATGACCTTGTGCTCGGCCTGCCCGACCAGCAGCGGGAAGGTCAGGAAGACGACGAGGACGGCGACCAGCCGCAGGACGACGTCAAGCGTGTCGTTCACGTGCGGTCGCCTCCTTCTGCGGGCGGTTCCTTCGGAGCGGGCGGCTCAGCGGCGGGGGGTTCCTCCGGGGCCGGGGGCTCTGCGGCCGGCGGCTCCGCGGCGGGCGGGTCTTCCGAGACGGGAGGCCCGGCGGCCGGGGGTTCGGCGGCGGGCGGCTCCTGCGGGGCGGGCGGCTCAGCCGGTGAGGGCCCGGCAACCGGCGGCTCCGCAGTGGGCGGCTCCTGCGGGGGCGGGGCCTGCGGGGCCGCCGCCGGACGCTGCCAGGGCGCGTCCGGGGTCTGGCTCGCGGAGCCCTCGGTCACGCTGCGGGTGCGCCGGGCCGGCCGCTCGCCGGGGGCCGCGGCACCGCGGGCGGCACGGGCCGGGCGGGCGGGGGCAGCCGGGAGCTGGCCCTTGAGCGGGCCCCACTCGTTCGGGTCCGGCACCCCGGGCGGCTGCATCTGCCGCCGCTTGGGGCCGCCGTCGTGCGACTCCCCCGGCTCCTTCGCGCCCGGCCAGGCCTTCGCGACCCGGGCGGCGAGCACGAAGTCCTTGCGCAGCGGGTGTCCCTCGAACTCCTCGGGCAGCAGCAGCGGCAGGAGCCCGGGGTGCCCGGTGAAGGCGACGCCGAACATCTCGTACGTCTCCCGCTCGTGCCAGGCCGCGCCCGAGTAGACGCCGGTCGCGGTGGGGACGGCGGGATCGTCGTGCCCGACGGTCGTCCGCAGCAGCAGCCGCCGTACGCCGCCGCCGCCCGCGGCACCGGCGGAGTGCAGGGCCACCACGTGCGCGCACACCCGGAAGCCGGTGCCGGGCTCGTCGACCGCGCTCAGCCAGTCGAAGAAGGTGCAGCCCAGCTCGTCGCGGGCCGTGGTCAGCGCCGCCACCCACGCCTCGGGCGGCACATCGACGGTCAGCAGGTCGTACGCCTCCTCGGCGGTGGCGCCCGCGCCGAAGATCTCCGCGGCCTCGCGCGGCAGCCAGCCCGTCACAGCGTGTCCCCCGAGCCTGAACCGGAACCGGAAGCGGAATCAGAACCGGACCCCGGAGCGGAACCCGTACCCGTAGCGGCGCCGGAGCCAGAACCGGTGTCCGGCCCGGACGCGGCACCCGGTGCGGCCGGCGGGGTGACGAGCCCGCTGGTCAGCGCCTGGACGGACGGCCTGGCGGGCGCGTACCGCTCCGCCAGCGACTCGCGGGCGATCTTCTCCTGGAGCTTGAGGATGCCCTGGAGCAGCGCCTCGGGCCGCGGCGGGCAGCCGGGGACGTAGACGTCGACCGGGATGATCTGGTCGACGCCCTTGGTCACCGAGTACGAGTCCCAGTACGGGCCGCCGCAGTTGGAGCAGGCGCCGAAGGAGATGACGTACTTCGGCTCGGGCATCTGCTCGTAGAGCCGTTTGACGGCCGGGGCCATCTTGTCCGTCACCGTGCCCGAGACGATCATCAGGTCGGCCTGCCGCGGCCCGGGGGCGAACGGGATCACGCCGAGCCGGATGAAGTCGTGCCGGGCCATGGAGGCGGCGATGAACTCGATCGCGCAGCAGGCGAGGCCGAAGTTGAAGACCCACAGGCTGTAGCGGCGGCCCCAGTTCAGGACCACCTTCATCGGCTCGGGCGCCAGCCGGGACAGCGGGCCGAGCCGGCGCGGCTCGGGAAGCAGCTCGGGCGGTGCGACGGAGGCGCCACCCGCGCCTCCCGCACCGTCGGAGCCGGAGCCGAAGCCGGAGCCAGCGACGCTGGAGCCGGGGACGCCAGGAACGCCGGAGCCGCCGGAAGCAGCAGCCTGGGCCGCCGAAGCGGCCGGGGTCAGGTCCATTCCAGGACGCCCTTCTTCCAGGCGTAGAGCAGCCCGACCGCGAGGAAGCCGATGAAGACGAACATCTCCACCAGCGTCGTGCCCCCGTAACCGGGCGCGGCGAAGACCGTCGCCCAGGGGAAGAGGAAGATCGCGTCGACCGCGAAGATCACGTAAAGGAAGGAGTACACGTAGTAGCGGATCTGGGTGTGCGCCCAGTCCTCGCCGACCGGGTCGACCCCGCATTCGTAGGTGAGCATCTTCTCCGGCGTCGGCACGACCGGCCGCAGCAGGCGGCCGGAGGCGAAGGCGACGGACACGAAGAGCACACCGACGACTGCGACCAGGCCGACGACCGAGTAGCCGTGGAAGTAGTCCACGTCCGTCCGCCCCTCGTTGACTCGTTCACTCATCGACCGGTGGTGTCCAGCGATCCGGTTGGATCTTTAGCCGATCCATACGGGGGGAGTCTAGGCCCTGGCCTGTTCGGCACGGTCCGCCGTGTCCCCTCAGCCGGACGGCTCCGCCGCGGGACGGCCCCTCCGCGTCCACCCGGGCACAACGCCCCGGCCGCAGGACCGGCCTCCCGCAGCCCACCCGGGGACAGCGGCCCGGCCGCCGCACCGCCACCGCGGCCCACCTGGGGATAACCCCACCCAGCTCCCGCCCACTCCCCCCATGGCGCGGGAGGCCGCTCCCCCGGCAGGCTGGGGCCATGAACGCCTCGCCGCCCTCCGCATCCCGCACGGTCACCGCCGCCGCGGCCGACCCGGCCGACAGCGCCGCCCTCCCGCCGCCGCGCTTCGCCTTCGACGCCGTGACGTGGAAGGAGATCCTCAACCTGCTGCTCAACCTCCCGATGTCGATCCTCGGCTTCGTCTACGTCGTCGCGACGCTGTCGATCGGCGCGGGCCTGTCGGTCACCGTGATCGGCCTGCCGCTGCTCGCGATGGGCCTGCTGGGCTGCCGGATGCTGGGCACGGTGGAGCGGGCCAGGGCGCGCAGGCTGCTGGGGGTGCAGGTGGACGACCCCCGTCCGCTGCGGCCCGGCAACCTGGGCTTCCTGCCCTGGCTGTGGGTCACGCTGAAGGATCCGGTGGCCTGGCGGCACGCGCTGTATCTGGCCATCCGGCTGCCGTGGGGCATCGTCACCTTCACCGTGACGCTGACCTCGCTCTTCGTCGCCTGGCCTGTGCTGCCGTTCCTGTCCCGCGGGATGTCGGCGGTGGACCGGGCGCTGGTACGCGGGCTGCTCCAGCCGTCCGACGAGCTGGAGCAGCGGATCGCGGAACTGGAGTCCGACCGGGGTGTCGTGGTGGACACCGCCGCGGCCGACCTGCGGCGGATCGAGCGCGACCTGCACGACGGGGCGCAGGCCCGCCTCGTCGCCCTCGCGATGGACCTCGGCCTGGCCAGGGAGAAGCTGCTCGAAGACCCCGAGGCGGCGGCCCGGATGGTCGACGAGGCGCACGGCGAGGTGAAGGTCGCCCTCCAGGAGCTGCGCGACCTGGCCCGCGGCATCCACCCGGCTATCCTCACCGACCGCGGCCTGGACGCCGCCCTGTCGTCGGTGGCCACCCGCTGCACGGTCCCGGTCTCGGTCACCGCGGACCTGCCCGCCCGCCCGGCCGAGGCGATCGAGGGCATCGCCTACTTCACCGTCTCCGAGCTGCTGCAGAACGTCAGCAAGCACAGCGGCGCCTCGCACGCCTCGGTGGACCTGTGGCGCAGCTCCGACCGGCTGATGATCCAGGTGCGCGACGACGGCCGCGGCGGCGCCGACGTGTCGGCGGGCTCGGGCCTGGCGGGGCTCGCGGAGCGCCTCGACTCGGTGGACGGCCTCTTCGTGGTCGCCTCTCCGGCCGGCGGCCCGACCGTCGTGACGGCGGAACTCCCCTGGCGCGACCGCGACTTCCGCCGGCCGCAGCGGTGAAGCAGCACTGAATCAGACCTGAATCAGCACCGAGGCGGCAGCGAGGCGGCACCCAGCCGGAGCTGACCCTGCCCGGCGCGCCGCGGCCTGCGGGACGTGGCGCGCCGACTTTGGCATGTACCTGTGATCGAGCTGTTTACACGTCCTTGATGTGCTGTTAGCTTCGCGAATGGGAGCGCTCCCATGGAGTCTCCCGCCTACCCCCCACCCCCGGGGACCCGGCTGCGGTGGGCCACGGCCCCGGGGACGTTCCCGGAAAGGTCACCACCTTGAAGAGAAACTCGAAGAGAAACAGGAAGCTCTCCTTAATCGCTGCCCTCGCCACGCTGCTCTCGGCCCTCGGCATCGTCCTGCTCGGCCAGGGCTCCGCCCAGGCGCACGGCGTCGCGATGGCGCCCGGCTCGCGTACGTACCTCTGCTACCAGGACGCCAAGACCCCCACCGGCGCGCTCACCCCGACCAACCCGGCCTGTGCCGCGGCGGTCGCCCAGAGCGGTACGACGCCGCTCTACAACTGGTTCGCGGTGCTCGACTCCAACGCGGCCGGCCGCACCTCCGGCTACGTGCCCGACGGGACGCTGTGCAGCGCGGGCAACAAGTCGCCGTACGACTTCTCCGCCTACAACGCGGCCCGCGACGACTGGCCGCGCACGCACCTGACGTCCGGCTCCACGATCCAGCTCCAGTACAGCAACTGGGCCGCGCACCCGGGCACGTTCCACATCTACGTGACCAAGCAGGGCTGGTCCCCGACCACCCCGCTGGCCTGGGCCGACCTGGACCCGATCGGGACCAGCACCAACCCGCCCGCGGTGGGCTCGCCGGGCACCGACGGCGGCCACTACTACTGGGACCAGGCGCTGCCCGCGGGCCGTACGGGCAACGCGCTGATCTTCATCCAGTGGGTGCGCTCCGACAGCAACGAGAACTTCTTCTCCTGCTCCGACGTCGCCTTCGACGGCGGCCACGGCGAGGTCACCGGCATCCACCTCGGCAGCACCACCCCGCCGACCACGCCGCCGCCCACGTCCCAGCCGCCGACCACCCCTCCCCCCACCTCGCAGCCCCCGACGACCCCGCCGCCCACCTCGCAGCCGCCGACCACCCCGCCCCCCACCACCCCGCCGGGCGACGGCACCTGCATGGCCATGTACTCGGTGACCAACGCCTGGAGCGGCGGTTTCCAGGGCGAGGTCGAGGTCATGAACCACGGGACCTCGCCGACGAGCCACTGGAAGGTCAACTGGACGCCGGGCACCGGGACGCAGATCAGCAGCCTGTGGAACGGCACCCTGACCACCAGCGGCGGGGCCGTGAGCGTGACCAACGCCGCCTACAACGGCACGATCGCCCCGGACGGGAACACCACGTTCGGCTTCACGGCCAACTCGACCGGCAACAACCTCCCCATCGGGTCCACCACCTGCACGTTCTCATGACAGGCTGACGCGCCGACACCGGTGTCCGCCCCGCACGGCCCCGCGGCTGTGCGGGGCGGACGCGTGCCGGGCGGCGGACGGCCCCGGGTAGGGGTAACCCCACCCCGAAGAGACCGATCGGCACCATGGGTCCGCGATCCCCGCCGGGCGAGTCTTGGGGTATGACGAGCAGCGCGGAAAGGGCGGTCCCGACCATGGCGTACGGCTACGAGGCTCAGGAGCAGGAGCGGCACCGCGTCCCGGTCGCGGTGCGGGCGCCCTTCGAGGCCAGGACGTGGCGGGAGTTCGGCTACGCGCTGCTGAACCTGCCGATGGCCGTCACCGGCTTCGTGTGGACCGTCACGATGCTCTCGCTCAGCGCGGGCCTGCTCATCACCTTCATCGGGCTGCCGCTGCTGGTGCTGAGCCTGGGCGGCTGCCGGGCGATCGGCCGGGTCGAGCGCGGCAGGGCCCGCGGGCTGCTGCTGCTCGACGTGGACGAGCCGGGGCCGGTCCGCACCAAGGGCAAGGGCTTCCTGGCCAGGATGGGTGCCCAGCTCGGCAGCGGCGTCAACTGGCGGCACGCCATCTACACGCTGCTGCACTTCCCGTGGGGCATCTTCACCTTCTCCGTCTCCCTCAGCTTCTTCACCTACGGCTGGGGCCTGCTGACGTACCCGCTGTGGCGCTGGATCTTCCCGGTCTACTTCGGGCAGCAGGGCCTCCAGATGTACGGCAGCGGCGACGGCCGGCACGGCTGGTGGCTGCACACCCCGGCGGACATGGCGCTGTGCGTGCTCGTCGGCGGGCTGCTGGTGCTGGCCATGCCCTGGGTGATCCGCGGTATGGCCCACGTGGACCGGATGATGGTGCTCGGCCTGCTCGGCCCTTCCCGGCTGGACGACCGGGTCACCGAACTGGAGTCCGACCGGGGTGTCGTGGTGGACACCGCCGCGGCCGACCTGCGGCGGATCGAGCGCGACCTGCACGACGGGGCGCAGGCCCGCCTCGTCGCCCTCGCGATGGACCTCGGCATGGCGAAGGAGAAGCTGCTGGAGGACCCGGCGGTGGGCGCGGTCATGGTCGAGGAGGCGCACGGCGAGGTCAAGATCGCCCTCCAGGAGCTGCGCGACCTGGCCCGCGGCATCCACCCGGCGATCCTCACCGACCGCGGCCTCGGCCCGGCGCTGTCCGCGGTCGCCGCCCGCTGCACGGTGCCGGTCACCGTCACCGTGGACCTGCCGGCCCGTCCGGTGCCCGCCATCGAGGGCATCGCGTACTTCACCGTCTCCGAGCTGCTGCAGAACGTCAGCAAGCACAGCGGCGCCTCCCGCGCCTCGGTGGACGTCTGGCAGGTCGAGGACCGGCTGATGCTGTACGTGTCCGACAACGGGCGCGGCGGCGCGTCCCTGTCGGCAGGTTCCGGGCTGGCCGGTCTGGCCGAGCGCCTCGACTCCGTGGACGGTGTCCTCGCGGTCGACTCCCCGCCCGGCGGCCCGACCCGCGTGACGGCCGAGCTGCCCTGGCGCGCCTGACCGGCGCCCCGCTCTCCGCGCGCCCCCGTCCGCCTCCGTCCGCCCCCGTCCGGTTCGCCCGGGCGGGGGTGAGCCGCGTCCGGGCGCACTTCGCGGCCTGCACTTCGCGGCCTGCGGTCCGCGGTCTACGGGAGGGTGTGGGTGGGGCGGCCGGCCAGCGCGGTCAGCCGGACGCGGTGGGCGAAGTCGGCACCGTGGAAGGGGGAGTTGGCCGAGCGGCTGAAGCGGGCGGCGGGGTGCGGGCGCCAGCGCTCGGGGCGTACGACGCAGAAGGTCGCCGGTTCGCCCGGCGCCGTCGGGCGGCCCGCGAGGTCGGCGACGCCGCCGACGGCCGCCGGGCGTACGGACATCACGGCGGCCACCGCGGCCCAGTCCACCGTGCCGGTACGCAGGTCGGTGAAGACGTCGGCCACCACCGGCAGCGCCGTCTCCAGGGACGTCAGGCCGAAGGCCGCGGTCAGCCAGGAACCGGACTTCGTACGGGCCGGGTGCGGGGCGTGGTCGGTGGCGACGATGTCGATCGTGCCGTCGCGCAGGGCCTCGCGCACCGCCGTCACGTCCTCGGCCGAGCGCAGCGGCGGGTTGACCTTGAGCGCGGGGCCCCGGCGGACCGCGTGCCGGTCGGTGAGGACGAGGTGGTGCGGGGTCACCTCCGCGGTGACCGGCAGCCCGTCGCGTTTGGCGGCCCGCACCAGGGCGACGGCGCCCGCGGTGGACACGTGGCAGATGTGCAGCCGGCCGCCGGTCGCCGCCGCCAGCGCCAGGTCACGGCCGATGACGGCCTCCTCTCCCGCGGCCGGCCAGCCGGGCACGCCCAGGCCTGCGGCGACGGGGCTGTTGACCACCCCGTCGCGGACGATGGCGGTGCTCTGCGCGTGCTGGGCGAAGGCGGTGCCGTGCCGGGCCATCGCGGTGAGCAGGTCGAGCACCAGTCCCGCGTCGTCCACGCAGCGCCCGTCGTCGGAGAAGAGGGTCACGCCCGCGGCGGCCAGCGCGGCCACGTCGACCAGCGCCTGCCCGTCGAGTCCCGTGGTCGCCGCGGCCACCGGGTGGACCCGGACCGGCAGGCCCTCGGCACGCCGCCGCAATTCGCGCACCCGGGCCACGGTGTCGGTGACCGGTGCGGTGTTCGCCATCGCGAAGACGTCGGTGAAACCGCCGGCCGCGGCGGCCCGCGCCCCGGTCGCCAGGGTCTCGGCCTCCTCGCCGCCCGGTTCGCGCAGATGGGTGTGCAGGTCCACGAGCCCTGGCAGCACGACGCCGCCGGAGGCCCCGGGCGGGGCGGGCCGCAGCTCCTGGATCAGCCCGTCGGCGACGACCAGGTCGTACAGTCCGTCCCGCCCGGCGACACCGACCCGCTCCACCCGCCACGCGCTGTCACCGGTGCCGGGGCCGCCGGCCGCGGTCGCGGGGCGCGTCACCGGTCCGCCCCGTCCAGCCGCCGGAGTGTCTCCAGCAGGACGCGTACGCCGGCGGCGATCTGGTCCGTGGGCGTGAACTCCTCGGGTACGTGGCTGAGCCCGTCGTCGCTGGGTACGAACAGCAGCCCGGTCGGCACGACATGGTTGATCTGCTGGGCGTCATGGCTCGCGCCGCTCGGCAGGACGCGGTAGGCGGAGCCCAGCGCCGCGCAGGCGTCCCTGGCGTGGTCGGCCACCCAGCCGGGCAGCAGCACCGGCGAGGTGTCGGCGACGACCTCCGTGCTGAGCCCGACGCCGTGGGACCGGGCGAGCGCGTCGAAGTCGCGGGCCAGCGCGGTGGCGGTGGCCCGCTGCCGTACGGGGTCCACGTCGCGGATGTCGACGAAGAATTCGACCGCGCCCGGCACGGTGGTGATCGACCCGGGTTCGACGCCGAGCCGGCCGACCGTGACGCGTACCCCGCGGTGCTGCGGGTCGCGGGCGAGCCGGTCGCCCAGCACCACGCACTCGGCGGCGGTCACCAGCGCGTCCCTGCGCAGGTGCATGGGGGTGCCGCCGGAGTGGGTGGCGCGGCCCTCGACGCGCACCCGCAGCCGGGTGCTGCCGGAGATGACGTCCACCACCCCGATGCCGAGGCCCTGCGAGCGCAGCACCTCGCCCTGCTCGATGTGCAGTTCGACAAAGGCGAACCAGTCCTCGGGCCGCCAGCGCGCCCGGTCCACCCGGTCGGGCCGCAGCCCCGCCGCCGCCATCGCCGCGGCCATGGTGACGCCGTCCCGGTCGGTGAAGCCGGCCAGGTCGGCGGCGCCGGTCAGGCCCGCGGCCATCCGGCTGCCGTTGCAGGCCTGGCCGAAGCGGGCGCCCTCCTCCGCGGCGAAGGCCACGAACCGCCAGGGCCTGCGGTGCGGTACGCCCTGCCGGACGACGACCTCGGCGACCTCCATGGCCGCGACGACCCCGACGATGCCGTCGAACCCGCCGCCCTGCGGCACCGTGTCCAGGTGCGACCCGGTCCCGACGGCGCCGCCCTCCCCCGTCCCGGCCAGCTCGGCGACCGTGTTGCCGGCCTCATCCGTCCCCACGGCCAGCCCGAGCGCCCCCATGTGCGCGGCGAACACGGCATGCGCCTCCCGCTCCAGCCGGCTGTACGCCAACCGGGTGCACCCGGGCCCGCCTTCACTGAGCGCGGCGAAGCCGGCGAGATGGGCACCGATCCGCCCGCTGTCCACGACGAGGCCGCCCGCGCCGGGCGCGGTGGCGTCGACATCGGCCACGCGCGTGCCGGGCGCGCTCCTGTCGGCCGAGGCGTCGGCCACCCGCGTACCGGGCGGGTCGGCGGCAGTGTCCGGCACGGTCGCCGCGCCCACGGCGTCGGGCTCCGCACCGGCTGCGTGTGTGGCGTTCACCGTGCCGGGCACCGGCGCATCGGTCACGAGCGCGTCGTTCAGGGGCGATCCGGGCGCGGGCGGCGAAGCGTCGGCGTCGGACCCGTCGCTCGCAGGCGCGTCAGCCTCAGGCCCGGCGGGCGCAGACGTACCGGCCGGGGCGCCGGCCACCGCGTCAGGCGCGGGCGCGTCGGCCGCAGGCGCTGCCTTGGGCGGGGTCATGCCTCGGACTCCGGTGTGGCCAGGGCCACGCCTTCGGGGCGGGTGGCGGGGTGGGCCGGGGTCAGGGAGCAGACCGCCACGACGTGTGCGCCGTGGCCGGTCACCGCGCGGATCAGCGGGGTCAGGTCCTCGCCCGGCGCGCCGCCGCGGGTGACGACGACCGTGCGTTCGCCCGGTATGACGTCCTCGACGATCAGCCGTCCGAGGTCCTCCACCACGACGCGGCGGCCGACCTCCAGAGTGCGGGCGACGACGTGCGCGAGCAGGACGTCCGCGGTGTCGTCCCGGCTCACCACCGCTTCCGGGCGGTAGCGCGCGGCGAGGGCGGCCAGTGCGGCGCCGGCCTCCTCCACGCCGGCCGGGTCGTCGCGCGGCGGGGGCGGGAAGACCGGGTTGGGGCTCGTGGGCATGGCGCTCTCCTGTCGGGTCGTACGGTTCTCCTGCTCGGGGGCCGCGGCGTCCTCGCCGACGGGTACGAATCCGGCGCCGCTCCTGCGGACGACGGCGGTGCCCCGCTCGAAGCCGGGCACCGCCGTCCCGGCGCCTGCGGCGACGACCACCGCGGCGGCGTACGGAACGCAGTCCGCCGCGCGCAGGAGCGCGAGTGCTTCCGCAGCCGAGGCGGCCTCGACCGCCAGAACGACGACCGTCTCGCCGGGGTGGAGGTCGCCGAGTGCGGGGGCGCCGGGCGCGCGGGCGGCGAAGGGCAGGCCGGTCTCCAACGAGACCGCCGCGCCCAGCGCCTGCGCGCCGGGCCCGACCGCCAGCAGGCGGTCGGCGGTGGGGGCCGCGCCCGGGGCCAGGGCCGCGGCGAGCCGGCGCAGCAGCGAGGGGCGGGCCAGCCAGCCGGCGGGGTCGGCCGCGGTCAGGTCGGCGGCCAACTCGGCGGCGAGTACGGCGGCCGGCCGTTCGAGCCCGGCCGGCACCCCCGCGCCCCGGACGGCCGTGCCCGGCGCCCCCGCCGCCCGAACGGCCGTGCCCGGCCGCCCTGTCACCCGGACAGCCGCGCCCGCGTCCGGCGCCGCCGGCCCCGCGCCGGTCATGGCCGGTCACCGCCGGTGAGCGAGGGGCGGGGGGCGGAGAAGTCGGCGGACGGGGGGACGTCGGCCGCCAGAAGGTCCGTCAGTTCCGCCTCCGTCGGGTCGGGGGCGAAGGCCCGCTCGTAGCCCTGCTCCCGGGACAGCGCCTGCGCCGCGTCCAGGACTATGCGCGCGGCGACCGCCCGGTCGGCGGGGTCGGCGACCCTTGACCAGGCCGCGCAGACGGTCACCGCGGTGCTGACCCGGCCTGCGGCGCCGGTGCGTACCGGCGCGGAGACCGCCCACACGCCCTCGTCCAACTCGTTGTCGCAGACGTCGAAGCCGCGTTCGCGTACCACGGCGAGGTGGTCGATGAGCCGGTTGATCTCCCGGACGGTGCCGGAGGTGAAGGAGGCACGCGGATACGACGCCAGCAGCCGTTCGACGAAGGCCGGGTCCTGGTACGCGAGGATCGCGCGGGCCGACGCGGCGGCGTGCAGCGGCACTTCCTGGCCGAGCCGGACGAACAGCCGCAGCGGGCGCTTGGTGCCGGCGATGGACACCGCGACCACCCGGCCGTCGATCAGCTGGGTGAGCACCACGCTCTCGCCGCACCGGCGTTCGGCCTCCACCAGGGCGGCGGGCGGCTGGATGACGAACGGTTCGTAGTCCTCGACATGGCCGAGGTTGAGGGCGCTCTGCCCGAGCACGTACCGCTTGGTGGTGGGCGACCGGCTGACGAAGCCGGTGTGCTCCAGGGTGCTCATCACCCGGTGCATGCTGCCGACCGGGATCTCCAGCTGCTGGTGCAGCTGCTGGAGGGTCAGGCCCTGCCGGTACGCGGACAGATGGGTCAGCACCGACAGCGCCCGCACCACCACGTGCATCGGCTTGTCCGCGCCCGACCGCTCGGATCCCGACCGCTCCGGCCCTGGCCGGTCGCCGCCACCGCCGCCGTGCTTGTCCATCGACTTCCCCATCCCGTTGGTTTCGCCACCGTTACCGCGAAGCTGTTTCCGTAACACGGAATCAATAATTCGGCTCTGTACCCGGAGTATCCGAGCCCCGGCGGGCGGCTGTCAATGACACCCCCGGGTCATTACCTGGCCGTATTGCTGATTCCCCAGATCATCGCCCCCTTGACTCTTGACAGCCGGACCGAGGCATTCCAATACTGACGAATCCGCAGTGCGGAATCAACGTTTCCGTCTCACGGAAATCAGTGACGAGGAAGGAGCGCGATGGCTGTCTCCGACATCGCGGTGACCGGGCCGCCGCCGGCGGACGCCCGGCCGCGGAGGCCGTCCCGCCGACGCCTGCCGCGTGGCGCACTGCTGCTGGTCGCCCGCAAGTTGGGCGGCGCGCTGCTGGTGGTGTGGGGCGTGGTCACCTTCACGTTCGTCGTCGCCCGTGTCGTGGCGCCGGACCCGACGGGGCTGCTCGTACCACCGGGCGCGAGCGAACAGGCCCGCGCCCAGGTGCGCTCGTCACTCGGCCTGGACCACGGCATCCCGCGGCAGTACGCCATCTATCTGCGCGACCTGCTGCACGGAGACCTGGGCACGTCCTTCGGCACCGGGCAGGCCGTGCGCGCCGACCTGACCGGCCGGCTGCCCGCCACCCTCGAACTCGCCGTGCCCGCCCTGGTCATCGGCGTCCTGCTCGGCACGGTGCTCGGCGTGATCAGCGCGGTGCGCCGCGGCAAGGCGGCCGACCACGTGATCCGGGTGGTCACCGTGGCGGCGCTCGCCATGCCGCAGTTCTGGCTCGGCCTGGTGCTGCTCTCGGTCTTCTTCGTCCACTTCGGCTGGCTGCCGGGGCCGATCGGCCGGCTGCCGGCCGGCGTCGCGCCACCGCCCGACGTGACCGGCAGCTACGTCGTCGACGCGGTGCTGGCCGGCCGCTGGCACACCGCCTGGCAGGCGGTGCTGCAACTGGTGCTGCCCTGCGTCGTCCTGGTCTGCGGCATCTTCGCGCCCATCACCCGGGTGGCCAGGTCCGGCATGGTCGAGGCGCTGCGCAGCGAATACGTCAGGACCGCGCACGCCTACGGCTTCAGCCGCACCCGGATCCACCGCAGTTACGCGCTGCGCAACGCGCTGCTGCCGGTCATCACCATGATCGCCGGCGGTGTCGCCTTCGCCTTCACCGGCGCGGTGCTGGTCGAGGGCGTCTTCGGCTGGCCCGGCATCGGCCAGTACGCCCTCACCGCCGTCCAGCAGTCCGACTTCCCGGCGCTCCAGGGCTTCGTGCTCTACGCGGCCGTCGTCTATGTCGCGCTGTACGCGCTGGTCGATCTCGCCTACTCGCTGGCCGACCCGAGGATCCGCTCATGACCGCCCCGGCCCCCCTGCCCTCCGCGGACGGCCTGTCCGCCGCGCCCGCCGGGCCGCCCGCAGCGCCGGGCGGCACCGCCCGCCGGCTGTGGCGCCGGCTGCCCGGCGCCGACTCGGCCGCCGTACGGCTCGGGCTCGGCCTGATGGTCCTGCTGCTGACCGCCGCCGCGGTCGGCCGGATCTGGACGCCGTACGACCCGCAGCAGCCCGGCGTCGGGCTGCCGTACCAGGCGCCCGGCGGGCAGCACTGGTTCGGCACCGACCAGGCCGGGTCCGACGTCTTCTCCAAGACGCTCGCCGCCACGTGGACCGACCTGTGGCTGACCCTGGTGGCGGTGGCCATCGCCTTCGCGGTGGGCAGCGTGCTGGGCGCGGTCGCCGGCTACTGGGGCGGCTGGGCGGACGCGGTGATCATGCGGGTCACCGAGATCCTGCAGTCCTTCCCCGCGCTGCTGCTGGCCCTGCTGCTGGTCACCACACTCGGCTCGGGACTGCTCAATGTGATCGTGGTCGTCGCCTTCGTCGGGCTGCCGGGCTATCTGCGGCTGCTGCGGGCCGAGGTCAAGGGCCGCAAGTCGTGGGAATTCACCGAGGCCGCCATCCTGGCCGGCAACAGCGGGCGCCGGGTGCTGGCCAGGCACCTGGTGCCGAACGGCCTGGCGCCGCTGGTGTCCTACGCGGCCGTGAACGCCGCCTGGGTGGCGATCGTGGTGTCCAGCCTCGGCTTCGTCGGCGTCGGCATCGAACCGGGCAGCCCGGAGTGGGGCTCGATGATCGCCGGCGGCAAGGACTCGCCGGACGCGTACTGGATCTCGCTCTTCCCCGGCCTGGCCATCCTGCTGCTCGCCGGAGCGTTCTATCTCCTCGGCGACGGCCTCATCGAGCGGGAGGACCACTGATGACGTCCGGCGCGACCGCGGCCGGCCGGGCCGCACCCGGCACCGCCGCCACAGCCGCGGGCACCCCGCTGCTCACCGTCTCCGGCCTGTCCGGCGCCTTCCGTACCCCGCACGGCGAACCCACCGAGGTGCTGCGCGACATCAGCTTCGAGGTGCCGCGCGGCCGGATCACCGCGATCGTCGGCGAGACCGGCAGCGGCAAGTCGCTCACCGCGCTCACCGTGATGGGCCTGTGCCCGCCGCGGCTCACCGTCCGGGGCTCCATCACCTTCGACGGGCGGGAACTGCTCGGCCTGGGCGAGGACGGCTACCGCGAACTTCGCGGCTCCGGCATCGCGATGGTCTTCCAGGACGCCCGCTCCTCGCTCAACCCGGTGCTCACCGTGGGCCGCCAGCTCACCGACGTGGCCCGGCTGCACCGCGGGGTGAACAAGCGGGCGGCCCGCGACCTGGTCGCCGAGGCCCTGGCCCGGGTGCGGATTCCCGACCCGCGGCGGCGGATGGCGCAGTATCCGCACCAGTTCTCCGGCGGCATGGCGCAACGGGCGATGATCGCCATGGCGCTGCTGTGCCGGCCCCGGCTGCTGCTGCTCGACGAGCCCACCACGGGACTCGATGTCACCACCCAGGCCGACGTCATGGAACTGGTCGTGGAACTGGCCGGGCAGGACGGGCTCACCGCGTGCCTGGTCACCCATGACCTGGGCGTGGTCGGCGAGACCTGCGACCGGGTGGTGGTGATGCGGCACGGCACGGTGGTCGAGGAGGCCGCCGCCGCGGACTTCTTCCGCGCGCCCCGGGCCGAGTATTCGCGCGTCCTACTGGCCGCCAACCGCCTGGCCGACGAGCCCGGGAGGCCGTCATGACCCCACCGCCCGTCACCTCACAAACGCCGACACCGGCCGAGCCCGTGCTCGAAGTCGACGGCCTGTGCACCGAGTTCACCGTACGCAGCCGCGGGCTGCGGCACACCCTGCGGGCGGTGGACGGGGTGGACCTGGTGCTGCGGCCCGGCGAGACGCTGGCCGTCGTCGGGGAGAGCGGCTCCGGCAAGTCCACGCTGGCCAGGTCGATCCTGCGGCTGGTCGAGCCGGCCGCGGGCCGGGTGCTGGTGTCGGGCCGGCCGCTGGCGGACTACCGCGACCGGCGGGAGGTCTACCGGGATGTGCAGATGGTCTTCCAGGACCCCCGCTCGTCCCTCGACCCCCGGCAGCGGATCCGGGCCATCCTGGACGAGCCGCTGCGGCTGCACCTGCGGATGCCCGCCGAGCGGCGGGAGCGCCGGATCCGCGAACTGCTCGCGGCCGTCGAACTGCCCGAGACCGTACTGGACCGGCGGCCGGCCGCGCTGTCCGGCGGGCAGCGGCAGCGGGTCGGTATCGCCCGCGCGCTGGCCGTGGAGCCCAGGGCCGTCATCCTCGACGAACCCACCGCCTCGCTGGACGCGTCCACCCGCGGGGTGGTGCTCGACCTGCTGGCCCGGCTCCAGCGGGAGACCGGCCTGGCGTATCTGCTGATCTCGCACGACCTCCAGGCCGTACGGCGGATCGCGCACCGGGTGCAGGTGATGTACGTGGGCCGGGTGGTGGAGTCCGGCGCCACCGAGGACGTCCTGCGGCACCCCGCCCACCCCTACACCCGGGCACTGCTCGACGCGGCGCCGGTCGCCGTGCACGGCGGCCACACCAGGACCGTCCGGCTCAGCGGTGAGAACCCCGGCCCCTTCGACCTGCCGGCCGGCTGCGCGCTGGCTCCCCGCTGCCCGCTGGCGGAGGAGTCCTGCCGGGCCGGCCGGCCCCCTCAGCTGTCCTTCGGCGGCACGCATCTGGCCGCCTGCCCCGTCACCCACCGGCAGGTCGCCGCCGACCTCTCGGCCACAGGTAGTGAGCGTAGAGAGAAGGAACACCCCGATGACCCCGATGACCAGTGAATCCCGGCGGCGCGTCCGCCTGCTGACCGCGACGGCCGCGGTCGCGGCCGGCTCGCTGCTGGCCGCCTGCTCCTCCTCCTCGGCCGGCGGTACGGGCCACGGCGCCGCCAAGGCGCCCGCCGCGCTGGTGGCGGCCTGGCCGAGCGACATCTCCACGATGGACCCGGGCAACGTCAACACCGACCAGGACAAAGAGCTGGCGATGAACGTCTACCAGAACCTGGTGGGCTACAAGACCGCCGCCCAGGGCGGCCACGCGGTCTCCGCGGGGCTCGCCGCGTCCCCCGCGCTCGCCTCCTCGTGGACCTTCGCCGCCGACACCGTCACCTTCACCCTGCGCCCGGGCCTGAAGTTCTACCCCAGCGGCAATCCGCTGACCGCCACCGACGTCGTCTGGTCACTGCAACGGGCGCTGAAGCTGAACGGCGCCGTCGAGCTGAACAACAGCGGGGTCTTCGACGCGAGCCAGATCACCGCGCCCGACGCCGGCCATGTGGCCATCCGCTACCGCGACGACAGCGGCAGGCCGGTCAAGGCCGGCGACGTCAACGTGGCGACGCTGCGTACGTGCTGGTACGGCATCGTGGACTCGGCCGCCGCCCGCCGGCACGCCACCACCGCCGACCCGATCGCCGCGGCCTGGCTCAAGGACCACGCGGCCGGCACCGGCCCCTACTACGTCAAGAGCCGGCAGAACGGCCAGTCGCTCGACCTCGCCGCGGTGCCCGGCGCCGCCCTGGACCCGCCGAAGTTCGGCGCGGTGACCCTGCGGGTCGTCAACGACGGGAACGTCTCGGCCCTGGTGCGCGGCGGCAGCGTCAACATCGCCCAGTACGGCCTGAGTCCGCGCGACACCCAGTCGCTCAAGTCGGCCGGCTTCCGGGTCGAGCACGCCGACACCTCCAGCTACCTCTACCTGCAACTCGCCTCCGACGCGGGGCCGTTCAAGGACCCACTGGTCCGCAGGGCGGTCGCCGAGGCGCTCCCGTACGACGCACTGGTGAAGAACGTCTACTACGGGCAGGCCGAGCGCGCCGACTCCTACGTCAGCGCCGGTGCCGCCGGCTACAACCCGGCGTGGAAGGCCTACGGCGACCAGGGCCGGGCCAAGTCCCTGATGGCGCAGGCCGGGAACCCGGCGGTCAGCACCAAGCTCCGCTACCCCAGCGAGAACACCGACTTCGCCACCGCCGCCCAGCTGATCAAGAGCGCGCTCAAGCCGATCGGCATCGACGTCACCCTCCAGCCGCAGACCTCCGCCGCGCTGATCACCGGCATCATCGGCCGCGCCACCGCCAAGTCCGCGGGCGGCGCCACCGACGGGATGGTGCTCACCACCTTGTCGACGTACGTGGAGGACGCCAAGACCCCCGTCAAGCTGTGGAGCGTGACCGGCGGAGTGGTCAACTTCGCCCGCACCAGCCTCCCGGAGATCGACCGGCTGCAGAACCAGTACGCGATGGCGCCGCCCAGCCCGGCGCGCGACCAGGCCTACCGGCAGATCCAGCAACTGGCCGCGCAGGACGTTTCCTTCCTGCCGCTCGTGGTCACCGGCAGGACCCTGGTCAGCGCCTCGGGTGTGACCGGGCTGACCTTCACGCCCGAGCCGGTCACGCTGTACTGGACGCTGGGACCCGCCAAGTGACCGCCGGGGCACCGCGATCGGCCCCCGGGTCGGAGCCGCCGCTCTGGCAGTGGCCGGCGGCCCGGCTCGCGGCCGGCTACGCCGAGGGCTCGACCACCCCCGACGAGGTGCTGGCCTCGGTGCTCGCCCGCGCCGACGAGGTCGACGGCGTGCTGAACGTCTTCGCCCACCGCGCCGACGACCCGGCCCGCGCGGCGGCGGCGGCCAGCACCGAGCGGTGGCGCCGCGGCGCCCCGCTGGGGCCCTACGACGGTGTGCCGCTCACCGTGAAGGACAACATCCCGGTCGCCGGGATGCCCTGCGCCTGGGGCAGCCGGCTGTTCGCCGACCACGTGCCCGAGCGCGACGAGTTGTGCGTGGCCCGGCTGCGCGCGGCGGGCTGGGTGATCCTCGGCAAGAGCAACGTCTCGGAATTCACCCTGGGCCTGGGCAATGTCAGCACCCCGCTGCACGGCACCACACGCAACCCGTGGGATCCGGCGCTGACCACCGGCGCGTCCACCGGCGGCGGCGCGGCGGCGGTCGCCGCCGGCGTCGGCCCGGTGGCGCTGGGCACCGACGGCGGCGGCTCCATCCGCTGGCCCGCCGCCTACTGCGGGCTGGTCGCGCTCAAGCCGACGCTGGGCAGGGTCGCCCGCTTCGACGGGCTGCCCACCGTGCTGCACGACCTGGAAGTCGTCGCGCCGGTCGGCCGCACGGTGGACGACGTGGCGGCGCTGCTGGCCGCCGTGGCGGGGCCCGATCCGCGCGACCGCCGCTCGCTCGGGGTGCCCGAGGGACGCGGGCACGGCGGCGGGCCGCTGCGGATCCGGCTGGTGGAACGCTTCGGCGACCACCCGGTGGACGCGGCGGTCGGCGCGTCGCTGCTGGGCGCCGCCGACCGGCTCGCCTCGCTCGGCCACCGGGTGGCGGCCGGCCCCGTACCGTTCGACTTCGCGCGCTTCGAGCGGCACTGGCGGACCATCGGCACGACCGGGCTCGCCTGGCTGCTGCGCGACCGCGAGGGCTGGCAGGACGCGGTGGGCGACATCTACCCGCCGATGGTCGAGCACGGCAGGTCGCTCACAGCCGTGGACTACGTGGCCGCGCTGGACGCCTTCCGCGACCTGTTCGCGCAGCTCGCGGACTTCTTCACCGGTACCGACCTCCTGCTCACCCCGGTCGCCGGGGCGATGCCGTGGGCCGCCGACCGGATCGCGCCGCCGCACCAGCGGGTCTTCACCGGCATCGCCAACGCCACCGGGGTCCCCGCGCTCAGCCTGCCGGGGCCGCCCGCGCCCGGCGGCCTGCCGGTCGGCTTCCAGCTCATCGGCCGCTACGGCACCGACCGCGCGCTGCTCGACCTCGCATCCGACTACGAGGCGGCGTACGGCTGGGCCGACCGCAGGCCCGACCTCGCCGCCCAGACGAAAGGCGCCCGCGCATGACCGTCAGGATCGACTCCTTCGACACCGCGGGGCCCGGTGACACCGACGCCCTGGTGTCCCGGCTCGCCGCGTACGACCCGGCACGGATACGGCGGCTCGCCCTGCTGGTCAAGACCGAGGGCAGCGCCGAGGTCAACGACTTCTCCCGCGAACTCGCCTCCTGGCGGGCCCGGGAGGCGGTGCTCGCGCACGGCGGTGCGGCGCTGCTCGACCGTACGGTCCTGCTGCACTCCACCGGCGCCGAGGGCGCGATGACGCCGTTCGGCTACCTGTTCGCGGACCTGGCCGACGACCCCGCGGACCACCCCGCCGACCTCGCCGCCCCGGAGCCGGGCGCGCATGCGGAGCCGGACGCCGCACTTGCCCTGGGCGTCGGGCGCAGCCGCGAGGTGCGCGGGGCGGAGATCGGCACGGCCGGGCATGTGGCGCTGGCGGAGGCCGCGGTCGCCGAGGCGGTGGCCGACGCGGGGCTGACCCCGGACCAGGTCGCCCTGGCCCTGGTCAAGACCCCGCTGACCGGCCACGACGAGCCGACCCGGGTCACCTCGGCCGCGGCCAAGGCGGTCGGGGCGCTGGGATCGGCGCTGGCGCTGGGCGAGGTGGACCGTACGGCGGTCGTCCCCGCGGCCTTCGGCCGGGACACCGGCCTGTACTCCCGGCGGACCATGGTCTTCTCCAGCTCGGAGGCCGACCGGGTGGAGGTCCTGGTGCTCGGCAACCGGCCCGGCGCGGCCGGCGGTCTGCGGATCGCCTCCGGCCTGCTCGCCGACGTCCTCGACGCCCCCGGCATCCGCCGGGTCCTGGCGGACGCGGGCGCGGACCTGGCGGCGGACGGCACGGTACGCGAGCCGGACCGGGTCGCCGCCCTGCTGGTCAAGGCGGGCCACCGCTCGGACGGCACGCTGCGGGGCGCCCGTACGACCGTGCTGACCAGCCAGTTGGACCCGGACAAGCACATCAGGGCGGTGATGAGCGGGGTCGCGGGCGCGGTGCTGGGCAGCGGCCGGATGTTCATCTCGGCCAATTCCGTCCACCAGGCCCCCGACGGCGGCGGCCTGTGCGTCGCTGTCGTCGGCCCCGCCGCGGGCGGTACGGGCCGGCGCGCGGCCGGGGGTGGCGCATGAGCGTGTCCGCCCTCCCCCTGGTCGGCGAGGCCGACGTACGCCGGGTCGTCACGGTCGCCGACGCCCTCGCGGTGGTCGAGCAGACCTACGCCGACTTCGGCGCGTCCCGCCTGTCCCTGTCCAGCCCGGCGATCACCCGGCTCGGCGACGGCGCCCGCGGCTTCGGCCTCAAGGGCGCGCTGCTCGACCGCTACGGCGTCGCCGGGGTAAGGATGACGCCGACCCACACGCAGGGGCGCAACAGCTGGTGCCTGGTGCTGGAGACCGAGTCGGGCCGCCCGCTGGTCGCCGTCGAGGAGACCTGGCTGCACCGGCTGCGTACGGCCGCCTCCGCGGCGGTCGCGGCCCGGCTGCTGGCCCGGCCCGACAGCAAGGTGCTGACCCTGGTCGGCGCGGGCCGGATCGCCCGCCTGGTGCCGGCCGCCTTCGCGGAGGCCTTCGACCTGGACGAGATACGGGTCGTGGCGCGCGGGGCGGCGTCGGCGGCGGAATTCGCCGCGCGGCAGGCCGTACCCGGCGTCACCGTCGGCGCCGCCGCCCATCTGGACGACGCCGCCCCCGGCTCCGACATCGTCGTGGCGATCACCTCGGCCGGGACCCCGGTGGTCCACCCGCGGCATCTGGCGGCCGGCGGCACCCTGATCGGGCTGGGCGGCGGCGCGGAGATCTCGGCCGCGACCCTGACCGGCGAGGGGGCTTCCGGGGCTTCCGGGGCGGGTCCGGTGGACCGCTTCTTCGTGGACGACCTCGGCTACGCCCGCGAGAGCGGCTCGGTCGCCGGCTGGCTGGCGGCGGGCCTGTCGCCGGAGACGGTCGGCGTCCACCTCACCGGCCCGCTGCCCGCGGTCGCCGCGGGCCTGCTGCCCGGCCGCACCTCCCCCGGCGACCGGGTGCTCGCCGTCGTCCAGGGCGTCGCGGCCTGCGATGTGGCGCTGGCCTGCCTGACGATGCGCCGCCTCGGCATCGCCTGACCCGGGCGGTACGGCGGATGGAGCGGCCCGGGGGCGCGCATTCGGGCTGCTCAGGCTGCCGCTCAGACCGCGATGCCGGTACGCAGCAGGCCGAGCAGCCGGGCCGTCGGGTCGGTGCCTGGCGGGGACTGCTGGGCGGCCCAGGCGACGGCGGTGGTGAGGGAGAGGAGTTCGCCGACGGTGAGGTCGGGGCGGATCGCGCCGTCGCGCTGGGCGCGGGCCAGCAGGCGGCCGGCCCCGTCCCGCATGCCCTCGCAGGACTCGTGGAGGCTCGACGTCTCGTCGCGGAGGGCGGCCAGCAGGGAGGCGGGCAGGCCCTGATAGCGGGCGAAGGCGGCGGCGAACGCGAGCAGCCACTCCGCGAGGGCGTCACTGGGCGACTCGGCGTCGAGGAGGACGCCGGCCCGGTCGGCGAGGTCTTCGAGCCCGTGCCGGAAGGCGGCCTCGATGAGCGCGTCCCGGGTGGGGAAGTGCCGGTAGAGCGTGCCGATGCCGACGCCGGCCCGGCGGGCGACGTCCCGCAGCGAGACATCGGTGCCGTGCTCCGCGAAGGCGGCCCGTGCCTCGCTGAGCAGCCGCTCGTAATTGCGCTGCCCGTCCGCGCGCTTCGTGTCGGACATCGGTTCCGCCTCCCGGAGTTGCCATCCGGAGCACCGCTCCGGATATAGTCGGAGCGGTGCTCCGGATGTTCCAGCCTAGCCGGTGCGCCCACCCGGCGACGCCCCGAGGAGCTCCGTCATGCCCGCGATCCCCGACGACTGGCAGGCCCGCAACGGCCGCTACGTCCCCACTCCCCGCTTCGAGGACTACGCCGAGAAGTACGCCGACCACTTCGTGATGACCCGCCGCGACGGCATCATCGAGCTGCGGATGCACACCCGGGGCGGCCCCGCCGTCTACGGCATGGGCATGCACAACGCCTGGGGCCAGGCCTGGCAGGAGGTCGGCAGCGACCCGGACAACGAGGTCGTCGTCCTCACCGGCACCGGCGACGCCTGGCTCGCACCCGGCGACCCGTCCCGGCTCGGCGAGCTGATGCGCGAACCGCGGCCCGACAACTTCGCGTACCGCACCTACCTCGACGCGATGAAGCTGCTGGAGAACCTGGCCTTCGCCATCGATGTGCCGACCATCGCCGCGGTCAACGGCCCAGGCGCGGGCCACACCGAATTCGCCCTGCTCTGCGACATCACGCTGTGCTCGCAGGACGCCGTCTTCGCCGACACCCATCTGGCGGCCGGCGTCGCGCCCGGCGACGGCATGCACCTGGCGCTGCAGGAACTGCTCGGCACCAAGCGCGCCGCCTACCACCTCTACACCGGCGCCCCGATCGACGCGACCGCCGCGCTGGACTTGGGCCTGGTCAACGAGGTGCTGCCGACCGAGGAGTTGCTGCCGCGGGCGTGGCAGTTGGCCGAGGCGATCCGCTCCCGCCCGAAGGCCGCACGGCGGCTCACCCACGCGATTGTGGCCCGGCCCTGGAAGCGGCGGTTGGTGCAGGACTTCGGCTTCGGCCTGGCCCACGAGATGTTCGGCATCTCGGCTGATCAGGTCTTCGGCTGAGCGGACGCGTGCGGGTGCCCCGCAGCACGCGGGAACTCAGCCCCCACCTACCGTCACGCCCGGACGGACCGCACGCCCCCTGGGGCGCGGGGAACCGCGCGCCCAGCCCCCACCCACCGTCACGCGACGGAGCACCGCCACCACCCCAGGGGCGCGAGGAACGGCGCGAGCAACCCACCACCTACCGTCACGCCCGGACGGACCGCACGCCCCCTGGGGCGCGAGGAACGGCGCGGCCAGCCCCCATCGGGGGCGCGGGTCGCCACCGACCCGGAGGGGCAGATCGGTCCGCCCCGGACCACCGGCCGGTGACCGGCTGAGCGCGCAGTTCCCCGCGCCCCTGGTGCGCACCCCCCTACGCGCAGGAACCGCAGAAGCACCGCAGCCCAGGGCGCACCCCCCTGCCGAAGGGAACCGCACACCCCCGCGCCCGGGGAAGGCGCACCCGCCGACGCAGCCGGCACCCCCCAGCCCCCCGCCCCTGGGCGCCCCCCTTACGCGGAGGCACCGCAGAACACCGCAGCCCAGGGGGGGCACCCCCCTGCCGAAGGGGGACCGCAGAACCCCCGCGCCCGGGGGAGGCGTACCCCCGGACGCAGCGGCAGCCCCGGGCCCGCGCCAGCGGAAGGGGGCGTCAGGTAAGCCTCGGGTTCACAGCGACAAGCGTTTTGCCCACGTTGCGCCCCGCCTGCATCGCAGCAAGCGCGTCAGCCGCGCGGGACAACGGTACTTCCGCCGTGACGTCCAGCCGGATCGCGCCCGACGCGAGCAGGGCGAAGGCGGACAGCGCGTGGCCGCGAAGGGTGCGGGGGGCGCGGCGGGCGAGGTCGCCGATGTTGTAGCCGGTCAGGGAGCGGTTGCTCTTCCAGAACGGCAGCACGGGCAGCGTGAGGTCGGGCTGCCGCGCCGCCTCCCCGTAGACGGCCAGCCGCCCGAACGGCGCCAGCAGGGCCAGGCTGGCCAGCCGGGTCCTGCCGCCGACCGGGTCGAGGACGACATCGAGGTCGCGCAGCCGGTCGGCGAAGGTGTCCCTGAGGTGGATCGCGTCGTAGCCGAACCGCTTGGCGTACACCGCCTTCTCCGCCGACCCCACCGTCCCGTAGACCGCGGTGGCGCCCAGCGCGCGGGCGATCTGCGCGGCGGCCGAGCCGACGCCGCCGGCCGCCGCGTGGATGAGGACGGTGTCGCCGGCCCGCAGCCTGGCCGCTCCGGTCAGTACGCCGTAGGCGGTGGTGAGGACGAGGGCCGCGCCGCCGCCGTCCCGCAGCGATATCCCGTCCAGCGGGAAGACGAACTCGGCGGGCGCGACGGCGTATTCGGCGTAACCGCCGCCGTCCGGCAGATACGCGGCGACCGGGTCGCCGACCGCGAGGCCGCCGACTCCCGGCCCGACGGCGGCGATCCGGCCCGACACCTCAAGCCCCGGCACATCGATGTGGCGCGGCCCCTGCGGCGGGCCGAAGTCGCCCAGCACGTGCTGGAGTTCGCCGTAATTGACGCCGGCGTACGCGACCCGGACCAGCACCTGCCCGGCGCCTGGCACCGGAGCCGCCAGCTCCACCTGCCGCAGCACCTCGGGGCCGCCGTTGACGTCGAATCCGACCGCGTGCACGCGCACTCCTCTCCCTGGCCGCCGCGACCACATCGCGGCGCCCACCCGGCTGCCGGGCGCAACCTTGCCCAGGGCAACCGTATTCCCCATTCCCCCGTCGATGCTGGAATGCTGAGCGGGTCAGTCGGACACGGGGGAGCGCGGAACGGTGGAGGACAAGGTGCGAGTGGTCATCGCCGAGGATTCGGTACTGCTGCGGGAGGGCTTGACGCGACTGCTCACCGACCGCGGACACGACGTGGTGGCCGGTGTCGGCGACGCCGTGGGGCTGCTCAAGGCGGTCGACGAACTCGCGGGGCGGGGCGCGGCACCCGATGTGGTGGTCGCCGACGTCCGGATGCCGCCCACCCACACGGATGAAGGCGTCCGCGCGGCGGTGCGGCTGCGCCGGGACCACCCCGAGGTGGGGGTACTGGTGCTGTCTCAGTATGTGGAAGAGCAGTACGCGACCGAGCTGCTCGCCGGCAGCAGCCGCGGGGTCGGCTATCTGCTCAAGGACCGGGTCGCCGACGTCCGCGAATTCGTTGATGCCGTGGTCAGGGTGGCCGAGGGCGGTACGGCCCTGGACCCCGAGGTGGTCGCCCAGCTGCTCGGCCGCAGCCGCAAGCAGCACGTGCTGGCCAATCTCACTCCGCGAGAACGCGAGGTCCTGGGCCTGATGGCGGAGGGCCGTACGAACTCGGCCGTCGCCAAGCAGCTCGTGGTGAGCGACGGAGCGGTGGAGAAGCACGTCAGCAACATCTTCCTCAAGCTGGGCCTGGCCCCGAGTGATGGGGATCACCGTCGCGTACTGGCCGTGCTCACCTACCTCAACTCCTGAGGTAAGCGGCCTCCACCTGTCCTTTTCGTCCCGCTGAGTGAGACACTGTCCCAGAGAGCGGGACAACAGATCGCATGCGCGGCGTCCAGTTCCCCGGACGTCCGGGGAAGGGCACCCTTACCGCCGTACGATGACCGGTGAGCCGCCGCCTCGAAGGAGGTCCGTTTCAGTGACCAGCCAGGTCAGCAGCCCCATTGCCGCGAGCAACGCGGAAGAGCCGCCCGTCGTCGACGCACTCGGTGAACAGCGCAAACCGGCCAAGGAAACCAGGCAGCTGGACCGGGTGATCATCCGGTTCGCTGGTGATTCCGGTGATGGTATGCAGCTTACGGGTGATCGTTTTACGTCGGAGACGGCGTCGTTCGGTAATGATTTGTCGACGTTGCCGAATTTTCCGGCGGAGATCCGGGCGCCTGCGGGGACGTTGCCGGGGGTGTCGTCGTTCCAGTTGCATTTTGCGGATCATGACATTCTGACGCCGGGGGATGCGCCGGATGTGCTGGTCGCGATGAATCCGGCGGCGTTGCGGGCGAATCTGGGTGATCTGCCGCGGGGTGCGGAGATCATTGTGAATACGGATGAGTTCACGCGGCGGGCGATGGGGAAGGTGGGGTGGGCGGTCAGTCCGCTGGAGGACGGGTCGCTGGCGGGGTTCGCTGTGCACCGGGTGCCGCTGACGACGCTGACGGTGGAGGCGCTGAAGGACTCGGGTCTGGCGCGGAAGGATGCCGAGCGGGCGAAGAACATGTTCGCCCTGGGGCTGCTGTCGTGGATGTACCACCGTCCGACGGAGGGTACCGAGGCGTTCTTGCGGCGGAAGTTCGCGAAGAGGCCCGATATCGCCGAGGCGAATGTGGTGGCGTTCCGGGCGGGGTGGAATTTCGGGGAGACGACGGAGGATTTCGCGGTCTCCTACGAGGTCGCGCCGGCGTCGTCGGCGTTCCCCGCGGGGACGTACCGGAACATCTCGGGGAATCTGGCGCTGTCGTACGGGCTGATCGCGGCGGCGAAGCAGTCGGGGCTGCCCCTGTATCTGGGGTCGTATCCGATCACGCCGGCGTCGGACATTCTGCACGAGCTGTCGCGGCACAAGAATTTCGGGGTGCGGACGTTCCAGGCGGAGGACGAGATCGCGGCGATCGGTGCGGCGCTGGGTGCCGCGTTCGGCGGGTCGCTGGCGGTGACGACGACATCGGGGCCGGGCGTGGCGCTGAAGTCCGAGACGATCGGGCTGGCCGTGAGCCTGGAGCTGCCGTTGCTGGTGGTCGACATCCAGCGGGGCGGGCCGTCGACGGGCCTGCCGACCAAGACCGAGCAGGCCGATCTGCTGCAGGCGATGTACGGCAGGAACGGTGAGGCGCCGGTGCCGGTGATCGCCCCGGCCACCGCGGCGGAGTGCTTCACCGCCGCCCTGGAGGCCGCCCGGATCGCGGTGACCTACCGCACCCCGGTCTTCCTCCTCTCCGACGGGTACCTCGCCAACGGCTCCGAGCCGTGGCGGATCCCCGACGTGTCCGAGCTGCCGGATCTGCGGGTGGAGTTCGCCTCGGGCCCGAACCACACCACCGCCGAGGGCACGGAGGTGTTCTGGCCCTACCTGCGCGACCCGCAGACCCTCGCACGGCCCTGGGCGGTACCGGGCACCCCCGGCCTGGAGCACCGGATCGGGGGGATCGAGAAGCAGGACGGCACGGGCAACATCTCCTACGACCCGGCCAACCACGACCTGATGGTCCGCACCCGGCAGGCGAAGATCGACAACATCACCGTCCCCGACGTGCAGGTCGACGACCCCTCCAACGCCGCACGCACCCTGGTGGTCGGCTGGGGCTCGACCTACGGGCCCATCACCGCGGCCGTGCGGCGGATCCGCACCGCCGGCGGCCGGATCGCCCAGGCCCACCTGCGCCACCTCAACCCCTTCCCCGCCAACCTCGGCCAGGTCCTGCGCTCCTACGAGCGCGTCATCGTCCCCGAGATGAACCTCGGACAGCTCGCGCACCTGCTGCGCGCCGAATACCTGGTCGACGCACAGTCCTACACCCAGGTCACAGGCCTGCCCTTCAAGGCCGAGCAGCTCGCGGCGGCCATCGCGGTCATCATGGAGGAGAACACCGATGTCTGAGGCACTGGCCCTGGTCCCCAAAGCCGCCGCGAAGCAGTCGATGAAGGACTTCAAATCCGACCAGGAAGTCCGCTGGTGCCCCGGCTGCGGCGACTACGCCGTCCTGGCCGCCGTCCAGTCCTTCATGCCCGAACTCGGCCTGGCCCGCGAGAACGTCGTCTTCATCTCCGGCATCGGCTGCTCCTCACGCTTCCCGTACTACATGAACACCTACGGCATGCACTCCATCCACGGGCGCGCCCCCGCGATCGCCACCGGCCTCGCCACCTCCCGCCGCGACCTGTCGGTATGGGTCGTCACCGGCGACGGCGACGCCCTCTCCATCGGCGGGAACCACCTCATCCACGCACTGCGCCGCAACGTGAACCTCAAGATCCTGCTCTTCAACAACCGCATCTACGGCCTCACCAAAGGCCAGTACTCCCCGACCTCGGAGACCGGCAAGATCACGAAGTCCACACCGATGGGATCACTCGAAGCACCGTTCAACCCGGTATCGCTGGCCATCGGCGCGGAAGCCGGCTTCGTGGCACGCACGATCGACTCCGACCGCAAGCACCTGCAGTCCGTCCTGCGCGCCGCCGCCGACCACCCCGGCACCGCACTGGTCGAGATCTACCAGAACTGCAACATCTTCAACGACGGCGCCTTCGACGCACTCAAGGACAACGCCACCGCGACCGAGGCGGTCATCCGCCTCGAACACGGACAGCCCATCCGCTTCGGCACACCCGCCGCCGACGGACTCGGCTCCAAAGGCGTCATCCGCGACCCCGCCACCGGCGACCTGACCGTCATCGACATCACCCGGACCGGCACCGGCACCGATCAGATCCTGATCCACGACGCGACCGCACCCAACCCGGCCACCGCGTTCGCCCTGTCCCGCCTCGCCGACCCCGACACCCTCCACCACACCCCCATCGGCATCATCCGCAACACCCAACGCCCCGTCTACGACACCGACATGGCCCACCAACTCGACCAGGCCGTCACCCAGCACGGCGAAGGCGACCTCACCACCCTCCTCACCGGCCCCGACACCTGGACCGTCCCCGCCTGACCCCACCCCGGGGGGCGCCCCACACCACACAGGGTGCCCCCAGGGGCGCGAGGAACCGCGCACCCAGCCCCCACCCACCGTCACGTGCGAACAGACCGCACCACCCCAGGGGCACGAGGAACTGCGCGCGCAACCCACCACGACCGTCGTGTGACGACGACCGCCACCACCCCAGGGGCGCGAGGAACTGCGCGACCAACCCCCACCGGGGCACGGGTCGCCACCGACCCGAAGGGTCTCTTCGGTCCGCCCCGGACCACCGGCCGGTGGCCGGCTCAGCGCGCAGTTCCCCGCGCCCCCGGTAGGCACCCCCCTGCCAAAGGGGAACCGCCAGACCCCCGCGCCCGGGGGAGGCGTAACCCCCGCGCCGAGGGGACCGTCACGCGCGGCTGGGCGCGAAAAGCTCAGCCGCGCCCCGCGTCGTACGCGAGCTGCGCCGCAGCCACCGCGGCCACGCGGGACTCCGTCCACGCGGCCAGCGCCCGTACCTTGAGCGCGGCCTCCCGCCCGAGGTCCGTCAGGTCGTAATCCACGTGCGGCGGTATGACGGGCCGGGCGGCGCGGCGTACGAAGCCGTCCCGCTCCAGCGTGCGCAGCGTCTGCGTGAGCATCTTCTCGCTGACGTCCCCGATCCCGTCCCGCAGCTCACTGAAGCGCAATGTGCCGCCGTCGAGCAGGGCCGCGAGCACCAGAACGCCCCACCGGCTGGTGACGTGCTCAAGAATGACCCGCTCAGGGCAGATTACCTTCATGTATGTACCGTACTTCAAGGTGGGTACTTTCCATAAGTTAGCGTCCCGGTTACGGTGATCACGACAGCAGGAACGCATCATCAGGAACGCACTCCACCGGGAGATCCACCGTGAGCATCGTCGTCACCGGAGCCACCGGCCACCTCGGCCGCCTCGTCATCGCAGAGCTGCTGGCGCGCGGGGTCGCCCCCGCCGGGATCGCCGCCGCGGTGCGGGACACCGGCAAGGCGGCCGACCTCGCCGCGAGCGGCGTGGAGCTGAGGGTCGCGGACTACGACCGGCCCGAGACCCTCAAGGCCGCCTTCGCCGCGGGCGACCGCGTACTGCTGGTCTCGGGGAACGAGGTCGGCCGCCGTATCCCGCAGCACGCCGCGGCGATCGACGCGGCGGCGGAGGCCGGCGTGGCGCTGCTGGCGTACACCGGCGTACTCGGCGGCCCGGCCGCCGACTTCGTGCTCGCCGACGAGCACAAGGCCACCGAGGAGCACATCCTGGCCTCCGGGCTGCCGTACGTCTTCCTGCGCAACGGCTGGTACACCGAGGTCTACACGGCGAATCTGCCGGCCGTGCTCGAACACGGCGCCGTGATCGGCAACGCGGGCGACGGGCGGCTCGCGTCGGCCGCCCGGGCGGATTACGCGGCGGCGGCAGCGGTCGTCCTGACCGGGGAGGGCCACGAGAACCGGGCGTACGAGCTGAGCGGCGACACCTCGTGGAGCTTCCCCGACTACGCGGCCGTGATCGCCGAGCTGTCCGGGCGCGAGGTCGCCTACCACGACGTGAGCCCGGAGGAGCGGCAGGAGATCCTGACGGGCGTCGGGGTGCCGGCCGACTTCGCCGCGGTGCTGGTGGACGTGGACCAGGCGATCGGGCGCGGCCTGCTGGCCGGCACCAGCGGTGAGCTGGCCCGGCTGATCGGCCGCCCGACGACGCCGCTGCGCGAGACGGTCGCGGCCGAGCTGGCGGCCCTCCAGGGGTAGCGCCGAAGGGACAGGCCGCCCGCCTGTCAGGACCATTCCGCAATACGGCCCTGGCACCACGGCCGTCCGACCGCTACGGTCGGACTGCCGCACCCGTACCCGCACCGCGTACGGCGGCTTGGGGGAGGACGGGCGATGGGCGAGAACCGCAAAGGGCTGGTGTTCGGGTTCGCGGCCTACGGCATGTGGGGCCTGTTCCCGCTGTACTGGCCGCTGCTCGAACCCGCGGGAGCCGCGGAGATCCTGGCCCACCGAATGGTGTGGTCGCTGGCGGTGGTCGCCGTACTGCTGCTGGCGCTGCGCCGGTGGGCCTGGATCACCGAGCTGATACGCCAGCCCCGCCGCCTGGCCCTGATCGCGCTCGCCGCGACCGTGGTGTCGGTGAACTGGGGCACGTACATCTGGGCCGTCAACGCCGGCCATGTCGTGGAGACCTCGCTCGGCTACTTCATCAACCCGCTGGTCACCGTCGGCCTGGCCGTCCTCGTCCTGCACGAGCGGCTGCGGCCCGTGCAGTGGGTGGCGGTCGGCATCGGCTGCGCGGCCGTCGGGGTGCTCGCGGTCGGCTACGGGCGGCTGCCGTGGATCGCGCTGGTCCTGGCCTTCACCTTCGGCACGTACGGCCTGGTGAAGAAGAAGATCGCCATGGGCGGGGTGGAGTCGCTGGCCGCGGAGACCTCCGTGCAGTTCCTGCCGGCCGCCGTCTTCCTGGTGATCCTCGGCTCCCGCGGCGACTCGACCTTCACCCACCACGGCCCCGGCCACGCCACCTTGCTGGCCCTGTCGGGCGTGGCCACCGCGCTCCCGCTGGTGCTCTTCGGGATGTCGGCGAACCGGCTGCCGCTGTCCACCCTCGGCCTGATCCAGTACCTGGCCCCGGTCTTCCAGTTCCTGATCGGCATCCTCCACTTCCACGAGACGATGTCCACCGAGCAGTGGATCGGCTTCCTGCTGGTCTGGTCGGCGCTGGTCCTGCTGACGGCCGACGCTTTGCGCAACGGCCGCCGTACCCGGGCGGCTGCGACTGCCGCGAGGTCGGCCGCCGCTCCGGCCCCGGAGCGTACGGCGGACCCCGCCACGGCCCCGGCCACCGGGATGCCCGGGGCGACGGCGGGGCGCCGCCCGGGGGTGTGACGCGGGTCGCTTGACGCGCGTTCGATGCGCGCGCAATATATGCACATGCATGACTTCTCGGGGCGACGGTTCCTCTTCCTGCTCGGCAGCACCCGTGCGGGCGGCAACACCGAGGCGCTGGCGCAGCAGGCGGCGGCGCAACTGCCCTTTGGCGTGGAGCAGCACTGGGTGCGGCTCGCGGAGATGCGGCTGCCGGAGTTCACCGACGTACGGCACGACGGCGACGGCTCGTACCCGCCGCCCACCGGGCAGGCCCGTACGCTGCTCGACGCCACACTGGAGGCGACCGACCTGGTCATCGCGTCGCCGCTGTACTGGTATTCGCTGTCCACGCCGGCCAAGCACTACCTCGACCACTGGTCCGGGTGGATGCGCGTACCCGGCGTCGACTTCCGCGCCCGGATGGCGGGCCGCACCCTGTGGGGCGTCACGGCCCTCGCGGGCACCGACCATTCCGACGCCGACCCGCTGGTCGGCACCCTCGCGAAGACCGCCCGCCACATGCGGATGACCTTCCGCGGCGTGCTGCTGGCCAGCGCGACCCGACCGGGCCAGCTCACCACCGACGAGGACGCGGCGCTGCGGGCGAAGACCTTCTTCACCCCCTGAGGGCGCACCCCAGACCACCTTCCCTCGCTGACCCCCACCTGCCAGGCCGCACGCCCGCTCGCCTCGTACGCTGCCCCCCGCGTCACGCGCGATCTCTATGGTCACCATTCGCGTGCGTAGAGTAATAACGCCGTCGGTCAGGCAAGACAAAGGGGGGCGGCCATGAGCGTGGACAGGTTCACGACCCGGTACGGGACGCGCGCGGGTGGTGAGGACGGGGACGGGCACCCCGGGACGCCGTGGACGCCGCCGCAGGAGCCGCCGTCGCCGGACGGCGACACCCCGCCCGGCGACGGGACGCACCGCAAGTGACGGTGATCGGTCGCAGAGTGCGGCCCGGCTGGGCGGAGTTGGTGCGCTCCCTGCTCGACTCCGGTGCCATGGCGCCGCAGTGGGGCGAGGCGTTCTGCGCGGTCGACCGCGCCCGGTTCCTGCCGCCGGTCATGTGGCCGTACGACATGGCGACCAGGACAAGCGCCGGCAGCGACCGGCGGGCGGACCGGGCCGGCTGGTACGGCTGGGCCGACGCCGACGTCCCTATCACCACCCAGTGGGACGACGGCCGGCACGAGGGCGCCGCTCCCGGCAGGGTGCCGACGTCGTCGGCCTCGGCCCCGTCCGTGGTCGCGGCGATGCTGCGCGACCTCGACGTGCACGACGGCGCGAAGGTGCTGGAGATCGGCACCGGCACCGGCTGGAACGCCGCCCTGCTCGCCCACCGCCTCGGCGATCGGCAGGTCACCAGCGTGGAGGTCGACCCGCAGGTCGCGGCCACCGCGACAGCCGCCCTGCACGGCGCGGGCCGCCACCCGGACGTGGTCGTCGCCGACGGCCTGCTCGGCCACCCGCCGGGCGCCCGCTACGACAGGCTCATCGCGACCGTGGCCGTACGCGCGATCCCGTACGCCTGGGTGCGGCAGACCGCTCCCGGCGGGGTGATCGTGGCGCCCTGGGGAACGGCGTACTCCCATGCCGACGCGGTGGTGCGTCTGGCCGTCGCCGACGACCGTACCGGCGCGCAGGGGCGGTTCACCCGGCCCGTGGAATTCATGAAGGCCCGCGCGCACCGGACGGCCCGGGCCCCGCACAGCGAGTACGTTCCGGGCAACGACGTCGCCGCCGCGGCCGAGTCCGTCACGACCACCGGCCTGACCGCCGATGACCTCGGGCACCCGTTCTCCTTCGCCGCCGGCCTGCGCATCGGCCGCGACTGCGCCAGTGCCGCGGACCGGCGCGGCGAGAGCGTCAGCTACTGGCTCTACGGGATCTCGGACCGCTCCTGGGCCGCGGCCGTCCTGCACGACGGCCGACCGACGTCCACCGTCTACCAGGGCGGCCCCCGCCGCCTGTGGGACGAGCTCGAAAGCACCCACCGCTGGTGGACCGCCGCCGGCAGACCCGGCACCGACCGCTTCGGCCTGACCACCACCCCCGACGGCGACCGCCCCTGGCTCGACACCCCGCGGCAGCCGCTCTGACAGCCCGGCGGCAGCCCGTCAGGTGAGAGGTTTGGGCCAGATGAAGACCTCTGTGCTGGGCCGGCGTGCGGAGAAGCGGCCGCGGGGGGAGGTCTCGTGGAGGAGGTCGCGCAGGGAGGTCTCGAAGGCGGCGCGGTGGGGGCCGAAGAGGTGGGGGGCCGAGAAGGACAGGGAGAAGACGCCCGCGACGACGTCGTCGTACGTGCGCACCAGCGGCCGGCCGCCGGGGACGGCGAGGCGCTGCGGGGCGGTGAAGCCCGCGCGGGTGAGGATCGCCGCCTCGCCGCCGGGGGTGCCCTGGGGCAGCAGGCTCCGGCCGGCCCGGCGGACCGGGCCGAGGTAGCGGGCGACCAGGTCACCGATCGCCGCGTGCGGCACCGCCGGGTACGGGAGGCCCTCGACGGTCGTGGCCCCGGTCTTCACGTCCGAGATGTGCACCAGCGCCCCGCCGGGCGCGAGCATGTCCCGGACGGTCGCCGCCACCAGGTCGCGGTCCATCCAGTGGAAGGACTGGCCGAAGGTCGCGACGGTGAACGTCCCCAGGCCCGCGGGCAGTTCCTCCCCCCGGGCCCGTACCCACCGCGTCCTCTCCCCCACCCCGGCCTCGGCGGCCCCGCGCCCGGCCTCGGCGAGCATGTCGCCGTCCGGGTCCACTCCGACGACCTCGGCGAAGGCATCCGCCAGGATCAGCGCGAGGGTTCCCGGCCCGCAGCCCACGTCGAGCAGCCGCCCGCGCCCGTCGAGCCGCAGCACCTCGGCGAGCACGGCCGCGAGACCGGGGGCGTAGGGCAGCCTGCCGCGCCGGTAGTAGGCGGCAGTGCCCGCGAACAGCGTCTCGTCCCACTCCCAGCCGCCCGCCACGCCGCCCGCCTCCCGGAGATCCGCAACCGGCCGCCGATGATGCCACGCCGGCTCAGCGGCCCGCCGCGAATATCGCGCCGAGCGCCCCGGCGGCGTCGAGGAGGGCGTACGAGCGGGCCGTGACGCTCGCGTCCCGGGACGCGAGCGCGGCGGTGACGTCGGCGGAGCCGCGCCCGGTGCGCAGGGACGGCATCAGGGCGCGCAGCGGCGCGATGCGGTAGCCGGCGGCGCGGAGCTGCTGGACGACCCGGGCGTCGCGGGCCTGGGGCGGGGAGTAGCGGCGGGCGCCGCGCGGGGGCAGCCGGTCCGGTACGACCAGGCCCTCGGCGTCCCAGTGGCGCAGGGTGGAGGGGCGTACGCGCGGAGGACGGCCCCGGCGCGGACGACACGGTCGGGGCCCACCCCGTCTACGGCTCCGCCGGCTGGCTCGCGGTGGTGAACCCGGGTCCCCGGACCGATGCGGCGGTCCGCGACCTGCTGCGTACCGCCCACCGCCTCGCCCGCGCCCGGTACGGCCGGCGGAACGGGCCGGCGGCGGGCTGACCGGGGGTCAGGGGCGCCGGAGGAGTCGGCCGGCCTGCGGCCGGACAGGGAACGGCTCCGGGCGGGGCGCTACGCCGTGATGTCGCGAGTGGTGAAGCGGGCCCAGGCGGCGGAGCCGAAGACGGCGGCGTAGACGGCCTGGAGGGCGAGGTTCTTGACGACGCCGGTCCAGATGACGGGGGCCCGCATCACATCGGCGAAGCTCAGCCAGTAGTGGGGGAAGAGGTAGGGCTGCACGGTGTGCAGCTGCGGGATGCTGTCGACGATCTGGATGGTGATCAGCAGGCCGACCGTGGCCGCCATCGCGCCGATACCGCTGTCGGTCAGGGTGGAGACGAACAGGCCGAGCGCGGCGAGGCCGATGAGCGAGGACGCCACGAGCAGCGCGATCAGCAGGCCGCGCAGGATGCCGTCGGACAGCGGGACGGTGTTGCCGGACAGCAGGGTGACATCGCCGACCGGGAAGAGCGTGAAGCCGACGATCACGGCGGACAGCACCACCACGAGGGTCGCGGCGACGCAGAAGGCCAGCACCGAGGCGTACTTGGCGAGCAGCAGCCGGGTGCGGCCGGCCGGGGCGACCAGCAGATAGCGCAGGGTGCCGGTGCTGGCCTCGCCCGCGACGGCGTCGCCGGCCACCACGCCGACGGCCATCGGCAGGAAGAAGGGCAGGGTCGCGGCGAGCGAGGCGAAGGCCAGGAAAAGGCCGTTGTTGCTGATCTGCTCCAGGAACGCCGGGCCGCCACCGCCGTTGCCGCCGACCGACCGGCCGCCGCGGGTCTCGATCCTGACCGCGATGCCGACCAGTACCGGCACCCCGGCCAGCACGCCGAGCAGGGCGAGGGTGCGGGCCCGGCGGAAGACGATCAGCAGCTCGGAGCCGAACAGGCCGAGCGACCACACCGCCCGGGTCGCGGGCGACGCCTGCGTACGCTCCGGGGTGCGGCCCCCGTCCTGCCCGGGACCGCCCGCGCGGTCGTCGTCGTGCAGGCCGGGGCCCGCGGCGGTCTCAGCCCGCGACATCGAAACCCTCCCCCGTCAGTGCCACGAACGCGTCCTCCAGGGACGCCAGCTGCACCCCGAAGCCGCGCACCCGCACACCGGCCGCGACCAGTGCGGCGTTCAGCTCCGCCAGGTCGGGCGGGTCGGCGGGCAGCTCGCCGGTGACCAGGCCGCCGTGCGGGTCGGTGACCAGCTCGGTCACGCCGTGCCCGGTGAGCACCCGGACGGCCCGCGCGGCGTCCGGGGTGGTGACGGCGAGCCGCCCGCGGGTGCCCGCGGCCAGCTCGGCCACCGGGCCCTGGGTGATCAGCCGGCCGCGGGCCATCACCGCGGCATGGGTGCAGACCTGCTCGATCTCGTCCAGCAGATGCGAGGAGAGGAAGACGGTGGTGCCGTCCTCGGCCAATTCCCTGACCAGGGTCCTGATCTCCCGCATGCCCTGCGGGTCGAGGCCGTTGGTCGGCTCGTCGAGCACGAGCAGCTCGCGCGGCTGGAGCAGGGCGGACGCCAGCCCGAGGCGCTGCTTCATGCCCAGCGAATACGCCTTGGCCTTCTTCGCCGCCGCCGCGGTCAGCCCGACCCGGTCGAGCGCCGAAGCCACCCTGGCCTTCCGGGTGCGCGGGTCGGCCGTGGGGTCGGCCGCGTCGAAGCGGATCAGATTGTCCCGGCCGGACAGGAAGCCGTAGAGGGCGGGCCCCTCGATGAGGGCGCCGACCTTGGGCAGCACCGCCCGGGTGGAGCGCGGCATGGGGCGGCCGAGGACGCGGGCGGTGCCCGCGGTCGGCTCGATCAGGCCCATCAGCATCCGGATCGTGGTCGTCTTGCCCGAGCCGTTCGGCCCGAGGAAGCCGAACACGCTGCCGCGCGGCACCCGCAGATCCAGGCCGTCCACGGCGAGCGTGCCCCGGTACTGCTTGACCAGGCCGCGGGTCTCGATCACCACGTCGGGCGCCGGACCGCCCGCGTCAGGCAACGGACCGTCCACGTCAGGCGCCGGACCATCCGCGGCGAGCGGCTCTCCCATCGCGCTCCTTCGTCAGCGTGCGGCGCTGCCGGCCGCCGCGGTCAGTGCCGCCTGGTCGACCGCACCGGCGTATATCGTGCCGTCCCGCGTCAGCAGCACATTGACCAGCCGGGTGTGGAAGAGCGTGCCGGTGCCGAAGGAGCCGCTGACCTGCTTGCCGAAGCCGCCGAGGATCGAGGCGGCGCCGCCCTTGCCGTTCTTCCCGGCCCCGGACGGCAGCGCGCCCTTGGTCCTGAAGACGGCCACGGTGTCCCAGCCGGACCCGACAACGGTGGGCGCGGCGAGGCCGGATGTCGCGTCGGGCGACCGGTCCTTGGCCGGGGCGCCGCCCTCGGTCACCTTCACGCCCTTGGGCGGGGTGAAGGCGAAGGTGCTCGCGGCCGGCTTGCCGAAGCTCACCTTGCTGTAGGCGACGTCGAAGGCCGCCTTGCCCGTGCCCTTGGGCTGGAGCGTGAACCTCAGCGGCACACCGGTCTTGGCGTCGACGGCGATCCGTATCGAGTCGACCGTCGTGCCGGGCGCGTTCTGCGGGCGGATCAGCAACTCGTACGCGCTGCGCCCGGCAACCCGGGCGGTGCCGTCCGCGGTGATCGAGGCGATGCCGTCGGCCGCCTTGAGGATCTGCCGGGCCGCGGCCTGCGGGGTCGCGGGGAAGTCGTCCGGCAGCTGCGTGCGGGGCGCGGCCTCGGTGTCCCGGGCCGGCAGCGCGGAGTGGTACGCCTCGTTGGAGGAGCTGTCGTACGCCCACACCTGGGACCCGTTGTGGATCACGCTGTATTCGGCGGCGGGCTCGATGACCGAGATCTTCTGCCGGTCCTGGCCGTCCGCCGCCACGTGCAGGGTGTGGCTGCCGATCAGCAGCTGGGTCAACCGCCGCTGCGGGTCGGCCGGCGAGCCGCCGGACGAGCCGAGCGCCGGCGCCGCCGCGGCGCCGCCGAACAGGCTGCTTCCCGCGCCCCCGGACAGCGCGGACGGCAGGCCGAGGTCGGTGCTGATCTTCACCGTGCCGTCCACGGTCCTGGTGTCGGACGCGGCGATCTTGGTGATGATCTGCTGGGCGGTGAGCGACGGCAGGGACGGGTCGCCGCTGTCGGCCAGCGCGGGGACCAGTCCGATGGTCGCCGCGGTCACTCCCACGACCGCCGCGGGGACGGCGTAGCGGACGGCCTTGCGCCCCCGCCGCCCCTCCCCGGGCTCGCGTGCCTCCGGCTGTGCCGGTTGGATCAGTGCCATTGCGTCTTTACCTCCGTCGTCAGCGGCGGTTCGCTGTCCCGCACTCGTCCACTCCCCAGGCCATTGTCGCCCGGTCCGCCCCGAAGTGGTGTGTACCCATCTCACCAAACCGGTCACCGCGCCACATCAGCCCCGGGGGCCAACTCGGTGTACGCCTGCGGTATGACGGTCCCGCGTCCCGTAGGCGCTCCGGCGTACGGGCCCCTGACGCCCTCTCAGGGTCGGGCGGACGCCGGGGCGGCACGAAGGACGGGAGGCGGCGGGGAGGAGCCGCACGGGCGGCGGAGCGGCGCGCGCGAGCCGCACGCACGCCCAGGGCCTTGGGGCCGCCGCTCAGCCCGCCCGGTGCACCACGGCGTCGCACAGACCGGCCAGCGCCCTTTTGGCGGGTCCCTCGGGCAGCGGTGCCAGCGCGGCCCGCGCCTCCTCCGCGTAGCGCAGCGAGTCGCGGCGCGCCTGTTCGAGCGCGGGGTGCGCGCGCAGCAGGCTCAGCGCCTCGGCGTGCAGGCCGTCGTCGGTGAGGTCGCCGTCGAGCAGTTCGTTGAGCCGGCGGTCGGCGGCCGAGACGGCGCCCCCGGCCTGCGCGTAGTGCTTGCGCACATGCAGCACCGGCAGCGTCGGGATGCCCTCGCGCAGGTCGGTGCCCGGGGTCTTGCCCGACTCGTGGCTGTCGCTGGCGATGTCGAGGACGTCGTCGGCGAGCTGGAAGGCGATGCCGATGCGTTCGCCGTACTGGGTCAGGGTGTGCACCACGGCCTCGCCCGCGCCCGACATCATCGCGCCGAACCGGCCGGAAACGGCCATCAGCGAGCTGGTCTTGCCTGCCAGCACTTCGAGGTAGTGGTCCAGCGGGTCGCGGCCGTCGCGCGGGCCGACCGTCTCCAGGATCTGCCCGGTGACCAGCCGCTCGAAGGACTCGGCCTGGACCCGGACCGCCTCGGGTCCGAGGTCGGCCAGGATGTGCGAGGCGCGGGAGAAGAGGAAGTCGCCGGTCAGCACCGCGACCGAGTTGCCCCAGCGGGCGTTCGCGCTGGGCACCCCGCGGCGGGCGTCGGCCTCGTCCATGACGTCGTCGTGGTAGAGCGTCGCCAGGTGGGTCAGCTCCACGACGACCGCGGCCGGCACGACGCCGGGGGCGAACGGGTCGCCGAACTGGGCGCCGAGCATCACCAGGAGTGGCCGGAAGCGCTTACCTCCGGCCTGCAGCAGATGCCTGGCGGCGTCCGTGATGAAGGGGACGTCGCTCTTGGTGGCCTCGAGCAGGCCCTCTTCCACCGCCGCGAGTCCGGCGCCGATGTCGGCGTCCAGAGCGGGGTCCCACACGCTCAGCCCGAAGGGTGGCCCGACGACGTTCACGAGGGGTGCTCCTGTCGCTGATCTGGCTTCTGGCGGGGTTCTGGGTGGCGCTTCGCGGGCGGCTCCGCTGGCGCTGACGTGGTGCTCGGCTCGTCTTGCGTACACGGGCAGCGTAGCCGGTCGGCTGTGGATCACCGCCGGGGCATCGCCCTATGCCAAGCCGCGGGAGGACCGCGCCCGGAGCCGGTCGCGGGCCGTACGGGAGGCCGTGCGCCGTCACGCCGCGTATGATCCCGATTACGGTGTTTCAGGGTGGTACGTCCGACCCGCCATGTGACGCCGGGTGCCGTTCGCCCGACCGGCGAACGTCCACCGGCGCACGTGGCCTGTTCGCCACGCGGCCCACCAGAATCGTGGCGGCAACATGTGACATGTCCTCGCATCTGGGTAGACCTCAACGGAAAAATTCGTGCGGAAGCAGTCCGCCGGAAATCGATGAGGAGGTGGATCGATGGCAGCCGACCTGCTGGAGGAAGAGGCAGAGGCCCATGTGCGCGGCGTCTGTTTCAAGACGGGGCCGCCCACCCGCACAGGGGTGGAGCTGGAGTGGTTGGTGCATGACCGCTCGGATCCCCAGAAGCTGATAGCCGCCGACCGGATCGACGAGGTACTCGCGCCGGTCGAAGTGCCCGGTGCCATGCCGCGGGGCAGCAGGATCACCCGTGAGCCGGGTGGCCAGGTGGAGCTGAGCTCCCCGCCCGCCGATTCGCTCACCGAGTGTGTCGAGGCGATGGCCGCCGATCTCGCCGCCCTGCGCCAGGTCATGGACCGGGCGGGACTGGTCCTGGTCGGCCGCGGACTCGAACCCCACCGCGCCCCGCCGAGGCTCCTGGACGACCCCCGCTACCGGGCGATGGAGAGCTTCTTCGACCGCGGCGGGCCCTGGGGCCGCACCATGATGCGCCGCACCGCCTCCCTGCAGACCAACCTGGACAGCGGGGACGACTCCGAGGGGATCACCGGCTACCGGCGGCGCTGGGAGCTGGCGCACCGGATCGGCCCGGTCCTGGTGGCGGCCTTCGCCAATTCCCCGCTCAAGGACGGCCGCCCCACCGGCTGGGTCTCCACCCGGCAGGCGACCTGGGCCGAGATGGACCCGAGCCGCACCCGCCAGCCCGACCACGACCCCGAACCGCGGGACTCCTGGACGCGCTACGCACTGGACGCGCAGGTGCTGTGCATACGCGGCACCGACGGTACGGAATCCGGCGCCCATGGCGAAGGCGACACCATGGGCGGCGCCGACGCGGTGGGCGACGGCCCCGGTGACGGGACGACCGCCGACTGGACCGCGCCCCCCGGGCTCACCTTCCGCGACTGGCTGCGCGGCACGGTGCCCGGCCTGCGCCGGCCGACCATCGCCGATCTGGACTACCACCTCAGTACGCTCTTCCCCCCGGTCAGACCGCGGGGCTGGCTGGAACTGCGGATGGTCGACGCCCAGGAGGGCGACGGCTGGGTGATCCCGACGGTGCTCTCGGCGACCCTGCTGGACGACCCGGTCGCCGCCGACGCCGCGTTCGCCGCCACGGAGACGCTGTGCCCCGAGGGGCAAGCGCTCCCCTCCGAGGACGTATGGCGGCGGGCCACCCGGATCGGCCCGGCCGACCCGGACCTCGGCAAGGCCATCGTCGCCTGCTTCAGAGCCGCGGACAGCGCCCTGGCGCGCTCGGACGGTTCCGCCGCGCTGCGTGCGGCGGTCGCCGCGTTCGCCGAGCGGTACGCGGAACGCGGCCGATGTCCCGCACACGACCAGTTGGACGCGCTGTCACGCGTCTGACCTTCCGGAAGGTATGTCGTGACAAACCCCCGCACCACCGGTACCAGCAGTACGCCTCCCGCAGCGGCCACTCCTGCCACTGTGGGCACTACAGCCACTCAGGACCCTTCCGTCACCGCGCTCGCCGCCCTTGAGGCCGCCCGGCGGCGTACGGAACTGCTCACCGACAGTGTCGACGAGCGCGATCTGACCGCCCAGCACTCTCCCCTGATGTCCCCGCTGGTGTGGGACCTGGCCCACATCGGCAACCAGGAGGAGCTGTGGCTGGTCCGCGAGGCCGGCGGGCGCCCGGGAGTGCGCCCCGACCTCGACCACGTCTACGACGCCTTCAGGACGCCGCGCGCCGACCGCCCCGCCCTGCCGCTGCTCGGGCCGGCCGAGGCGCGCGCGTACATCGCGACGGTCCGCGAGCAGACCGCCGAGGTGCTCGGCACCGTCGACACAGGCCCCGACCAGCAGGAACGCCTGCTTGCCAACGCCTTTGTCTTCGGCATGCTCGCCCAGCACGAGCAGCAGCACGACGAGACGATGCTTGCCACCCACCAACTGCGCGCAGGGCCGCCGGTCCTCGACGCGCCCGTACCGCCGCCAGCGCCCGCGGACGCGGCCCTGCTGCCGCGCGAGGTCCGGATACCCGGCGGCCCCTTCACCATGGGCACCAGCACCGAGCCGTGGGCGCTGGACAACGAACTGCCCGCGCACACCGTCGAGGTGCCCGCCTTCTGGCTGGACACCGTCCCGGTCACCAATGGCGCCTACGCCGAATTCATCGCCGCCGGCGGCTACGACGACCCGGGCTGGTGGTCGCCCGAGGGCTGGCGGCACGTCCGGGAGGCGGGCCTGGTCGCCCCGCTGTTCTGGGAAGCCGACGGCGAGGGCTGGACCCGCCGCCTCTTCGGCCGCACCGAGCCCGTACCGGCGGACGAACCGGTGCTGCACGTGTGCTGGTACGAGGCCGACGCCTACGCCCGCTGGGCGGGCCGCAGGCTGCCGACCGAGGCCGAGTGGGAGAAGGCGGCCCGGCACGACCCGGCCACCGGCCGCTCCCGCCGCTACCCGTGGGGCGACGCCGCCCCGGGACCCGAACACGCCAACCTCGGCCAGCGCCACCTGCGCCCGGCCCCGGCGGGCAGCTACCCGGCGGGAGCCGCGCCCAGCGGCGCCCGGCAGCTCATGGGCGACGTGTGGGAATGGACCGCGTCCGACTTCGCCCCCTACCCCGGCTTCGCCGCGTTCCCCTACAAGGAATACTCCGACGTCTTCTTCGGCCCCGACTACAAGGTGCTGCGCGGCGGCGCCTTCGGCGTCTCCCCCGTGCTGGCCCGCGGGACCTTCCGCAACTGGGACTACCCGGTCCGCCGGCAGATCTTCGCCGGCTTCCGCACCGCGAGGGACGACGACGCGCCCGGGCACGGGCGCGGCTGATGTGCCGCCATCTCGCCTACGTCGGGCCGCCGGTGCCGCTCGCCCGGCTGCTGGTGCGACCCGCGCACGGACTGTACGAGCAGTCGTGGCAGCCGCGGCGGCAGCGCCACGGCACGGTGAATGCCGACGGTTTCGGCGTCGGCTGGTATCCGGCCGGCCAGGACGACGACACCGGCTTCCCGCAGCCCGTCCGCTACCGGCGGGCCGTGCCCGTATGGGCGGACGCCAACTTCGCCGAACTGGCCGCGGCGACACGCAGCGGCGCCGTCCTCGCGGCGGTGCGCTCGGCGACCGAGGGCACCACGCAGGACGAGTCGGCCGCCGCGCCCTTCAGGGACGGCCGCTGGCTTTTCAGCCACAACGGCGCCGTCCGGGACTGGACGCGGCTGCCCAGCGGGCTGACCGCGGCCCAGCTGCTCGGCCTGGACGCCCGCAGCGACTCGGCGCTGCTGTGGGCGATGCTCGCCGCGCTGCTGCGGCAGGGCCAGCCGCCGGGCGGCGCGCTGGCGTCGGTCGTACGGCAGGTCGCCGCGGCCCGCCCGGACGCGCGGCTGAATCTGCTGCTCACCGACGGCCGCGCCATCGCGGCCACCGCCTGGGGCGACACCCTCTGGTACCGCACGGGTACGGGAGCGGTGCTGGTCGCCTCGGAGCCCGACGACGAGCCGGGCGGGACGCACGGGGCCGACACCGAGGACGGGGGTGCCCGGGGGCGGGACCCGGGATTCGGCGAATGGCGGGAAGTCCCCGACCGTTCGCTGCTGCTGGCCACCACCGCAGGAGTACGGATCATCGCGCTGCGCCCCCCGGGTGCCGCCGAACGCAAGGAGCGCCACCGCATGCCCGAGAGCCGCTTCACCCTCGACGACCGGCTGCCCGCCGGCTACTTCACCGACTCGCTGCACTCCGACGTCCGCAAGGGCCTGACCGACCCGCCCCGCTCCCTGCCGCCGAAGTGGTTCTACGACAAGCGCGGCAGCGACCTCTTCGAGGAGATCACCCGGCTGCCCGAGTATTACCCGACCCGCGCCGAGCAGGAGATCCTGACCCGCCGCGCGCCCGAGATCGCCGCCGTGACCCGGCCGAGCACCCTGATCGAGCTGGGCTCCGGCTCGTCCCGCAAGACCCGCACCCTGCTGGACGCGCTCACCGCGGGCGGCAGCCTCGTCCGCTACGCGCCGCTGGACGTGAGCGCCGCCGCGCTGGCGGAGGCGGGCGAGGCGATCTGCCGCGACTACCCGGGGCTCACCGTCTCCGCGACGGTCGCCGACTTCGAGGGCGGCCTGCCGCTGTCCGACGAGCCCGGACCGCGGCTGCTGGCCTTCCTGGGCAGCACCATCGGCAACTTCGACGCGGCCCAGCGCCGCGCCTTCTACCGCACCCTCGCGCTCTCGCTCAGCAGCGACGACGTGCTGCTGCTCGGCGCCGACCTGGTCAAGGACCCGGACGTCCTGGTCCGCGCCTACGACGACTCGCGGGGCGTCACCGCCGACTTCAACAAGAACGTCCTGCACGTGCTCAACCGCGAACTCGGCGCCGACTTCGACCCCGGCGCCTTCGACCACGTCGCGCTGTGGAACGCCGACGAAGAACGCGTCGAGATGCGGCTGCGCTCCCGCACCGCCCAGACCGTCAAGATCCCCGACCTCGACCTGAGCCTCGACCTCGCAGCCGGCGAGGACCTGCGTACCGAACTGTCCTGCAAATTCCGCCGCGAGTCCCTGACGGCCGAGCTGCACGAGGGCGGCTTCACCGTCCGCCAGTGGTGGACCGACCAGGACGACCGCTTCGCGCTGCTGCTGGTGGTGCCGAACTAGCCCCTGCCGTCCGGCCCCCGTGCCCGGGGGAAAGGGAAGCGGGGTGCGGGTCCTGGGGACCCGCACCCCGCGGGGTGGAGAGGAAGCCGTCCGCGGGGGCTAGCGGACGAAGACACCCGCCTTGTCGGCGAGGTCGAGGAAATACTGCGGGGCCAGGCCCAGCACCAAGGTCACCGCGACGCCCACGGCGATCGCCGTGGAGGTCATCGCGGACGGCACCGCCACCGTGGGACCGTCCGGCCTCGGCTCGCTGAAGAACATCAGCACGATCACCCGGATGTAGAAGAACGCGGCGACCGCCGAGGAGATCACACCCACGATGACCAGCGGCATCGCCCCGCCCTCCGACGCGGCCTTGAAGACCGCGAACTTCCCGGCGAACCCTGACGTCAGCGGGATGCCGGCGAAGGCCAGCAGGAAGACCGCGAAGACCGCCGCGACCAGCGGCGACCGGCGGCCGAGCCCGGCCCAGCGGGACAGGTGGGTGGCCTCGCCGCCCGCGTCGCGCACCAGCGTGACGACGGCGAAGGCGCCGAGCGTCACGAAGGAGTAGGCCGCCAGGTAGAAGAGCACCGACGAGATCCCGTCGGGGGTCGTGGCGATGACACCGGCGAGGATGAAGCCGGCGTGCGCGATGGACGAGTACGCCAGCAGCCGCTTGACGTCGGTCTGGGTGACCGCGATGATCGCGCCGGCCAACATGGTGATGATCGCCACGCCCCACATGACGGGCCGCCAGTCCCAGCGCATCCCGGGCAGGACGACGTAGAGCAGCCGCAGCAGGGCGCCGAAGGCGGCGACCTTCGTAGCGGAGGCCATGAAGCCGGTGACCGGGGTCGGAGCGCCCTGGTAGACGTCTGGCGTCCACATGTGGAAGGGCACCGCGCCGACCTTGAACAGCAGGCCCATCGCGACCATCGCCAGGCCGATCAGCAGCAGCGCGTCGTTGCCCGTGGTGTCGGCGAGCGCCGGCGTCAGCGGGGCGGAGCCGTCGATGACCGCCGAGATGCCGGAGTACGAGACGGTGCCCGCGTAGCCGTAGAGCAGGGCGATGCCGAACAGCAGGAAGGCCGAGGAGAAGGCGCCGAGCAGGAAGTACTTGACGGCGGCTTCCTGGGACATCAGGCGGTTGCGGCGGGCCAGCGCGCACAGGATGTACAGCGGCAGCGAGAAGACCTCAAGGGCGACGAAGAGCGTCAGCAGGTCGTTGGCGGCCGGGAAGATCAGCATGCCGCCGACCGCGAACATCAGCAGCGGGAAGACCTCGGTGCTGGTGAAACCGGCCCGTACCGCCGCCTTCTCCTGGTCGCTGCCGGGGACGGCGGAGCCCTGCGCGGCGAAGGAGTCGACCTGGGAGCCGTGCGCCCGCGGGTCGAGCCGGCGCTCGGCGAAGGTGAAGACCGCCACGAAGCCGACCAGCAGGATGGTGCCCTGGAGGAAGAGCGCGGGGCCGTCCACGGCCACCGCCCCCATGGCCGCGATGTGCGCCTTGGTGGTGCCGTAGCCCTTGTCGGCGAGCGCCACGACCGCGGCGAAGGCCGCCGCGAGGCCGACCGCGGCCAGGGCGACCTGGGCGGTGTAGCGGGACCTGCGGGGCAGGAACGCCTCGACCAGGACGCCGAGTGCGGCGACCCCGAAGACGATCAGGACCGGCGAGAGCTGGGCGTACTCGATGTGCGGGGTGGGGATCCTGTCGGTGGGTGCCGCCACCGTCCACAGGCTGTGGACGGCCTGCCCCGGGACTGATGCGCTCACTTCTTCGCCTCCAGCGCGGGCTTGGGGTCGGTCTTGTGCACGTCGGAGAGCGTGTGGTGCACCGACGGGTTGACGATGTCGGTGACCGGCTTGGGGTAGACGCCCAGGAAGAGCAGCAGGGCGATCAGCGGGGTGACCACCACCAGTTCCCTGGCCTTGAGGTCGGACATGCCCTCGATGCCGGCCTTGACCGGTCCGGTCATCGTGCGCTGGTAGAGCACCAGGACGTACAGCGCGGCCAGCACGATGCCCAGCGTGGCGATGATGCCGAGCACCGGGTAGCGGCTGAACGTGCCGACCAGCACCAGGAATTCACTGACGAAGGGCGCGAGGCCCGGCAGTGACAGGGTGGCCAGGCCGCCGATCAGGAAGGTGCCGGCCAGGATGGGCGCGACCTTCTGCACCCCGCCGAAGTCCGCGATGAGCCGCGAGCCGCGCCGGGTGATCAGGAAGCCGGCCACCAGCAGCAGGGCCGCGGTCGAGATGCCGTGGTTGACCATGTAGAGCGTCGCGCCGGACTGGCCCTGGCTGGTCATCGCGAAGATGCCCAGGATGATGAAGCCGAAGTGCGATACGGACGCGTAGGCGATCAGCCGCTTGATGTCCCGCTGGCCGACCGCGAGCAGGGCGCCGTAGATGATGCTGATCACCGCGAGCACCAGGATCACCGGGGTCGCCCACTTGGACGCCTCGGGGAAGAGCTGGAGGCAGAAGCGCAGCATCGCGAAGGTGCCGACCTTGTCGACGACCGCGGTGATCAGTACGGCGACCGGGGCCGTCGACTCGCCCATCGCGTTCGGCAGCCAGGTGTGCAGCGGCCACAGCGGCGCCTTCACCGCGAAGGCGAAGAAGAAGCCGAGGAAGAGCCAGCGCTCGGTCGACGTCTCGATGTGCAGCTTGCCGCTGGCGCGGGCCGACAGGATCTCCTGGAGCGAGAAGGTGCCGGTGCCCAGCTGGTGCGCGGTCACGGTGTAGAGGCCGATGACCGCGGCCAGCATGATCAGACCGCCGGCCAGGTTGTAGAGCAGGAACTTGACCGCCGCGTACGAGCGCTGCCGGGCCGCCTCCTCCTCGCCCGCCGCGTGCGCGCGGTCGCCGAAGCCGCCGATGAGGAAGTACACCGGGATGAGCATGGCTTCGAAGAAGATGTAGAAGAGGAAGACGTCGGTGGCCTCGAAGGACAGCACCACCATCCCCTCGACCAGCAGGATCAGCGCGAAGAAGCCCTGCGTCGGCCGCCAGCGGCGGTTGGGGTTCACATCTTCGAGCGGGTCGGCGTCGTGCCAGCCGGCCAGCATCACGAACGGGATCAGCAGCGCGGTCAGCGCCACCATGACGACCGCGATGCCGTCCACGCCGAGGTCGTAGCGCAGGCCGAAGTTCTTGATCCAGGCGTGCGACTCGGTCAGCTGGTAGCGGTCGCCGTCCGGGTCGAACCTGACCAGGGCGATCGCCGCGAACACCAGCGTCGCGAGCGAGAAGAGCAGCGCGGTGTATTTGGCGGTGGTCCGCCGCGCCGCGGGGACCGCGGCGGTGACGACCGCGCCCACGGCGGGCACCGCGGCGGTGACGGTGAGGAGGGGAAAGGACATGAGCTATCAGACCGCCCTCATGAGAAGAGTCGCGGCGACCAGCACCGCGGTGCCGCCGAGCATCGAGACGGCGTACGAGCGCACGTAGCCGTTCTGCAGCTTGCGGAGCCGGCCGGACAGGCCGCCGACCGAGGCGGCGGTGCCGTTGACGACGCCGTCGACCAGGGAGTGGTCGAGGTAGACGAGCGAGCGGGTGAGGTGCTCACCGCCGCGGACCAGGACGACATGGTTGAAGTCGTCCTGGAGCAGGTCGCGGCGGGCCGCCCGGGTCAGCAGCGAGCCGCGCGGCGCGACCGAGGGGACGGCCCGGCGCCCGTAGAGCAGCCAGGCGATGCCGACGCCGATGACCAGCACCACCATGGTGGCGGCGGTGACCGTGCCCGCGCTCACCGGGGAGTCGCCCTCGGAGTGCCCGGTGACCGGCTCCAGCCAGTGCACGAAGCGCGAGTTGAGGCTGAAGAACGCGCCGGCGAAGACCGAGCCGACGGCCAGGATGATCATCGGGATGGTCATCGAGGCGGGCGACTCGTGCGGGTGCGGCTCGTGGCCCTCGGCGTCCGGCTGCCAGCGCTTCTCGCCGAAGAAGGTCATCAGCATCACGCGGGTCATGTAGAACGCGGTGATCGCCGCGCCCAGCAGGCCCGCGCCGCCCAGGATCCAGCCCTCGGTGCCGCCCTTGGCGAAGGCGGCCTCGATGATCTTGTCCTTGGAGAAGAAGCCGGAGAGGCCGGGGAAGCCGATGATCGCCAGATAGCCCAGGCCGAAGGTGACGAAGGTGACGGGCATGTACTTGCGCAGGCCGCCGTAGCGGCGCATGTCCACCTCGTCGTTCATGCCGTGCATGACCGAGCCGGCGCCGAGGAAGAGGCCGGCCTTGAAGAAGCCGTGGGTGACCAGGTGCATGATCGCGAAGACGTAGCCGATCGGGCCGAGCCCGGCCGCCATGATCATGTAGCCGATCTGCGACATCGTCGAGCCGGCCAGCGCCTTCTTGATGTCGTCCTTCGCGCAACCGACGATCGCACCGAACAGCAGCGTGACCGCGCCTACGGTGACCACCGCGGTCTGCGCGTCGGGCGCCGCGTTGAAGATCGCCCCCGAGCGGGTGATGAGGTAGACGCCCGCGGTCACCATGGTCGCCGCGTGGATGAGGGCCGAGACCGGGGTCGGGCCCTCCATCGCGTCGCCGAGCCAGGACTGGAGCGGCACCTGCGCCGACTTGCCGCACGCGGCGAGCAGCAGCATGAAGCCGATACCGGTGATGGTCGCGTGCTGCGAGGCGGACGCGTGCTGCGCCTGCGGCAGGACGTCGGCGAAGGCGAACGAGCCGAAGGTGGTGAACATCAGCATGATCGCCACCGACAGGCCGATGTCGCCGACCCGGTTGACGATGAAGGCCTTCTTCGCCGCGGTCGCCGCGCTCGGCTTGTGCTGCCAGAAGCCGATCAGCAGGTACGAGGCGAGGCCGACACCCTCCCAGCCGGCGTACAGCAGGAAGTAGTTGTCGGCCACGACCAGCAGCAGCATCGCCGCGAGGAAGAGGTTGAGGTAGCCGAAGAAGCGGCGGCGGCGCTCGTCGTGCGCCATGTAGCCGATCGAGTAGATGTGGATCAGCGTGCCCACACCGGTGATCAGCAGGACGAACGTCATCGACAGCTGGTCGAGCTGGAAGCCGACGTCGGCCTGGAAGCCGTCGACGGGGACCCAGGTGAACAGGTGCGAGGTCAGGGTCCGCGCGTCGGCGTCCTTGCCCAGCATGTCGGTGAACAGGATCGCGCCGAACACGAAGGACAGCAGCGCCAGCAGCGTGCCGATCCAGTGGCCGACGCGGTCGAGCCGCTTGCCGCCGGTCAGCAGGACGCCCGCGCCGAGGAGCGGCGCCGCGACGAGCAGTCCGATCAGGGTTTCCACTGTCGCAGCCCCTCTACAGCTTCATGAGATTGGCGTCGTCGACCGAGGCCGAGTGGCGGGAACGGAAGATCGACACGATGATCGCGAGCCCGACCACGACCTCGGCGGCGGCCACGACCATCGTGAAGAACGCGATGACCTGCCCGTCGAGGTTGCCGTGCAGCCGGGAGAAGGTGACGAACGCCAGGTTGCAGGCGTTCAGCATCAGCTCGACGCACATGAAGACGACGATCGCGTTGCGCCGGATCAGCACACCGGCGGCACCGATGGTGAACAGCAGCGCCGACAGGTACAGGTAGTTGGCCGGATTCACTTGGCACCCTCCTCGGCCCGCTCGTTGTGGCCGGCCGGCCGGGACGGCCCGACCGCGGGACGGTCGGGCTCGCGCCCCAGCCACCGCTCGGAGCTGTGGTCGAGGTCGGCGAGCCGCCGCATGGCGTCACCCGACACATCGCGGATCTGGCCGCGGTCGCGCAGCGTGGAGCTGACCGACAGCTCGGAGATCGTGCCGTCGGGCAGCAGCGCCGGGATGTCCACCGCGTTGTGCCGGGCGTACGTGCCGGGGGCGGGCAGCGGGGTGACCTGGCGGCCCTCGCGGACCCGGGTCTCGGACAGTTCGCGCTGGGTGCGGCGCTCCTCGGTGCGCTCCCGGTGGGTGAGCACCATGGCGCCGACGGCGGCGGTGATCAGCAGGGCGCCGGTGATCTCGAAGGCCCACACGTACTTGGTGAACAGCAGGTGCGCCAGGCCCTGGACGTTGCCGCCGTCCGCGGTGTTGGCCGCGCCCAGACCGGTGAAGGTGTGCAGCGAGGCGTTGGCGATACCGGCGATGAGCAGGATGCCGAAGCCGAGCCCGCACACCGCGGCCATGATGCGCTGGCCCTTGAGCGTCTCCTTGAGCGAGTCCGCCGCGGTGATGCCGACCAGCATGACCACGAACAGGAACAGCATCATGATCGCGCCGGTGTAGACGACGATCTGGACCACGCCCAGGAAGTACGCGCCCTGCGCCAGGTAGAAGACCGCCAGGATGATCATCGTGCCGGCCAGCGACAGGGCGCTGTGGATGGACTTCTTCATCAGGACCGTGCCCAGCGCCCCGAGCACGGCGACCGTGCCCAGGATCCAGAACTGCACGGCCTCACCGGTGGAGGTCTGCGAGGCGGCGGCTGCCGCGAGCGACATCATGCCTCGGCCCCCGTTCCCGCGGGTGCCGAGCCGCCGGGGGCGATGATCTCGACGTCGCCCCCGCTGTCGGCGTGCACGCTCTCGTCGGGCTTCTCGCCCTTGGAGACGGCCACCTGCCGTTCGGTGCCGGGGGCGGCCTCAGTGACCAGGCCCCGGTAGTAGTCGCCCTCGTCCATGCCGGGGAAGATCGAGTGCGGCGACTCGACCATGCCCTCCTCCAGGCCCGACAGCAGCTGCTCCTTGGTGAAGATCAGCGACTCGCGGGTCCGGTCGGCGAGTTCGTACTCGTTGGTCATGGTCAGCGCGCGGGTCGGGCACGCCTCGATGCACAGCCCGCACAGGATGCAGCGGGCGTAGTTGATCTGGTAGACGCGGCCGTAGCGCTCACCCGGGGAGTAGCGCTCCTCCTCGGTGTTGTCCGCGCCCTCCACGTAGATCGCGTCCGCCGGGCAGGCCCACGCGCACAGTTCGCAGCCGATGCACTTCTCCAGGCCGTCGGGGTGCCGGTTGAGCTGGTGGCGGCCGTGGAAACGCGGTGCTGTGGGCTTCTTGTACTCGGGGTACTGCTCGGTGAGCCGCTTCTTGAACATGGCCTTGAAGGTCACGCCGAAGCCTGCGACCGGGCCGAGGAACTCAGGCATCGCCGTCCTCCTGCTTCTCCTGCTCCGGGGCGTCCTGGCCGGATGCGCCGACGAGTTGGGGCTCCGCCCGGCTGGGGCGGCGCGGCACCCGCTGCACCTGCTGCCCTGGCAGCGGTGGTACGGGGTAGCCGCCGGCCATCGGGTCGAACGTGGCCGGCGGGGCGAGGAGTCCGTCCTCGCCGGGCTTCTGCTTGTCCTCCCGGTCCCTGAACAGGTCCGCGACCAGCGAGATCAGCAGCAGCACCAGCACCGCGCCCGCGATGTACAGCACGATCTTGGTGAAGTCGTAGTTGTCGTTGCGCATCGCGCGGACCGCGGCGACCAGCATCAGCCAGACCATCGAGATCGGGATGAGCACCTTCCAGCCGAGCTTCATCAGCTGGTCGTAGCGCACCCGGGGCAGGGTGCCGCGCAGCCAGATGAAGAAGAACAGCAGCAGCTGGACCTTGACCACGAACCAGAGCATCGGCCACCAGCCGTGGTTCGCGCCCTCCCAGAAGGTGCTGACCGGCCAGGGGGCCCGCCAGCCGCCGAGGAAAAGGGTGGTGGCGACCGCCGAGACGGTCACCATGTTGACGTACTCGGCGAGCATGAACAGCGCGAACTTGATCGAGCTGTACTCGGTGTTGAAGCCGCCGACCAGGTCGCCCTCGGACTCGGGCATGTCGAAGGGGGCGCGGTTGGTCTCGCCGATCATCGTGCAGATGTAGACCAGGAACGACACCGGCAGCAGGATCACGTACCAGCGGTCGTGCTGGGCGCCGACGATGGTCGAGGTCGACATCGACCCGGAGTAGAGGAAGACCGCAGCGAAGGACAGGCCCATCGCGATCTCGTACGAGATCATCTGGGCCGACGCGCGCAGGCCGCCGAGCAGCGGGTACGTCGAGCCCGACGACCAGCCGGCCAGCACGATGCCGTAGATGCCGACCGAGGCGGTCGCCAGGATGTAGAGGATGCCGATCGGCAGGTCGGTGAGCTGGAGCGCGGTGCGCTGGCCGAAGATGGACACCTCGTTGTCGGCCGGGCCGAAGGGGACCACCGCGAAGGCCATGAAGGCGGGGATCGCCGCCACGATCGGCGCGAGGACGAAGATCACCTTGTCGGCCCGCTTGACGGTGATGTCCTCCTTGAGCATCAGCTTCACACCGTCGGCGAGCGACTGGAGCATGCCCCAGGGCCCGTGCCGGTTGGGGCCGATGCGCAGCTGCATCCAGGCGACGACCTTGCGCTCCCACACGATGGAGAACAGCACGGTCAGCATCGCGAAGGCGAAGCAGAAGACGGCCTTGAGCAGGATCAGCCACCACACGTCGTTGCCGAAGAACGACAGGTTCTCCGTGGTGGCGGCCAGCTGGCTGGCGCCGGCGAGCTGAGCGGTCATGAGGACGCCTCCGCGGAGATCGCAACGACCTGGCCCGGGCGGGCGCCGACATCGGACGCCACGCCGTCGCCCGTCGAGTTGAGCGGGAGCCAGACCACGCGGTCGGGCATCGGGGTGACGGCCAGCGGCAGCGTGGTGGCGCCCGCGGGTCCGGTCACCGTGAGCTGCGTGCCGTCCGCCGCGCCGAGTTCGGCCGCCGTCGCCGGGGAGAGCCGGGCCACCGCCGCGTGGCGGGTCGCGGCCAGGGCGTCGTCGCCGTCCTGGAGCCGGCCCTGGTCGAGCAGCAGCCGGTGTCCGGCGAGCACCGCCTGACCGGACTCGGGGCGCGGCAGCGGGACCGAGGACTCCAGCGGCGCGGGCCCGTAGGAGCCGGACCAGCCGGAGAGGCGGTCCAGTTCGGCGCGCGCGGACCGGACGTCGGACAGGCCGAGCGACACGTCGAGCGCGTCGGCCAGCATGGTCAGCACCCGGGCGTCCGGCTGCTGGTGCCTGCTGGTGGCCTGGTCGGGCTTGATCGCGGCCTCGAACATCCGCACCCGGCCCTCCCAGTTGAGGAAGGTGCCGGATTTCTCGGCGACCGCGGCCACCGGCAGCACCACGTCGGCGCGGTCGGTCACCTCGCTCGGCCGCTGCTCCAGGCTGACGACGAAGCCGACCGCGTCCAGCGCCGCGCGGGCGCGGGCCGGGTCCGGCAGGTCGGCGACCTCGACGCCACCGATGAGCAGCGCGCCCAGCTCGCCGGCCGCGGCTGCCTCCAGGATCCCGGCGGTGTCCCGCCCGAAGCGGCCCGGCAGGGTGGGCAGCCCCCACACAAGGGACACCTCGTCGCGGGCCCGCGGGTCGGTGACCTGGCGTCCGCCGGGCAGCAGCCCCGGCAGCGCGCCGGCCTCGACCGCGCCGCGCTCGCCGGCCCGGCGCGGGATCCACGCCAGGGCGGCGCCGGTGGCGGTGGCCAGCCGGATCGCCGCGGTGAGCGCGCCGGGCACGGCGGCCAGCCGCTCGCCGACCAGGATGACGGCGCCTTCGGTCCTCAGCGCGTCCGCGGCCTGCCGTCCGGCCTCGTCCAGGCCGACCCCGCCGGCGAGCGCGTCCATCCACTCCGGCTCGGTGCCGGGCGCCGCGGGCAGCAGGACGCCGCCCGCCTTGTCCAGGCCGCGGGTGGCGTGGGTGGCGAGCGCGTACGTCTGCTGCTTGCGCTTGCGGTGCGCCTTGCGGAGCCGCAGGAAGACCCCGGGGGCCTCCTCCTCGGCTTCGAGGCCCGCCAGCAGGACCGCGGGCGCGGCCTCCAGCCTGGCGTTGGTGATGCCGCTGCCGTCGAGGTCGAGCCCGCGGCCGGCGACCGCGGCGGCCAGGAAGTCGGCCTCCTCGGCGGAGTGGGCGCGGGCCCGGAAGTCCACGTCGTTCGTGCCGAGCACGACCCGGGCGAACTTGCTGTACGCGTAGGCGTCCTCGACCGTGAGCCGGCCGCCGGGCAGCACGGCCGCCCGGCCGTGCGCCGCGGTCAGCCCGGCCGCGGCGGCGGCGAGCGCCTCGGGCCAGGAGGCCGGGGCCAGTTCACCGTCGGCGCCGCGGACCAGCGGGTGGGTCAGCCGCTCGGGGCGCTGGGCGTAGCGGAAGCCGAAGCGGCCCTTGTCGCACAGCCACTCCTCGTTGACCTCGGGGTCGTTCGAGGCGAGCCGCCGCAGGACCTTGCCGCGCCGGTGGTCGGTACGGGTGGCGCAGCCGCCCGCGCAGTGCTCGCACACCGACGGCGACGACACCAGGTCGAAGGGCCGGGAGCGGAAGCGGTACGCGGCCGAGGTGAGCGCGCCGACCGGGCAGATCTGGATGGTGTTGCCGGAGAAGTACGACTCGAACGGGTCGCCCTCGCCGGTGCCCACCTGCTGCAGCGCCCCGCGCTCCAGCAGCTCGATCATCGGGTCGCCGGCCACCTGGTTGCTGAACCGGGTGCAGCGCGCGCACAGCACGCACCGCTCGCGGTCCAGCAGCACCTGCGCCGAGATCGGCACCGGCTTGGCGAAGGTGCGCTTCCTGCCCTCGAAGCGCGAGTCGGGGTCGCCGACCTGCATCGCCTGGTTCTGCAGCGGGCACTCGCCGCCCTTGTCGCACACCGGGCAGTCCAGCGGGTGGTTGATCAGCAGCAGCTCCATCACCCCGCGCTGCGCCTTCTCGGCGACCGGCGAGGACAGCTGGGTGTGGACCACCATGCCGTCGGTGCAGGTGATGGTGCAGGAGGCGACCGGCTTGCGCTGGCCCTCGATCTCGACGATGCACTGCCGGCAGGCGCCGACCGGGTCGAGCAGCGGGTGGTCGCAGAACCGCGGGACCTCGATGCCGAGCATTTCGGCGGCCCTGATCACCAGGGTGCCCTTGGGCACCGAGAGCGGGATGCCGTCGACGGTGATGGAGACCAGGTCCTGCGGCGGCACCGCGGGCTGCCCCGCGCCGGAGGACGCACTGCTTGTGGTGACGGTCACGCGTGGGCCTCCGTACGGTACTTGTCGGCCCAGGCGGTGGAGCGGGCCGGGTCGAAGGGGCAGCCCTTGCCCTCGATGTGCTCCTCGTACTCCTCGCGGAAGTACTTGAGGGAGGAGAAGATCGGGGCGGCGGCGCCGTCACCGAGGGCGCAGAAGGACTTGCCGTTTATGTTGTCGGCGATGTCGTTCAGCTTGTCCAGGTCCTCGATCCGGCCCTTGCCGGCCTCGATGTCCCTGAGCAGCTGCACCAGCCAGTAGGTGCCCTCGCGGCACGGCGTGCACTTGCCGCACGACTCGTGGGCGTAGAACTCGGTCCACCGGGTGACCGCCCGCACCACGCAGGTGGTCTCGTCGAAGCACTGGAGGGCCTTGGTGCCGAGCATCGAGCCGGCGGCGCCGACGCCCTCGTAGTCCAGCGGCACGTCGAGGTGTTCCTCGGTGAACATCGGGGTGGACGAGCCGCCGGGGGTCCAGAACTTGAGCCGGTGGCCGGGCCGCATTCCGCCGCCCATGTCGAGCAGCTGGCGCAGGGTGATGCCGAGCGGGCCCTCGTACTGGCCGGGGCGGGCGACGTGTCCCGACAGCGAATAGAGCGTGAAGCCGGGGGACTTCTCGCTGCCCATCGATTTGAACCAGTCCTTGCCGCGCTGGATGATCGCGGGAACCGACGCGATGGACTCCACGTTGTTCACCACGGTGGGGCAGGCGTAGAGCCCCTCGACGGCGGGGAAGGGCGGGCGCAGCCTCGGCTGGCCGCGGCGCCCCTCCAGGGAGTCCAGCAGCGCGGTCTCCTCGCCGCAGATGTAGGCCCCGGCCCCGGCGTGCACGGTGATCTCCAGGTCGAAGCCACTGCCCTGGATGTCGGTGCCCAGGTAGCCGGCCTCGTAGGCCTCGCGGACGGCTTCGTGCAGTCGGCGCAGTACCGGGACGGTCTCACCGCGGAGGTAGATGAAGGCGTGATGCGAGCGGATCGCGTAACACGCGATGATCATGCCCTCGATGAGGGAGTGCGGGTTGGCGAAGAGCAGCGGGATGTCCTTGCACGTCCCCGGCTCGGACTCGTCCGCGTTGACCACCAGGTAGTGCGGCTTGCCGTCGCCCTGCGGGATGAACTGCCACTTCATGCCGGTGGGGAAGCCCGCGCCGCCGCGTCCGCGCAGGCCCGAGTCCTTGACGTAGGCGATCACGTCGTCGGGGGCCATCGCGAAGGCCTTGGTCAGCGCCTCGTAGCCGTCGTGCCTGCGGTAGGTCTCCAGCGTCCATGACCGCGGGTCGTCCCAGAAGGCGGACAGTACGGGCGCGAGCAGCTTCTCGGCCGGTTCCACGGTCATCACTCGTCCTCCTCCTCTGTGGCGTTGTCGGCGACGGGGTCCGCGGGGTTGGCCGGATCGGACTCGGCCGTCTGCCGGGGCGCGTCGTGCGAGCTGGCGTGCTCGGCGGGCGACGGCGCGGAGCGCGTGGCGCCGCTGTCGTCGCTCGGGGACTCGGCGCGCTGGCCGACCACCCGGGCCGGGGCCTCGCCGCGGTGCAGCCGCAGGCCGGCCAGCGACGCGGGACCCGCGCCGCCGCTCGCCTCGACCGCGCCCTCGCGGGTGTCGGGGAAGCCGGCCAGGATGCGGGCGGTCTCCTTGTACGAGCACAGCGGCGCGCCCCGGGTGGGGCGCACCTCACGGCCGGCGATCAGGTCGTCGACCAGCTGCCGGGCGGAGTCGGGGGTCTGGTTGTCGAAGAACTCCCAGTTGACCATCACCACCGGGGCGAAGTCGCAGGCCGCGTTGCACTCGATGTGTTCGAGGGTGACCTTGCCGTCCGCGGTCGTCTCGTCGTTGCCGACGCCGAGGTGCTGCTTGAGCTCGTCGAAGATGGCGTCGCCGCCCATCACCGCGCACAGCGTGTTGGTGCACACCCCGACCTGGTAGTCGCCGCTCGGCTTGCGGCGGTACATCGTGTAGAAGGTCGACACCGCGGTGACCTCGGCCGTGGTGAGGTCCAGCATCTCGGCGCAGAAGCGGATGCCGGTGCGGGTGACGTGGCCCTCCTCGGACTGCACCAGGTGCAGCAGCGGCAGCAGGGCGCTGCGCGATCCCGGGTAGCGGGCGATCACCTCCCGGGCGTCGCTCTCCAGCCGGGCGCGCACGTCGGCCGGGTAGTCGGGCGCGGGCATCTGCGGGATGCCCAGTGACACGTCGGTCATCGGTCGACGCCTCCCATCACGGGGTCGATGGACGCCACCGCGACGATGACGTCGGCGAGCTGGCCGCCCTCGCACATCGCCGCCATAGACTGCAGATTGGTGAACGACGGGTCGCGGAAGTGCACCCGGTAGGGGCGGGTGCCGCCGTCGCTGACGGCGTGCACGCCCAGTTCGCCCTTCGCGGACTCCACCGCCGCGTAGGCCTGCCCCGGCGGCACCCGGAAGCCCTCGGTGACCAGCTTGAAGTGGTGGATCAGGGCCTCCATCGAGGTGCCCATGATCTTCTTGATGTGGTCGAGGCTGTTGCCCATGCCGTCCGGGCCGAGCGCGAGCTGCGCGGGCCAGGCGATCTTCTTGTCCTCGACCATCACCGGGCCGGGCACGAGCCGGTCGAGGCACTGCTCGATGATCCGCAGGCTCTCGTGCATCTCGGCCAGCCGGACCACGAAGCGCCCGTAGGAGTCGCAGGTGTCGGCGGTCGGCACCTCGAAGTCGTAGGTCTCGTAGCCGCAGTAGGGGTCGGACTTGCGCAGGTCGTGCGGCAGGCCCGCGGCCCGCAGGATCGGACCCGTGGCGCCGAGCGACATGCAGCCGGTCAGGTCCAGGTAGCCGACGTCCTGCATCCGGCCCTTGAAGATGGGGTTGCCGGTGGCGAGCTTGTCGTACTCGGGCAGGTTCTTGCGGAAGGTCTTCACGAACTCCCGCACCTGGTCGATCGCGCCGGGCGGCAGGTCCTGGGCCAGGCCGCCGACCCGCACGTAGGCGTGGTTCATCCGCAGCCCGGTGATCAGCTCCAGGATGTCCAGGATCATCTCGCGGTCCCGGAAGCCGTAGATCATGATCGTGGTGGCGCCCAGCTCCATGCCGCCGGTGGCGATGCACACCAGGTGCGAGGAGATCCGGTTCAGCTCCATCAGCAGCACCCGGACGATGGTCGCCCGGTCCGGCACCTGGTCGGTGATGCCGAGCAGCTTCTCCACGGCCAGGCAGTACGCGGTCTCGTTGAACAGCGGGGTGAGGTAGTCCATCCGCGTCACGAAGGTGGAGCCCTGGACCCAGGTCCTGTACTCCATGTTCTTCTCGATACCGGTGTGCAGATAGCCGATGCCCGAGCGCGCCTCGGTGACCGTCTCGCCGTCGATCTCCAGGATCAGCCGCAGCACTCCGTGGGTGGAGGGGTGCTGCGGGCCCATGTTGACGATGATCCGCTCGTCGTCGGACTTGCCGACGGTCTCGGCCAGCTCGTCCCAGTCGCCGCCGGTGACGGTGAAGACCCGGCCCTCGGTGGTGTCGCGCTCCTCGGCCTGCTGGGGGGACGCGTATCCGTTCGTCATGAGTACGACCTCCGCTGGTCGGGAGCCGGGATCTGGGCACCCTTGTACTCGACGGGGATGCCGCCGAGCGGGTAGTCCTTGCGCTGCGGGTGGCCGGGCCAGTCGTCCGGCATCATGATCCGGGTCAGCGCGGGGTGGCCGTCGAAGACGATGCCGAAGAAGTCGAAGGTCTCGCGCTCGTGCCAGTCGTTGGTGGGGTAGACGCTCACCAGCGACGGGATGTGCGGGTCGGCGTCGGGGACACCGACCTCGATACGGATCAGCCGCCCGTGGGTGATCGACCGCAGGTGGTAGACGGCGTGCAGCTCGCGGCCCTCGTCGCCGGGGTAGTGCACCCCGCTGACGCCGGTGCACAGCTCGAAGCGCAGCGCCGGGTCGTCGCGCAGCGTGCGGGCGACCCGCATCAGGTGCTCGCGGGCGATGTGGAAGGTCAGCTCGCCGCGGTCCACGACGGTCTTCTCGATCGCGTCGGCCGGCGGCAGGCCCTGCTCGTCGAGGGCGCCCTCCAGCTCGTCGGCGACCTCGTCGAAGACCCCGTCGGGCCCGCCGTAGGGCCGCGAACTGGCGCCGGGCAGCCGCACGGTACGGACCAGGCCGCCGTAACCGGACGTGTCGCCGCCGTTGTTGGCGCCGAACATGCCCTTGCGGACGCCGATGACCTCACCGGGCGCCTGGTCGCGCGGCGCCGGGACGCTGCCGCTCTGCTCGCTCATCGCAGCAGCCCCTTCATCTCGATCGTGGGGAGCGCCTTGCGGGCCGCTTCCTCCGCCTCGCGGGCGGCCTCCTCGCGGTTCACGCCGAGCTTGCCGCCCTGGATCTTCTCGTGCAGCTTGAGGATCGCGTCGAGCAGCATCTCGGGGCGCGGCGGGCAGCCGGGCAGGTAGATGTCGACCGGCACGATGTGGTCGACGCCCTGCACGATCGCGTAGTTGTTGAACATCCCGCCGCTCGATGCGCAGACGCCCATCGAGATGACCCACTTCGGATTCGGCATCTGGTCGTAGACCTGCCGCAGCACCGGCGCCATCTTCTGGCTCACCCGGCCCGCGACGATCATCAGATCGGCCTGCCGCGGCGAGCCGCGGAAGACCTCCATGCCGAAGCGGGCCATGTCGTAGCGCCCGGCACCGGTGGTCATCATCTCGATGGCGCAGCAGGCCAGGCCGAAGGTGGCCGGGAAGACCGACGCCTTACGTACCCAGCCCGCCGCGGTCTCCACCGTCGTCAGCAGGAATCCGCTCGGCAGTTTCTCTTCGATACCCATGCGTAGGCTCCCTGGTCCCCTCGGTCCCTAGTCCCATTCCAGGCCGCCGCGCCGCCATACGTACGCGTAGGCGACGAAGACGGTGAGCACGAAGAGGAGCATCTCCACCAGCCCGAACATCCCCAGGCGGTCGAAGGTGACGGCCCAGGGGTAGAGGAAGACGATCTCGATGTCGAAGACGATGAAGAGCATCGCCGTCAGGTAGTACTTGATCGGGAAGCGACCGCCGCCGACCGGCTGCGGTGTCGGCTCGATGCCGCACTCGTACGCTTCCAACTTGGCCCGGTTGTACCGTTTCGGCCCGATGATCGAGGCCATGAAAACGGAGAAGATCGCGAAGCCGGCCGCGATGCCCCCCAGGACGAAAATGGGCGCGTAGGCGTTCACCGTCCCCCGCTCCTTCCAGTCGGCAGTGACTGACATGTACGGACCGTGACCTGTGGTGTGGTCCGCATCACCTTCGGCGACGAAGATCGCGTCCATGTGAGGCAGTTCACAAGCCCAAGTCGCCTGCATCCTATGCCTCCCGGTCTGTGATCTGCGACACGGGGTACGGGCAGAGCTTTGTGATCTCCACCACCTGACCAATGATCATGAAGTCGGATGAGCGGTGATCATGGGGGAGATCATCCACAAACGATCACTTCACGTCACATCTATGTTAATTCTCGCTGGTCAGAGCCCTGCGCTCTTTATCAAGGGACCGCGACGGCGGGCAAATTGGTGTTGGACGCGACCTCGTGATAGCGCCGGGCCGGCCGGCCAACAGCCCCTCGGAGCCGAGGAGTCCGACGCGTGAACGCGTGCACGAGCACATACGTCACCGGCCATGTGAAACCGCATCAAACCGCCCGATCGGCACGATCATGAAACGGGCATTTGAGCCGTGAGCACGTCAACTGTGGCGCATCCCACCTTTGTTGAACGGAACCTTTCATTCCTGATAGCCAGAGACGCATGCCCCACAACAGACCCCGGACCTCCGCGTCCGTTCAGCACATCCATACCGGCCGCCGGCGGCACGCCGCACCGACCCGTCCCAACTGGACGCGCAGGGCCGGAATCGTCGGCGGCGTCGTCAGCGCAATCGCACTCAGCGGTGCAGCCGCCCCGGCCATAGCCGACAACCACTCCCCGAAGTCGCGGGCCGCCGAGAAGGTCTCGTCCCGCACCCTGGCCACGTCTTCCCCGTCGACGACCCCGCTGTCGACCGCTGTCACCACCCGGCAGGCCGCCGATGCGATCGCGCAGGACGCGATCGAGATATCGGTGGCCGCCGCGCAGCAGCAGGCGGCGGACCAGGCGGCGGCGCAGGCGAAGGCGGCGGCCGCGGCCGCGGCCGCCGCTGACGCCGCCGCGAAGCAGAAGGCGGCCGTCGCCGCCAAGGCCGCCAAGGCGCGGGCCACCGCGAGCGCGATCGCCGCCTCGCGCTCCGCGAAGCGCACGACGCTCACCGCCGCTCCGGTGGCGGCGACCTCCGCCACCGCCACCGCCGCCCCCGCGGCGGTCGCCCCGGCCTCCGGCACCAAGGTCGACCAGCTGATCGCCTTCCTCAAGTCGCAGCTGGGCAAGCCGTACGTCTACGGCGCCACGGGCCCCAACTCGTACGACTGCTCCGGCCTGACCCAGGTCGCCTACGGCACCGTCGGCGTCAACCTGCCGCGTACGTCGCAGGAGCAGTCCACGGCCGGTACGCCGGTCGCCCTCGGCAGCCTCCAGCCGGGAGACCTGATCTTCTGGGGCGGCCAGGGCAGCGCCTACCACGTGGGCGTCTTCATCGGTAACGGCCAGTACCTGGACGCGGCGAACTCCTCGACCCCGGTCGGGATCCACCAGATGGCCGACTACGAGCCCGACTGGGCAGTCCGCGTCCTCTGACCCCGTCCCCTCCCTCCACCCTTGCCCCCGCGCCCCCGATCCGGTCCTGCCGGACCGGGGGCGTCTGCCGTTCGGTCCGCTGTGAACGGGGCACGCACCGGCCTGGACGCCCGCGCCGCACACATACGGCCGGACGCCGTATCGCCGGGCCCTACACCAGCCAGGGCAAGCCGTGCGTGGCCCAGTCGCCGAGCCAGAACGCGGCGGTGGAGGGTGCCGTGCAGCCTTGGGTGGAGCCGTCGTGCGGGAAGAGTTCGGTAGGGGCGATGTAGCCCTCGCCAGGCGCCAGGCGGATGCGGAGGATGTTGATCGGCCGGCCTTCCGTGACGTAGGCCCGCAAGTCGTCGGTGTGCGGAAGGCGGCGCTGGGGGTTGTGGTGGACGGCCTCGCCGATGGTGCGGATGTCCCGGTCACCGATGAGGAGGTAGCGGGCCGCGGGGCCGAGGTTGAAGCAGAGGCGGCGCCGACTGAGGTGCCGGGTCCGGTAGGGAAGGCGGTCGTGGTTGTCGACGTGGACGCCGACGAAGAGGTCGTTGGCGGGGTTGGGTGTGGTGGTGAGCAGCTCCGGCCCGCTGGTGTGGTGACCCAGATAGGTGACCCGGGGGGCGGGGAGCGCGGCGGGCAGGGCGGCGAATGAGGTGGGGGGCGCGCCCGGCGGGAGGGCGACCAGTTCGACCAGGGAACGGTGGTCGGTGCTCTGCCCGGGCTTCAGGCCGGCGGGGAGGTCCCGCGGCAGGGGGTTCCAGCGGTTGCCGGGGACGGCGGCCCCGGTCTCGTACGGCTCATCCGTGTCGGCCGGGCGGAGGGTGGTGATCTCGCAGCGGGCGCGTAAACGGCCGGCATCGGTGTGCGCGATCCTCAGGTCCACAGTGCTTCCTGTTCAGCGTCCTTCGTCGGTGACGGTGAGGTCCAGGCCGGCGAGGAGGGCCCGGGCGAGCTGGTGTTCCTGGCCGGGGCTGATGATCACGCCGGTCAGATTGACGGCGCCGCTCACCGCGGACAGATCGCTGCCGCGCAGGTCGACGCCGCGGTAGTTGCCCGGGCGGAAATCGGTGGCGCGCAGGACGCAGCCGTCGATCGCGGTCTCGTCGGCGAGATCGTTGCCGGTCAGCTCGGCCTCCACGAGGGAGCACGCGGAGAAGGCGACCGGACCGGTCGCGCGGACCTTGGCCAGGACGGCGTAATCGAGGCGGCAGCCCTCGAAGAGCACGTTGTCGAAGGTGCTGTCCTCAAAGGTGGCACCCATGAACGTGCAGTCGCGGAAGACAACGCGGCTGAGCTTGCTGCCCGCGCAGCGCAGCGCCCCGGCAGTGCAGCCGGTGAACTCGACCGAGTGGAGCTGGGTCTCCTCCATCCGGACACGGTCGGCTTCGATGCCGCCGAGGCGGCCGTTGAGCAGGCGCGTCGCGGTCAGGTCGAGATCACGAAGGCGTTCGCCGATGTACTGGAAGTCCTCGATCGAGCCGCGGGTGGTGTCGAGGCGGGAGACGTTGTCCAGGCCGGATCCGGCAGCGGCCAGGTCCGGCAGGGTGACCGTGATGGCGCCGAAGTGGCGGCTGTCCACGAAGTGCTCCTCTGTGGTGTCGGGCCGGGTGGGGGGTCGGACCCGAACGCGTCAGGCCCCCCGCTGCGGTGGTGCCCGCTGCTACTTGCTCCAGTTGTCCCAGGTCGGCCGGTTGTCAAAGGTCGAGCCGGTGTTGTCCCAGGTGGGCTGGTTGTCCCAGTCAGCCGTGGCCGGAGCTGAGGCAGTGAGGTCGGCGATGACGGGGGCGCCGGTGGTGGCGAGCAGCTCGAGCAGTTTCATGTGGTGAGTTCCTCTCGGACGGTAGCGGACAGTGCTTGGACGAGGGCCTGTTTGCTGGTGCGGCAGTAGCGTGTCTCGGCGACGTCGAGGCGGCCGTGTTCGAAGAAGCGGTTCCCGGCCTGGGCGCCGTGGCAGAACCGCCAGAACGGGCAGGCGGTTTCGCAGAGGTCCAGTGCGTCGAGGAACTCGCGGACGTAGCCGAGCTGGTCGGCGCCGCCGAGGATCTCCCGCATCGACCGGTCGAGGATGTTCCCCGCGCGGAAGTCGTCGTAGGCGGGGGCGTGGACGCCGGCGAGTTCCGGGGACAGCAGTGTGACGTGGCCGTCCCAGGTGACGGTGGGGATCGGGTCGATCAGCGGTGCCGGGGCCTCGGGCTGCTCGCGCAGGCGGCGCAGGTCGCCTCCGAGCCGTGCGGTCTCCCGTACGCGGGTGTCCGGATGGCGGCGGCTCCAGTCGATGGTCCGGCGCCAGAAACGGCGGGCCTGGTCGAGCGTCGGGGTGGCGCGGACGGTGTTGATGCCCTCGGTCTCCTCGATGTTCAGCCCGATCGAGGTCGGGCCGAGGCCGGCGAGGAAGTCGAGCAGTTCGTCCGGGTGGTCGACACTGTCGGCGGTGACCACGGCGATGATCGAGAAACGGATGCCGTGCTCGCGCAGCTTGGCGATGCCCCGCACGGTGCGGTCGTAGGACGGCTTGCCGTGCCAGTCGACGCGATGGGTGTTCAGCCGGGCCGGGCCGTCGAGGCTGACACCGACTGTGAAGCCGTGGGCGGTCAGGAAGTCGCACCACCTGTCGGTGACCATGGTCGCGTTGGTCTGGACGTAGTGCGTCAGGCAGCCCTGCCGCCGCAAATGCTCGAAGGGCCGGACGAGTTCGGTGAAGCGTGCGATGCCGGTGCCGAGCGGCTCGCCCGCGTGCCAGACCAGGTCGATCCGGTGCCCGTCTGCGCTGAAGTCGGCGGCCGCGTCCGCCAGGGCGATCGCCACGGCGGGACTCATGCGGTGGTGCTCGAGCCGGTCCGCGAGATAGCAGTAGTCGCAGTTCAAGCCGCACCAGGATCCGCACTGGGCGACCCATGTCCGGGGATGGCGCGAGATGCGCCGGTCGAACGGGGTGATCGTCATGGGAACCCTCCAACAGTGGTGGGTGATTCTCGCCGCGCTGGGCACGGCCCGCGCCCAGCAGCGGACGGAACCGCCCGGTTCCGCCGCCGGGCCGCAATGCGAGCTGTTCCTGGTGCCTCGCAGGGCTGATAGTGAGTCAACGGCAGCAAGCCGGTGGATGTGAGCTGCCAGGCTGTGGGCCAGGTGTAGGCCCGTGTAGGCCCGGAGGCGGGGGTGCTGTGCCCGTGGAGTCGACGTTCGGCCAGCGGATCCGGGCCGCCCGGATCGCACGGGGATGGAGCCAGCAGAAGTTGGCCCGCAAGCTGGGAGTCGCCGAAGGCCGCGGCCCCGGGGGCCTTGATCGCGGCTCGGTGTATCGGTGGGAACGCGGGACCCGCGACCCCGATTACTGGATGCCGTGGCTGGTGAAAGTCCTCAAGCTGGACAACGAGCCGCAAGCCGGTCCTGAGCCGGTGCCGCAGCTTGCCCCCGATCGCCGCCTGTCCGCCGATAGCGTGGCCTCAGTCATCCGGTTGGGAGGGTCGGACTTGGAGCGACGGCAGTTCCTCGCCACCACCTCGTACGCCCTGGCCGCGCTTGACCTGCCGGACCTGGACGCGATCACCCGCCGCAGCCGGGCCGCTGCCGCGGGCAGCGTGAATGTCGGGCGCGGTGAGGTTCTCGCGCTCCGCCGGATGACCTCCGTGCTCGGCGACGCGGCCTCGGAACTCGGTGGCGGACACGCGCGCCATTTGGCCGTCCGCTATCTCACCCAGGACGTCGCCCCGTGGCTGAACGGGAACTACTCCGAGGCGACCGGGCGCGAGTTGTTCGCCGCGACTTCCCAGCTCGTCCATCTGGCGGGGTGGATGGCCGGCGACGAGGGCGACCAGGGCCTGGCCCAGCAGTATTACGCGCACGCGTTCCGCCTCGCCGCGGAGGCCGGCGATGCCGAGCTCTCCGCGACCGCTCTGCGCGGCATGGCGGTGCAGGCGATCGACTTGGGGCACCGGGCATCCGCGGTGCGGCTGTCGGAGGAGTGTGTACGCTTCGCCGGCTCGGTCCAGGACCCGCGGGCGGTGGCCTACTACCAGGCGACGTTGGCCAACGCAGCCGCCCTGGACGGCGACCGCAGGACAGCCACAGCCGCGCTGTCGGCCTCCCAGGCGGCGATCGAGAGGGCGCCGAAGATTCCCGGTGAGTCCTGGGCCGCCCATTACTCGGCCGGCCGGTGGGCGCACGACACCGGCATGATCCTGGTCCGCCTCGGAGACTTGGATGCTGCCGAGGACCACCTCCATCACGCGTTGGCGATCCATGGCCTGGACCGCCGAAGGACCCGCGCGATCGTCCTCGCCGACCTCGGCCAGATCCACCTGCGCCGCGACGACACCGACGCCGCCCTGGCCACGTGGAACGACTTCCTCGACACCGCAGAGGGCATCCGCTCGGTCAAGGTGACCGAGGCCGTGGCCTCCGTACGAGCCCGCCTCCACCGGCTCAAGGACGTCCCTGTGGCCGAGGAGCTGGACCAGCGGGCCGCGTCCCTCATCGAGGCGCAGCACCCTTGAGCGGGCCGCCCCTGGCAGGATTCCTTGCCCCCGTCGGAGCGTCGGGGCGCGGGTCAGAGGAGCCAGGTGCCGTGGTTCAGCAGGAGGCGGTCCTTGAGTTCGGGGACGGTGCCCCAGGCGCGGAGGGCGGTGGGGGCGACGCGGTAGAAGTCGTAGCGGTCCGGCTCCTTGCGGGGGTCCCAGCCGTCCTTCGCCGCGAAGGCGTCGCCGACGCCGTCCGGCAGCTCGTCCGCCGTATACGCGGTCACGGCGCCCTCGATGTGCACGACGTCCCGCGTGGTGCCCAGGCACAGGCGTACGGTGCCGGACGCCGCCAGGTTCGCGCCGGTCGGGTTGGTCGGCCGGGTGGACAGCCAGACCGCCTCGCCGTCCCACAGGTACGTCAGCGGCATCAGCGTCGGGACGCCGCTCGCGTCGGCGGTCGCCACCCACACGTCCAGCTCGTTCGCCAGCAGGCGCAGGGCGTTGAGCTTGCGCTCCGCGCGGCTGCGGGGTCCCGCGGGCTGATCGTTCTGCGTCATAACCGGCACGCTAGCCGCGGGCGCGGGGCGGCACATCGGCCGCGAGGCGTAGGACCCGGGTCGCGGGCCGTCCGGGCCTGGCCGCCTCCGGCGTCGGCGCGGGCCGGCCTGAAGCCGCCGCCCGCCGCCCGGTCGCAGAGCCCTGAAAGCAGCGTGAAACCGCGCTGAATGCGCCCGGCCGCACCCTCGGCGGCATGACCACATCGACATCGCCCTCACTCGCCATCGCGGCCGGCGGCCTGCGCAAGGCGTACGGGGACAAGACGGTCCTCGACGGCATCGACCTGGCGGTGCCGGCCGGCACGGTCTTCTCCCTGCTCGGCCCGAACGGGGCCGGCAAGACCACGACCGTCAAGATCCTCTCCACCCTCGTCGCCGCCGACGCCGGCGAACTGCGCGTGGGCGGCCACGACCTGGCCGCCGACCCGCAGGCCGTGCGGGCCGCGATCGGCGTCACCGGGCAGTTCTCCGCGGTCGACGGCCTGATCACCGGCGAGGAGAACATGCTCCTCATGGCGGACCTGCACCACCTGCCGCGCCCCGAGGGCCGCCGCACCGCCGCCGAGCTGCTGGAGCGCTTCGACCTCACGGCCGCCGCGAAGAAGCCCGCCGCCACCTACTCCGGCGGCATGAAGCGCCGCCTCGACCTGGCCATGACGCTGGTCGGCAGCCCGCGGATCATCTTCCTCGACGAGCCGACCACCGGCCTCGACCCGCGCAGCCGCCACAACATGTGGCGGATCATCCGCGAGCTGGTCTCCGGCGGCGTCACCGTCTTCCTCACCACCCAGTACCTGGAGGAGGCCGACGAACTCGCCGACCGCATCGCGGTGCTGAGCGACGGCAGGATCGCCGCCGAGGGGAGCGCCGACGAGCTGAAGCGGCTCGTCCCGGGCGGGCACGTGCGGCTGCGGTTCACCGACCCGGCCGCCTACCGGTCCGCCGCCGCCGCCCTGCGCGAGGCCGCCGCGGACGACGAGGCACTCTCACTGCAGATCCCCAGCGACGGCAGCCAGCGCGACCTGCGGGCCGTCCTCGACCAGCTGGACTCGGCCGGCGTCGAGGCGGACGAGCTGACCGTGCACACCCCCGACCTCGACGACGTGTTCTTCGCCCTGACCGGCGGCACCGCCGTCCCCGCCCAGCCCAAGGAGACCGTCCGATGAGCGTCCTCCCCCTCGCCGTTCGCGACTCGCGCACGATGCTGCGCCGCAATCTGCTGCACGCGCGGCGCTACCCGTCCCTGACCCTGAACCTGCTGCTCACGCCGATCATCCTGCTGCTGCTCTTCGTCTACATCTTCGGCGACGTGATGAGCGCGGGCATCGGCGGCGGCACCGCCGACCGCTCCGACTACATCGCCTACATCGTCCCCGGCATCCTGATGATGACCATCGGCGGCACCGTCGTCGGGGCAGCGGTGTCCGTCTCCACCGACATGGCCGAGGGCGTCATCGCCCGCTTCCGCACGATGGCGATCCACCGCGGCTCGGTGATCGTCGGGCACGTCGTCGGCAGCGTGCTGCAGTCGATCGCCGCCGTGGTCCTCGTCGGCGGCGTCGCCGTGGCCATCGGCTTCAGGTCGACCGGCGCCACGGCCCTGGAGTGGCTGGCGGCGTTCGGGCTGCTCGTGCTGTTCGCCCTGGCGCTCACCTGGATCGCGGTCGGGATGGGCATGGCCAGCCCGAACGCCGAGGCGGCCAGCAACAGCGCGCTGCCGCTGGTCCTCCTGCCGCTCATCTCCAGCGCCTTCGTCCCGGCCGACGCGATGCCGGGCTGGTTCCGGCCGATCGCCGAGTACCAGCCGTTCACGCCGGCCATCGAGACCCTGCGCGGCCTGCTGCTCGGCACCGCGATCGGCGACAACTGGTGGATCGCGGTCCTCTGGTGCGTCGGCCTGACCGCGCTCGGCTACCGCTGGTCGACGGCGTTGTTCACCCGCGACCCGAGGTGAGCGCGCGGGCCGCCTCCCGCAACTCGTCCCGCTCCAGGGCGGCGTACCGCGAGACCGCGTCCGCGTACGCCGCCGCGTCGGCGGCCTCGGCCGCCCGCCGGGCGCGGTCCGCCGACATGGTCGGCTGGAACTCGCGCAGCACCCGCAGCCGTTCGGCCAGCGCGATCAGCCGTACGGCGGAGGCGTCGCCGGACGCGAGCCCCGCCATGCCGAGGGCGTGCAGCACCGTCCCGAGGACGGGGAGGTCCACGGGTGAGGGGAACGGGGCGGCGAGCAGCGTCCGCAGCCGCTGCGCCAGCAGGCCGGCCAGCGACCCGACCAGGTCGGGACGGCCGGCGTGCGCGTGCGCCGTCACCGCCGCCGACTGGATCTCCAGCGCCCACGGCTCCAGCCACGGGGTGCCGCCGCGCAGGGAGTCGGCGTCGGGCAGCCGCTCGACGGCGTCGCACCACAGGCCGAGCCCGGCCTCGGTCAGTCCGCGGGTGAGCGCGATCTCGGCGTGCCCGCCGAGGTCGGGCCGGTAGAAGGACTCCTGCTGCGGGGTGTTGTCGCTCTCCGCCAGCCGCAGCCAGTGCTCGGCCTCGTCGGGGTCGCCGCGCTGGAGGCAGGCCAGGGCGAGGCCCCAGCGGACGCCGATGTAGTCGTGCCCGTCGCCGAGCCGCGGCAGCACCGCGAGCGCCGCCTTGAGATGCCCGTACGCCTCCTCGCCCCGTCCCGTCTGCAAGCACAGGTCGCTCAGCCGGGAATGCACCATGAGCTGCACGGACGGGTTGTCGACCGGCGCCAGTTCGGCGACCATCCGGCGGGCCGAGGCGAGCGCGCGGTCGATGTCGTGCTCGTACTCCCAGACGTAGCAGGCGATGCACTGGGCGACGCCGGCGACCAGCGGATGCTCGCTGTCGCACAGCTCGCGCAGCACACCGTAGCCGGGCGGCAGCATCTCGGGGACCGCGCTGAGCGCGACCGCGGTGGCGCTCAGCAGCGTGTCCGGCGGGGCCGGCGGCAGCCGCCGCAGGGTGACGAGGTGGCGTACGGCGCGCGGGCCGTTGCCCATGAAGAGGATCGCCGTGCACAACACCGCGGCGGCGCGGGCGACGTCGACGTACTCGGGCGCCGGGCGGTAGTGCGAGAGCGGCGGCCCGGTGTCCGCGGCGAGGGCGGCGAGGCGGGGGAAGTTGGAGTCGGTGGACCACAGCGCGGCGAGGACGGCGGTGAGGGCGGCGATGGCGGGGCCGTCGGTACGGGCCAGGGCGTACCGCAGGGCCGGTACGAGGTTGTCCTGCTCGGCCCTGATCCGCTCCCAGGCGGCCGACGGCTCCGCGCCGAAGAGCGCGTCGTGGTGGGCGACCCCGAAGTCCCGCGCCCAGGCGAGGAACCGGCCGACCGCCGCCTCGTCCTCGCCCGCCTCCGCGCGCCGGGCCGAGCTGAACTCCCGTACGGTCTCCAGCATCCGGAAGCGCACCCCGGCCGGGGTGTCGGCGACGGTGATCAGCGACTGGCCGGCCAGCTGCTCCAGGAGCAGCAGCGCGTCCTCGCCGAGTACCTGCTCGGCCGCGTCGCCCAGGAAGCCGCCGGGGAAGACCGACAGCGTACGCAGCGCCGCCCGGGCGTCGTCCGCGAGCAGATTCCAGCTCCACTCCACGACCGCGTGCAGCGTGCGGTGGCGCTCGGGCACGCCCCGCACCCCGCCGCGCAGCAGCGCGAACCGGTCGCCGAGGCGGCGGGCGATCTCCGGCACCGACAGCGCCCGCACCCGCGCCGCGGCCAGCTCCACCGCGAGCGGCAGCCCGTCGAGGCGGCGGCACAGCTCGGCCACCGCCTCCGGCGGCAGCCGCACGCCGGGCCTGGCGGCCTTGGCCCGCTGCGTGAACAGCTCGATGGAGGTGGCGAGTCCCAGCTCCGGAAGCGCGTACACCGCCTCCGACGTCAGGCCGAGCGGGGCCCGGCTGGTGGCGAGCACCCGCAGGTCCTCGGCGGCGGAGACCAGGGCCTGTACGAGCCCTGCGGCGCCTCCGACGACCTGTTCGCAGTTGTCCAGCACCAGCAGCGCGGGCCCCGGGCCGAGCACGCGCAGGATGCCGGAGACCGGGTCGGCCGGGGCGTGGCCGCCCATGGCGCCGGGCCGGCCCTCGCCCGCGCCGAGCGCGGCGGCCACCTCCGCGGCCACGTCCTCGTCCGCCGTGACGCCGGCGAGCGGCACGAAGAACACCACGCGCTGCTCGGCCCCGCGGCTGACGGCGTGCGCGAGCCGGGTCTTGCCCAGGCCGCCGGGTCCGGCGACGGTGACGGCCCGGGAGGCGCGCAGCAGCCGCCGTACCGCCGCGATGTCCTCGTCCCGGCCGAGGAGCGGGTTCGGCTCGTGCGGCACGCCGTGCCTGACCGCCGGCGCCTCGCCGCGCAGCAGCTCGCGCTGTACGGCCTTGAGCCCGGCGCCCGGGTCCGTGCCGAGCTGGTCGCGCAGCTCACGGCGGTAGGCCTCGTAGCGCGTCAGCGCGGCGGACGGGCCCGCCGTCGCCGCCTCGCCGCGCAGCAGTTCCGCGAGCACCTCCTCGTCGCGCGGACGCCCCGCGGCGGCCTCGGCGAGCGGCCCGGCCGCCTCCGCGTGCCGTCCCAGTCGGGCGAGGGCGAGCGCCTTCGTCCGTACGAGCGTGCCGCGGACGGGGACGCGCTCGGCGCGGAGCGCGGCCACGGGGTCGCCGCTGTCGCCGGCCCCCTCGGGGGTGCCCTCCCACAGCGCGAGCCCGGCCTCGGCCGCGGCCAGCGAGCCCGTGTGGTCCCCGGCTCTGGCCCGGTCCGCGCCGGCGGCGGCGTACAGCAGCAGGGCGGAGGCGTCGACCTGGTCCTCGGCGAGCGTGAGCCGGTATCCGTCCGGCGTGCTCACCAGGACGTCGGCGTCCAGCTGCGCCCGCGCCCTGGACACCAGGACCTGCACCGCCTTGCCCGGCCGCTCCGGCAACTCGTCGGGCCACAGCCCCGCCACCAGCCGCTCGGTGCTGCAGCCCGTGCGCAAGTCGCCCGCGAGCAGCGCGAGCAGACCGCGCAGCCGGGGCGCGGTGACCTCCCGTCCGCGGTACGCGACACGCGGCAGCAGGGTCAGGTCGGTGGTCACCCGTGCAGATTAGCCAAGGCCGGCGGCGCGGAGCGCGGGCCGTCCCGGGCCGGCGGCAGGTCGCCGCGGCGCAGGCGGGGCTGTTCGGCACTCCCGGCCCGTCCTGCTGGACCCGGGCGAGCAGGGCTCACTCGACACGTGCCTGCACGACACCCGCTACACCCAGCAGATCGACCTGGCCCGCCTGTCGCCGGGCTCGCAGTTCTGCGCGGGCACCGACAGCACGGTGGCCCTGGTCACCTTCCAGCACGCCTCGAAGAGCACCGAGGCCGGCACGTACGCCGTCATCGACGTGACCGTCTGGCGCAACGCGATCCCGCCGGCCGACGACGAGTAACACCCGGGCGGGCGCCCGCGGATAGGGTCTGCCGCATGGACGAGCCGTTGCACCTGCGGGAGATCCGGACGTCGTACGACACCGTCGCCGCCGACTATGCCCGGCTCGCCCGCCCCGGGTTCGAGGCGGATGTGCTGGGCCGTTCGATGCTGGGCGCGTTCGCCGAACTCGTACGGGCCGCCGGCGGCGGGGCGGTCGCCGACGCGGGGTGCGGTCCCGGCCATGTGACGGCGTATCTGCGCTCGCTCGGACTCGACGCCTTCGGGGTCGAACTGTCGCCTGGAATGGTCGCGGTGGCGCGGCGGGCGTATCCGGGCGTGCGGTTCGACACCGGGACGATGACGGCCCTGGACGCGGCGGACGGCGAACTCGGCGGTGTGGTCGCCTGGTATTCGACCGTCCACACCCCGCCGGACGAACTCCCCGCGGTCTTCGGCGAGTTCGTCCGCGCGCTGGCACCCGGCGCCCCGGTGCTGCTCGGCTTCCACACCGGCGACGAGCGGCGGCGCAAGACGGAGGGGTACGGCGGGCACCCGATGGCCCTGGACGTCTACCGGCGCCCGCCCGGCCGCGTCGCCGAACAGGCCGCGCGCGCCGGGCTGGTGGTGGACGCCACGCTGCTGCGCGAGCTGGCGGGACCTGGCGGCCCGCAGGCCTGCCTGCTGCTGCACAAGGCGTGAGCCGCAGGAAGCGAGCCGCAGGCCGCGAGCCGCGAGGCGTGAGGTCCGTCAGGCGCGCGGGGTGATCTTCGTCAGGCCGTTGATCACGCGGTCCATCGCGTCGCCGCCGGTCGGGTCGGTGAGGTTGGCCAGCAGCTTGAGCGCGAAGCGCATCAGCATCGGGTGGGTCAGGCCGCGCTCGGTGCACAGCTGGAGCACCTTGGGGTTGCCGATCAGCTTCACGAAGGCGCGGCCGAGCGTGTAGTAGCCGCCGTAGGTGTCCTTGAGGACCTTCGGGTAGCGCTGGAGGGCGAGTTCGCGCTGGGCGGGGGTGGCGCGGGCGTGCGCCTGGACGATCACGTCGGCGGCGAGCTGGCCCGATTCCATCGCGTAGGCGATGCCCTCGCCGTTGAAGGGGTTGACCAGGCCGCCCGCGTCGCCGACCAGCAACAGGCCGCGGGTGTAGTGCGGTTGGCGGTTGAAGGCCATCGGAAGGGCGGCGCCGCGGATCGGCTGCGTCATGTTCTCCGGGGTGTAGCCCCAGTCCTCGGGCATCCCGGCGACCCAGGCCTTGAGGACTTCCCGCCAGTCCAGCTCGCGGAAGGCGGCGGAGGAGTTGAGGATGCCCAGGCCCACGTTGGAGGTGCCGTCGCCGAGGCCGAAGATCCAGCCGTAGCCGGGCAGTTGGCGCGGCTGGTCGCCGCGCCGGTCCCACAGCTCCAGCCAGGACTCCAGGTAGTCGTCCTCGTGCCGCGGCGAGGTGAAGTACGTCCGCACCGCGACGCCCATCGGACGGTCCTCGCGCCGGTGCAGGCCCATCGCGAGCGACAGCCGGGTGGAGTTGCCGTCGGCGGCGACGACCAGCGGGGCGCTGAAGACCACCGGGGTCTTCTCCTCGCCGAGCTTGGCCTGCACACCGGTGATACGGCCGGTGCGCTCGTCGGTGATCGGGGCGCCGACGTTGCACCGCTCGTACAGCCGCGCACCGGCCTTGACCGCCTGCTGGGCGAGCAGGTCGTCGAAGTCCTCACGCTTGCGGACCAGGCCGTAGTTCGGGTACGCGGCCAGGTCCGGCCAGTCCATCTCCAGCCGCAGGCCGCCGCTGATGATGCGCAGGCCCTTGTTGCGGAGCCAGCCCGCCTCTTCCGAGATGTCGATGCCCATCGACACCAGCTGCTTGGTCGCCCGCGGCGTCAGCCCGTCGCCGCAGACCTTCTCGCGCGGGAAGGCGGTCTTCTCCAGCAGCAGGACGTCGAGCCCCGCCTTCGCCAGGTAGTACGCGGTCGTCGAACCGGCGGGGCCGGCGCCGACGACGATCACGTCGGCGGTGCGCTCGGACAGGGCGGTGTCGGGCACGGTGGCACTCCCGTTTGCGGCGAGGACGGCTTTGCGGGTCCGGGCTGCGGCCCGGGCTGCCCCCGAGTCTATGAGCAGCCGCCGCCCCGCGGCTCCGGTGGGGCGGTCCGCGCGTCCCGCCGCGCCGTCGGCGGCCGTTACCGGTGCTCGCCCCCGCGCCCGTCGCGGCGGCCCCCGTCGTCGTCGCTCAGCCGCTCCGGCTGGACGATGCCGAGGTCATGGACCTGCTGCGGCCGCGGAGCCTGCGGCGGTACGTACGGGAACGGCGGCGGGGCGTACGGCGACGGCGGTCCGGCCGGGGACGGCCCTGCGGCCGAGTAGACCGGCGGCGGCTGGGACCCGCCGAGGACGCGGCGCAGGTACGAGGCGGCCAGGACGCCGCCGCAGGACCACAGCAGGGCGAACAGCAGCGTCTCGGGAACGGCGGAGCCGATCGTGTCACGGGACGAGGCGAGGCCCCCGCCGATGCCGTCCAGCTGGCTCGCGCCGCCGGTCTTGAGGCCGCCGATCGCGACCAGCACGGTGAACATGACGGTGAAGACGCCGGCCACGGCGAACTGCTCCGCCCGGTCCCGGGTGCGCCCGGTCGCCAGGAGGCCGATGATCAGCGCGCACAGGGCGCCGCCGATGACGGCGAGCACGGTCGACCAGCCGTCCCAGAAGTGGCTGAGCTGGGACAGGCCGAAGGAGTAGTGGTAGCCGGCCTGGGTGTCCGCCAGGCCCTCGTGGACCTTGAAGGGCGCGCCCCAGCCCAGCGCGAGCCCGGACAGCCCGAGGTTGGGCAGCACGGCGCCGGCCACGACCAGGCCGTCGCCGGTGACGTTGTCGTAGTTGCCGACCGCGACGCAGAAGACGACGACGCTCGCGAGGGCGACGGTGGCCAGCAGGGCGATCAGCGCGGTGCTCACGACCCGCTGGACGGCGGCGAAACGGGTACGCACCGCGGGGCCGTTCAGCACCAGGAGCGCGGTCGCCAGGCTGAGCAGGAAGGACCACAGCAGCACCCGGAAGGGGCCGCTGTGCAGGCTCGCTCCCTGGAGGCTGGGCTGCGCGACGAAGCTCAGGACGGTCGCCGCCGCCGCGCTGAGCAGCGCGACCCTGACCGCCGCCTCGGGCCCGGCCTGGCGGCGGCGCGCCGAGCGCAGCACCAGGACCAGGGCGAGCAGCCACAGCAGGGTGAAGGTCAGCGGGACGACCGAGATCGAGGCCGAAGCCGAGACGTGGGAGCACGCGTCGCCGTAGCGGGCGCCGTCGCCGTAGTCGGAGCCGTCACCGTAGTCCGAGCCGTCGTAGTAGTCGGAGCCGTCGGAATAGTCCGAGCCGTCATCGTAGCCCGAGCAGTCGGCGTCGTCACCGAAGGCCCCGCCGTCGCTGGGGTGGATGCTCAGGTGGCCGCCGAGGCCCTGCACGGCCAGCGCGAGGGCGATCCGGCTGCGCATGAACCAGCTGACCGCCGAGCCCCTGAACGCGTGCTGCGACCAGGCGCCGAGACCGCCGGCCGCCACCAGCAGGACGGCCGCGGGCACGAGCGCGGCCGGCACGGCGCCTTTCCAGGGGCCGGCGAAGACCCGGCGCGCGAACAGGGCGGCGGGCGACGGCGCCACCGGGGGCGGGGGCGCGGCCGGACAGCCGGGACCGGCGCCGGGATACGTACCCGTCGGCGCGTAGGCGGGCGGTACGGGCGTGCCGTACGTCGGAGTGGGCGGCGCGGCCGGCGGCGGGGGCGTTGCGGGCGGCGCAGCCGGCAGCTCACGGCCGCACTTCATGCAGAAGCGGGCGCCGGTGTCGGAGACCGAGTGCCCGCACGCGGGGCAGTACGACATGGGCCACTCCGGGAGTCGGGCGGGGATGCGAGCCTCCCCCGCACAGACACCGCAGCCTAGGGGCCGGGTCCCGCCGGCCGCACCGGAATACCGCAGTCCGCCCGAACCGGGTCAACTGCCGGGCGCTGCGGCCTTCCTGGCCCGGTGCAGCGCCACGATCCCGCCGGTCAGATTCCGCCAGGCCACCCCTGACCAGCCCGCACCCTGCAACCGCCCGGCCAGCGCCCGCTGGTCGGGCCACTCGCGGATCGACTCGGCGAGATAGACGTACGCGTCCGGGTTGCTGCTCACCGACTTGGCGACCGGCGGCAGCGCCCGCATCAGGTACTCGGTGTAGACGGTGCGGAAAGGGCGGTACGTCGGGTGGCTGAACTCGCAGATCACCAGCCGCCCGCCGGGCCTGACGACCCGCAGCATCTCGCGCAGGGCGGCGTCGGTGTCGTGCACATTGCGCAGCGCGAAGGAGATCGTGACAGCGTCGAAGACGCCGTCGGCGAACGGCAGCCGGGTCGCGTCCCCCGCGGTCAGCGGCAGCTCGGGGTGCCGCTTCTTGCCCTCGCGCAGCATGCCGAGGGAGAAGTCGCACGGGACGACGGCTGCGCCGGCGGCGGCCAAGGGCAGCGAGGACGTGGCGGTCCCCGCGCCCAGGTCGAGCACGCGCTCCCCCGGCGCGACGTCCAGCGCGTTGGCGACGGCGCGTCGCCACAGGCGGGTCTGGCCGAGCGACATCACGTCGTTGGTCAGGTCGTACTTGGCAGCGACGTCGTCGAACATCGCGGCGACTGCCTGCGGCTGCTTCTCCAGGGATGCACGTGTCACCCCCTCACCTTATGCGCCCCCGCACAGGGGGGGTGCCCCCGCAGGGCACACACGGCGCAGCCGGGGGCGCGAGGTCAGCGGTCGGCGAGGAGTGTGAGTTCGGGGTGGGCGGTGCCGCCGGCGATCGCCGTCGAGGAGAGGTGGGAGACGACGTGATCGTTGACCGGATCGTCCGCCGGATCCTCGTGGACGACGATGTGCTCGTACGTCGTCGCCCGCTGCGCCGGCACCCGCCCGGCCGCGCGGATCAGATGGATCAGCTCCATCCGGTTGGAGCGGTGCTTCGCACCGGCCGAGGACACGACGTTCTCCTCCAGCATGACCGACCCGAGGTCATCCGCCCCGTAGTGCAGCGACAGCTGCCCCACCTCCTTGCCGGTGGTGAGCCAGGAGCCCTGGATGTGGGCGACGTTGTCGAGGAAGAGCCGGGCGATGGCGATGATCCGCAGGTACTCGAAGAGGGTGGCCTGCGTCTGGCCCTTGAGGTGGTTGTTCTCCGGCTGGTACGTGTACGGGATGAACGCCCGGAAGCCGCCGGTGCGGTCCTGGACGTCGCGGATCATCCGCAGGTGCTCGATGCGCTCCGCGTTCGTCTCACCGGTGCCCATCAGCATCGTGGAGGTGGACTCGACGCCGAGCCCGTGGGCGATCTCCATGATCTCCAGCCAGCGTTCGCCGGACTCCTTGAGCGGGGCGATGGCCTTGCGGGGCCGCTCCGGGAGGAGTTCCGCGCCGGCGCCGGCGAAGGAGTCGAGGCCGGCGGCGTGGATACGGCTGATGGCCTCCTCCGCGCTGACCCCGGAGATCCGCGACATGTGCTCGACCTCGGACGCGCCGAGGGAGTGGATCACCAGCTGCGGGAACTCCCGCTTGATCGCGGCGAAGTGCTCTTCGTAATACTCGACGCCGTAGTCGGGGTGGTGGCCGCCCTGGAACATGATCTGCGTACCGCCGAGTTCGACGGTCTCGGCGCACCGGCGCAGGATGTCGTCCAGGCCGCGGCTCCAGCCCTTGCCGGTGTCCTTGGGCGCCGCGTAGAAGGCGCAGAACTTGCACGCGGTGACGCACACGTTCGTGTAGTTGATGTTCCGCTCGATGATGTACGTCGCGATGTGCTCGGTCCCGGCGTAGCGGCGGCGGCGTACGGCGTCGGCGGCGGCGCCCAGCGCGTGCAGAGGAGCGTCGCGGTAGAGGACCAGCGCCTCCTCCGGGCTGATACGGCCGCCGGCTGCGGCGCGCTCGAGGACGGCTGCGATGTCGCTCACCGGGGAAGTCACCGGGGCAGTCCCTTCGGAGGGGGGTCAGGACGGACCCGGCCAGCCTACGCGCAGCCGATGGCCGCACCACCGCCGACCGGGTGGGCCGGGTGCTAGGCGCCGGCCGGGGGCAGGAGGGTGACGCGGGACGCGGCGGGGAAGCCGACGCGGCGGGCGAAGTCGGCGATGCCCGCGAGCTGCTCCGGGCCGAGGGAGAAGTCCAGCGTCGTGAAGTAGCGGCGCAGCAGGTCGGAGTCGAAGGCCTCCCAGTGGGCGGCCTGCTCGGCGACCTTCTCGACCTCTTCGAGCGACAGGTCGCGGGAGGCGAGGAAGGCCCGGTGCACGTCGTGGACGGCCTCGGGGTGCGCGGCGAGGTAGTCGCGGCGGACCGCCCAGATCGCGAAGACGAAGGGCAGGCCCGTCCAGTCCTTCCACATCTGGCCGAGGTCGTGCACGTCGAGGCCGAGCCGCGGGGCGTCGTGCAGCGAGGCGCGCAGGGCGGCGTCGCCGATGAGGACGGCGGCCTGCGCCTCCTGCATCATCAGCGCGAGGTCGGGCGGGCAGCGGTAGTAGTCGGGTGCGACCCCGTAACGCTCCGTGAGGAGGAGTTCGGCGAGGCGGACCGACGTACGGCTGGTGGAGCCCAGCGCGACCCGCTCGCCGCCGAGCCGGTCGAGCGGCAGCTGGCTGACGATGACGCAGGACATCACCGGGCCGTCGCAGCCGACCGCGATATCGGGCAGCGCGACCAGCTCGTCGGCGTGCCGCAGGTACTCCATGAGCGTGACGGGGCCGATGTCCAGGTCACCGTCTATGAGCTGCTTGCTCAGCTTCTCCGGGGTGTCCTTGGTGAGCTGGACGTCGAGCAGCGCGCCGGTTCTGGCCAGGCCCCAGTAGAGCGGGACGCAGTTGAGGAACTGGATGTGGCCGACCCGGGGGCGGGTCGGGCCGCTGCCGTCGGTGTGCGCTGAAGTGTCCACCTGGTGGACGTTACTCCTGGTGTGCGCACCCCCTGCGCAGGCCCCCCGGGCGGCCCCCCGCACGCCGCTCGGCACGGCGCTCCGCGCGGCTCCCGCGGGCCGCTTCCGGGGCACTCGCGCGACCCGTAAAAACGGATCTTGAGACCCTTCCCCGGCCCAGACCCCCCGTGCTACTCTCCTCGCAAGTTGCAGTTTGGTTTCCCTTGCAGTACAGAGCCTGCGGAGCATGTAACCCGCGGGCTTTTGTAGTTTTCAGACTTCGCAGTTGCAGGTTCTGGAGCAGGGCAACCCTTTGGGCCCAAGGAGGGCTTTATGGCTACCGGAACCGTGAAGTGGTTCAACGCTGAAAAGGGCTTCGGCTTCATCGCCCAGGACGGCGGCGGCCCGGATGTCTTCGTCCACTACTCCGCGATCAACGCCTCCGGCTTCCGCTCCCTCGAGGAGAACCAGCCGGTGACTTTCGACGTCACGCAGGGCCCGAAGGGTCCGCAGGCGGAGAACGTCACCCCGAACTAGTCCTCTACTAGTCCGGCCAGACGGCGCATCGCGCCCAGAACCTGCAGTACCAAGGGGCCGCCTCACCTCGGTGAGGCGGCCCCTGCCTTTGTTCCCGGCGTCCCGTGGACCGGGAGACCCGGGGACCCGGCGGCACAGGGCCGCGCCGTCACCGGGTGCGGCGGTACAGCTCCTCGATGTCGGCCGCGAAGTCCTTGGCCACCGCGGCCCGCCGGATCTTCATCGACGGGGTCAGGTGCCCGCCGTCCTCGGTGAAGTCCGCCGCCAGGACCCGGAACCTGCGGATCGACTCGGCCCGCGACACCGACGCGTTGGCGTCGTCCACGGCCTTCTGGAGTTCGGCCAGCAGGTCGTCGTCCGCGACCAGGTCCGCGGGCCGCAGGCCCTCCTTGTGCCGCATCCGCTGCCAGTGCGCGAGGCCGTCCGGCTCCAGGGTGATCAGCGCGGTCACGTACGGGCGGTTGTCGCCGACCACCATGCACTGGCCGACCAGCGGATGGGCGCGCAGCCGGTCCTCCAGCGGGGCCGGGGCGACGTTCTTGCCGCCCGCTGTGATGATGATCTCCTTCTTGCGGCCGGTGATCGTCAGGTAGCCGTCCGCGTCCAGCTCGCCGACGTCGCCGGTCGGGAACCAGCCGTCGACGGCCGGGAAGGCGCCCTCGTCGTTCCAGTACCCGGCGAAGATCTGCCCGCCGCGCAGCAGCACCTCGCCGTCGTCCGCGATCCGCACCGCCGTGCCGGGCAGCGGCCAGCCGACCGTGCCGAGCCGCGGGCTCAGCGGCGGCGTCACCGTGGCGGCGGCGGTGGTCTCCGTCAGGCCGTAGCCCTCGAAGACCAGCACACCGGCCCCGGCGTAGAAGGCGGCGAGCCGGGTGCCCAGCGGGGAGCCGCCGCAGATCGCGTACCGCACCTTGCCGCCGAGCGCGGCCCTGATCCGCCGGTAGACCAGCGGGTCGTACAGCGCCCGCGCCAGCCGCAGCCCGAGGCCGGGACCGGGACCCGTGCCGGTCTGCCGGGCGACGGCCGCGGTGCCGTACGCCTGGGCGATGCGGGCCGCCCGGTCGAAGGACGACGCCCGGCCGATCTTCTCGGCGGTGGCGCGGCCGGTGTTGTAGACCTTCTCCAGGACGTACGGGATCGCCAGCAGGAAGGTCGGCCGGAAGCCGGCGAGGTCTTCGAGCAGGTCGTCGGTGGCGATGCTGGGCGCGTGCCCGAGCCGGACCCGAGCCCGCAGGCAGCCGATCGCGACCATCCGCCCGAAGACGTGCGAGAGCGGCAGGAAGAGCAGCGTCGAGGCGGGCTCGCTGCTCACCGAGCGGAAGACGGGGTGCAGCAGCTCGGTGGCGTTGTCGACCTCGGCGAAGAAGTTGCCGTGCGTCAGGATGCAGCCCTTGGGGCGCCCGGTGGTGCCCGAGGTGTAGATCAGCGTCGCGACGGTGTCCGGGGTCATCGCCTGCCGGCGGGACGTGAGGAGCGCGTCGGGCAGCGTACGGCCGTCCGCGGCCAGTTGGTCCACGGCGCCGGTGTCGATCTGCCACAGCTCCCGCAGCGCCGGCAGCCCGGTGCGGGCCGCGCTGATCATCCGGGCCTGTGCCACGTTCTCCACGACGCAGGCGGCGGCGCCGGAGTCGGCGAGGATCCAGGCGCACTGGGACGCGGAGGACGTCGGGTAGATCGGTACGGTGATCAGGCCCGCGGCCCAGCCCGCGAAGTCCAGCAGGGTCCAGGCGTACGACGTCCTGGCCATCACCGCGAGGCGGTCGCCCGGGCGCAGTCCGGCCGCGACGAGGCCCTTCGCGACCCTGGCGACGTCGTCGCGGAAGGCGGCGGCGGTGACGTCCCGCCAGCGGCCGTCCTGGCCCTTCCGGCTCATCACCACGTCGGTGGGGGCGTCGGCGGCGTTCGTGAACGGTATGTCGGCGAGGCTGCCCCGCCGCGGCGGGTCCGTCAACGGCGGGACGGAGGCCTGCACCACCCTTCCGCCTTCGGCGGTGAGCTGGGGTTTCTGCCCGTTGCCCGGCGCGGGCGGCGGTGACTGACGTATTGCCATACGGCGGCTCCTACGTTTCTCGACGGTACGCCCATGCGGCCGTGCGCTTCCCGGGGCCCGTTGCGCCCCGGGCACACCCCTCGGGGCCGCCCCTGCGGCGGGCGGCGCGCTTCCCTCCGGGGGCGGTGGTGCCGCGGTGCCCTGCGGCAAGGGGGTGCCCCCCGGGGGGCGCGGGGAACGGCGCGAGCAACCACCCACCGGCCGGTGGTCCGGAGCGGACCGGACAGACCCTTTCGGTCGGTGACGGCCCGCGCCCCGGCGGGGGCTGAGCGCGCCGTCCCCCGCGCCCCTGGTGGGCACCCCCGCAGCAGGGGGCACCGAGCGGCTCGGCCCCGCCGCAGGGGCGAGGTGACCGCGGGTCAGGGGCGGGACAGGACGGCCGTGACTCCCTGGCCCCCGGCCGCGCAGACGGAGATGAGCCCGCGCCCCGCCCTCCCCCGCTCGGCGAGCAGGTGGGCCAGTGTGCCCACGATCCTCGCCCCGGTCGCCGCGAAGGGATGCCCCGTCGCGAGGGAGGAGCCGGCGACGTTGAGCCGGTCCCGGTCGACGGAGCCGAGCGGCGCGTCGAGCCCGAGGCGCTCCGCGCAGTACGCCTTGTCCTCCCACGCGGCCAGCGTCGCCAGCACCTGCGAGGCGAAAGCCTCGTGCACCTCGTAGAAGTCGAAGTCGCCGAGCCCGAGCCCGGCCCGCGCGAGCATCCGGGGCACGGCGTACGCGGGCGCCATCAGCAGCCCCTCCTCGCCGGACACGTAGTCCACCGCCGCGGTCTCGTAGGCCGTCAGGAAGGCCAGCGGTTCGAGTCCGCGCTCTGCGGCCCACTCCTCGCTGCCGAGCAGGACGACGGCGGCCCCGTCGGTGAGCGGCGTGGAATTGCCCGCCGTCATCGTGCCGCCGGGGCCGCCGTAGACCGGGCGCAGCCGGGCGAGCTTCTCGACGGTCGAGTCGGGCCGCAGGTTCTGGTCGCGGGTGAGCCCGCGGTAGGGCGTGACGAGCGGGTCGAGGAAGCCCCGTTCGTACGCCGCCGCGAGCCGCTGGTGGCTCGTCGCGGCGATCTCGTCCTGGGCCTGCCGGGTGACGCCCCAGCGCGCGGCGGTGAGGGCCGCGTGCTCGCCCATCGACAGGCCGGTGCGGGGCTCGGCATTGCGCGGGATCTCCGGCACGAGGTGCCGCGGGCGTACCGCGGTGAGTGCCCGGGCGCGCCCGCCCGCCGTCTTGGCGCGCCGGGCCGCGAGCAGCGTCCTGCGCAGCTCGTCGTTGACGCCGAGCGGCGCGTCGCTCGTGGTGTCGGCGCCGCCCGCGATGCCGGAGTCGATGACGCCGAGCGCGATCTTCGCGGCGACCGCGAAGACCGCCTGGAGCCCGGTGCCGCACGCCTGCTGGAGGTCGTACGCGGGGGTGGCGGGGTCGAGGACGGAGCCGAGCACGGTCTCGCGGGCGAGGTTGAAGTCCCGGCTGTGCTTGAGGACCGCGCCCGCCGCGAATTCGCCGACCCGCGCGCCGGCGAGCCCGGTGCGCTCGGCGAGGCCGTCGAGCGCGGCGGTGAGCATGTCCTGGTTGGACGCTGTGGCGTAGGGGCCGTCGGAACGCGCGAAGGGGATGCGGTTGCCGGCGATGACGGCGACCCGGCGGACGGTCTGCATGCGGTCTCCCGAACTTCCGATCTGCGTGACTCACCAGTAGCCTTACCGCCGGTAAACTTACTCCAGAGTAAGGAGAAGGCCAATGGCCGACCGCTATCTCCGCCTCACCGGCACTGCCCCCGGCCGTTTCGTCACCCGCCGCCTCGGCCTGCCGCAGCCCGCCGCCCTGCGCCGCTGGTCGGAGCGGACGCCGGAGCTGCCCGGGCCCGTCCTGCGGCTGACCGCGGGCGACGCGGTGCCGGACGGCACGGGTACGTACGGGGCCGTCGTGCTGGACGCCGCCGGGGTCGCGGACCCGGAAGGCCTGGGGGGCGTGCACGCGGCCCTGCACCCGCTGGCCCGCTCGCTGGCCCCCTGCGGGCGGATCGTCGTGCTCGGCGCCCGGCCGCAGGACGGCGGCCTCGCGCATGCCGCCGCCCAGCAGGCACTTGAGGGCTTCGTCCGCTCGCTGGGCAAGGAGATCGGCCGCGGCTGCACCGTCCAGCTGGTGCGGCTCGCCCCGGGCGCCGCCGCGGACTCCACCCTGGACTTCCTGCTCTCGCCCAGGTCCGCCTATGTCAGCGGGCAGGTGATCGAGGTCGGCCCCGCGCCCGAGGTGCCGGCGGGCGGCGCCAGGACCGCGCTGGTCACCGGCGCCGCCCGCGGTATCGGCGCGGCCGTCGCGGAGACCCTGGCCCGGGACGGCGCCCGCGTGGTCTGCCTGGACGTGCCGCAGGCGGGCGACGCGCTCGCCGAGGTGGCGGCCCGGCTCGGGGGCAGCGCGCTGCCGCTCGACATCACCGCGCCCGACGCGGGCGAACGCATCGCCGCCGCGCTGCCGGACGGCCTGGACGTCCTGGTCCACAACGCGGGCATCACCCGGGACCGCAAGCTCGCCAACATGGCCGCCGACCGCTGGAGCAGCGTCATCGACGTCAACCTCGGCAGCGTCCTGCGGACCACGGGCCACCTGCTCAAGACGGGCGCGCTCAACGAGCACGCCAGGATCGTCGGCACCGCCTCCATCGCGGGCATCGCGGGCAATGCCGGGCAGACCAACTACGCCGCCTCCAAGGCCGGGATCATCGGCTGGGTACGCGCGCTGGCCGCCGACGCGGAGGTCCGCGGGCGCGGCATCACCGCCAACGCGGTCGCCCCCGGCTTCATCGAGACCAGGATGACCGCGGCCGTACCGCTGGTCATCCGCGAGGCGGGCCGCCGGATGAATTCCCTCGGGCAGGGCGGCCTGCCCATCGACGTCGCCGAGACCGTCGCCTGGCTGTCGGCGGCGACCTCCGGCGGTGTGAACGGCCAGGTCGTACGGGTCTGCGGCCAGTCCCTGCTGGGCGCCTGAGATGGCGCCGCTGCTGCTGACGCTGGGCCGGGGCGTACTCACCGGGCTGGGCAAGCACCCCTCCGCCAGTGCGGAAGTGCCGCGGGACCGGCTGACCGAGCCGGCGGTACGGGTCGAGCCGGCCCGCCTGGCCGCGTACGCCCGCGTGTGCGGCTACGCCCCGGGTGGGGCCGAACTCCCGCTCACCTACCCGCACATCCTCGGCTTCCCGCTCGCGGCCCGCCTCATGGCCGCCCGCGCCTTCCCCCTGCCGCTGCTCGGCCTGGTGCACACCTCGGTGACCATCCGCAGCCGCCGGCCGCTCACCGCCGCCGACCGCCCCGACCTGACCGTCCACGCGGCCGGGCTGCGCCCGCACCGGCGGGGTACGGAGGTCACGGTGGTGACCGAGGCGCGGGTGGACGGCGAGCTGGTCTGGGAGGACCGCAGCAGCTACCTGGCCAGACACCGGGTCCCCGGCTCCCACGAGGCGGCCGGGCAGGCGCCCGACGCGGCGGAACTGCCGGTGGTGGCGCGGTGGCCGCTGGCGGCCGGGCTCGGGCGGCAGCACGCCCGGGTCAGCGGCGACTACAACCCGATCCACCTGTACCCGCTGACCGCCCGTCCGCTCGGCTTCCGGCGGGCCATCGTGCACGGGATGTGGACGGTCGCCCGGTGCGCGGCGGAACACCCGGGCGCGACCGGCGTCACCGCGGACTTCCGGCAGCCCGTCCTGCTGCCGTCCACCGTCGAGTACGCGGCCCGCGGCGACCGCTTCGAGGTCCGCTCCGGCCCCCGCGTCCACGTCACCGGCACGGTCACACCTCCGGACCGCTGACCGCCGTCAGCGTCAGCGTCAGCGGTGCGGTCACCGTCACCGTCACCGTCAGCGGTACGGTCACGGTTCCGCGCCGCTGACCGCTGCCACCGGTACGGTCACGGCTCCGGGTCGCTGACCGCCTCCGGGGGCAGCGCGGCCAGCGCCTGGAGGGCGTCCAGCAGGCCCGCGCGCTGGCCCGGCGACAGATGCCGGGCCAGCAGCCGTTCCTCCCGGCGCTGGATCGCGGCCTGCGCCGCGTCCCGTATCCGGCGGCCCTCAGGGGTCAGCGCCAGCAGCCGCACCCGGCGGTCGGCCGGGTCGGGGGTGCGGCTGATCAGGCCGCGGTCGCCGAGGTCGGTGAGGACCTCGATGATCCGGGTCTTGTCCGCGCCGATCGCCCCGGCCAGCGCCGCCTGGCTGCGCAGCGGCTGCTCGTCGAGCCGCAGCAGGACGGAGTACGCCCACATGGTCAGGCCGTGCTCGCGCAGCACCGGGAGTTCGGCCGCGGTCAGCGCGCGGCCGAGGGGGACGATCATCGCCGCGAGGTCCCTGCGGGGCGGGGCGGACATACCGAGGTGCTCCCTTGACAGATGATGTGCACGAGCACACGATAAGCATATGCCTACCGATCTCGCACGGATGCGCGCGCTGGACGCGAGGGCGGTCCGGCTCAGCGCCGGGCTCGTCCGGCAGACGACCGTAGCCGATCTGGTCCGGGACACACCGTGCGCCGGGTGGACCCTGGCCGACCTGCTCGCCCATATGACGGCTCAGCACCGGGGTTTCGCCGCCGCCGCGAGGGGCCGCGGCGGCGACCTCGCGGTCTGGGCCGCCGAAGGCGGCGCCGACCCGGTCGCGGACCACGAGGCCGCCGCGGCGGACGTACTCGCCGCCTTCGCGGACGTGGCGGACGGCGACCAGCCCTTCGCGCTGCCGGAATTCACCGCGGGCGGCCCCGCCTTCCCCGCCGCGCGGGCCATCGGCTTCCACTTCCTGGACTATGTCGTCCACGCCTGGGACGTCGCGACCACCCTGGAGGTCCCCTTCACCCCGGACGCGGACCTGGTGGAGGCCGTACTCCCGCTGGCAATGGCGGTCCCGGCCGCCTCCGCGGCCTTCGCCCCCGCACTGTCCGCGCCGCCGGACGGCGACACCTTGAGCCGGATCCTGACCCGCCTTGGGCGCCGCCCGTAGCACCTTTCTGCCATGTATATGCCAATTCCTTGTGGCCCGGGAACGGCCGCGGCTAGGGTCCCCGCACCACTGCGACGCACGACCGCAGCGACTCCCCTACCGCGAGGTGGCAGATGCACGCAGCAAGGCGCCGTATGTCCGTCGTGGCCGCCGCCCTCGGCGCCGTCCTCGTGTCGTTGGCGACACCAGGTGCGGCCCAGGCGCGCCCGGAGGCCGCCGCGTCGGCCGCGAGGACGAGCTGGCCGGTCGATCTGACGGCAGCCGGGTCCGACAACACCGTCCTGTCCCATGGCCGGGTGACGGTCCGCGACCTGCGCGCCCACCCCGCGGCGATGCCCGCGGGCCGCTCCTACGGCGCATACACGGCGCCGGTCACCGCGCTCGGCTCGGCCGTCCCCGCGCTGACCGTACGGACCGCCGCGACCCGGCCGGCCGGGTCCGCCGTGGACACCGACGTCAGGGGCCGCGACGCGTCCGGCGTCTGGACCCAGTGGACGACGGCCGCCGCGGGCGCCGCGGTCACCTTCAGCACGCCCGTCTCCGCCGTCCAGGTGCGCCTGGTGCTCAGCGCGCCCGCGGGAGCCGCCGCCCCGTCGGTGTCGTCGGTACGGCTGGACGCGGCGGCGCCGCAGCCCGGGGCAGTCGCCCGGCCGCAGGCGGCGGCCGCCGCCTACCGGGTGTTCGCCACCCGCGAGGGCCTGGTCGGCGGCACCACCGCCAACGGCCATGTGATCGCCAACCGCGACCACTTCGTGGCGCTGCCCTCGCGCCGGCTGCTCGACAGCAACGGCAGCCGCACCTACCAGGTCACCGTCTGCCACGGCAGCCGCTGCGAGACCGCCCCGATCTGGGACGTCGGCCCGTGGAACACCACCGACGACTACTGGAACCCGCCGGGCACCCGCCAGTCCTGGGGCGACCTTCCGCAGGGCACCCCCGAGGCGCAGGCCGCCTACCAGAGCGGCTACAACGGCGGCCACGACGAGTTCGGCCGCGCCGTCAGCAACCCGGCCGGCATCGACCTGGCCGACGGCACCTTCTGGGACGGCCTCGGCATGACCGGCAACGACTGGGTCACCGTCACCTTCTCGGCCGCCGCCCCGCCGCCCGCCGGCACCGAATACTGGATGGACACCTTCGCCAGCGCCCCCGTCTACGCCTCGCCCACCAGCACCGCGCAGACCGGCACGCTCAACGGCGGCACGAACTACGTCTACTGCAAGGCGTGGGGCCGCAACATCGGCAGCGGCTCGTCCTACAACCACTGGTGGCTGCGCACCGACCCCGACAGCGGCCCGGCGAAGCAGTACGTGTCCGCGTACTACCTCTCGCGCTGGGGCAACGACGAGGCGAAGGACAACAACGGGACGGTCATCCCCGACTGCTGAGGCCGCGCCAGGCGGCCGGCGCCCCCGGCGGGGAGCCCGCCGGGGGCGGCAGCAGCGCGGCGAGTCCCGACCAGGCGAAGTTCATCAGGGTGGCCGCGAGGTCCTCGCCGCTCAGCGCGGGCGAGGGGGACGACGCGGCCCACCCGGCGAGGGATTCGGCGGCGCCCACGAGCGCGTGGGCGTAGCCGGCCACGTCCTGCGAGCCGCAGGCCGCCGCGATCAGCCCGGCGACGAAGTCGACGATCTCCGCCCGCAGGACGGCGACCTCGGCGGCGAAGGGCTCGCCCACCGTACGGGCCTGGCTGTACAGGATCGTCCACCCGTCGGGGTGGGCCGCGGTGTGCTCGAAGAAGCCGAGCAAACCGCTCCACAGCTGGCGCTCCGGGCCGACACCCTCCTCGACGGCGTCACGTACCGCCGCGGCGAGGGCGTCGGCCTCACGCCGGATGCACGCGGTGAACAGCTCGTCCTTGGAGTTGAGGTAGAGGTAGACCATCGGCTTGCTGACCCCGGCCGCCTCGGCGATCTCGTCCATGGACGCGGCCCGGTAGCCGCGCCGGGCGAAGGTCGCCACGGCCGCGTCGAGCATCTGCCGCTCGCGTTCCGCCCGCGGCACCCGCCGGCTGCCGGCAGCCGGCATCAGGCGGTGCGGGGCGCGCTGTCCCTCGCGGCGTCACCGCGCGCGGCGTCGTCGGCCGCGTCCTCCTGCTCGGTGTTGGCGATCAGGTTGAGCCGGGTGCGCTCGACCCGCTGCGAGACCGTGAGCGCGGCCTGCTCGCGCACTCCGCGCAGCAGGACCCAGCTCAGCGGGGCGGACACGACGAGGGCGAGGAGCGCGACCCACAAGTAGTTCGAGTCACCGAGCCCGGCCGGCAGAATGTGCAGCCGGACCAGGCCCCAGATGACACCGAAGCTGGCGACGATGAGGCCGAAGCGCAGGGCGGTGTATCGGAGCATGCTCCCAGTGAAGCACGCCTTCCCTGTGAGCCGACGCCCACCCCCGCGGGCCTGGGGTACCCCTTACGCGGGGTACGCCCCCGCCGCCCCATGCCTGGGCCGGTTGCCCTCCGCCCGGGACCGCCCCACCGCTGCCGCGGGCCAGGGCTGCCACCACGCAGGAGGGCGCCCCACCGCTGCCGCGGGCCAGGGCTGCCACCACGCAGGAGGGCGCCCTACAGGGGCGCGAGGAACTGCGCGCCCAGCCCCCACCCACCGTCACGTCCGGACGGACCGCACCACCCCAGGGGCGCGAGGAACGGCGCGCCCAGCCCACCACCCACGCGCGGGCCGCCACCGACCCGAAGGGTCTCCTCGGTCCGCCCCGGACCACCGGCCGGTGGTGGGTTGCTCGCGCAGTTCCCCGCGCCCCTGGTAGGCACCCCCTTACCGAAGGGGAACCGCAGAAGACCGCAGCCCAGGGGGCACCACCCCCCTGCCGAAGGGGAACCGCCAGACCCCCGCGCCCGGCGGAAGCGCACCCGCCGACGCAGCCAGCACCCCAGCCCTGCGCCGGCGGAAGCGCACCCGCCGACGCAGCCGGCACCCCCCAGGCCCGCGCCAGCGGAGGGGCACGGCTGGTCGCGGGGGCACCGCGAGGGACGGACGGCCTGGGGCGGAGTCACAGGACGCGGAGCATGATGATGTCGTCGCGGTCGTCACCCGGGGCGACCCGGATCGCGGCCGGCACCCGGCCGACCTCCTTGTAACCGCACGCGGAGTAAAAAGCGTCGGCCCCCGTGCCGCCCCGGCACGTGAGCCGTATCGCCTCGATACCGTGAAAGCCCCGGGCGACCCGCTCGACCGCCGCCATCAGAGTGCGGCCGTAGCCGCGCCCCTGGTGCCGCGGATGGACCATCACCGTGTAGACCCACAGCCAGTGCGTCATGAGCCGGTGGTCGTTGTACGCCAGGAAGGCCGTGGCCGCGACGCGGCCCTCCTCGTCGCGGCCGACGATCAGCCGCCGCTGCCCGGCCCCGACCGCGGCGAGCGACCGTTCGCAGTCGGGGCGGATGTCCTCGGGCGTGACGGGCGGCACGAAGCCGACCGCGCCGCCCGCGTTGGACACATCGGTCCACAGCGCGAGGATCCCCTCGCGCAACTCCTCGTCGACCGTCGGATCCAGCTCACACGTAAGGGTCATGCGAGCAGGGTAGCCATTACCCGAACCCGGGCGCCGTGGCCCGCGTCACACCCGCATCGGCTGCGGCGACTCCCGCCGCGACCCGTCCGGGCCGGGGTATTCGCGGATGATCTCGTAACGCGTGTTGCGCTCGACCGGGCGGAATCCCGCGTCCCTGATCAGGTCGAGGATGTCGTCCCGGGTGAGCTTGTTCGGCGTGCCGTAGTCGTCCGCGTCGTGGGTGATCTTGTACTCCACGACCGAGCCGTCCATGTCGTCGGCGCCGTGGTTCAGGGCGAGCTGGGCCGTGGACAGGCCGTGCATGACCCAGAAGACCTTGACGTGCGGCACGTTGTCGAAGAGCAGCCGGGAGACCGCGAAGGTCTTCAGGGCCTCGGCGCCGGTGGCCATCGTGGTGCGGGCCTGCAAGGTGTTGCGGACCTTGCCGTCCTTCATGTCCACGAAGTCGTGCTGGTAGCGCAGCGGGATGAAGACCTGGAAGCCGCCGGTCTCGTCCTGGAGCTCCCGCAGCCGCAGCACGTGGTCGACCCGGTGCCGGGGCTCCTCGATGTGGCCGTAGAGCATGGTCGAGGGCGTCTTGAGGCCCTTGGAGTGCGCCAGGCGGTGGATCCGCGACCAGTCCTCCCAGTGGGTGCGGTGGTCCACGATGTGCTGGCGCACCTCCCAGTCGAAGATCTCGGCGCCGCCGCCGGTCAGCGATTCCAGGCCGGCGTCGATCAGCTCGTCGAGGATGTCGGAGGCGGACAGGCCCGAGATGGTCTCGAAGTGGTGGATCTCGGTGGCGGTGAACGCCTTGAGCGACACCTGCGGCAGTGCTTCCTTGAGCGCCTTGAGCGAGCGCGGGTAGTAGCGCCACGGCAGCGTCGGGTGCAGGCCGTTGACGATGTGCAGCTCGGTGAGGCTGTCGGCCTCCATCGCCTTGGCCAGCCGGACGGCCTCCTCGATCCGCATCGTGTACGCGTCCTTCTCGCCCGGCTTGCGCTGGAAGGAGCAGTACGCGCACGAGGCGGTGCACACGTTCGTCATGTTCAGGTGCCGGTTGACGTTGAAGTGGACGACGTCACCGTTCTTCTGGGTGCGCACGTGGTGCGCGAGTCCGCCCAGCCATGCGAGATCGTCGGACTCGTAGAGGGCGATGCCGTCCTCCCGGGTCAGCCGCTCGCCGGCGTAGACCTTCTCCTCCAGCTCCCGCTTGAGCCCCGCGTCCATGCGCTCCTCCTCCTGCCGGGTCGAACCGGCTTCGACAGTACGCCCCCGGCCGTCGGCCGGGAGGTGCCCCCTCCTACGGCTCCTCGGGCAGCGCGCCGACCCGGTTCTCCCACTTGGTGGACAGCACGATCGTGGTACGGGTGCGGGCGACGCCCTTGGTGCCGGAGAGCCTGCGGATCGTGTGTTCGAGCCCGTCGACGTCGCCGACCCTGACCTTGAGCATGTACGAGTCGTCGCCGGCGATGAACCAGCAGTCCTCGATCTCGTCCAGGTCGCGCAGCCTGCCCGCCACGTCCTCGTGGTCGGCGGCGTCACTGAGCTGGAGTCCGACCAGGGCGGTCACGCCCAGGCCGAGGGCGGCGGGGGCGACCGTGGCACGGTAGCCGGTGATCACTCCGGCCTGTTCGAGGCGGTTGATGCGGTCGGTGACGCTGGGGCCCGACAGGCCCACCAGCCGGCCCAGTTCCGCGTACGACGCCCGGCCGTTCTCGCGCAACGCCTGGATGAGCTGTCTGTCCACCGCGTCCATCAGAAGGGACCCTCCCGTTCGTGCCACGACTGCGCTGTCTGGACACGAATCTAAGGCATGAACGGGTCCGCGCCCTGCGCATCTGCTCCCCCGGCTGCCGCCGCACCGGCCTCTTGCGCCGCCCGGCCCAGTTCCCCCTGCCAGCGGCGATACAGCTGGTGCGGTACGCCCGCCGCGTCCAGCACCCGGCCCGCGACGAAGTCGACCAGGTCCTGGATGTGCACCGCGCCGGTGTAGAAGGCCGGCGAGGCGGGCAGGACGACGGCCCCGGCGTCGTCGAGCGCCACCAGATGACGCAGCGTCTGGCCGCCGAGCGGGGTCTCCCGTACCGCGACGACCAGCGGCCGGCGCTCCTTGAGCGCGACGCTCGCCGCCCGCTGCAACAGGTCCTTGGACAGCCCGAGCGCCACCCCGGCCACGCAGGCGGTGCTGGCCGGCACGATCAGCATCCCCTTGCTGCGGTACGACCCCGAGGACGGCCCCGCGGCCAGGTCGCCGGCCGGCCAGTGGCGTACGCCCGACAGGTCGGCGGGCGGGTAGCGGTCGGCGGTGCCGTCGGCGCCGCGGGCCAGCAGCCGGTCCAGGTCCTCGCGCCAGTGGGCGTCACGGAAGCCGGCGCCGGTCTCGTCGAGCAGGGTGAGCCTGGCCGCCCTGCTGACCACCAGGTCGACGTCCTCGCCCGCGTGCAGCAGCCCGCGCAGCACCGCGGCGGCGTACGGCGTCCCCGAGGCCCCGGACACGCCGACCACCCAGGGGTTGCGCGCGCGGCCCTGCGCAATGTCGTCCACGCGGACGAGCGTAACCGGACCCGGGCAAAGCCGCCGAAGCGGGAACCGGGTACCGGCGGCGGGCGTTGTGCACGGTGGAAGGCACTGGAGTCAGGGGGGATTCGGTGGCATACGGACAGACCGCCGGCGGGGCCGCGCGACCACGCTCGGGCCTGCTCGACACGCTGACCTCCCCGCTGCGGGCCGGCGGCCGGGTGGCCGCGGCGGGGGCGCTGATGCTGGGCTGGCTCGCCCTGCTGTGGGCGATCGAGGGTGTGAACGCGCTGAGCGGCCAGCGGCTCGACACCTTCGGCATCACCCCGCGCAAGGGCAGCGAGCTGCTGGACATCGTCCCGGCCGCGTTCATGCACGTCGGCTTCGCGCACCTGGCGTCCAACAGCGTGCCGCTGCTCGTGCTGGGCTTCATCGCGGCGCTGCGCGGCATAGGCCGCTATCTCGCGGTGGCCGTGACCATCATGATCATCAGCGGCCTCGGGGTGTGGCTGATCGCCCCCGCGCACACCACCACGCTGGGCGCGTCGGGTCTGATCTTCGGCCTGTTCGGCTATCTACTGAGCCGCGGCTTCGTGGACCGGCGACCGCTGGACGTCATCGTGGGCCTGATCGTCGGCGTGCTCTACGGCTCGATCCTGTGGGGCGTGGTGCCGTCCGCCAACGGGGTGTCCTGGCAGGCACATCTGTTCGGGCTGGTCGGCGGCGTGGTCGCCGCGTTCCTCTTCCGGGAGCGCACGGTCGCGGTGTCCGCCTGAGCCCCCTCCCCGAGCCCCGGTCCTTGAAGTCCCGCACCTGAGCCCCTTAGTTGCCGCCTTCCGGCAACGCCGGTCACGACAAGTCAGCCGGAAACCCCCAGGAGATCACAGCATCCGCACAGTTACGCTGCTCCTGTCAGTCCGACACGGCCCCCCACACCGTTTTCCGCGACCCCGTCGCGGCTTCCAAGGAGTTCGCCATCATCACCATGCGCAAGGGTCTCGTCGCCGCCGGAGTGGTAGCGCTGATAACCAGCGGGGCGGCCGCGTGCGGCACCGATGAGCCCAGCACCCCTCAGGGCAAGGTCACCAACGCCTTCACCAAGCTCGGCGAGCAGAAGTCGGTGACGCTCGGCCTCTCCTTCGACGGCACGCCGGACCAGATCTTCGCGGCGCTCAAGGACCAGGACGACTTCAAGCGCGCCGACGCCGACATGCTCGCCGGACTGCACGTGACGACGTCGCTGAGCGCGGACAAGGCGCTCGCCGAGGTCAAGGGCGACGACAAGGGCAGCGCGTTCGGCCTCGAAGTGGCCGGCGGCGGCACCGGCGGCAAGGCGGGCAAGACACTGGTCGGCCTGCGGTCGGTGGACCAGAAGCTCTACGTCCGGGTCGACATCAAGGGCCTCGCGGCGCTGGACACCTCGGGCGACGCCGGCCTGTCCGACCTCGACGGCATGCTGGGCTCGGTCGACGACCTGCCGTCGTCCTTCAACTCGGTCAAGACGCTCGCCAAGGGCGGCTGGGTGTCGATCGACGCCAAGGCATTCGCGGACTTCGCCAAAACCCTGGGCGACGACAAGGACTCGGCCGGCGCCGGCGGTTCGGACGGCGCCGACGACCCGGCGGGCGCCGACGACTCCCCGCTCAGCGGCTTCGGCCTGCCCACCGACCTGCCGACCGCGCTGCCGACCGACCTCGGGCACAAGACCTTCGCCCAACTGCTCGCGCCGCTCCAGCAGTCGCTGACCAAGAACGCGAAGATCACCGACCTCGGCTCGAAGGACGGCGCCGACCACCTCAAGGTCGCCGTGCCGGCCAAGCCGTTCGCCGACGACCTCAAGAAGAGCATGGGCTCGCTGGCCGGCGACCTGCCCGGCTCGCTGCAGGACAGCCTCAACGACGTGCCCAACAAGGTGGTGGCGCTCGACCTCGCCATCAAGGACGGCAAGCTCACCCACCTGACCGTGGACCTCGCGCAGTTCGACGACTCGATCCACGGCAAGCTGCCGCTCGACCTGTCCGTCGAGGGCGGCGCGGACCCGGTGAGCGCCCCCTCGGGCGCCCAGACGCTCAACCCGCAGGACCTGATGGGCCTGGTGATGACGCAGCTGGGCGACATGGGCGAGGACGACTCCTCGGGCGCCGGCACGGCCAAGCACACCGACAAGCCGTTCGACAGCCTGAGCCTGGACCTCGGCGGGCTCGACGCCGACCAGTGAGCCGCTGACCCGTACGACCCCCGCGCGCGGCCCGGCGACTCAGTTGCCGAGGCCGCGCGCGAGCAGGTCGAGGAGCGCGAAGACGAAGAGCGTGATGCCGATCACGCCGTTGACCGTGAAGAAGGCCCGGTTGAGCCGGCTCAGGTCGTGCGGCCGTACGATCGAGTGCTCGTAGAGGAAGGCGCCGCCGACCACCGCGAGGCCCGCCCACCAGAAGCCGCCCGCGTCCGTGGCCGCCCCGTACCAGACCAGCAGGGCCGTGGTGACGGCGTGGCAGACCCGGGCGCCGTGGAGGGCGGCCGGGATGCCGAAGCGGGCGGGCACCGACTTCACGCCGTGCGCCCGGTCGGCGGCCACGTCCTGGCAGCCGAAGATCAGGTCGAAGCCGCCGATCCACACCCCGACCGCGAGGCCGAGTATCACCGCGTCCCACGACCAGGACCCGGTCACCGCCAGCCACGCCCCGATCGGGCCCATCGCCTGTGCCACGCCCAGGATCGCGTGCGGGAAGTCGGTGAAGCGCTTGCCGTAGGGGTAGACCACCATCGGCACCACCGCGACCGGCGCGAGCGCCAGGCACAGCGGGTTGAGGAGCGCGGCTGCCCCCAGGAAGACCACCAGGGCGATCAGCGCGCCGGTCCACGCGGACCGTACCGACAGGGCGCCGGTGACCAGTTCACGGGTCGCGGTGCGCGGGTTGCGGGCGTCGATCTCGCGGTCGATGATCCGGTTGCAGGCCATCGCGAAGGTGCGCAGGCCCACCATCGCCACCGTGATCAGCAGCAGTTCGACCCAGTGCACATGCCCGTCGTCGCGGAACATCGCGGTGAGGGCGGCGATGTAGGCGAAGGGCAGCGCGAAGATCGAGTGTTCGATCATCACCAGCCGCAGGAAGGCCTTGACCCGGCGGTCGGGACCGGGCTGCGGTCGGACGAGGTCGGGGGTGGTGGCGGATTCCGCACTCACAGGCCGTACTCCCTCCATCGGCGGTCGACCTTCGCCGCCGTCTGCGGGTCGGAGAGCACCATCTCCGGCCAGCCCCCGTCCCGCGTGTAGCCCTCCTCGGGCAGTTTGCGGGTCGCGTCGATGCCCGCCTTGCCGCCCCAGAACTGCTGGTACGAGGCGTGGTCGAGGTGGTCGACAGGTCCTTCCACGACGGTCAGGTCGCGGGAGTAGTCGGTGTTGCCCAGCGCCCGCCAGGCGACCTCGTGCAGGTCGTGGACGTCGCAGTCGGCGTCGACGACCACGATCAGCTTGGTGAGCGACATCATGTGCGCGCCCCAGATCGCGTGCATCGTCTTCTGCGCGTGCTTGGGGTACTTCTTGTCGATCGAGACGATCGCGCAGTTGTGGAAGCCGCCCGCCTCCGGCAGGTGGTAGTCCACGATGTCCGGCACGATGATCTTGAGCAGCGGCAGGAAGAAGCGCTCGGTGGCCCGCCCCAGCGGACCGTCCTCGGTCGGCGGCCGGCCGACCACGATCGACTGGAACAGCGGGCGCTTGCGCATCGTCACGCAGTCGATGGTGAGCGCGGGGAAGGGCTCCTGCGGGGTGTAGAAGCCGGTGTGGTCGCCGAACGGCCCCTCGGGCAGCGTCTTGCCCGGCTCCAGCCAGCCCTCGATCACCACCTCGGCCTGGGCCGGCACCTGGAGCGGCACGGTCTTGCAGTCCACCAGCTCCACCCGCCTGCCCTGCACGAAGCCGGCGAAGAGGTATTCGTCGATGTCGCCGGGCAGTGGCGCGGTCGCGGCATAGGTGACGGCGGGCGGGCAGCCGAAGGCGATGGCCACCGGCAGCCGCTCGCCGCGCCGCTGGGCCACCTGGTAGTGGTTGCGGCTGTCCTTGTGGATCTGCCAGTGCATGCCGATGGTGCGCCGGTCGTGCCGCTGCAGCCGGTAGAGGCCCAGATTGCGTACGCCGCTCTCCGGGTCCTTGGTGTGGGTCAGGCCCAGGTTGAAGAACGACCCGCCGTCCTGCGGCCAGGTGAACAGCGCGGGCAGCGCGTCAAGGTCGACGTCGTCACCGGTGAGCACGACCTCCTGCACCGGCGCGTCGCCCGCCTTGACCTTCTTCGGCGGCACGTGCACCATCCCGGCCAGCTTCCCGAAGGCCTCCCGCACCCCGACGAAGCCGTGCGGCAGTTCGGGCCTGAGCAGCCCGGCGATCTTCTCGCCGATGTCGGTGTACGCCTTCAGGCCGAGCGCCTTGAGCATCCGCCGGTCGGTGCCGTAGACATTCATCGCCAGCGGCGCGACCGAGCCCCGCACGTTCTCGAAGAGGAGTGCGGGGCCGCCGGACTTGTTCACCCGGTCGGTGATCTCGCCGACCTCCAGGTACGGGTCGACCTCGGCGGTGATCCGCCGCAGGTCGCCCTCCTTCTCCAGCGCCCGGAGGAACGAGCGGAGATCGTCGTAAGCCATGGCGCCAGTCTCGCATCCCGCTCCGACAGCTTCGTCAGACCCCGGCGTAGGAGTGCTTGCCGCTGACGAAGATGTTCACGCCGTAGTAGTTGAACAGGAAGCAGCCGAAGGCGATCAGCGCCAGATACGCGGCCTTGCGGCCCTTCCAGCCGGCCGTGGCGCGCGCGTGCAGGTAGCAGGCGTAGGCGACCCAGGTGATGAACGCCCAGGTCTCCTTCGGGTCCCAGCCCCAGTAGCGGCCCCAGGCGGCCTGCGCCCAGATCGCGCCAGCGATGATGGTGAAGGTCCACAGCGGGAAGACCAGCGCGTTCATCCGGTAGGCGAACTTGTCCAGGCTCGCCGCGGACGGCAGCCGCCGCATGATGTCGCCCCAGCGGCCGTCGCTCGCCCTGCCCGCGGTCACCGCGACCTCGTAGTGGTCGCGGAAGAGGAAGAGCAGCGTCCCGACCGCGGCCAGGTAGAAGATCGCGCCGGAGATGATCGCGCACGACACGTGGATCCACAGCCAGTACGAGTGCAGCGCCGGCACCAGCTGCTCGCTGGAGGTGTAGAGCACCGACAGGGCCAGGCCCAGGTCCAGCAGCACCGAGGTGGTCAGGAACAGCCCGATCCAGCGCACGTCCTTCTTGAGCGCCAGCAGCAGCAGGTACGCGCCGACGGCGACCGCGCCGAAGGTGGTGGAGAACTCGTACATGTTGCCCCAGGGGGCGCGCTGCACGGAGGCCGCGCGGAAGGCGACGCCCGAGGCGTGCAGCAGCCAGGCCAGCACGGTGAAGGACACCGCGATCCGGCCGTAGAGGTCGCCCTTCTCGTTGCCGCCCGCCGCGCCGGGGCCGTCCGCGATGCCGCGGTCGCTGGCCGAGGCGCGGGTGACGACCTTGGGGCGCTCCAGGGTGACCGTGCCGCCGGTCGCCGTCTTGACGGTGACCTGCTGGGCCGCCTTCTGCTTGGCCGCCTCGGCCTCGGCCTCCTTGGCCTCCGCCTCGGCGATCAGCGCCGCGGACTGCACGGCGATCTTGCTGCGCCCGCCGAAGACCCACTCCGCCAGGTGCGCGAGGAAGGCGAGGGCGTAGACGAACATCGCCGAGCGGATCAGATAGTTGCTGTAGTTCGCGAAGTTCTCGTTGACCGCGGCAGCGATGTTCACGCGCGCGCTCCTTCGTCGTCGTTCACGGCTGGGGTCTCGGATTCCGGTGGTGGTGCCTCGTCGTCCGGTGTGACGGGGGCGTCCGGCAGCAGTTGCAGCGCCACGTCGCCGATCTCGTCGGCGATCCGCGCGGACTCGCTGCGGCCCAGGCCGCCCATCTCGACGACGGTGACACCGTCCTCGGCGCGGACCGCGCGCACCCAGATCCTGCGGCGCTGGATGAACAGCGAGCCCGCCAGGCCCAGGATCGCGCCGACCCCGCTGATCAGCGCGGCCTCGTTGCCCGACTGGTGGGAGATGGTGAAGCTGGCCCAGGTCTTGATGCCGTCGAAGGTGAGGCTGCCCGCGCCGTCGGGCAGCTCCATCGTGTCACCGACCTTCATGGCCTTGCTGAACGGCTGGCCGTCGGCGTCCTGGAACTGCTTCATGTGCGTGGCGTCGAGCTGGTACACGTTCTGCGCGATGCCGGCGTCCATGCCGAGGTCGCCGTGGAAGGCGTTCAGGATCAGCGCCGGGTACTGGAGGGTCGGGAAGGACGAGTGCGGGCCGTTCTTGGCGTCCAGGGCGAAGGTCGGGGTGAAGATGCCGCGGAAGCCCAGCGCGTCCGGCTTGCCGTCCTTGCCGATGGCGTCGGGCGCCTTGATGACGCCGATCGAGGTGAGGGCGGTGTCCTGCGGCAGGAACGGCACGATCGCGCGGGTCACATTGCCCTTGGCGTCCTTGATCGTGACGACCGGCGCGTAGCCGTGCGAGATCAGGTAGACCTTCTCGCCGCCGATGCTCAGCGGGTGGTTGACGGAGATCTCGCCCTTGACGGCCTTGCTGTCGTCGGCGCCCTCGTAGGAGTGGATGTTGGCGCGGAATTGGAGCGCGGTGCCCTTCTCCGGGCCGCTCGTGGCGTACTTCGAGTCGAAGCTGTCCAGGTGGAAGCCGAAGGGCTGGAGATCGTCGGCGCCGTAAAGGGTGCCGCCGCCGAAGTCGTCGTACTGGGTGAGGTTGTTGACGAAGCCGTCGCCCTCGACGATCAGCTTGCCGCCCTCGGCCTTCTGGAGCGAGGTCAGCGCGAACGCGATCAGCAGCCCGAACAGCGAGATGTGGAAGACCAGGTTGCCGAACTCCCGCAGATAGCCCTTCTCGCCGGCCACCGAGGTCTCGCTGACGCTGGTACGGAACCTGCGCCCGCGCAGCGCCTTGCGGGCCGCCTCGGTCACCTCCTCGGGGCTCGCGTCGGTGCGCCAGGTGCTGTACGCGGGCAGCCGGGTCAGATGGCGCGGGGCGCCCGGCGGCCGGGAGCGCAACTGGCCGACGAACTGCCAGCTGCGCGGCACGATGCAGCCCGCGAGCGAGATGAACAGCAGGATGTAGATCGCCGAGAACCACGGCGAGCTGTAGACGTGGAAGAGGCCGACCCGGTCGTAGAACGGGCTGACCGTGGGGTGCTTGACCTTGAAGGCGGCGACCTTGAGCTGGTCGCTGTGCTGCGGGATCAGCGAGCCGGGGATCGCCGCGAGCGACAGCAGGAACAGCAGGATCAGGGCGACCCGCATCGAGGTGAGCTGCCGCCACATCCAGCGCGTCCAGCCCAGTACACCGAGCGCGGGCGCCTCGGCGAAGGTGTCCGCCGGTGCCGTGCTGAGCTGCGCGCCTGCCGCGCCCAGCCCTTCGCGCTCGGTTTTCTCCGTGATGCTCATGGGTTCAGACCCCTGTGGTGAAGCTGCTCGACCAGATCTGCATCTGGTAGGTGATGTGATCCCAGACGCCGGTCAGCAACAGGACACCGACCGCGACGAGCATGCTGCCGCCGGCCCTGATGACCCACACGTAGTGGCGCTTGACCCACGCGAAGGCGCCCAGCGTACGGCGGAAAGCTATGGCCGCCACGATGAACGGCGCCCCGAGGCCCGCGCAGTAGAAGGCCATCAGCACGGCGCCGCGCACCGCGCTGGCGTCGTTGAAGGCCAGCGCGTTGAGCGCGCCCAGGGTCGGGCCGACGCAGGGCGTCCAGCCGAGCCCGAACAGCACGCCGAGCAGCGGCGCCCCCGCGAGGCCCACCGCGGGCCTGGTGTGGAAGCGGAATTCGCGCTGGGTGAGCCCGCCGACGATGCCCATGAAAGCCAGGCCGAGCACGATGGTGAGCGCCCCGAAGATCTTCGTCAGACCCTGGCGGTGGACTTGCAGGGTCTCCCCGAAGTTGCCGAACAGCGCGCCGCCCGAAACGAAGACCGCGCTGAACCCGAGGACGAACAGCGACGCGCCCGCCAGCATCCTGCCCCGCCTGGCGTCGGCCAGGTCCGTGCCCGCCATCCCCGTGACGTACGACAGGTAGCCGGGCACCAGCGGCAGCACGCAGGGCGAGAAGAACGAGATCAGACCGGCGAACATCGCGATCGGTATCGCGGCCAGCAGCGCCCCGGTGAGCACCGTCTGGTTCTCGCCGGCCGCCAGGACCATCAGCGCGCCATTGCCGCCCATGTCACCGCTCCGCCGCGATCGGGTCGACGAGCGTGTTCAGGTCCTCTTCGCTGAGCGGCTTGAGCGCCCGGGCCGCGACCCGGCCCTGCCGGTCGATGACCAGCGTGGCCGGCAGGGTCTGCGGATTGACGCTGCCCCGGGGGAACCGCAGGATCAGCTTGCCGTACGGGTCGTACAGGTTCGGGTAGGTGATGCCGAACCGCTTCTCGAAGCTGGCGGCGTTGGAGGGGTCCAGGTCACGGGTGTTGATGCCGAGGAACTGCACGCCCTTGGCCGCGTCGGCGGCGGCGACCTTCGCCAGGTTCGGCGCCTCGGCCCGGCAGGGCGGGCACCAGGAGCCCCAGATGTTGACGACGACGACCTTGCCCTTGTACGCCGCCAGGCTGTCCTGCCCGCCCGCCACCGTCTTGCCGGACAGCTCGGGAGCCGGTTTGCGGTCGGCGGCCTTGACCAGGGTGATCTCGCCGCTGCCGCTGACGAAGTTGGAGCTGCCGGTGCCGGAGCCGGTGGACGACGACGAGCAGGCGGCGAGCGTCAGCGCCGCGACGGCGGCGCCGGCCAGTGCCGCGGCACTGCGGGGCGCGCGGCGTCGGGAGGCGCGGGTAGGACTCATGTGAAAAGTTTCGCATGAGCCCTCCGCCGATCTTCCACACCCCCGACACCGGCACCAAAAGCGGCAATCGCCCCAAGTAAGGACCAGGTGATCGCGGCCGGGTTCAGGCGACCGCGGCCGACGACGGTGTGGTGGAGGCGGGCACCGGGGCCGGCAGGGTCATGAAGCCCTTCCAGCCCTGCGCCGGCCGCTGGCCGACCTCCAGCGTCCGCAGCCGGTCGAGCAGCGCCGGGTCCTGCGCGTCCAGCCAGTCCACGAACTGCCGGAAGGACACCATGCGTACGTCGCCGTGCCCGGCGCCGGCGATGTACGTGAACGCGTCCTCGACGGCGTCCATGTAGATCCCGCCGTTCCACTGCTCGAAGTGGTTGCCGATGTAGAAGGGCGCCCGGTTGGTCTGGTATGCCCGCTCGAACCCCGCGATGTACGACGCCGTGGCCTGCTGGCGCCAGTACGGGTAGTTGCGCGGGTCGCTGCTGGTCGCCGCGTGCGACTGGTTGGCCAGCATGTTGTAGTCCATCGACAGCACTTCGAAGGTGTGCCCGGGGAAGGGGATGAGCTGCAGCGGCAGGTCCCACACGCCCTGCTTCTTCGACGGCCACACCTGGTTGCCGCCCGGCGAGCTGGCGTCGTAGCGCCAGCCGAGCGCGCTCGCGGTCGGCAGCAGGTTCTCCTGCCCGAGCAGGCACGGGGTACGGCCGCCGATCAGCTCCTTCTCGTAGTCGAAGGGCAGCGGCTCCTCCTCGTGCCAGCCCGTCTGCGTCTTCCAGGAGGTCACGAAGGCCTTCGCCTGGTCGATCTCGCTCTTCCAGTCCGCCGGGGTCCAGCGGCCGACGCTCCCGGCGCCGGCGCAGAAGTGGCCGTTGAAGTGGGTGCCGATCTCGTGGCCCTCCTGCCAGGCCCGCCGGATGTTGTCCAGCGTCATCCGCAGGTGGTCGTCGGCGAGGTAGCCGATGTCGGAGGCGCCCAGCGGGCTGTTCGGCGGCGCGTACTGGAGCTTCTTGGCCTCCGGCAGCAGATAGAGCCCGCTCAGGAAGAAGGTCATGGACACGCCGTGGTCGGCGGCGAGCTTGCGGAAGCGGGGGAAGAGGCCGTTGCCGACCTCGCCGGCGCCGTCCCAGGAGAAGATCACGAACTGCGGCGGGGTCTGCCCCGGCTCCAGCCGGTCCACGGCGGGCTGGTTCGGCTGCTTCCCGGTGTGCGCGGTCGACCCGTCCCCGATCAGCGTCACCGTCTTCGCCGGGCCGTGCGCCCCGCTGGCCCCCGAGGGCTCACCCGTCCGCTCGGTACCCCCGCCCGAGTCCCCGGCCCCGCACCCCGCGACGGCCAGCCCGGCCGCCGCCCCCGCCGTCGCCGTCAGCAGACTCCTTCGGCTCATCCGACTCATCGTGATCCCCGTCTCTCGGCGTGCGTGCCGTGCGGCTGAGGCGGGCGGAAGTGTGGACGCCCACCATGACGTCCACTCGTTCCTCACGATTAGTCTTATTTTGGTCAAATCATCTAAACGCCACCCAACCGGCCCCCCGCAATCCCCCCTCCGGGGGTCCCTCCCCGGCAGGCGCCGAGCCCTTCCCGCGGGTTGCCCTCCACGCCAGAGCCGAGCCCCTCCCCAGGGGCGCGAGGAACGGCGCGCGCAGCCACGACGCACCGTCGTGTGACGACCACCGCCACCACCCCAGGGGCGCGAGGAACGGCGCGAGCAACCCACCACCCACCGTCACGCGACGGAGCACCGCCACCACCCCAGGGGCGCGAGGAACCGCGCGCCCAGCCCCCACCCACCGTCACGTACGAACGCACCGCACACCCCCAGGGGCGCGAGGAACGGCGCGAGGAACCCCCACCGGGGACGCGGGTCGCCACCGACCCAAAGGGGCTGTTGCTGTCGCATCCGGACCACCGGCCGGTGACCGGCTGAGCGCGCAGTTCCCCGCGCCCCCCGGTAGGGACCCCCCTACGCGCAGGCACCGCAGAAGCACCGCAGCCCAGGGCGCACCCCCCTGCCGAAGGGAACCGCACACCCCCGCGCCCGGGGAAGGCGCACCCCCCTGCCGAAGGGAACCGCACACCCCCGCGCCCGGGGAAGGCGCACCCCCCTGCCGAAGGGAACCGCACACCCCCGCGCCCGGGGAAGGCGCACCCCCCTGCCGAAGGGAACCGCACATCCCCGCGCCCGGGGGAGGCGTACCCCCGGACGCAGCGGCAGCCCCAGCCCCGCGCCAGCGGAAGGGCGCCCCCTGCCGCAGGGGAGGACGGAAACCCCGCGCCCGGGGGTACGGGGCTAAGGCCCTGGACTACTTACCGGCGGAGCCAATGGGCTTGGGCACACCCCCACGAAGGTGCGCCGGCACAAGATCGATCGCCGGCTCCGCATAACCGACGGAGACAATCGCATCGCCCCGATACGTGAAGCTCGTCACGCTGGCCAGCGTGCACTGCCGCCGCCGCGGATCGTGCCAGAGCCGGCGCCGCTCCGCGTAGGAGCGGATCACCCAGATCGGCAGCTGGTGGCTGACGCACACCGCCTCGTGCCCCCTGGCCGCGTCCCGCGCGGCCCCCAACGCCGCCGACATCCGCACGACCTGGTCGATGTACGGCTCGCCCCAGCTCGGGCGGAAGGGATTGGTCAGGTACTTCCAGTTGGCCGGCTTGCGCAGCGCCCCGTCGCCGACCCCGAAGGTCTTGCCGGCGAAGACGTTGGCCGCCTCGATGAGCCGCTCGTCCTTCGCGAGGTCGAGGCCGTGCGCCTCGGCAATAGGTGTCGCCGTCTCCTGGGCGCGTTCGAGCGGCGACGCGACGACGTACGCGATGTCGCGCTGCGCGAGGTGCTCGGCGACCCGGTCGGCCATCTTCCGGCCCAGCTCGGACAGGTGGTAGCCGGGCGCCCTGCCGTAGAGGATCCCGCCGGGGTTGTGGACCTCGCCGTGCCGCACGACGTGCACCACGGTCAATTCATCGCTGCCGGAACTGCCGGAATTCATGCGTGGGCCTCCGCTGCGGCACGTGCGGCGGCGGGCAGCGCGGCGGCGATACGCTCCACGGCCCGCTCGTCGTGTGCGGTCGACACGAACCAGGACTCGAAGGCCGACGGGGGCACGTACACGCCCTGCGCCAGCATCGAGTGGAAGAACGGGGTGAAGCGGTACGCCTCCTGCCGCTTGGCCGCCTCGAAGTCACGGACCTCCTCGTCCGTGAAGAAGACGGAGAACATACTGCCCGCCCGCTGGAGCCGGTGCGCGACCCCCTCCTTGCTGAGCGCCGCCGTCAGCAGCGCCTGGATCTCGGCCGAGACCGCGTCCACCGCCGCATAGGCCGCGTCGTCCAGCAGCCGCAGCTGCGCCAGGCCGGCCGCGGTCGCCACCGGGTTACCCGACAGGGTGCCGGCCTGGTAGACCGGGCCGACCGGGGCGAGCTGCGCCATGACGTCGGCGCGCCCGCCGAAGGCCGCCGCGGGGAAGCCGCCGCCCATGACCTTGCCGAAGGTCATCAGGTCGGGGCGTACGCCGTCGAGCCCGTACCAGCCGGCCTTGCTGACCCGGAAGCCGGTCATGACCTCGTCGGAGACGAAGAGCGCCCCGTCGGCCGCGCACAGTTCCTTGAGCCCGGCGTTGAAGCCGTCGCGGGGCGGGACGACGCCCATGTTGCCGGGCGACGCCTCGGTGATGACGCAGGCGATCTGCCCGGGGTGCGCGGCGAACGCGGCCCGTACCGCGTCCAGGTCGTTGTACGGCAGCACGATCGTGTCGCCGGTCTGCGCGCCGGTCACCCCGGGGGTGTCGGGCAGCCCGAAGGTGGCGAGCCCGGAACCGGCGGCGGCCAGCAGCGCGTCCACATGGCCGTGGTAGCACCCCGCGAACTTGACCACCTTGGCCCGCCCGGTGAAGCCGCGGGCCAGCCGGATCGCCGACATCGTCGCCTCGGTGCCCGACGACACCAGCCGCACCTGGTCCAGCGGTTCGACCCTGGCCACCATTTCCTCGGCCAGCGCGACCTCGCCTTCACTGGGCGTGCCGAAGGACGTACCATGTGTCACCGCGGCCTGTACGGCCGCGATCACCTCGGGGTGCGCGTGGCCGAGGATCATCGGCCCCCACGAGCAGACCAGGTCCACGTACTCCCGACCGTCGGCATCGGTCAGGTACGGACCGGTACCGGACACCATGAAACGGGGCGTACCACCCACGGCACGGAAAGCCCGCACCGGAGAGTTCACGCCTCCTGGCGTCACGGCCGCCGCTCGGTCGAAGAGTTCCTGGGACACTGGTGCTTCGTACGGATAGCTCACGGATACATGCTCTCAAACCCCGGGCGTTGCGCCACAACGTCTCAACCGTGCATCTGACACGATGATCGGGTTGCATGGTTGGGGCGGCAGATGGTCGGGTAGTGGAATGCAGCAGCGGGGTGACGGTCCGGGCGAGGGACCGGGAGAACACGTACCCGATCCCGACGACGCCCGTCCCACGGGCAAGCGCCGTCGTATCCCGCGGAATTCGCAGCATCGACACACCGCAGAGCCGAGCAGTCCCGAACCACGCGAACAAGAACACCACGAGCAACAGCAACACCCAGAACACCGCGATCAACGCGGTACCGACGAACGCCGATCGACCGCAGAGGGCAGGAGCAGGGGTGGCCGAGTGGGGGTGACCTACAAGTACTTCGGTGCACCCGACGGTGCCACCGCGGCCCGCGTCCCGATCTCCATGCGCCCGGAGGAACTCGGCGGCGACGAACTCGGCCAGGGCCTGTACACCAAGGTCAAGCCGGAGACGATGGCCGCGATGGTCCTCACCGGCATCGAGGGCATACCCCCGGCCAAGGTCCCGCCGCTCGAACTCGTGGTCCTGCACCCGGACTACGCCGTCGTCCGCCTCCCGGCCTCCGTGGTGGAGCCGCTGCGCAACGCGAACGAGGAGTCCCTCGGCGCCGCCGCCTTCATCTGGTCCACGGTCCCCGACCGCCGCGGCCCGCGCGACGCGTTCGTCATCTACCGCATGCTGCACGAATGGCAGGACTTCGCCCGCCGATGCCAGGAGTCGGGGCACCAGCTCTACTGCCTGGTCTGGCCCTGACGCCCGTCGTCCGCCGCCGCCGGGCCGCCGCTGGTTAGCATCGGCGGTCATGGACCTGAGGCAGCTCGAATACTTCGTCGCGGTCGCCGAGGAGCGCAATTTCACCCGGGCCGCCGAGCGGGTGCACATCAGCCAGTCCGGGGTCAGCGCGCAGATCCGCCAGCTCGAACGGGAGTTGGGGGCCGAGCTGTTCGACCGTTCGGGCCGGGCGGCGCGGCTGACGGTGGCGGGCAAGGCCGCCCTGGAGCACGCCAGGGCCGCGCTGGCCGCCGCCGAGGCGGTGGGGCAGGCGGTCGGCGAGGTGACCGACGTCATCCGCGGGCGGCTGACGGTCGGGATGGTCATGGGCTGCACGGTCACCCCGCTCTTCGACGCCCTGGCCCGCTTCCACCTGGCCCACCCCGGGGTGGACGTCGCGCTGATCGAGGACACCTCCGAGCGGCTGGCCGAGGGGGTGCGGGACGGCGGCGTCGACCTGGCGCTGATCGGCAGCGCGGGCGAGCCGCCCGACGTGCTCGACTCCTTCACCGTCATCAGCGAGCGGCTGGTCGCCGTCGTCCCGCACGGGCATCCGCTGACCGGGCGGGACCCGGTGACCCTGCGGGAGGTCGCCGGCTATCCGCTGGTCTGCATGCCGCGCGGAACCGGTCTGCGCGGCGTCCTGGACCAGGCGTGCGCGGCGCAGCGGCTCGACCCGGCGATCGGGCTCCAGGCCAGCGCCCCCGACGCCATCGCCGACCTCGCCGCGCGCGGCCTGGGGGTCGGGGTGCTGAGCGAGTCGATGGCCGCCCGCTACACCGACCGCCTCGCCGCCCGCGTGATCGCGGACATCGACATCCCGGCGCTGCTCGCGCTGGTGTGGCGCGGCGCGCACGCCCCGGCCGTGCGCGAGCTGGTGGCGCACTGCCGCCGGGCCTTCACCCGGCCGTAGCCTCCGCCTCCTCGCCCGCGGCCATGGCGGCGGGCTCCTCCTGCCAGGCGAGCGCCTTGAGCTGCATACGGGCCGCGGGCGCGCTGTTGGGCACGGTCGCCCAGTACGGATGTGCGGTGACCTGGACCGAAAGCCGCACCAGGCGGCGGCGCAGCACCGTGGTCTGGGTGCCGGCGGCGTCGGCGAGTTGGCGATACGTGGCGTACCAGTCGCGCTGCGCCTGGACGAGGTCCGCGGGGAACGTGTGGTGGTGCATGCCCGGGATTCTCGCATACGTTCGAACGCATGTACGAAAAGCGGGCCGCTTCGACCCCGGCGTGTCGCCGACGCCCCGCGGTTAGGGCACCGGGCCGCCCCCAGCCCGGCTTCCGCAACCGGACCGGGGGCGCGGGTCACAGGCAGATCATCAGCACGCACACCTGATGCGGCGGGGCCTGGTGACCGGTCGCGGCCGGGGGCGTCGGTGTCGGCGTCTCGGTGGCGGGCGGCGGCGTGGTCGCCGTGGGCGGGGCCGGGGCGGTGGTGACCGGCGGCGCCGTGGCGGGCGGCACGGCCGCGGCCGGCTGGGACACCGGCTGCCGGGTCGCCGCCGGCTGCGGGACCGCCGTACGCCGTACGACCGGGACGGAGACCGCGGCCGTGCGCGACGGCGGAGTCGCCGCCGCGTGCGGGGCGGCCGGCGTACCGGTGGGCCGCGGGGCCGCCGCCGGGGGCGCGCTGGTGACCGGCGAGGTCGTGACGGGGAGCGGGTCGCCCACCGGGATGTCCGGGGTCGCCGCGGCGGCCGAGTGGCCGCCGGAACCGCCGCCCGGCATCGCCGCGATCGTCAGGCCGCCGCCGGCCAGCGCGAAAGCCGTCGCCGCCACCGCGCGGCGGCGGTTCTTGCGCCAACGGGCCTGCTGCTGCCGCCTGGCGGCCCTTCCGCCGCCAGGCGGCCGGGCGGGCATGTCGGCGAGCCTTTCCGGCTCCGCGAAGGGCAGCGGCTCCGCTATTCGCGGCATCGGCTCTCCGCCGTAATGCTCCGCCGGCTCATACGCCGACACGGGCGGCGCGATGTCGGGTGCGTAGGCACCGCAACCCGGGCATACCAGCGCCCCGTTGAGGTAGCGGCGGCATTGGTAGCAGTAGTCCATTTTTTCGGGTTATGGCTTTCTGTGCTGCTGCGGTCCGGGTGACCGCAGAACGTTAACAGCACGCACGGAAGGCCTTGCGCGGCAGTTGTGAGGCTTTCGAAAAGATCGCCGCCCAATTCCGGCGAAGTCGGCGCCACATACGTGAAGAGGGCCGCTCCGGCCGTCCGCGTCAGCCGCGCTCGCGCGCGTACCGCAGCAGCACCACGCCGTTCCCGAAGGCGCGGCTCTCGACGAGTCGGAGCCCGGTGCGGTCCGCGGCGGCGGGGAAGAGCCGCTTGCCCGCGCCCAGCAGCACCGGGTGCACATAGATCAGATACTCGTCGATGAGGTCGTGCGCGGCGAAGGCGGCGGCCAGGTCGGCGCCGCCCAGGGCGAGGTCGCCGCCGGGTCCGGCCTTGAGCGCCTCGACCTCGGCGGGCACGACCTCGCGCACGACGGTGGCATTCCACTCCGCGCGCTCCAGCGTCCGCGAGTAGACGATCTTGGGCATCTCCCGCCAGATACGGGCGAATTCCCTGACCGGACCGGGACTCGACGGGTCCTCGTCCGCAGTCGGCCAGTATTCGGCCATGAGTTCGTATGTGACGCGGCCGTCGAGAAATGCGCCCATCTCGCGCAGGTGCGCATTGAAATAGTCGTGCAGTTCGTCATCCACGAGATGCCAGTCGATCTCCCGCTGCGGCCCCTCCATGAAACCGTCGAGCGACACCGACATCATCAATACGACTTTTCGCATCGCCTTCACGCCCCTCTTCTCGGCACTGCTGCTCGAATTGTGCCGCGCGGGTCTGACAAAGCCTGCGACCAGCGGCTTCGGCACGCACGATAGGCTCGCGCCGACGAGGACGGCGGCAGGAGGGGCGGCTCGGGTGGACGGTCAGACGCGGATCCAGGACGAGACGGTCGGCGGCTATCTGGACCGGCTGGCCGCGCGCCTGCCCGCCCCCGGCGGCGGCGCGGCGGCGGCGCTGCACGCGGCCCAGGGCGCGGCCCTGCTGGGCATGGTGGCGCGGTACACCACGGGCGGGAAGTACGCGGCCCAGGCCGCCGTCATCGCGCGGATCACCGCGGAGAGCGACGAACTGCGGTCGGCGGCACTGGATCTGGCCGCGGCGGACGCGGCGGCCTTCACCGCCGTCACCGACGCGTACGCGCTGCCGCGCGAGGGCGACGAGCAGAAGGCGGCCAGGTCCGCGGCCATCGCGCGGGCCCTGGCCGGGGCCGCCCGGCCGCCCGCCGACGTCATCGCCGTGGCCCGGCGGATCGTCGGCCTGGCCGAGGAACTGCTGCCGATCGGCAACCCGAACGTCGTCACGGATGTCGCCGCCGCCGCGGAGGCCGCCAGGGCCGCGGCCACCACCGCGCGGGTGAACGTCGAGATCAACCTCGGCGGCATCAAGGACGAGTCCGCCCGCGCCGGACTGGCCGCCGCCACCACCGACGTGGACCCCCTGGCGGCCCGCGCGACCGCGGTGACCGAGGCCGTCCGCAAGACCCTGGCCCGATGACCCCGCCCCGGCCGGCCGCCGGCGCCTCCCCGCGGCCCGTGCGCGGGAGGGCCGTACCGCAGCGCGTGGCCGCACCCGGCCGGCCGTACCGTCCGATCAGCTGCCCGGCCGCGCGCCGGGGCGTACCCGAGGAGCCGCCGCGATGACCGACACCAGGCCGCTGGCCGGCGCCGAGCGCGCCGGGGCGCTGCGGGACGAAGCGCGGGAGATCGCGGAGGGGCTGGTGCGCGAGCACGGCGTACAGCCACGCCTGGTGGTCGTCGTGGCGACCGAGGACGAGAGCACCGCCTGGTACGTGCGCTCGATCACCCGGGCCGCCGTGAAGGCCGGTATCGCGTGCGACACCGTACGGCTGCCGGCGGACGCAGAACCGGCCGCGATCCGCGCCCGGCTGGCCGAGCTGAGCGCCGACCCGGGTGTGCACGGGGTGATCCTGCAGACGCCGCTGCCGCCCGGCGCGTCCGCCGCGGACCTGGCGGGGGCCATCGCGCCCGACAAGGACGTGGACGGGGCAAACCCGCTGAGCCTGGGCCGGCTGGCCGCGGGCCTGCCGGCCTTCGCGCCCGCCACCGCGGAAGCCGTCGTCAGCCTGCTCGACGCCCATGGCGTCGCCCTCACCGGCCGCGGCGTCGCGGTCGTCGGCCGCTCCACCGTCGTCGGCAAACCGCTCGCGCACCTGCTGCTCGACCGCGACGCGACGGTCACCGTGTGCCATTCGCGTACCGCCGACCTCGCGGCCGTCACCCGGAGCGCGGACATCGTGGTGGCCGCGGCGGGCCGGGCCGGGCTGATCACCGCCGCCCATCTCGCCCCGGGCGCGGTCGTCGTGGACGTCGGCACCAATCCGACCGACGACGGCGGCCTGACCGGCGACGTGGACGCGGAGTCGGTGAGCGGCACCGCCGCCGCCCTGTCCCCCGTGCCCGGCGGCGTCGGCCCGGTCACCACCGCGCTGCTGCTCCAGCACACCGCGCTCGCCGCGCGGAGGGCCGTCACCGCGCACCAGTGACATCTGTCATGGGCGAGTACGGATGGACGGCTCTGCCGCCGGCCCCCGGCCGGCGGCGATGCTCATGCCATGGCAATCACCGACGCTATACGCACCCGCGAGAGCACGAACGCCGCACATGGTGACGGCGGCGCACAGAGCGACGGCGCCGACGGCGGCACGCATGGCGACGGGGCGGACAGCGGCACCCATGGCGACGGCGGCGCGTCCGGCTTCCGGCCCGTCCCGGTGTGGTTCTTCGCCTTCGAAGGCCTGCTGGGCGCGTCCTACGACATCGTCAAGTCCTCGCCGTACGCGTGGACCTTCATCGCCGCGTGCGTCGTGGCGAACATCGCGCTGGCCAGGACCGTGCTGCGCGGCCGGCTCAAGATGGCCAAGGCGATCCTCAAGGGCAGGCGCACCCGCAAGATCGCGGTGGGCCTGATCGCGCTGCGGGCCGGCGTGCACATCGCGCTCGGCGCGGCCGGGATGCAGTTCACGTCGCCCCCGGCGCACATCGCGGTCGCCGTCGCCATGTGCGCGGCCACGGTCGCGCTGCTGGCGTTCGACCAGCGGGTGATGCTGCGGGCGCTGGCCGCGGGCTGAGCCGCACCGACGGGCGGACGGGCGGACGCACCGCGGAGGCCGCCGCATATGCTGCGCGGGAATGCAGCCCACCGTCCAAGAGCCCGAGAGGCAGCACGACATGAGCACCCGTACCGCAGTGGTCACCGGCGCGAGCAGCGGAATCGGCGCCGCCACCGCCCGCAGGCTCGCCGAGGCCGATTTCCACGTCGTGCTGGCCGCCCGCCGTGCGGAACGCCTCGACGCCCTCGCCGCGGAACTGACCGCCGACGGCCGCAGCGTGGCCGTGCACGCCCTCGACGTGACCGACAGGGCCGCCGTGGACGCCTTCGCGGCCGGCCTGGACGCGTACCCGCCACTTCACGTGCTGGTGAACGTCGCGGGCGGGGCACTGGGCACAGAACCGGTCGCCACCGCCGACCCTGCGGACTGGCGGGCGATGTTCGAGGTCAATGTGCTCGGCGTGCTCAATGTCACGCAGGCCCTGCTGCCCGCGCTCAGCTCGTCGGGCGACGGCACGATCGTCGTCCTGTCCTCGACCGCGGGCCTGGCGACGTACGAGGGCGGCGGCGGTTATGTGGCCGCCAAGCACGGGGCGCACGTCATCGCCGAGACCCTGCGCCTCGAACTGAACGGCCACCCGGTGCGGGTCATCGAGATCGCCCCCGGCATGGTCAAGACCGACGAATTCGCGCTCACCCGCTTCCGCGGCGACGAGAGCCGCGCCGCGGCAGTGTATGCCGGGGTGGCCGAGCCGCTGACCGCGGACGACGTCGCCGACACCGTGGCGTGGGCCGTCACGCGCCCGGCCCATGTCAACGTCGACCTGCTCGTACTGCGCCCGCGCGCCCAGGCGTCCAACTACAAGGTGCACCGCGTGCAGTAATCGCCACACCTCCGGGTGAACTCCCGGCACACCGTCAACTTCCGTTGCTGCGGGGGTTAGCGGTGTGCCGAAGTCGGGAACGATGTCCGCGTCGGTCTTCGCGCGTAGACCCGTACAGCCGTATCCGTACGGCATCCGTACCGCTCACCCCTGTGGACCACCCCGTGCCGCCCCGCGGCCCGGGGTCCCCTCACGTCCGGAGGTTCGTTCATGCGCATCCGCCTGGCACTCCCCCTCGCCGCCGCGGTCCTCTCCCTGCCCGCCGTCCTCGTCGCCGCCGCGCCGGCCGGCGCTGCACCCGCCGACAAGGCGCAGGTGCTCAGCAGCTGGACCCAGACCAGCGCCAGCAGCTACAACACCTGGCTGGCCGCCCGCAACAACCAGGCCGCCTGGTCGGCGTACGGCTTCGACTGGTCGACCGACTACTGCTCCGACTCCCCCGACAACCCGCTCGGCTTCCCCTTCAAGACCGCCTGCGCCCGCCACGACTTCGGCTACCGCAACTACAAGAACGCCGGCACCTTCAGCGCCAACAAGGCCCGGCTGGACAACATGCTCTACGCCGACCTCCAGCGGGTCTGCGCCGGCTACTCGGGCGTCACCAAGACCGCGTGCGACTCGACCGCGTGGACGTACTACCACGCGGTGGACATCTTCGGCTCGGCCGCACCGGCGAGGAACGCCGCCTGATCCGCCCGGCGGGCCGGGGCGTCGGTACGGCCCCGGCCCGCCGGTCCGCCGCGTCAGCTGTGGGCGACGGTGAGCGCGTAGAAGGCGACGCGGGCGCCGTTGGTGGTGCTGTCCGAGGAGGACTGGTTGTAGGAGCCGGCCTTGAAGTACTGCTTGTAGGCGTTGAAGGACGACGGGATGGCGTAGTGCGTCGTGCTGCCGTTGACGGTCAGGTCGATGGTGTTGCCGCCCGACACGCCGATCGTGTAGCTCCACTTGGTGCCGACCGCGACATGGCCGACGGTGTGCGTGGTCTGGCCGCCGTCCGGCGAATTCTCCACGCCCGCGACGATGTCGCCGTTGGAGTGGTAGTACAGCTCGATCAGCGGCTTGGTCGAACTGCCGCCCGAGCCGAGGTGGATCTGCCCGACGCACACGTTCGACGTCACGGAGACCACCCGCAGTGTCGCGTCCAGCCGGTGGGTGCCGGCCAGCGACCAGTCGGCGGCGCTGCCGTTGGTGTTCATCTCGCGCAGCTCGGAGCGGGCGTAGTTGGAGTTCGGCGTCGTGACGCCCTTCTCCGGCGCCCAGAAGGTCATGGCGCCGTCGGACCCGTCGGTGTAGAAGTACGAGTCCTGGTAGCCGCCCGCGCCTTGGAGCCGCGACGACGAGATGGTGGTGGGCGAGCCCGGCGAACCCACCGGCTCCTGAAGCTCCCACACCGAGAGGTTGAAGTTCCCGCCGGGCGCCACTGCGGTGTTGAGCCCGCCGGAGGGCGGGGTCGAGCCGCCGGGCAGCGTCCACAGCTGGTTGGACGCGCCGGTGCAGGTCCAGATCTGCAGCTGGTTGCCGTTGGCCGTCGACTTGTCCGTCACGTCCAGACACTTGCCCGAGCCGGTGTTCACCAGCTCACCGTTGCTGACGGTCCACTGCTGGGCGGCGCTGCCGTTGCAGTCGTACAGCTGCACCTTGGCGCCGCTGGCCGTCGAGCCGGCCGTCACGTCCATGCACTTGCCCAGCGACCGCACGGTGTTGTCGGAATTCCCGGCGGTCCAGCTCTGCGCCGACGTCCCGTTGCAGTCGTACAGCTGCACATGCGCTCCGTTGGCGCTCGACGCGGACGCCACGTCCACGCACTTCCCGCCGAGCCCGGTGATCGGCCCGGCGCTCGCAGCCGACGCGCTGGGCGAACCCAGCACCCCGAGCGCGCCGACGACACCCGCGGCGCTGACCACCGCGAGCACTTTTGAACGGCAATTCATGTGGGGGTCCTTAAGCCTAGAGGATGGTCTAGTCCAAAGGGTGCGCCCCCGTTGAATAACACGCCCCCGCCACCCCGTCAACGCCCCGGTCGCCCGCCCGGCCCCCCGGAGGGACGACCGGACGGACGACCGGACGGACGTCTCAGCCCTTGACGCAGACGACCTGCTTGAGCTTGGCCACCACCTCGACCAGGTCGCGCTGCTGGCTCATCACCTTGTCGATGGACTTGTACGCGCCCGGGATCTCGTCCACGACGCCGGAGTCCTTGCGGCACTCGACGCCGCGGGTCTGGTCCTCCAGGTCGCGGGTGGAGAAGCGCTTCTTCGCCGCGTTGCGGCTCATCTTCCGGCCGGCGCCGTGCGAGGCCGAGTTGAAGGCCGCGGTATTGCCCAGCCCGCGGACAATGTACGTCGCCGTGCCCATGGACCCGGGGATGATGCCGAGGTCACCACTGCCGGCACGGATCGCGCCCTTACGGGTGACCAGCAGGTCCATGCCGTCGTAGCGCTCCTCCGAGACGTAGTTGTGGTGGCAGGAGATCTCCGGCTCGAAGGTCGGCGCCGCCTTCTTCAGTTCACGGCGGACGACGTCCTTGAACAGGGCCATCATCAGCGTGCGGTTCCACTTCGCGTACTCCTGCGCCCAGTACAGGTCGTGCCGGTAGGCCGCCATCTGCGGGGTGTCGGACACGAAGACCGCGAGGTCGCGGTCGACCAGGCCCTGGTTGTGCGGCAGCCGCTGGGCCTCGCCGATGTGGAAGTCGGCCAGCTCCTTGCCGATGTTGCGCGAGCCGGAGTGCAGGGTCAGCCACACCGCGCCGTCCACGTCGAGGCACAACTCGATGTAGTGGTTCCCCGACCCGAGCGTGCCCAGCTGCTGGGTGGCCCGCTCGCGGCGGAATCGCACCGCGGCGGCCACCGCGTCGAAACGGGTCCACAAGTCGTCCCAGCCCGCGGTCGCCAGGCCGTGGAAGCCGCCCGGGTCGAGCGCGTCGCGGTGGAGCCCGCGGCCGACCGGGATGGACTGCTCGATCCTGGTCCGCAGGCGGGACAGGTCGCCCGGCAGGTCGTCGGCGGTCAGTGAGGTCTTCACCGCGCTCATCCCGCAGCCGATGTCGACGCCGACCGCGGCCGGGCAGACGGCGCCCTGCATGGCGATGACGGAGCCGACCGTGGCGCCCTTGCCGTAGTGGACGTCGGGCATCACGGCGAGGCCCTTGATCCAGGGCAGCGTGGAGACGTTGCGCAGCTGCTCCATCGCGACGCCCTCGACGGTGGACGGATCGGCCCACATGCGGATCGGGACCCGGGCGCCGGGCACCTCTGTGTACGACATGACTGTCCCCCGGACGTCGACCATTAGGGATGAATAAGACGAAACAGCACAATCGCCGGATTCGTCGAAAAGACCAACGCGTCACCCGATAAACCCACCCCAGCGGGCGGTTTCGGTAAGGCGTGCGGTAGACATTGTGTCCAGGGTTCGCTCAAGCGCGCCAAGGATTTACCGCAGCGGGTCCGCACGGCGCACGCCGTCCGGTCGAATCCGTCGGATTCCGGGCGCATTCCGATCGAAAGGCGGCACGTGAGGCAAGGGCTCCGCCCAGTGCGGTCAACGCGACGGCCGCCGGCCGCGCTCGGCGCGCTGGCGCTGGCTGTCGCGGTCGGCGCGCTCGGCGCCTGTACGGGCGGCGGCACCGACAACGCGTCCAACGACAGCAAATCCGCGCGGCTGAACACCGGCACCGTGTCCCCGGCCCCGCCGGGCAAGTACAGGACGCTGCCGCAGCCGTGCATCGCCGTCGACCTCGACACGCTCAAGGCCCTGGTGCCCGGCGGCCTGGACTACTCGGGGACGGAGTCGCTGACGTACGACACCGACCGCCGGGTCGGGTGCAGCTGGCGGGCGACGACGCCGGACGGTTCGAGCCGGTCGCTGGCCATAGACCTGGAGCGGGTCGTCTCCTACGACCCGGCGGTGAGCGACGAGGTCGAGGCGAAGTCGGACTTCGACGACCAGGCGGCGACCGCGTCGATCCCCCCGCTGCCGCTGCCCGGCTCGACGACGACCACGAGCCCGCCGACCACTCAGACGTCGGGCACGACCGGTACGTCCGGCACGGGGGCGCCGAGCGGTCCGGCCGGCAACAGCGCCGACCTCGCGCCCCGGCGGCTGACGGATGTGGGGAACGCCGCGTTCATCAACGACGTGCCCGCGACGAAGAGGGGCGGCGTGGCCCGCCGCGATGTGACGCTGGTCTTCCGCACCGCGAACGTCGTCGTGAACATCCGCTACACCCAGTCCTCGCCCGCCGACGCCGCGCCACCGCAGAGCGCCGACCTGCAAGGGGGCGCCCAGAAGGTGGCCGAGCAGCTGGAGCGCAGGGTCGAGAGCTGACCGGCGCCCGGCACCGCCGCGGAACCCTTTAGGGTGGAGGGCCGACCGGCCCGCGCCCGGAAGCATCCGGCCGGGCGCCCGCGAAGGCAGCGGGAGGCGGGCAGCAGCCAGACACACAAGGACTGGGACCCATGGAACGACGACGACGTATAGCGGCCCGGCCGGCCCTGCTGCTCGCCTGCGCGGTGGCGGTCCCCGCGGCTCTGCTCACCGGCTGCTCGTCCGGCGGCGGCTCCGGCTCCGACGACAGCGGCTCGGATTCCGGCAGCTCCGGCGGCGGCACGACGTCGGCGGCCGGTACGCCGACGACCCCGGCGCTCGCCCCGGCGAAGTACGCCACGCTCCCGGACGGCTGCGCCACGGTCGGCAAGGCCACCGTCGGCGCGCTGGTCCCGAAGGCGAAGTCGCCCGGCGGCACGACGGCGCCGTCCGACGACGCCCGCGCCCGCAGCGGCTGCTCCTGGACCGGCAACGGCTCCGACGGCTACCAGTACCGCTGGCTCTCGGTGACGCTCCAGCGGTTCAGCTCCACCGTGACCGCGTCCGCCGAGCAGCAGGCCAAGGACCGCTTCGCCGACCAGGTCGCCCAGCTCGGCAAGGTGCCGGGCGCGGCCGCCTCGGCCGTGACGGGCGTCGGCGACCAGGCCAGCACGGTCACGGAGCGGGCCACCGTCGCCAAGGTCACCTCGCAGAACGACACGCTCGTGGCGCGTACCGGCAATGTCGTGGTGATCGTCGAATACAACGGCGCCGGACTCGAGGGCAAGAAGAACCCCTCCGCGACCACCGTGCGCGACGGTGCCGCGCGGGCCGCCAAGGACGTCGTCGCGTCGGTCGCCGGCGCCAACGGCTGACGCCACGCCACGCCGGTGCAAACGGCGGCCGTGGCGGCGAACACGTAACAAACACCGCCCCGCCCGTCCGCAATCCATCGGCAATCCGTACGTTTGTCCGGCGTACGCGCCTCCGAGCCGCCATTCCCGTATGGCAGTCTGGGGCGGCCAGTTGCCGAGCGGCAGGAGGGGTCGCGGGTGGCCGCGATACATTTGACCCGAACACACCGGATATTGGTCGGTGTGGTCGTCGCCGGCGCCGTGGTGATCGCCGGGATCGGTTTCGCCGGCTCCTACGCCGCGGTGCGCACGCTCGCGCTGGACAAGGGCTTCGGCTGGTTCGCGAATGTCTTCCCGATCGGCGTCGACGCGGGCATCGTCGTCCTGCTGTCCCTCGACCTGCTGCTGACCTGGCTGCGCATCCCCTTCCCGCTGCTGCGGCAGACGGCGTGGCTGCTGACCGCCGCGACGATCGCCTTCAACGGCGCCGCGGCCTGGCCCGACCCGCTCGGTGTGGGCATGCACGCGATCATCCCGGTGCTCTTCGTGGTGTCGGTGGAGGCCGCGCGGCACGCGATCGGCCGGGTCGCGGACATCACCGCCGACAAGCACATGGAGTCGGTCCGCATCACCCGCTGGCTGCTCGCGCCCTTCCCGACCTTCCGGCTGTGGCGCCGGATGAAGCTGTGGGAACTGCGGTCGTACGAGGAGGTCATCAGGCGCGAGCAGGACCGGCTGGTCTACCGGGCCAGGCTGCGGGCCCGCTACGGCGTCGCCTGGCGCCGCAAGGCCCCGATCGAGGCGATCATGCCGCTGCGGCTGGCCCGTTACGGGGTGCCGCTGACCGAGACCGCGGAGGCCGGGCTCGCGGCGGCCGGCATCGAACCGCACGAGCCGGTCAAGGAGTTGACGGCGGCAGCGGAGCCGGTCGTGGTGACCGCGGAAGCGGCACCCGAGGCGGTGGCCGTGGAGCCGCAGGGCGTCGACCCGGTGGACGTGCCCGAGCCGCTGTACGCCGAGCAGGTCTACGGGCATCAGTACGATCCGCGCTACGACCCGCACTTCGACCCGAGGTACGACCCGCGCTACGACCCCCGGTACGCCTACGACCAGCAGCAGCAGCAGCAAGGACAGTGGCAGGGCGCGACGCACGACAGCCCGTGGTTCGCGGCCCAGCAGCAGCTCCAGGCGCAGTCCGGACAGCAGGCCTACGTCCAGGAGCAGCACCACCAGCCGCAGCCGGACGTGGCGCCCGGGCCCGAGCCGGAGCCGGAGCCCGCGGGCCAGATACGGGTCCCGGCCGGCCCGAACCGCACCCGCCCGCTGGGCGGCGCCACGAGCGCGCACGGTGCCTACGGGGTCAACGGGGTCAACGGCAACCTCGCCCCGACGATCCCCGGCCCGCGCGCCGAGGAATTCCCGGCCCCGGTCCAGCAGGCCCAGCAGGCCCAGCAGGCCCAGCCCCCGGCCCCGCAGCCGCAGCCCGAGGCGGAATCCGAGCCCGCACGCGGCCCCGACCCGGAACCCGCAGCCGAGTCGGGCCTCGACATCCCGGACGGCGTCTCGGTGGAGGAGGCCTACTTCGCCGCGTACCGCCAGTACGTGCGCGAGCAGGGCCACTTCCCGAACGCCCGGCAGTTCGCCCGCTACCTGCCCGGCCTCTACGGCGGCACCGCCCCCGAGGAACGCCACCTGGTCGCGTCCATCCGCGACATGCGCTACCGCTTCCAGTCCGAGGCCGACACCGAGCACATCCCGTAGCCGCCCGCGCCAGCCACGGCCGACCGCCGCGGTGACGCGGTCCGGCCGCAGCAGCCCGTACCCCTGCGCCCACCGAGGCGGCACCTGAGCCGGGGCAGGCAGCCTCGGCCCCGAGGACGCCCCCCAGGCCGACCGGGACAGACCCGGCACCCGAGGACGCGCCGACCCGGAGGCAGCCCGGGACGCGCCCGCCCGGGCGGAACCGCCGCGGCACCCGAAGACGCGCCTGCCCTCCCCGGGTCAGCCCGGGCCACGCCCGGGGACGCGCCCACCCGGGAGGCGGGGCGGCCCGACCACCCCGCGCCCCCGGCCGGCTCGGCGTCAGGCGTCGGCGCCCAGCAGGGTGCGTACCCGGTCCTGGCCCACCGCGAGGAGCAGGGTGGGGAGCCGAGGCCCGGTGTCGCGGCCGACCAGCAGTTCGTAGAGCAGCGCGAAGAAGGACCGCTGGGCGACCTTCAGCTCGGGCGTCGGCTTGGCGTCGGGCGCCAGCCCGGCCTGCACCTTCGGCACCGCGTAGACCAGCGTCGTCAGACCGTCGAGCGACCAGTGCGAGCCCAGCCTGTCGGCCAGCAGCTTCAGCGCGCCCCGCTCGCCGTCGTCCAGCGCGGCGAGCCGGGCCGTGTCGGGCTCGGCCCTGACCACGGTCCGCTGCTCGGCCGGGACCTGGCTGGAGATCCACGCCTCGGCCCGGTCCAGCCTGGGGCGCACCTCGTCCAGCGAGGCCAGCGGCCGGTCCGGGTCCAGCTCGGACAGGATCCGCAGCGTCTGCTGCTCGGCGCCCGCGGTGATGTCGGCGACCGAGGCCAGCGTCCGGTACGGCAGCGGCCTGGGAGTACGCGGCAGCTCACCGGCCGCCGTGCCCGCCGCGCGGGCGTACGCGGCGACGTCGCCGGGCAGCGCGGAGCCCTCGTCGACCTTGCGGGTCAGCGCGTCCCACTCGTCGTAGAGCCGCTGGATCTCCTGGTCGAAGGCGATCTTGAAGGACTGGTTGGGGCGGCGGCGGGCGTAGAGCCAGCGCAGGATCTGCGGCTCCATGATCCGCAGCGCGTCGGCCGGCACCGGGACCCCGCCCTTGGACGAGGACATCTTCGCCATCCCGGAGATGCCGACGAAGGCGTACATCGGCCCGATCGGCTGCTGACCGCCGAAGATCGGTCCGACGATCTGCCCGCCGACCTGGAAGGACGACCCCGGCGAGGAGTGGTCGACCCCGGACGGCTCGAAGACGACGCCTTCGTACGCCCAGCGCATCGGCCAGTCGACCTTCCAGACCAGCTTGCCGCGGTTGAACTCGCTCAGCAGCACCGTCTCACCGTGCCCGCACACACAGGTGTACGTCAGCTCGGTCGTCTCCTCGTCGTACGCGGTGACCGTGGTGAGGTCCTTGCCGCACTGCCCGCAGTACGGCTTGTACGGGAAATACCCGGCGCCGCTGCCGCTGCCGTCGTCCTCCTCGGCCGCGCCCGAGCCCTCCTCCGCGGCCAGCTCCGCGTCGTCCACCGGCTTCTGGGACTGCTTGGCCGGGGCCTTCTTCGTGCGGTACTGCTCCAGGATCGCGTCGATGTCGGCGCGGTGCCGCATGGCGTGCAGGACCTGCTCGCGGTAGGCGCCCGCGGTGTACTGCGCGGTCTGGCTGATGCCGTCGTACTCCACGCCCAGCTCCGCGAGCGAGGCCGACATCTGGGCCTTGAAGTGCTCCGCCCAGCTCGGGTACGGGGACCCGGCGGGCGCCGGCACCGAGGTCAGCGGCTTGCCGATGTGCTCGGCCCACGACTCGTCCACGCCCTCGACGCCGTTGGGCACCTTGCGGTAGCGGTCGTAGTCGTCCCAGGAGATCAGGTGCCGCACCTCGTGGCCGCGCCGCCTGATCTCGTCGGCGACCAGGTGCGGGGTCATGACCTCGCGCAGATTGCCCAGGTGGATCGGCCCTGAGGGGCTGAGCCCGGACGCGACGACAACGGGTTTCCCGGGTGCGCGGCGCTCCGACTCGGCGATGACGTCGTCCGCGAAACGGGAGACCCAGTCGGTCTCGGTGCTGCCAGCCACGGCTCTTCCTTCCTGGTCGGCGGGGCCGCTCCTGAAGGCGCCCCGACCGCTCCAGTCTCCCAGACCCGCAACCCCCGCCGGGCCACCCTGTGGATAACTCCGCCCCTCCCCCACCCCTGTGGATAACTCGCTCGCCGACCCCGGCTCGCGTGGGAGACTGAGGTGTCGCGTCACGTGATGCGACATCCACGATCCCGACACACGAAACGGCACCTCCATGGCCTCGGTCGCTTCCCTTTCCGCCTCGCTCCAGCAGCGTGTCTCGGCCGCCCTCGCGGCGGCCGTGCCGTCGGCCGCCGACGCCGACCCGCTGCTGCGACGCAGCGACCGGGCGGACTTCCAGGCCAACGGGGTGCTGGGCCTGGCCAAGCGGCAGAAGACCAACCCCCAGGCGCTCGCGGCCGAGGTCGTCGCCGCGCTGCCCTCGGGCGGCGCGGAAGCCGGCGGCGACGACGTGATCGCCGCCGTCGAGGTGTCGGGACCCGGCTTCCTCAACATCACCGTGGCCGACGCCGCCATCACCCGCAATCTCGCCGCCCGGGCCGCCGACGACCGGCTCGGCGTTCCCCTCAAGGAGCACCCGGGCATCACGGTGGTGGACTACGCCCAGCCGAATGTGGCCAAGGAGATGCACGTCGGCCACCTGCGCTCGTCGGTGATCGGCGACGCGATCGTGAAAATCCTGGAATTCGGCGGCGAGCAGGTCGTCCGCAGGCACCACATCGGCGACTGGGGCACCCAGTTCGGCATGCTCGTGCAGTATCTGATCGAGCACCCGCACGAGCTGGACCACAGCGAGGGCGAGGCCGACGCGGGCGAGGCCTCGATGTCCCGGCTCGACCGGCTCTACAAGGCGTCGAGCGCGCTGTTCAAGGCCGACGAGGAGTTCAAGGACCGGGCCAGGCGGCGGGTGGTGGACCTCCAGGCCGGCGACCCGGAGACGGTCGCGATGTGGCAGCGGTTCGTGGACGAGTCGAAGCTCTACTTCGACTCCGTCTACCAGAAGCTGGACATCAGGATCCGCGACGAGGACATCGTCGGCGAGTCCGGTTACAACGACATGCTGGTCGAGACCTGCGACCTGCTGGAGAAGGCCGGCGTCGCGGTGTGGTCCAACGGCGCGCTGTGCGTGTTCTTCGACGACATCAAGGGCAAGGACGGCGAGCCGGTCCCGCTGATCGTCCGCAAGACCGACGGCGGCTTCGGCTACGCGGCCACCGACCTGTCCGCGATCCGCAACAGGACCGGCGCCCTGCACGCCGACACCCTGCTCTACGTGGTCGACGTGCGGCAGTCGCTGCACTTCCGGATGGTCTTCGAGACCGCGCGGCGGGCCGGCTGGCTGACCGACGGGATCACCGCGAAGCACCTGCCGTTCGGCACCCTGCTGGGCAAGGACGGCAAGCCGTTCAAGACCCGGGCGGGCGAGAGCGTCAAGCTGGAGGACCTGCTGGACGAGGCGGTGCAGCGGGCCACCGCCGTGGTCCGGGAGAAGGGCGAGAAGATCGGCCTGACCGAGCAGGAGATCACCGCCAACGGCACCCAGGTCGGCATCGGCGCGGTGAAGTACGCCGACCTGTCCACCTCGCTCGGCCGGGACTACGTCTTCGACCTCGACCGGATGGTCTCGCTCAACGGCGACACGAGCGTCTACGTCCAGTACGCCTACGCCAGGACCCGGTCCATCTTCCGCAAGGCCGCGGAAGGGCAGCAGGCGGTCGCGCACCCGGAGCTGCCGCTCGAACCTGCGGAGCGGGCGCTCGGCCTGCACCTCGACGCGTTCGGCGACACCCTCGCCGAGATCGCCGAGGTCTACGAGCCGCACCGGCTCGCGTCGTATCTCTTCCAGCTCGCCTCGCTGTTCACCACCTTCTACGAGCAGTGCCCGGTGCTCACCGCCGACGGCGGCCCCGCCCAGGTGGAGAACCGGCTGTTCCTGTGCGACGTGACCGCCCGCACCCTGCACCAGGGCCTGGCGCTGCTCGGCATCCGTACGCCCGAGCGGCTCTGACGGCGCCGCCCGCCCGCCCGCGCCCGGCGGGCGGGCCGCCGCCACCTGTGGTCCGATGGTGGGTACGGCAACGGCGGACCAAGGCGGGCGGACGGCACGTGACGGATCCGGAGATCGACTACCGGGCGATCTACAACAGGCTGCCCGCCGGTATCGCGCTGCTGTCCCCGGACCTGCGCTTCATCGACGCCAACGAGGCGTATCTGCACCTGTCGGGCCGCTCCCTCGCCGATCTCCTGGGCCACCACATCTTCGAGGTCTTCCCCGACAGCCCGCACAGGGGGCGCGCCGGGAACGGACCGACCAGCCTCGGCGCCTCGCTCCACAACGTGCTCGCCACCAAGGAGCGCGACACCCTCGCCCTCCAGCGCTACGACGTCGAACGGCTCGACCGGCCAGGCACCTACGACGAGCGGTACTGGAGCACGATCAACACCCCGATCCTCGACGCGGCGGGTGAGGTCGTCCTCATCGCGCACCGGGTCGAGGAGGTCACCGACTTCATGCGGACCGGGCCCGCGGAGCGCGGCGGCGACAGCAAGTTGCAGGCCGAGCTGTACATGCGTGCCAGCGAGCTGCAGGAGCTCAACCAGCGGATACGCAAGGCGCACGCCCGGGAGCGGGAGGTCGCGCTGGCTCTGCAGGCCGCACTGCTGCCCGCCCCCCGCCCGGTCGGCCACCGGGCCGCGGTGCGCTACCAGCCGGCGGTCAGCGCGCTGAACGTGTGCGGCGACTGGTACGACCTGGTGGACCTGCCGGGCGACTGCATCGCGGTCGCCGTCGGTGACGTCGTCGGCCACGGGCTGGCCGCCGCCTGCGTGATGGGCCAGCTCAGAAGCGCGCTGAGCGCCGCGGCCCGGGTCACCGGCGGCCCCGCTGAGGCGCTCGACGCGCTCGGGCTGTACGCCAGGTCCGTGGAAGGCGCGGAGTCCACCACCGTGGTCAAGGCCTTCATCGACTGGGCCGACCGCAGCATCACGTACAGCAACGCGGGGCACCTGCCGGCGGCGCTGCTGCACACCGACGGCAGCGTCGAATTCCTCGACCGCGCCACCGACCCGCCGCTCGGCGCCCGCCCGCACCACCAGCCGCGCCCGCAGGCCACCGTCGGCTTCGACACGGGAGCGACCCTCGTCCTCTACACCGACGGGCTGGTCGAGCGGCGCGGCGAGGACATCGACGTCGGCCTCACCCGGCTGGCGACGACCCTCGCGAGCCGCCCGGCGTCGGACCCGGAGACGATGGCCGACGCGCTGCTGTCCGAGCTGATCCCGCCGACCGGCGCGACGGACGACACGGCCCTGGTCGTGCTGCGGCTCTGACCGCGTACGCCTCAGAGGCGGTGCGCGACCTCGGTCGCCCAGTACGTGAGGATCATGTTCGCGCCCGCGCGCCGGATCGAGGTGAGCGTCTCCATGATCGCCCGGTCCCGGTCGATCCAGCCGTTGGCCGCCGCGGCCTCGACCATCGCGTACTCGCCCGAGATCTGGTACGCCGCCACCGGCACGTCCACCGTGTCGGCGACCTTGCGCAGCACGTCCAGATACGGCAGCGCCGGCTTGACCATCACCATGTCGGCGCCCTCGGCGAGGTCGAGCGCCAGCTCCCGCATCGACTCGCGGAAATTCGCCGGGTCCTGCTGATACGTCTTCCGGTCGCCCTTGAGCGAGGAGTTCACGGCCTCGCGGAAGGGGCCGTAGAAGGCGGAGGCGTACTTCACCGTGTAGGCCAGGATCGCCACGTCCTGCCGGCCGATCTCGTCCAGGGCGTCGCGGATGGTGCCGACCTGGCCGTCCATCATCCCGGACGGGCCGACCACATGGACGCCGGCGTCCGCCTGGACCTGGGCCATTTCCGCGTAGCGCTCAAGGGTCGCGTCGTTGTCGATCCGGCCCTCGGCGTCCAGGACGCCGCAGTGGCCGTGGTCGGTGTACTCGTCCAGGCACAGGTCGGACATGACGACCAGCGCGTCCCCGACCTCCTCGACCACGTCCCTGATCGCCAGTTGCAGGATGCCGTCCGGTTCCGTGCCCTGGCTCCCGATCGCGTCCTTGACCTCGGGCACCCCGAACAGCATGATCCCGCCGACCCCGGCGGAGGCGGCCTCGACGGCCGCCTTGCGCAGGGAGTCACGGGTGTGCTGGACGACCCCCGGCATCGTGGAGACGGCCTGCGGCTCGCTGATGCCCTCCCGTACGAAGGCCGGCAGGATCAGCTCTGCCGGATTCAGCCGGGTCTCCGTGACCAGGCGGCGCATCGCGGGACTCGTACGGAGGCGACGCGGGCGCGCGCCGGGGAATTCGCCGTAGCTCACCATGTCTCCACGGTACGCCCGCGGCAGGCGTGCTCTTCCCGACGCCGAGTCGGCCCCGGGGCTCCCCTCATGCAGGGGGGTGCCCCGCCCCGGGCACGGGCAACCGCACGGCCCCCGCGCCCGGCGGAAGCGGGTCAGACGCGGGCGCGGCGGCGGGCGCCGGGACGGCGTTCGCTGGGGCGGGTGACAGGATCGCCGGCCGCGCCGGCGGCTTCCCGCCGGGCGAGACCGAAGTCGGCGAGCGCCTGGGCGAGCGCGTGCACGGACGGCTCGGGAGCCATCACGTCGACCCGCAGCCCGTGCTCCTCCGCCGTCTTGGCCGTGGCCGGCCCGATGCAGGCGATCACGGTGACGTTGTGCGGCTTCCCCGCGATGCCGACCAGATTGCGTACGGTCGAGGACGAGGTGAAGAGCACCGCGTCGAAGCCGCCGCCCTTGATGGCCTCACGGGTGTCGGCCGGCGGGGGCGACGCCCGTACCGTGCGGTAGGCGGTGACGTCGTCCACCTCCCAGCCCAGTTCGACCAGGCCGGCGACCAGGGTCTCGGTGGCGATGTCGGCGCGCGGCAGGAAGACCCGGTCGATCGGGTCGAAGACCGGGTCGTACGGCGGCCAGTCCTCCAGCAGCCCGGCCGCCGACTGCTCGCCGCTGGGCATGAGGTCCGGCTTGACGCCGAATTCGACCAGCGACTGGGCGGTCTGCTCACCGACGGCGGCGACCTTTATCCCGGCGAAGGCGCGCGCGTCGAGCCCGTACTCCTCGAACTTCTCCCGCACCGCCTTGACCGCGTTGACCGAGGTGAAGGCGATCCACTCGTAGCGCCCGGTGACCAGGCCCTTGACGGCGCGCTCCATCTGCTGCGGGGTGCGCGGCGGTTCCACCGCGATGGTCGGCACCTCGTGAGGCACGGCGCCGTACGAGCGCAGTTGGTCGGAGAGCGACGCGGCCTGCTCCTTCGTCCGCGGTACGAGCACCCGCCAGCCGAACAGCGGCTTGGTCTCGAACCACGACAGGTGCTCGCGCTGGCCGGCCCGTTCCCCGACCACGGCTATGGCCGCGATCGGGCCCTCGGGGGTGGGCAGCGCCTTGGTGGCCTTGAGTTCGGCGGCGATGGTGGCCAGCGTCGCGGTCCAGGTGCGCTGCCGGGTGGTGGTGCCGGCCACGGTCACCGACAGCAGGGTGTCGGGCCTGCGTCCTGAGCCGATCAGCTCGGCGGCGGTCGCGGCGACCGTCTGCAGGGTCGTGGAGACCACCAGCGTGGCGTCGCTGGCGCCGACCTCGCTCCAGCAGCGGTCGGAGGCGGTGGCGGCGTCCACGAAGCGCACGTCGCCGCTGAGCGGCACCCCGGCGTAGGCGGGCACGCCCACCGCGCTGGCGATGCCGGGCACGACCTCGAAGGGGATGCCCGCGCGGGCGCAGGCCAGCATCTCGGCGGCGGCGCAGGAGTCGAGACCGGGGTCACCGACCACCGCACGTACCACCCGCTTGCCGGTCCGCGCGGACGCCATGACAAGCTGTGAAGCGGCATCGGCAAGGGCGGTGGTGTCCAACACCTCGGCGTCCACGGCCGGTTCCGCCGTGTTCACGTCCGCTCGGGCGTGGACGCGGACGACGTCGAGCACTGGCCTGTCGCCGACCAGCAGGTCGGCCAGGGCGAGCGCTTCGACGGCGCGCAGGGTCAGCAGCCCGGGGTCACCGGGCCCGGCACCCAGGAAGGTGACGTGACCGGTCACGGACCGCCCGGCGGAGCCGGGACTTGCGGCGGTGCCGGCCGAAAGGGCCGTACCGGCGGCGGTGTTCGTCGCAGCAGCGACGGCGGCGGGGTTCAAAGTGCGCGCTCCCCCATAAGACCGGCCGCACCCTTGGCGAGCATCTCGTCGGCGAGTTCGCGGCCGAGGGCACGCGCTTCGTCGTCGGACGCCGGTGCGGGACCGGTGATGGACATCTGCACCAGCGAGGTGCCGTCGGTCGTGCCGACGACGCCGCGCAGACGCAGCTCGGTAGTCTGCCCGTCGGCCACAAGGTCGGCCAGCGCGCCCACAGGGGCGCTGCAGCCGGCCTCGAGGGCGGCGAGCAGGGATCGCTCGGCGGTCACGGCGACCCGGGTGAACGGGTCGTCGAGCCCGGCGAGCTGTGCGGCCAGCTCCGGGTTGGAAGCGGCGCACTCGACGGCCAGTGCCCCCTGGCCGGGGGCGGGCAGTACGGCGTCGGCGGCGATCAGCTCGGTCGCCTCCGCGATCCTGCCGATACGGTTCAGCCCGGCGGCGGCCAGCACGACGGCGTCGAGCTTGCCGGAAGTAACGTACCCGATCCTGGTGTCAACGTTGCCACGGATCGGGACTGTCTCGATGTCCAGACCGTGTGACCGCGCCCACGCGTTGAGCTGGGCCATCCGGCGGGGCGACCCGGTGCCGACCGTGGCGCCGGGCGGCAGCGCCTCGAAGGTCAGCCCGTCCCTGGCGACCAGCGCGTCGCGCGGGTCCTCGCGGACCGGGACGGCGGCCAGCGTCAGCCCCTCGGGGGCCGCGGTCGGCAGGTCCTTCAGGCTGTGCACGGCGAAGTCGATGTCCCCGGCGAGCAGCGCGTCGCGCAGCGCCGAGACGAAGACGCCGGTGCCGCCGATCTGGGCCAGGCTCTCCCGGGAGATGTCGCCGTAGGTGGTGATCTCGACCAGTTCGACGTCCCGTCCGGTGAGCTGCCGGACCTGGTCGGCGACCATGCCGGACTGGGCCATCGCCAGTTTGCTCTTCCGCGTTCCCAGCCGGAGTGCGCCGCCAGCGGGGCGCCCCTCAGGTACCGCCTTGGTCATCAGCCAGCCTCGATTCGGTTCTGCCCCACGGCCGGAGGCCGGGTTTCGGCCCGGCTGACGGCGGCGACCGCCTGCGGGTCGAGGTCGAAGAGTTCTCGCAGCGCGTCGGCGTACCCGGCGCCGCCGGGCTCGCCCGCGAGCTGCTTGACCCGCACGGTCGGGGCGTGCAGGAGCTTGTCGACGACGCGGCGCACGGTCTGGGTGATCTCCGCGCGTTCCTTGTCGTCCAGACCGGGCAGCCTACCGTCGAGCCGGGAAAGTTCACCCGCAACGACATCGGCGGCCATGGCGCGCAGCGCCACCACGGTCGGGGTGATCCGCGCGGCGCGCTGGGCGGCGCCGAAGGCGGCGACCTCCTCCGCGACGATCGCCTGGACGGCGTCCACGTCGGCGGCCATCGGGGCGTCGGCGGACGCGGCGGCCAGCGACTCTATGTCGGCCAGGTGCACACCGTCGAGGTCGTGCGCGGCCGGGTCGACGTCCCGCGGCATCGCCAGGTCCAGTACGGCCAGCGGACCGGCCGCCCGCAGGTCCTCCACGGTGAGCACCAGGCCGGTGGAGCCGGTACAGGACACCACGATGTCGGCGTCGGCGAGCGCGCGGCCCAGCTCGGCCATGGTCACCGCGCGGGCGTCGGCGCCCTGCTCGGTGAGCAGCCGGGCCAGCCGGACGGCGCGGTCGGTCGTACGGTTGGCGATCGTCAGCCGGTCGACCCCGGCGCGGGCCAGTGTGGCGGCGGCCAGCGACGACATGGAGCCGGCGCCCACCACCAGCGCCCGCTTGCCCGCGAGGGGGCCGGTCGCGGGGGCGAGCTGGGCCAGGCCGAAGGTGACCAGCGACTGGCCCGCCCGGTCGATGCCGGTCTCGGAGTGGGCGCGCTTGCCGACCCGCAGGGCCTGCTGGAAGAGGTCGTTGAGCAGCCGCCCCGCGGTGTGCAGCTCCTGGCCGACCGCGAGCGCGTCCTTGATCTGGCCGAGGATCTGGCCCTCGCCGACGACCATCGAGTCCAGCCCGCAGGCCACCGACAGCAGGTGGTGGACGGCCCGGTCCTCGTAGTGCACGTACAGGTACGGGGTCAGCTCGTCGAGGCCGACACCGCTGTGCTGGGCCAGCAGCGTGGACAGCTCGGCGACGCCCGCGTGGAATTTGTCCACGTCGGCGTACAGCTCGATGCGGTTGCAGGTGGACAGCGCCACCGCCTCGCTCGCGGGCTCGGCGGCAAGCGTGTCCAGGAGCAGCTTGGCCCGCGCGTCCTCGGTGAGCGCGGCCCGCTCCAGCACGCTCACCGGCGCGCTGCGATGCGACAGTCCGACAACCAGCAGACTCATGCGGGCATCACGGCGGGTACGTCCCCGTCGGGCTCCTGGCGCCCTTCACCGGCCTTGCGCTGCTCGTGGAACGCGAGGATCTGCAGTTCGATGGACAGATCGACCTTGCGTACGTCCACGCCGTCCGGCACCGACAGCACGGTGGGGGCGAAGTTGAGGATCGAGGTCACCCCGGCGTTGACCAGCCGGTCGGTGACCTCCTGTGCGGCGCCCGCCGGGGTCGCGATGACCCCGATCGACACCTGGTTGTCGGCGACGATCGCTTCCAGCTCGTCGATGTGCCGCACCGGCAGTCCCGCGACCAGCCGCCCGGCCAGCGACGCGTCCGCGTCGAGCAGGGCCGCGACGCGGAAGCCGCGGGAGGCGAACCCGCCGTAATTGGCGAGGGCGGCGCCGAGGTTGCCGATACCGACGATGACGACCGGCCAGTCCTGGGTGAGGCCCAGCTCACGGCTGATCTGGTAGACGAGGTATTCGACGTCGTAGCCGACGCCCCTGGTCCCGTACGAGCCGAGATAGGAGAAGTCCTTGCGCAGCTTGGCCGAGTTGACCCCGGCCGCGGCGGCGAGCTCCTCCGAGGACACGGTGGGCACGGAGCGCTCGGACAGAGCGGTCAGCGCCCGCAGGTACAGCGGAAGCCTGGCGACGGTGGCCTCGGGAATCCCTCGGCTGCGAGTCGCCGGTCGGTGCGATCGGCCAGTTGCCACGGTGCTCCTGCGGGTAGAGCTGGGCTGAGGGCGACCACGGCCTTTGGGGCCGCCCCGTGCACGCCAGGCTATGTCTTTGTGAACGCGTGCACAAAGATGGTGTCCGTTTTGCCCGGCGGAAGTGATGGGCATCACGCACTCCCATTACGGACATTGGGCACGCTTCGCCGTGACGAATCGTTGCTGCGGTGCTTCCAGAGCGTGGTGGTGGCCGTCGGCGGAACGGGGGCCTCGGGCCAGCGAACACCTGCCGCCTGCAACAACCGCCGCTCCAGACCGGCGGCGTCCGCGGCGCCCGCGCCACCGGCGGTGGCTCGGGACTGCGCCACAAAGTGGCTGAAAAGCGCCGCTGCCGCGCGGGCGTCGCCGAGCGCGGTGTGCGGGGTCCAGCCGGTCACACCCAGCGCCTGTACGCACGCGCGCAGCGACAGTCCGTACGGCACCGGGTCGTCGCGGCGGCGGTCGGCGGCCATCCGCATCGTGCACACCTCGGGCACGGCGGGCAGCCGCACCCCGACCCGGGCGTATTCGGCGGCCAGGAACGCCCGGTCGCACCCGACGTTGTGCCCGACCAGTACGCGGCCGCGCAGCAGCGTCAGCAGCCGGGCGGCGATGCCCGCGAAGCGCGGGGCGCCGCGGATGTGCCCGGGCTCGATGCCGTGGATGTGGGTCGGCCCGACCGGGCCCTGCGGATCCACGAGGGTCGTGAACTCGCCCTCGGGCGCCAGATCGCGGTCCAGCAGCAGGACCGCCAGCTCGATGACCCGGTGCCGGCGCGAGGACGACCCGGTCGCCTCGACGTCCACCACGACGTAGCCGCCGGCGGCGACTCCTTCCCCCGAGGGCACGTGGCCGCTTGCCTCGGCGCCGCTCACCGAGGGCCCGCAGCCGCTTTCCGCGGGTCCTTTCACCGAGGGCATCGGCACTCTCCTCACACATCGCCCCCGGCCGCACAAAACGCCACCGATCCTACCCGATCGGGTGGCGCGGGACTGAGCCTGCCGCTGCGTCGGCGGGTGCGCTTCCCCCGGGCGCGGGGGCTCTGGCGGCGCCTCTTCGGCAAGGGGGGTGCACCAGGGGCGCGGGGAACCGCGCGACCAGCCCGCCACCGGCCGGTGGTCCGGATCGGACCGAACAGCCCCTCCGGGCCGGTGACGACCCGCGCGTGGGTGGTGGGCTGAGCGCGCCGTTCCCCGCGCTCCCGGGGCGGTCCGTCCGCACACGACGGTGAGTGGGGGATGAGCGCGCCGTTCCCCGCGCCCCTGCGGGGGGCGCCGCCAGCCGTCAGACGGCCGCACGGCCAGCGCACCGGGGGCCGGGGCGGGGCCGGGGCCGGAAACCCAGCGGCGTGGGGGTGCGCCCGGTCAGACAGCCAAAGCTCGCCGCAGGCGAAGCTCGTCGACGCGCCAGAACGTGTGCTGCTCCCCGTCCACCAGGACAACAGGAATCTGCTCCCAGTACCGCCGGTACAACTCCTCGTCCTGAGTGATGTCCTGCTCGACCAGGACAGCCCCGGTCGCGGCGGCGACCTTCTCCACCACAGCGCGAGCGTCATCGCACAGATGACATCCCGGCTTCCCGATCAGCGTCACGGTCCTCGCACTCGTCATACCGCACATTGTGACGCCCGCGGTTCACGTACCCGCATCGTGGCCGAACCTGCCATGCCCCACAGGGTGGTTATGCTCGCGTTATGGCCGCTCTCAGATGGCTCACCCCCCGCAGGCAGTCCGCCACGCAGCGGAGTGTCGTGGCCGGCGAGGCCGCCGCAGCCGCCGCGGAAGCGGCGCTCGCGACGAAGCCCCGGCCCGAAACCGCCGCGAAGGAAACGGAAGAACCGCAGGACCCGGAAGCGGAGTCCGCCTTCCCGGTGGCGGGCGACCCGCGGGCCGCCGCGTTCTTCGACCTGGACAACACCGTGATGCAGGGCGCCGCGCTGTTCCACTTCGGCCGCGGCCTGTACAAGCGGCATTTCTTCGACACCCGCGACCTGTTGCGCTTCGCCTGGCAGCAGGCGTACTTCCGGATGGCCGGCGCCGAGGACCCCGAGCACATGCAGGACGCCCGCGACAGCGCGCTGTCGATCGTCAAGGGGCACCGCGTCGAGGAACTGATGTCCATCGGCGAGGAGATCTACGACGAGTACATGGCGGAGAAGATCTGGCCCGGTACCCGCGCCCTGGCGCAGGCGCACCTGGACGCGGGCCAGCGGGTGTGGCTGGTCACGGCCGCGCCCCTGGAGACGGCCACGATCATCGCCCGCCGGCTGGGCCTGACCGGCGCGCTCGGCACGGTCGCGGAGTCGGTCGACGGCGTCTACACCGGCCGGCTGGTCGGCGAGCCGCTGCACGGCCCGGCGAAGGCCGAGGCGGTACGCGCGCTGGCGGCGGCGGAGGACCTGGACCTGTCGCTGTGCGCCGCGTACAGCGACTCGCACAACGACATCCCGATACTGTCGCTGGTCGGCCACCCCTACGCGATCAACCCCGACGCCCGGCTGCGCAAGCACGCCCGCGCCAAGGGCTGGCGGCTGCGCGACTACCGCACCGGGCGCAAGGCCGCGCGGATCGGCATTCCGGCCGCCGCGGGCATGGGCGCGGTCGCGGGCGGCACCGCCGCGGCCGTCGCGATCCACCGCCGCCGCAAGTGACGGCGGCGCGCCGCCGGTAGAGCCGCGCCCCGGCCCGTACGATCCCCGGCGGCCCACGCGGCCCATACGGCTCGTCCGGCACGCACACGGTCACAACACGGCCTCTGTGCGAGCTGTTCACGAACGAAAGTGGTCAACAAGGGTCGGCCGTTCGATAATTGGTCGATCCTCATTCCGTACAGGAAGTGGCGCAAACGGCGATTTGCGCAACTCGGTGTAGCGTCGCCTGTACGAAGCGTTATTCTCCTCAGACGCAATCCGGAACCCACGCGTCGCCACGACGGGTGAACGGTCCCGTACTGCACGTGATGGAAGTTCTGCCTCTGGGAGTCCCGTGTACCCACACGACGGGGTTGACACCTCCGGCCTGGCTGCGTTGCGCGCACTGGTGCTCGACCGACTGATGCGCACAGTCCCCGCGTACGCCCGGCCCACCCTCGCCACGTCAGGTCCCACCGTCCCCGGTCCGGCGTACGCGCTGGCCGAAGTCAGCACAGCCGCAGGCAGACGCACCCGCAACAGCTCGGGCGCGGCAGGTTCGAACGGCGCCGCCCCTGGCGCCCAGGCCCGCCGCCCCGCCTCCGACACCGACTCCGGCCGGATGATGGACCTGGTCGAACGCGCCCAGGACGGCGAGACGGAGGCCTTCGGCCGGCTGTACGACCACTACAGCGACACCGTCTACCGCTACATCTACTACCGGGTCGGATCCAAGGCCACGGCCGAGGACCTGACCAGTGAGACGTTCCTGCGCGCCCTGCGCAGAATCGGCACCTTCACCTGGCAGGGCCGCGATTTCGGCGCGTGGCTGGTCACGATCGCCCGGAATCTGGTCGCCGACCACTTCAAGTCGAGCCGTTTCCGGCTGGAAGTGACCACCGGCGAAATGCTCGACGCCAACGAGGTCGAGCGCAGCCCCGAGGACTCCGTCCTGGAGTCGCTGTCCAACGAGGCGCTGCTCACCGCCGTGCGCAAGCTCAACCCGCAGCAGCAGGAATGCGTCACCCTGCGCTTCCTGCAAGGCCTGTCGGTGGCCGAGACCGCCCGTGTGATGGGCAAGAACGAAGGCGCGATCAAGACCCTCCAGTACCGCGCTGTGCGTACGCTGGCCAGACTCCTGCCCGACGACGCGAGGTGAGACCTCGGTGGCGCCGCACGATCATCACACCTGCGTAACCCAACTGGAGCGACACTCGTTGCTTCACATGCAGACAACTTTGTGCCGGGCCACGCCCGCCGCGCTTCACCCGATCGGGTGCATGGGGGCAGGCAGCGCAACCCACCCGCGGCACGGGGAGTCGAGTGTGGATGACGAGAGGAGGTGCCGCCCGTGATCGGACAGGCAACGGCACACCGCCGGGCGAACGCCTTCGCCCAAGCCCTTGAGGACGCGGCCGTCCAGGAGGACACCGCCGAGGCAGGGCGGCAGCAGGGCACGCCCGGCGCGCACGGCAGCCATGCCGCGGCCCGGCACGCCGACCCCGAGCAGGCCGCGCTGCTGGCGCTCGCCTCGACGCTCGCGGAACAGCCGCGGCCCGCGCTCGACCCCGAGCGCAAGACCGTGCAACGCGCACAGCTGATCGCCGCGATGGAGCAGGCGCTCGCGGACGGCAGCTTCCCGGTCACCCCCCGGGTGCCGGAACAGCGCAAGGAAGGCCAGGGCAGCCATCGGCTGCGCCGGCTCACCCCGCGCAGCCGGCTCTCCCGCCGGCTCGCCGTCGGCGGCCTCACCGTGGGCGTCGCCGCCGGCGCCTTCGGCGGGGTCGCCGCGGCCAGCACCAACGCGCTGCCCGGCGACACCCTCTACGGCCTCAAGCGCGGCATGGAAGACCTCAAGCTCGACATGGCCAGCGGTGACGCCTCCCGGGGCAAGGTCTACCTCGACATGGCCTCCACCCGCCTCCAGGAGGCCCGCCGCCTCATGGAACGCGGCCGTGGCGGGCCGCTCGACGACGAATCCGTCTCCGAGGTGCGCAAGGCCCTGTCCGGCATGCAGCAGGAGGCCGCGGAGGGCCACCGGCTGCTCAGCCAGGCCTATCAGGACGACGGCTCGATCCAGCCGATCGAGACGCTGAACTCCTTCACGGCGGGCCACCGGCAGGGCTGGAGCGATCTGCGGGGCAAGCTGCCCAGCCAGCTCACCGACGTGTCGGAGCAGGTCTCCTCGGTCTTCGACGCCATAGACCAGGAGGTCGCGCCGCTGCAGGACCTGCTGCCGAAGCCGAAGAAGGGCGAGCACGGGCACGACGGCTCCGGTTCCGCGGGCTCCGGCCCGTCCGCCGGTACGTCGTCGGCGCCGTCCACCTCGTCCTCGGCCACGCCCGGGCAGGGCGGCACCGGTGGGCAGAGTGCCACGCCGTCGCCGTCGGGTACGCCGGGCGGCGGGCTGATCGGCGGTACGAATCCGCTCGGGCCGCTTCCCGCGCTGCCCACCCCGGGTTCGCCCAGCCCCTCGGCCCCGTCCGACCACTCCGTCACCCTGCCCCCGCTCCTCCCCGGCCTCCTCCCGGGCCTCGGCCTGGGGACGACCACCGATGATGAGGGCTGACGGCTGGTCCTGAGGGGGGTCCGCACGTCCTGCCACCCGGGGACGTCCCCGGACCCTCCCTGCCTGGGGGTGAGCGCGCAGCTCCTCGCGCCCCTGGTGGGTGCCCTCTTCCGCAGAGGGTCCCCGGCGGGGGCGCGGCGAACCGGCACGTTGCGTCAGAAGAAGACGGACCGGCGTTGGACCAGGAGTTCGTACAGCGTGTGCTGAATCGTCTCCCGGACCTGGTCCGTCAGGTTGAAGACCAGCATCGGGTCCTCCGCCGCCTCCGGCGGGTAGCCGTCCGTCGCGATGGGCTCGCCGAACTGGATCACCCACTTCGTGGGGAGCGGGACCAGGCCCGCGGGCCCCAGCCAGGGGAAGGTCGGGGTGAGCGGGAAGTAGGGCAGGCCCAGCAGCCGCGCCGCCGTGCGGGAGTTCCCGACCATCGGGTAGATCTCCTCCGCCCCCACCACGGAGCACGGCACGATCGGCACCTTCGTCTTGAGCGCCGTCGCCACGAAACCGCCCCGCCCGAAGCGCTGGAGCTTGTAGCGGTCGGAGAAGGGCTTCCCGAGGCCCTTGAAGCCCTCGGGCATCACCCCGACGACCTCGCCGCGCTCCAGCAGGACCTCCGCGTCCTCCGCGCAGGCCAGCGTGTGGCCGAGCTTGCGGGCCAGTTCGTTGACCAGCGGGAGCATGAAGACCAGGTCGGCGGCGAGCAGCCGCAGATGGCGCCCGGCGGGGTGGTGGTCGTGGACGGCGACCTGGGTCATCAGACCGTCCAGCGGCAGTGTGCCGGAGTGGTTGGAGACGACCAGCGCGCCCCCTTCCGCGGGGATGTTCTCGATACCGCGGACCTCGACGCGGAAGTACGCCCCGAACATCGGCCGCAGCAGCGACATCAGCACCTGGTCGGTCAGCTCGGCGTCGTAGCCGAATTCGTCGACCTCGTAGTCCCCGGTGACCCGGCGCCGCAGGAAGGCCAGCCCCGAGGCGACCTTGCGCTCCCAGTCGCCGCCCAGGACGCGGTCGGCGACGCCCGCGAGCGCCCCGCCGAGGTCCCCGGGCCGGGCGGCGGCCCCTTCCTGCCCGGAGGCCGCCCCGGGGCCGGGACGGCCCCCGTCGGCCTGCGCGGGGATCCCCGGCGGCGGCGGTACGGTCCCGTCCGCCGACACCGCGGCCAGCGGCGGCTGCAGGCCGTCCGCCGCCTTGCCCGCCGCGGGCGTACGGCCGCGCGGCGCCCGGGAGCGCCCGGAGCCGCGCCTGCCGCGCGAGTCCTCGTCGAACGGGATCACCTTGGCATCGGCCATGGTCCCTGCTCCTTCTCCTGAGGTGTCCGAGGCACCCGAAGCGCTGCCGGTCACCGCCGCGCCCCCGTCCGCGTGCCGCCCGCCGCGGGCGGCACTGCCCCGGCCAGCCGGTCGACCGCCGCGGCCAGCCGGGCCGGGGGCAGCAGCCCGGGGCCGTGGCCGCGGGCGAAGTCGTGGAAGGTCTCGGCGGTGGTGTAGGTCGGTACGAATCCGAGCGTGTCACGCATCTGCGCGGTGTCCACCACCCGGCCGTGCGTGAGCAGCCGGATCTGCTCGGGCGCGAAGTCCGTGACGCCGGCGGTCCGCAGCACCTGGCCGATCCAGGTGACCGCGGGCAGCAGCACCGGCACGGTGGGCTTGCCGAGCCGCCTGGCGGTCTGCGACAGCAGCAGCACCCCGTCGCCCGCGATGTTGAAGGTGCCGCTGTTGAGGGTGCCGCGGCGGGGTTCGAGCGCGGCCAGCACCGTGACGGCCAGGACGTCGTCCTCGTGCACGAACTGCAGCCGCGGGTCGTAGCCGAAGACCGTCGGCAGTACGGGCAGCGCGAAGAACTCCGCGAGCGGGGTGTCCGCGTTGGGCCCGAGGATGTTCGCGAAGCGCAGCACCGCGACCGCGACGTCCGGGCGGCGGCGGGCGAAGCCGCGTACGTATCCCTCGACCTCGACGGCGTCCTTCGCGAAGCCGCCGCTGGGCAGCGACTTCACCGGGGTCGTCTCGCGGAAGACCGCGGGGTCGCGCGGCGCGGAGCCGTAGACGCTGGTGGTGGACTTGACGACCAGCCGCCGTACGGTCGGCGCCTTCTGGCAGGCACCGAGCAGCTGCATGGTGCCGATGACGTTGGTCTCCTTGGCCTGCGTCCGGCCGCCGGAGCCCAGCGGGGTGCCGCTGACGTCCAGGTGCACGACGGTGTCGACCGAGTGCTGTGCCAGCACCTTGGCGATCATCGGCTGCCGGATGTCGGCCCTGACGAATTCCGCGCCGCCCAGTCCGTGCTCCGGCGGCACCACGTCGACGGCGACGACCCGCTCGACCTCGGGGTCGTGCTGGATCCGCCGGACGAACCGGCCGCCGAGCTGCCGCGCGGCGCCTGTGACGAGCACCACCTTGCCCACGCCCACGGTTCAGCGCCTTCCTCGGGGAATACCCGCACCGTATCCTCTGCGCCTCCCCCGCGCGCCCCCCGACATGCAGCCGTTGCACCCCGGACACCCGGGCGCGCCCCGGACATGCCACTGCCCTCCCGCACCGCCGGGAGGCGGTGCGGGAGGGCAGGAAGTGCGGCGGAAAAGTCGCCCGCTTACTTCTTGTTGCGGCGCTGAACACGCGTCCGCTTCAGCAGCTTGCGGTGCTTCTTCTTGGCCATACGCTTACGCCGCTTCTTGATGACAGAGCCCACGACTACCCTCGCTTCGGTTTCACTCGGTGCGGGGCGTCCGAGCCCACACGACCTACGTCGGCCAAGCCTACCCGTCCGGAGCGGACGGACATAAACGAGGCCCACGCGGACGGTCGTCTGCCCGTCAGGGCCTTCTCAGGCAGATTCCACCCCCACGTAGGACTCCCGCAGGTACTCGTGGACGGCCTGCTCCGGAACCCGGAACGAACGGCCCACGCGAATCGCCGGCAGATGGCCGCTGTGCACCAGTCGGTACACGGTCATCTTCGACACCCGCATCACCGCCGCCACTTCGGCGACGGTGAGGAAAACGACCTCGTTGAGAGGTCGGGTTTCTGTAGCAGTCATGTCACACCTGAACCTTCCGCACACGCCGGGCACCGGCTTCCCCTCCGGCGACTCAAAGCGGCGTGTGCGCTCCCCCCCAGATTAGGGGCGCATGTGGTGAGTGGGGAAGAGGAGTTGCCAATGGTTGACTACTGTGACAGCCAGGCCTGTTTGAGTACGTAGCGCGTCAATGGCCGGTAGTAATCGGACCGGACGGTGTCGTCGACGGGCACCGCGACCGCTACGCTGCCCTCCGCCTCGGCAACGAATACGGCCGGGTCGTCGGAGTCCGCCAGGCCGATCGCCTCGATGCCCAACTGACCTGCGCCGCATACGAATCCGTGGTCGCCGACGACCAGCCCCGGCAGCTTTCCGCCCTGTTCGGCAGCCGCCGCGAGAGCCACCCTGACCGGCAGTGGCGAGTGGGTGTGCGCACCGGCCTCGACCGGCGGCTCCTCACCCTCCGTGACCACCGGCCGGACGACCGCGACCCCGCCGACGTACCACAAATGATGGCGGCGTACGCCGAACTGCGTGGGCACGTCCACATCACGCCCATACGCGGGGGTGAGGACGACACATCCCGCCGCCGAGAGAGCCGCGGCCAAAGATGCGTAGAAACCAAGGAGGCGGTGTGGATGTCCTGTGCCCAAGAGCACCGGAATGCGGTCACACGCGGCCCTCGCGAGCCGCTCAGCGAACGCGTCGAGCGCCGCCACCGTGCAGTCCGGGTCGATCACGTCGAAGCCCGTCGTCCGCTCCGGGTCGGGGGACACCCCGCACCGGTCCGCCATCAGCCGCAGCAGGTCCGGGGCCGTCCACGCGCCCTCCGGGTCGAGCCCCAGCGTCAGCCGCGGATCGCGCGCCGCGAACAGCCGGTAGCTCGCCAGGCTCTTCTCCCGCGGCGTCGCGGTCAGCCCGGCCAGCCCGGCCGCCACCAGATGCGCGCGCAGCGCGCCGACACTCACCACAGCATGATCGTCCCGGCCCAACCCGCCCACGGCGGGCGGAAACCGCCGAATTCACCCTACAGGTATCCCGCGGACCGGGCACCGGCCGTACGCCGCCGCGTCACGGCAGCAGCCCGTGCAGCGGGAAGACCGCCCGCCGGGTCGCCAGGACCGCCTGGTCGAGCCGGTCGGCCGGGTCGTAGCCGGCCTCCTCGAAGCCCTTCCAGCGCGGCTCGCAGCCGTCCGTCATCCGCAGCGGCGCAGGCTGCCCGGTACGGGCGTAGACCTCGTGCCGCCACTCCTCCGGCACCGGCGTCTCCGGCGGCAGCGGCACACCCGCCGCGATGGCGACCAGATGCGTCCACGTCCGCGGCACCACGTCGGCGACCGCGTAGCCTCCGCCGCCGAGCGCCACCCAGCGCCCCGCCGCGTGCTCGTGCGCCAGCGCGTGGCACGCCTCGGCCACCACCCGCTGGGCGTCCAGCGACACCGCCAGGTGCGCCAGCGGGTCCTCCACGTGCGTATCGGCTCCGTGCTGGCTCACCAGCACCTGCGGCCGGAAGGCGGCCAGCAGCTCGGGCACCACCGCGTGGAAGGCCCGCAGCCAGCCCGCGTCACCCGTCCCGGCCGGCAGCGCCACATTCACCGCCCCGCCCTCGGCCGCAGGGCCCCCGGTCTCCTCCGGCCAGCCGGTGTGCGGGAAGAGCGTCCGCGGATGCTCGTGCAGCGAGATCGTCAGCACCCGCGGATCGTCCCAGAACGCCGTCTGCACCCCGTCGCCGTGGTGGACGTCCACATCGACGTACGCGACCCGCTCCGCGCCCAGCTCCAGCAGCCGCGCCACCGCGAGGGCCGGGTCGTTGTAGACGCAGAAGCCCGCCGCGGACCCGGGCATCGCATGGTGCAGCCCGCCGGCGAAATTCACCGCGTGCGCCACCTCGCCGCGCCATACCGCCTCCGCCGCCGCGACCGACTGCCCGGCGATCAGCGCCGAGACCTCGTGCATCCGCGGGAAGACCGGATTGTCGTCCGTCCCCAGCCCGTACGAGGCGTAGGCCCGGTACGCCGCCGGTACGACGGCCTGCTCCTGCTCCTGCGACGCCCGGCGTACCGCCGCCACATAGTCCGCGTCGTGCACCAGTGTCAGCGTCGAGTCCCCCGCGGGCGGCGCCGCCACCACTGTCAGTGCCGGGTCGAGCCCGAGCGCCCGCATCAGATCCCGGGTGAGCGAGAGCCGCACCGGGTCCATCGGATGCCCGGGGCCGAAGTCGTAACCGGTGACCCGCTCATCCCACATCAACTGTGCTCGGCCGCTCATGGCCGACACCGTACCCGGCGGGCCCGGCGGAGAAGGACCTGGCGTAATGCAGCGTCGCCCCCACCAGCACCATGGGCACGATCATCGCCCCCCGGTAGCTCCACGCATCGCCCAGCGCCCCCACCAGCGGCGAGCCCACCAGGAATCCGACGTAGTTGAAGACGTTCAGCCGCGCGATGGCCGTGTCCGACGCCCCCGGGAACATCCGCCCCGCCGCCGCGAAGGTCTGCGGCACGATCACGCACAGCCCGAAGCCCAGCAGCGTGAAGCCGAGCATGCCCACCCACGCCCCTGGCGCCACCGCCACCACCGCGAAGCCCGCCATCGCCACGACCGCCCCCAGCCGCACCACGGCCGCCGCGCCGAACCGCCGCACCCCGAAGTCGCCCACCGAGCGGCCGATCAGCGTCGTCACCATGTAGACGGCGTAGGGGACCGTCGACAGCTGCTCCGAGCTGTGCAGGGTGTCCTGCAGATACTTCGCGCTCCAGTTGGAGACCGTCGAGTCGCCGATGTACGCGAACGCCATCACCAGGCAGAGCGGCATCAGCAGCCGCATCACCACCGGCTGCGTCTCCTTCGGCGCGCCCTCCAGCCGGGCGTCGGCCGCGTCCCGGTACCGGCGGCTCGCCGCCAGCGTCAGCGGGATCAGCACCAGCACCACGGGCCCGTACAGCGCCACCAGCGAGATGTGCCAGTGCGCCCCCGACCAGGCCAGCGAAGCCCCGATGATCCCGCCCAGGCTGTACGCGGCGTGGAAGCCCAGCATGATGCTGCGGCCGTACTCCCGCTGGAGGCTCACCCCGAGCATGTTCATCGACGCGTCGAGCCCGCCGACGCACACCCCGAACAGCGCCAGCGCCACCGCCGCGATCCACATCCGGTCCCCGGCGCCCAGGACGAGCAGCACCAGCGCGACCACCGGCTGCACCCAGCGCAGGACGACGCTGGGCCGCACCCGCTTGACCAGCTGCTCGGTCCCGACACTGCCGAGCCCCGCCAGGATGGGCACCGCGGCCAGGAACACCGGCAGCAGCCCGTCACTGATCCCGTAGCGGTCCTGGATCGCCGGAATCCGGGTCACCAGCAAAGCGAAGAGCGCCCCCTGCGCGAAGAAGCTGACCGCGAGGGCGGCTCGGCCGTGCCGCAGGGTCTGCGGGCGAGCGTCGTCCATAAGCGAGCACGGTAGACGCGAAAGCTACGGATGAGTAGGTGCACGGAGTCACGATCGTGAGTCACGGCCGGGACGCACCGCGTTTCGGGCCGGGATCAGCCCCGCGATCAGCCCGGGACCGGCCCGCGGTCAGCCGCGGGGGTCGCGTGCGGGGGGCGGGCGCGGGGCCGTCGCGGAGGCCGCTGCGGGCCGGCCCGGATCCGTGACGGTCAGCGCAGGAGCAGGTCGGGCAGCTCGGTCATGCTCCCGAACAGCGCGGTCGCGTCCTTGAGCTTCGCGGCCGGCGTCATCGCGGTGTAGCCGTACACATCCATCCCGGCCGCCAGCGCCGCCGCGACCCCCAGCCCGCTGTCCTCCACGACGGCACACCGCTCGGGCGCCACGCCCATGGTGCGGGCGGCATACAGGAAGAGGTCCGGCGCCGGCTTCCCCCGTCCCACGTCCTGCGCCGAGAAGATCCGCTGCTCCCCGAACTTCTCGTAGAGCCCGGTCTTCCGCAGCGCGACCCTGATCCGCTCATGCCCCCCGGACGACGCCAGGCAGTACGCCACCCCGTCCGCCGCGAGCTTGTCCAGCACGAGCGCGACCCCGGCGACCGGCTCCAACTCCGCCTCGAACGCCGCGAAGACCCTTTCGTGATACCCGGCGTCAAAACCTTCGGGCAGGCTCTCCCCGTGCCGCTCCCGCACCACATCGTGCACACGGTGCATGGCGGCGCCCATGAAGTCCCTCACCGAATCATCGAAGCTGGTCGGATATCCGGCCTCGGTCAGGCACTCCGCCAGGATGAGGTTGGACATCCGCTCACTGTCCACAAGGACGCCGTCGTTGTCGAAGATGACCAGGTCGTATGACATCGCCCCACTGTAGACGGGACCCGCCGGACCGGATTCGGACGCCTGCGCGCCGGTGCCGGACGCCCTCGCGAAAGGACGCCCGGAACGGGTACGGACCGCGGTCAGTGGGTGTAGAGGTAGACCCATCCGTCCTGGCCGGCGGTGCACTGGAAGACCGGGCCCCACAACGCGTAGCCGGCCTGCCCTGCGGTCTGGCAGTCGGCGTAACTGCGGTACACGCCCGCCAGGTGGGGGAACTCCTGACTCGCGCCGGCGGCCGAGGCGGCGCCGAGGGGAACCACGACCGCGGCGACAACAGCGGCGAACAGTCCGATACGTCTTTTCACGTGCCAACTCCTTTGCGCAGAGACATGCTGACTTAGCGCCAGATGTCGCGGGAGGTGGTGCGATGTCGCTCGCATGCTAGCCGCCGCGCCGCTCACAGGTCCAGACCATTGCGGACGGTCAGCTGGGCCAGCAGTGGCCGGCCAACGCAAAAAAGCCCCGCCCCGAGGTGACCTCGGGGGCGGGGCTTTCTAATAATTGTTCGGCGGTGTCCTACTCTCCCACAGGGTCCCCCCTGCAGTACCATCGGCGCTGAAAGGCTTAGCTTCCGGGTTCGGAATGTAACCGGGCGTTTCCCTAACGCTATGACCACCGAAACACCATGAAACACACACCACCACCCAGACATCACAATGTGATACGGGTGTGTGGTGGCTGGTTGTTTCAGAACCACACAGTGGACGCGAGCAACTGAGGACAAGCCCTCGGCCTATTAGTACCGGTCAGCTCCACCCCTTACGAGGCTTCCACATCCGGCCTATCAACCCAGTCGTCTACTGGGAGCCTTACCCCATCAAGTGGGTGGGAGCCCTCATCTCGAAGCAGGCTTCCCGCTTAGATGCTTTCAGCGGTTATCCCTCCCGAACGTAGCCAACCAGCCATGCCCTTGGCAGGACAACTGGCACACCAGAGGTTCGTCCGTCCCGGTCCTCTCGTACTAGGGACAGCCCTTCTCAAGACTCCTACGCGCGCAGCGGATAGGGACCGAACTGTCTCACGACGTTCTAAACCCAGCTCGCGTACCGCTTTAATGGGCGAACAGCCCAACCCTTGGGACCGACTCCAGCCCCAGGATGCGACGAGCCGACATCGAGGTGCCAAACCATCCCGTCGATATGGACTCTTGGGGAAGATCAGCCTGTTATCCCCGGGGTACCTTTTATCCGTTGAGCGACGGCGCTTCCACAAGCCACCGCCGGATCACTAGTCCCTACTTTCGTACCTGCTCGACCCGTCAGTCTCACAGTCAAGCTCCCTTGTGCACTTACACTCAACACCTGATTGCCAACCAGGCTGAGGGAACCTTTGGGCGCCTCCGTTACCCTTTAGGAGGCAACCGCCCCAGTTAAACTACCCACCAGACACTGTCCCTGATCCGGATCACGGACCGAGGTTAGACATCCAGCACGACCAGAGTGGTATTTCAACGACGACTCCACCACGGCTGGCGCCATGACTTCACA